>JAJDVW010000041.1 GCA_022825925.1 Pseudomonadales bacterium | reverse complement strand
TAACTTCCGCGGCCGATTCGCGCCCCCAGCCGCCAAGCCTCGCCCTCCGACCCGTTTCAATCCCCACCGCAACTCATGGCAGCCAACGGAACCTCCCGTTCCCGACCCATTTCGGCCGGTGGTGAGAAATCCGGGCTAGGTTGGCCGGCGACGACTATGTCCCGGACCGCGGGGACGTGGTCTGGCTCGATTTCGAGCCGACCCGGGGCAAGGAGATCGGCAAGTACCGCCCGGCACTCGTCCTGAGCAGCCGGGACTACAACCGCCGGACAGGCCTGTTGATCTGCTGTCCGATCAGCACGAGCATTCGGGGCGGCTCAACCGAGGTGCCGATAGGCAACCTCGAGCGACCGTCCGTCGTCGCCGCGAATCTGGTTCAGACACTGGCGTGGCGGGAGCGGAAGGCGAAGAAGATCGTCGCCGCCACGCCAGAGGAGTTCCGGGCCACGTTGCTCAAGTTGCTGCCCCTGGTGGGGGCCCTCGATGTCCTCGGCGAATGAACCGTTGACCCCTCTCTCCGCCGACCATCGTCGGTAGCGACCGAGATCCCTGTCACGATCACGTTCGCGCGCTCCCCCCTACGATTGGCTGCCCCACACCTGCCCGAAGACGCGCAGGAAGTTCCCGCCCAGGATGCCGCGTACCTGATCGTCCGTGTAGCCGTGACCGACCATCAGTTCGGTCAGCGGCGCGATCACGGACGGGCCGGCGATGGCCAGGCGGTTCATCGGCGGATACTGTTCCTCGCCGTAGAGTTCCGTGTACTGCGGGACCACGTTCTCGACCGGCAGCGGTTCGTCCATGAGGGGTACGTGGTCGAGGCCGAGCCCGACGTGCCGGTCGCCGACCAGTTCCGCGACGTAGTCGACATGCCGGAACATCTGTTCCGCGGAAGGATCGTACAGCGCCTCCGAGAGGAACAGCGAGACGCCGTTGATGCCGATCACGCCCCCGGTGCCGGCCGCCGCCCGGATCTGGCCGTCGCTGATGTTGCGCTCGTGATCGCGCAGCGCCCGGGCGGAGGAGTGGGAGAAGATCACCGGCGCCGTCGAGTGCTCGCACATCTCGAGGGTCGAGCGTTCCGACATGTGGCTGCCGTCGCAGACCATGCCGACCCGGTTCATCTCGGCGACGAGGGCGCGGCCGAAGTTCGACAGGCCCGGGTTGTCGTGGTCGTGACTGCCTCCGGAGGCGAGGTTCTTGTCGTTGTAGGCGAGCAGCATGTGCCCGACGCCGAGCCCGAACAGCACCTCCACCAGGTTGATGTCCCCTTCGAGGGGCGTCGATCCCTGGAAGTTGAAGTTGACCCCGAGCTTGCCCTCGGCCTTGGCGCGGGCCACGTCCGCGACGTTCCGCACGAAGACGTACTCGTCCGGCCGTTCCAGGAGGTAGCGCCGGTTGGCCGCAAGCACGTGCAGCATCTGGCCGGTGGTCTTGGTGAAGTCGGACCCGGCCGTCATGGACAGCCAGGTGACGTTCGCCTTCTTGTACTTCGCGATCCAGGGGTCGTAGCCGACGGGCTGCATCGAGATCGCGTGAATGGGCGAGTTCGCGCCCGTCAGGTCCACGATCGGGCTCTCGGCGAGCAGCCTCAGCGTTCGCGCCGACAATGCGGGGGCTGACGCGGCGGCCCGTACCGGCACCGCCTGGGGCAGCAGCGCCAGGCCCGCCGCGGTCAGGACGAGCTGCCTTCGGTTCATGGACCCTCCCGCTTCCCGGTTATCTGGTCAGCCCCGCGGCAGGTGCGGCCCGTAGAGATAGAGCAGCGCGTCGTTGATCGCCGGGGCGAGAATCGTCGTATGCGTGTGGCCCGGGTACATCTTCGATGCGAACGTGAGCCCGTCGTTCGGCGTCGAGTTGAGCACGCTGACGAGGCTGTTGTAGTTGCGCCCCATGTCCTCGTAGAACGGTACGCCGCCGTTGGCCTCCATGGCGCCGAACGAGAGGTACATCTTCGTGTCGTGCACGAGTTCGCCCTCGAGCAGCTTCCGCACCTCCCCGATGTAGTCGACGCCGGTGGTGAACAGCCCCGGACTGCCCAGGAAGTACTTGTCGAACAGCTTCGACTGGCGGCGGAACGCATGAAAAGTGAACGTGCCGCCGTAGGAGTCGCCGAGGATCCCGGCGGGCCGGTCGCTCACGTCGTAGCGTGCGCGAATGAGCGGATCCAGCTCTTCCTCCAGGAAGCGCAGGAAGTTGTCCGCGCTGCCGATGGTCTGCTCCGGGGGCAACTCACCGGGCTGCAGGGGCGTCGCCAGGTCGGTGTGGGTGTAGTCCCGGGTGCGGGCGTTGGGCTGGTCTTCCGGGTAGTCGACGCCGACCATCACCAGGGGCGGGAAGCCGGGTTTGACCAGGTCCACGAGCTGCAACCGGGCGATGGACACCGCGATCGCCAGGGCCCAGGAACCGTCCAGCACGTAGACGAGGTCCGGCGGGGGCAGTTCCTCGGTTCTGCCGAGGAGCTGCAGGAACTCCGTGTCGGGTTGCGAGACGCCGACCGCCAGGCGGTCGCCGACCGCCTCGGAGTCGATGACGAAGCTCTCCGATCCCCGGAGCGGCCAGGGCCCATTGGAGGGAGTGACGTTGGGGGCATCGGCGGCCCGTGCGTCCAAAGTGCCGGGAATGGTCGTAGCCGCGGCCAGCGTTGCGGCCCCGGAAAGGAAATGTCTGCGCTGCATCGTCGTCTTCCGATCGTCGTCAAATTGCCGCCAAGGGGTTTGGCGGTCCGCTTGCCAAGGACGCAGTGGGCTAAGCTCGTCCTCAATACAGACTCCGTAACCGCCAGTCGGGAGGCGCCGCTTTCATGAACGTCCAGACCCGCGGAGGCATGTCGCCCCGTCTCGAGAAGCTGCTCGCCGAGGCGGTCGTCTGGGACAACCACGCCTGCATGCCGGTACGGGCCGGCGACGTCTCGTTCCTCGACGACCTCGAACGACACCGGCAGAGCCGCGTCTCGTTCGTGAGCCTCAACGTCTCCTTCGACCACTTCCCCTGGCACTTCGGGTTCAAGATGCTGGCCACCTTCCGGAGCTGGATCCAGCGGCGCCCGGAACGCTACCTGCTGGTCGACCGGGTCAGCGACGTGCATCGCGCCAAGCGGGAGGGCAAGCTCGGTGTCGCCTTCGACCTGGAAGGCGCCGTGGCCGTCGACGACATGCCCGAACTGGTCGAACCCTATGCCGCGCTGGGCGTGAAATGGATGCTGATCGCCTACAACCGCAACAACCGCGTCGGCGGCGGTTGCCAGGACGACGACTGCGGCCTCACCGACTTCGGGCGGCGCGTGATCGACGAGATGAAACGCGTGGGCATGGTGCTCTGCTGCAGCCATACCGGCTACCGCACGGCGCGGGAGGCGATCGAGTACTCGACCAACCCGGTGATCTTCTCCCATTCCAACCCGCGCGCCCTGTGGGACCACGAGCGCAACATCCCCGACGACCTGATCGAGGCGTGCGCCGCGAGCGGCGGTGTCGTCAACGTCAACGGCATCGGCTTCTTCATGGGCGACAACGACAACTCGACCGACGCCATCGTGCGCCACATCGACTACGTCGCGGACCTCGTGGGCCCGGAACACGTCGGGCTCGGGCTCGATTACGTGTTCGACGCCTCGGAGCTGGACGACCTGATCGCGGCCGATCCGGAGCTGTTCCCGCCGGAGAAGGGCTATCGAAGCGGATTGCGCATGGTGGAGCCGGAGCGGATACCGGAGATCGCCGAGCGGCTGTTGACGCTGGGTTGGGACGACGGCGCGCTGCGCGGACTGCTCGGCGGCAACAACATGCGCGTGGCGGAACAGGTGTGGAGGTAAGGAGGATTCTCATGAGGCGATTGGTGTTGGCTGGGGCGGTGATGCTCGGCATGACGGCGCCGGCGATGGCCGAGGCGGGGCAGGCGACAGCGCACGACGGCTCCTCGATCTACTTCGAAGTGCACGGCAGCGGGGAACGGTTCCTGTTCCTGGGGCCCGGCACCGCGGCGGCCCGTGCGGCGGCCTTGCCGGGGCAGGAGTTGATGCCCGAGGTCTTCGAGCTCATGGCCGGGGCGAAGCAGGCGTACATCGACGCCCTGGGCTCGAAGTACCGGCTGATCTTCATCGAGTATCCCGGCGTCGAACCGAAGCTCTATACCCTCACCCCGTCGGCCGTCGCGCGCGACTACCTGGCGATCGCGGATGCGGCCGGCGCGGCGGAGTTCGCCTACGCGGGGTTCTCGTGGGGTTGCGTCACCGGTTTGCAGTTGGCCCTGCGCACCGACCGGCTGACCGCGCTGGTTTGTGGCGGCTTCCCGGTGATGGACGGCATCTACGATGACATGCTCGCGACCACCCGCGCGATGTCCGAGGGTCCGGCCTCGCTGTACGGCCTCGAATCCGATGCGCCGGAGAACGGCCGGCAGTTCCTGACCTACTACGAGGGGCTCCGGAGCTTCGACGACCGGGCGGTCCAGGGCGCGCTGGACATGCCGCGGCTGAGCTGGATCGGCGACCAGGACCTCCCCACCCTGAACGGCGAACCCCTCACCCACATGGGTGAAGTGATCATCCGCAACCGCGCGGAACTCGAAGCCGCGGGTTGGGATGTCAGGATCATTCCCGGCAGGAATCACCTGGACGCCGCCGCGCCGGACGTGCAGGGTGCCGTGATCGACGAGTGGCTGTCGGAAGTGTTTCGGTAGCGGCGTCGAGCGGTCCCGTAGCCGGATGGACTGACCGGAGAGCGATGATGAATGCACGAATACGCGCGACCGCGGCCGCCGGCGTGCTCGCCTGTTGCGCCGCGTGGGGCCAGCAGAACCAGCTCCTGGTGGAGGGCGCCCACTACGCCATGACCCAGTTGCCGGCCATGCAGTACCGGGCGGAGGGCTACGACTACGACCACGAGGTGCTTGTCGCGTTGCCGGCCACCTATGACGCGTTGCCCGACAAGCGCTACCCCGTGCTCTGGGTCATGGACGGCGCGCTCCTGTTCGACATGACGGTGGGCCTGGTGGGTTTCTACGCGGCGGGCAACCGCATCCCGGAACTGATCGTCGTGGCGGTGGGGCATCCCAGCGAAGAAGGCCTGGCGGGGCTCGCCAAGCGGACCGTCGACCTCTTTCCGCCGGGGTCGTCGGTGTCGGAACCCGGGCCGGCCCTGGATTACATGCGCGAGGAGATGGCGCAGTGGGGCGTCGACCCGGACGCGGACATCTTCGCCAACGTGAAGGGGGATGCGTTCCTGGCCTTTCTCGTCGACCGGCTCCGCCCGGCGCTGGCGGAGCGGTACCGCATGGCGGACGACCACGCCCTGCTAGGTCACTCCGCGGGCGGCGCGTTCACGGGCTACGCGTTGCTGGCGCGCCCCGGCGGCTTCGACCGCTACATCATCGGCAGCGGCACCAACGGGCTGAGCCTGACCATGGAGGCGGAGTACGCCGCCGGCCACGACGACCTGCCGGCCCGGGTTTTCGTGGGCGCCGGCGACCTCGAGGTCAACAATCTCCCGATGTCGGCGCAGCGCATCGTCAGCCGGACGGTGCTGTTCGCGGAAAACCTGCTCCTGCGCCGATACCCGTCGCTGGCCCTGCAGACACGGCTGTATCGCGACCGGGACCACTTCGACGTGTTGCCGATCATCATCGGGGACGGCCTGAAGTGGGTGTACGCGGATGCCGCCGAGGAACTCGAGCCGCCGCTCTATTGATGGACGAAGCACGATGAAACCTCACACACGATCCGTCGCCGTCTCGGCGCTTGCCTTCTGGTGGGCGGCCGGTGCCTGCGCGGCGGACAGCGACGACGCGCGGCAGGACCCCGCCGAATTCGAGTCCGCGGCGCTGATGGCGCTCGTGAAGAACCTGCGTCCGGAGGCCCACTGGATCGGCGGTGAAGACCGGTTCTGGATGAGGCAGGAGACCGGCGACGGCGCCCGTTTCGTGGTGGTGGATGCTGCGTCGGGCGAGAAAGAGCCTGCATTCGATCACGCCCGTCTCGCAGCGGCGCTTGCCGACGCCGGACTCGCGGAGGCCGATGCGGACAGCCTGCCGATCGTCTCGCTCGGCCTGGACGGCGACGGCCTGGTCGTCACCACGGCGAGCGGCGTGTTCGCCTGCTCCGCGGATGCCGCCGAGTGCGCGAAGGACGAATCGCCGCCGGCGTCGCCCGCCGAGCGCCCTTCTCCTGACGGTACGCGCACCGCCTTCGTCCGCGCCGCCAACCTCTGGGTCCGGGACCTGGATTCGGGTGAGGAGACCCAGCTCACCACCGATGGCGAGGACGGTTTCGCCTACGGACACCTCGGTTTCGAACTGAACCGGATCCAACGCCGCCGGTCCGGCGAACCGGCGCCGATCGTCTCGGTGAACTGGTCTCCCGACAGCCGCTACGTGGCCGCCATGCGCGTGGACCTGCGCGCCGTGCCGAAGCGCTCCTACATCAAGGAGCACCTGCCCCCCGACCTGCCCTTCACCGCGGTCCACCTGGACCGGGTGCTGGTGGCGGCCGAGAAGACGGCGCCGCCGAGGGAGATCACCGTCATCGACACGGAGACCGGCCGCACCGTGCGGGCCGACATCGACCCGGCGCGCCTGCAGGACTTCGCGCCCATGCACTTCGGGGCGAACGTCCTGTGGTGGCACCTGGACGGAGAGCCCTCAGCCGGGGAGCGCGAGGGGGCACCCCTCGCAAGCAAGGAACTGTTTTTCGTCACCGCGGACCACGGAGGCCAGACCTACGGCATCGCCGCCATGGACCTCGACACCGGCGCCGTGCGCACGGTCGTGGAGGAGAGCGAAGCCCATTTCTACGCGTTCTCGGCACGGGACTACCACGCCCCCAACTTCCACGTCACCGCCGACGGTTCCGAGGCGCTCTGGTACTCCCAGCGTTCGGGCGCCGGACAGCTCTACCTGTACGATGCGGGCACCGGCGAACTGAAGAACCAGGTCACGGACGGCGGCGTGGTCTTCGACGTCATCCGCGTCGACGAGGGGGCGCGGGAGGTCTACTTCACTGCGGGCGGGCGCGAAGACGGACGCAATCCCTACTTCGCGCACCTCTACCGCGCCTCGTTCGACGGCGGCGACGCCGAACTGCTCACGCCCGAGGACGCCGCCCACGAGTTCTTCCGCTACGCCCTGCCGGTCAGCGTCGGGTTCGGCTCGCTCTCGAAGTTCTCACCGTCCGGCGACTATTTCGTCGATGTCTTCTCCACCCTCGAGCAGCCGCCGGCGATGGTGATCCGGGACCGCGACGGCAACCTCGTCTCCGAGGTGCTGCGCGCCGATGCGTCCCGCCTGCTCGCGACGGGCTGGCAACCCCCGGAACGGTTCGTCGTCAAGGCGGCGGACGGGGAGACGGACCTCTACGGGGCGCTCTTCAAGCCGCTCGACTTCGATCCCTCCCGGAAGTACGCGGTGGTCGACCAGACCTACCCCGGACCGCAGATCGACTCCGGGCCGCACACGTTCCTCGACAACTTCGCGGCGATCACGACGCGCGACGCACAGGCGACGGCCCAGGCGGGTTTCGTCGTGGTGGCCGTGGACGGCCGCGGCACCACGCGCCGCGACCGGGACTTCCGGTACGCGTTCTCGGGCACCGAGGACCTTTTCGGCGCCGCGGACCACAAGGCCGCCATCGAGAACGTGGCGGTCGACCGGCCCTACATGGACACGAGCCGGGTCGGCATCACGGGCGCATCGTTCGGCGGCTACGGCTCCCTGCGCGCCGCCCTGCTGTTCCCCGGGTTCTTCGACGTGGTCGTCTCCCATGTCGGCCCCCACGAATACCTGCACTCCGTCACGTCCGGCATCTCGGTGGAGCGCTTCTTCGGCGTCCCGGGCAGCGACCGCGACGTCCACGAACTGACGAGCAACATCGCCATCATCGACCGCCTCGAGGCGGACCTGATGCTGGTGTACGGGGAGGTCGACGAGAACGTGCCGTTCCGGGCCGCGATGGCCATCTTCGATGCGCTGATCGACGCGGACAAGGACTTCACGTCCTACGTCGTACCCGACGCGAACCACGGCGGCGCCGCCACGCATCCCTACATCGTCAAGCGGCAGCGGCGGTTCTTTGAGGAGCGTCTCGGAGGCCCGATGCCCGGGGCCGCAGGGCCGTAAGGATGTCGGGGTTGAGGTTTCCTCTGCACGAACCGGAGTTGCGGCAACTGCGCTGCTCGGCGGCGGGCGCGATGCTGCTGCTGGCGGCAACCCTCGCCGCGGACCAGGCCCCCATCGTGCAGCCGGGCAAGCCGGGGGAACCGGCGCGGGAGCTGACCGCCGAACAGGCGATCGACGTCGCCGTCAGCAGTTACTCGATCGACGATGTCCGTTTCATGCAGGACATGATTCCGCACCACCACCAGGCCGTGCAGATGGCTGCACTGGTGGCGGACCGCACGAACCGGCCGGAACTCGCCGACGCGGCCGGCCGCATCAATCTCTCCCAGCGGGACGAGATCGAGTTCATGGAGCAATGGCTTCGCGACCGCGGCGAGGCGGTGCCGGATCCGTCGGACCACGGCGCCATGCACACCGACCATCGCATGGCCGGCATGGCCACGCCGAAGCAGATGGCCGATCTCGCCGCCGCGACGGGCACGGCATTCGACCGGCTCTTCCTGCAGTTGATGATCACGCATCACGAAGGCGCGGTGACGATGGTCGAGGAACTGCACGAACGGCCGGGCGCGGCGTACGACCCCGTACTCTTCGAGTTCACCACGGACGTCACCAACGATCAGACCGCGGAAATCGAGCGCATGCACGCGGTGCTCATCACGCTCTCGGATGACCCGCGCGCGGGGCTCAAGGCTGGGTTCGACGACGCGGAGCAGGCGACGCTGAACCTGGCGCTTCTCGCTTCGACGCCCAGGCCCCCCGGGTTCTTCGACCCGGACAATCCCGCCAGCCTGCCGCCGGAGCAGCCCGCGGACGAAGAGTCTGAGGACGCCGCCGGCGCCGACGAGGAGGAAGCGGAGGACGCGGAGGAGGCGGAGGAGGAGGAAGAAGACGAAGACTGGGAACGGGCGCCGCTGCTCAGTTTCTCCAACACCGACATGGCCTTCCGGGACGATGTCCTGTTTGCCGGCAGCTACCACGGCTTCAACATCTACCGGCTCGCCGACGACGGTTCGGTGCAACAACTCAGTTCGGTGGTATGCCCGGGCGGCCAGGGCGATGTCTCGGTCGTCGGCGACCTGCTCATCATGTCGGTGGAGGAGACGCGGGGACGGCTCGACTGCGGCCTCGAGGGCATTGCCGAAGACGTGAGCGGCGACCGGTTCCAGGGTATCCGCATCTTCGACATCGGCGACCTCGGCCGGCCCGTGCAGGTGGGGGCCGTCCAGACCTGCCGCGGCTCGCACACCCATTCGGTGGTCGCCGCCGACGACGAGAAGATCATCGTCTACAACTCGGGCGTTCGCACGGTTCGCGAAGAGGACGAACTGGCGGGCTGCATCGACGAGACGCCGGGCGATTACCGGACGGCGCTCTTCCGCATCGATGTCATCGAGGTCCCGGTCAAGGATCCTTCGAGGGCGCGCATCGTGCACAGCCCCGCGGTGTTCGCCGACCCCGAACACGGCACGCTGGCCGGTCTCTGGCGTGGCGGCGACCACGGTGAGCATACCCAGGAGACCCCCGCCACCGACCAGTGTCACGACATCACCGTGTTCCCGGCGCGGAACATCGCCGCCGGGGCCTGCGCGGGTAACGGCATCCTGTTCGACATCTCCGATCCGCTGAACCCGACCCGTATGGATGCGGTGGTCGACAAGGGCTTCGCGTACTGGCATTCCGCGACCTTCAACAACGACGGCACGAAGGTGCTGTTCACCGACGAGTGGGGCGGCGGCATGATGCCGCGATGCCGCGCCTACGACCCGCTCGACTGGGGCGCCAACGCCATTTTCGACATCGTCGACGGGAAGCTCGAGTTCCGGAGCTACTTCAAGATTCCGGCGCCGCAGAACGAGCAGGAGAACTGCGTGGCGCACAACGGCTCCGTGGTGCCGGTGCCGGGGCGCGACATCTTTGTCCAGGCCTGGTACCAGGGGGGCATCTCGGTGATCGACTTCACGGACTCGGCCAAGCCGGTGGAGATCGCCTACTTCGACCGCGGCCCCGTCGACGAGGAACACCTGGTGCTAGGCGGATACTGGTCCGCGTACTGGTACGACGGGAAGATCTACGGTACCGAGATCGTCCGCGGGCTCGACGTGCTGTCGCTCCTGCCGAGCGACTTCCTTTCCCGGAACGAGATTGCGGCGGCCGTACTCGCCGACCAGGGCCGGGAGTTCAATCCCCAGCGGCAACGGAGCTTCGACTGGCCGGCCGAACCGGTGGTGGCCCGGGCCTATCTTGACCAACTGGTTCGCAGCGATGGGTTCGAGGACGCGTCCCGGGCGGACCTGGATGCGGCGCTGGACCTTGCGGCTGCCGCGCTGCAGGACGGTACAGGTGACCTGGAGCTGGCCGACCGGCTCGATGCGTTGGCGGCGGTGCAGGCAACCCTTGCCGGCGGGGATATCGCAACGAAACGGCGAACCGGGCTGGCGGACACGCTGCGCGGAATCGCCGGGCGGCTACGCCATCCATGACGGGGCCGTCATCGAACCCCGTCCGCGCAGCGGCGACGGCCGAGGAGGTCTTCGGTGCTCGGCAGGGTCTCTTCTCCCGTGCCTACACCCGCGACGAGGACCCCCTGAACGAAGCGCGTCTGAAGGAACTCTTCGGTCCGCAGGCCGCCATGGAAGGTCCGCTCGCTCCGACGGGAATAGGCCGCCGCTTCCACGGGGTGGATGTCGCGCAGCGCCTGCGTGCCGAGCAGGCGGCGTACCTGATCGACGCCCTGAGCATGCACTCGATCGTCGTCTTCTCCGGTCAGGATCTCGGGCGCGTCTCACTGGCGCACTTCGAGCGTTTCGCGAATCACTTCGGTGCGCCACAACCCGTTCCGAAGCGAGTCACCGACGGTGTCCGCGATGCCGTCAACGAAGCCCTGGCCCAGATTGCCGGCTCGGAGGACGAACGGCTCGAGCACCTGCCGATCCCGGCCGAGTCCTCGGCGATCTACACGGTCACGAACGTCGAACCGGTCACGGAAGGCTCGGTTCGGGTCCTGACGCCGCGGCCGAGGACCGGGAGTCCCACGAGGCAGGACATCTCCGACAAGGTGCGCTGCGAGGTGCTGTGGCACACGGACCAGGACCATGAGCGGATTGCCTGCAATACCACGATGTTCCTGGTCCACAAGCACCCCGCGGCGCGGGATTCGGCCTCCGGCAACTGGCTCGGCAGCTATCCCGAAGTCGACTACGACACCTTCTACAGGCATCCCGACCTGCCGGAAGGCATGGAGCATTTCCACACGACCGATGCGAGGTTGGTGCGCTTGCGGCAACGGAATCTCCCGCTGAACGCCGAGACCGCCTTCGCCGACACCGTTGCGGCGTTCGAAGCCCTGCCAGGCGCGGAGCGGGACCGGCTCGAGAAGATCAGGATGGTGAAGTACGAGAGACCGGGAGACGACGTCGAAGGCAGGGGCTACTACTGCCCACTGATACGCACCAATCCTCGCAGCGGACGCAGGATGATCTACTCACCGGTCTACGGCAGCAGGTTCGTCCTGCAAGACATCCCCCCGCCGCGAATCGAGGGCATGAGCAAGGCGGAGACGAAGGTCTTTCTGGACGAGCTCGAGGCGCACTGCCTCCAAGCAAGGTTCCGCTACAACCACCTGCACGCGGAGGGGGACCTGGTCATCTGGGACGACTACGCGTTGCTGCATTGTCTGCCGCCCGTCAAGATCGGCATCACCGACCTTGAAGACGCGCGGCTCTACTATCGCATCGCCACGAAAGGCGAACCGGCGTTGACGCTGCCGCGGCGGGACGACAGGGAATGGCTCCTGGAGAACCTCAATGACACTTACACGAGTCCTGCGGAGATCCTCGAGGTCGGCAGCGGGTAGTCTCGGCGGTCAGACCGCCAATGCCATGGCGTTCCGGCGCGGGTCGCCGCAGGCGTGGGCCGTGCCGTCGGCGTCCAGGAAGATGCCCTCGAACGAGCCGTGGTGCCAGTTCCACGGGTTGACCACGTCCCAGGCGATGCCGCGCTTTGCGGCGGCCTTGCGCACGTTCTCGTCGAGATCGACTTCCACCAGCAGCTTGCCCGGGCTGGTGTAGGACCCGCCTCCGAAACGCGGCCGGTTGACCGACTCCGCGATCGGGATGCCGAAGTCGAGGATGTTCGTCGTGTTCTGCAGGATATTCTGCAACAGGCTCACGCTCGGCGAACCCGACGCCAGTATCGGCCGCTCGCCGTCGAAGACGATGTTCGGGCACACGTACGCCGAGATGCGGTCGCCGGGACCCGGCATCACGCGCATGTAGTGGGCGCCTGCCGCCACGACCGTCACACCGCCCGCGAAGAGCCCGTTCGACCACGGCAGCGACATGCAGGAGTGCAGGATGGTCGCGACGTTGCCCTTCGCGTCCACCGCCGTCACGTGGTTGCTGCCCGCGGGCGGCGCCGCGGGGCCGGCGTCGACCTTGCTGTCCATCTGCATCAGGTCGAACCGCATGCGCGCGTAGTCCTTGCTGAGGATCAGCTCCAGCGGCAGTTCGTGGGTCGCCGGGTCGTGCTGCTTGAACCCGTCCAGATAGACCTGGTTGGCGATGCGCACCATGTGGAACAGCGTCTCGGCGGACTCCGTCGGCGGACCCAGCTTCTGCAGGTCCAGCAGTTCCACCATGTTGAGGATCTCGATCAGGTGCGAGCCGCCGTGGTCCGGCGGCGGCGAGCCGAGTACCCTGTAGCCGCGATAGTTGCCCTCGGCCGCGGGCTGCCAGCGGGCCTCGTACCGTTCCATGTCCTCAAGGGTGAGGACGCCGCCGGCGGCCTGCACCACATCCACGAGTTCCTGGGCGAAGGCGCCCCGGTAGAAGTAGTCGTTGCCGCCCTCCAGCAGCGCCGTCAGCGTGTCGGCGGCGCGCTCCTGCACCAGCAGGTCGCCCGGCCGCGGCAGGGTGTCGTTGCGGGAGAAGATCTCGCGGCCCTGGGGGGTACGACCGATCTTGCCGTACTCGACGAAGATCTCGCCCCAGAGGAAGGGATGGATCTCGAAGCCGTCCCGGGCGTAGCCGATCGCCGCTTCCATGACGGTCTCCCGCGAGGCTTGTCCATGGCGCGCATGCGCCGCCTCGAAGCCGGCCCAGAAACCAGGCACGGCAACCCCGCGGCCCGTGGCGAGGTCGGCCGGGGAGAACCCGTCGAGCGCCGCCTCGGGGCGTGCCGCGCTGCCGTTCACGTAAGTCGTTTCGCCGGTCGCCGCATCGAAGTACAGCATCGAGAGCACGCCCGTGATGCCCGTCATGTGCGGTTCGACGACGGTCTGGCAGATGGACGTCGCGAGCGCCGCGTCCGCCGCGTTGCCGCCGGCCTTCAGCACGTCCACGCCGGCGCGGGTCGCCAGCGGGTGGGAGCAGATGACCATGCCCTGCTTGCCGGAGGCGGGCGCCTTGCGGCCGAAGTGGGCGAGCTCCAGCAGGCGCCGCCGCTCCTCGTCGGAGAGGAGCGCTACCTGGTCGGCGAAGGCCAGGTGGCCTTTCGGTGCGAAGGGCGGTGCGAAGGCGCCGGCGGCGGCGCCGGCCATCACGGACTTGAGGAAGGTCCGGCGATTGCCGAACGGGTGGTGAGTCGGGGCAGCCACGATGAACGCTCCAGGTTGTTTCGCCGGGGATTGGACCAATGTTGCCACCGCCCTGCAACATTCCGTGTTGTGGTGAGCGGGGCCTGCCCGTGCTTGTCAATCCGGATAGTAGCGCCGCGCCCGCGTCCGCCCCTCCGCCCGGACCAACCCCGCTTCGGCAAGCTCGTTCAACAGGGCACGGGCGTAGGCGGCGTCCCGGTCGATAAGCATCGCGCCCTCCGGGGACGACAGGCTGCCCCGGTGACGGATTTCGTCGAGCAGCGCCTGCCGGTGGACCTGCCGGTCGTCGGGCGGTCCCGCCCCCGCCCGGGCGATGGTCGTGTCCGAAAGTACGTAACGCGAGCCGCCACGAACGCCAACGCGGCGCAACAGTCCTTTCGAGACCATTCGTGCCAGCATCGCATCGACCTCCGTCTCCGGAATCCACGCGCGCAATGACCGCGGCGTGACGGCGCCCCGGCGACGGGCCGCGACCAGCACGCGGGCCTCGTTACGCCCGAGCCCGTCAACGCCGATCTGGCTGAGCCAGACCTGGTCGTCGACGTCGACCAGCACGCTGTTGCGCAGCGTCACCGTCACGGAAGCGGCGGTCGCTTCGAAGATCGGCGGTTCCATGAGTCGGGCCTCCATCTCGCGGAACATCCGATCAACCCCCTCACCGTACTCCTCCACGTAGCCGAGCGTCTTCAGCACCCGCATGATCCGCGGATTCCGGCTGTAGTGTTCCCCGCGCATGTTGTCGACCGTGATGTGTCCGGGCAGACCGCCCGGGCTCCTGACCTCGACCCGGTCGTCCCACACCGTGACGTCCACGGTCGCACCGGCCAATGCGTAATCCCGATGCGCAAGAGCGTTGACCACGGCTTCCCTGACCACCGTCGGCGGATAAGCCGGCAGAGCTTCCCTGCGGCTCCCTGTCACGACCTCCAACCCGCCGCCGTGCCGGGAGATGAAGTCCATGGAGCACGCGACGGTCTCTGCCAGGGGGCCGGCGCACTCGGCTCGCTCGATCGAGGGCCCGCTCCGAGGCCCCGTGCCGGAACGCCGGACAAGCTGGACGGCGGCGCCCCGGAGCACGTCACGGGGATCATTCGCGAACAGCACGACCGCGGCGCGAAGGACGCGCAGATCCAGGGGCGGCGACGCGGGGATTGCGACGCGAAGGTCCTCGAGGGCACGCGGTACGCGCCCGGCGTCGATCGCCGGACGACCGTCAGCTAGAAGCGCTTCGTTGATCGCTGCCACCGAGAATGCGGACGGGTCGAACGCCACGACACTCACGACGGGTTGGTCTTCCGCGGAGCGCTGCTCCCGTTCGCGGACGAAGCGGGCCATGGCGTCGCCCCGTAGCGGCTGAGAGTCGCCCCCGACACGCCGCAGCAACCGCCCGTCCGGGGTTGTCACGATCCGGCTGCGGACGGCGGGAACCGCGGTGATGGTGAGGGCCACGTCCGCGACGGTCACCTGGCGAACCTGGACATCCACGCCGCACTCCATGGCGATGCGCGTGATCCGGTCCTGCGTGTTCTGGGATAGCGGGCAGCCGACGATGCGCCGCTGGTCGTCCACGCCGTGGACGATCAAGCCGCCCTCCGTCATCGCCATCGCGGCGATCGTGTCGCGGACATCGGTCGCAACGCCCCGCTTGAAGTCGAGCTGGGCGTGCTCCACGTGCCCGAGCAACTCCCAGAACGCGTCTCGGGTGAGGGAACCGGGGATTTCGCCGATCTGAGGGACGGTCGTCATTACGACCAAAGATTATCAAATCTTTCCTTATGATAGGCGAAAAGCGTCATTTGTAAGGAAAGATTAGACAATCTTTCCGTGCTAAAGATCGGTCAACGCTGGTCCGATACGAGCGGCTTCAGGCGGCCTCGTCGACGATCCTGACCGGGCTCTCTCCCCGGAACGCGGCGAGCAGCCCGTCGCGCTGCGGCTTCAGCCGGTCACGGTTGTCGTCCTTGACGTGTCCGAAACCGCGCAACTGCAAGGGTAGCTCGGCGAGCTGCACGGCCGCCGCGTAGTTGGCGTCGGTGAGGTCCGGCAGCAACTCGCCGAGCAGGGTGCGGTAGTCGGCGACGTCCTGCCGCTCCCGCCGCCGTTCCCCGGAACGTCCGAAGAGGTCGAAGGCGGAGCCGCGCAGGAACCGGAGTTTCGCGAGCACGCCGAGTACGCGGAGGGTCCAGCCGGGGAACTCCCGCTTGGTCAGGTGGCCGGTGTTTGGGTCTCTCCGCGCCAGCAGCGGCGGCGCGAGGTGGAAGCGCAGCTTGTAGTCGCCCGCGAACTGCGCCTGCAGCCTGCGCCGGAACGCGCCGTCCGTATAGAGGCGCGCCACCTCGTACTCGTCCTTGTAGGCCATCAGCTTGTGCAGGGCCTGGGCCACGGCCCGGGTCAGCTCGTGTTCGGGGTGGTGGTCGGCCTCGCGTACGCGATGGACGAAGTCGGTGTAGTCCCGCGCGTAGGCGGCGTTCTGATACGCCGTCAGGCGGTCCGCCCGGTCGGCGACCAGTTCGTCGAGCGCGAGGCGGCGGGGTTTGTCGAGCGCCTTCCCGACCAGGCGCGTGACCTGCTCGGGTTCGTGGGCGGCGCGGCGGCCCCACAGGAAGGCCTGCTTGTTGAAGTCGACCGCGACGCCGTTGATCTCGATGGCCCGCTCGAGCGCCTCGCGGCTGACGGGGACCAGGCCCCGCTGCCAGGCGAATCCGAGCAGGAAGAGGTTGCCCGCGATGGAGTCGCCGAGCAGTTCGGTGGCGATGGCGGTGGAGTCGATGAAGTGGCAGCGGTCCTCGCCGACTTCCTCGCGGAGGGTCTGCTGCATCTCCGCGGTGAGGAACTCGGCGTCCGGGTTCAGCACGAAGGCGGCGTTGGGCGTTTCCGCGCAGTTCACCACGGCGTTCGAGCGTCCGGCGTGGACCTTCGCCAGCGCCTCGAAACCGGAGGCCACGGCCAGGTCGCACCCGAGCATCAGGTCCGCCTCGCCGGCCGATATGCGCACGGCCTTGATGTCGTCCTGCCGGTTCGCCACCCGCACGTGGCTGACCACGGCGCCGAACTTCTGCGCGAGACCGGTCTGGTTCATGGTCGCGCAGCCCTTGCCCTCGATGTGCGCGGCCATGGCGACCATGGCGGTGACCGTCAGCACGCCCGTGCCGCCGACGCCGGTGACGATGGCGTTCCAGGGCGCGTCGATGTCCGGCAACCGCGGCTCTGGCAGATCGCCGAACGCGTCGCCGACGGAGCCGGCGACGCCCGGGCGTCGGGCCAGTTCGCCGCCGTGGACGGTCACGAAGCTCGGGCAGAATCCGTTGACGCAACTGTAGTCCTTGTTGCAGGCGCTCTGGTCGATCTTGCGCTTGCGGCTTCCGTCGCGAGCGGCACCACCGAGAGGCAGTTCGAGGCGCGGCTGCAGTCGCCGCATCCTTCGCAGACCTCCTCGTTGATGAACACGCGCTTGGGCGGGTCCGCAAGCAGGCCGCGCTTGCGTCGGCGCCGCTTCTCCGCGGCGCAGGTCTGTTGATAGACCAGCACCGAGACCCCCTTGAACTCCCGCAGTTCCCGCTGCAGGGCGTCCATCTCGTCCCGGTGGTGCAGGGTGAACCCGGGCACGTCCCGGAACTGTCCGTGCCAGGCGCCGGGTTCGTCGCTGACCAGGGCGATGCGCTCGATGCCCTCGCCACGCAACTGGTGGACCAGGTTGCCGACGGAGAACTCGCCGTCCACCGGCTGCCCGCCGGTCATGGCGACGGCGTCGTTGCAGAGGATCTTGTAGGTCATCGAGACGCCGGCCGCCCGGGCCGCGCGAACGGCCAGGATGCCCGAGTGGTTGTAGGTGCCGTCGCCCAGGTTCTGGAAGATGTGCGGCGTGTCGGTGAACGGCGCCTGGCCGATCCAGGCGGCGCCTTCGCCCCCCATCTGCGTGAACGTGGCGGTGGAGCGGTCGGCCATCCAGGTGGCCATGTAGTGGCAGCCGATGCCGGCGGCCGCGCGGCTGCCCTCCGGAACCCGCGTGGAGGTGTTGTGCGGGCAACCGGAGCAGAAGTAGGGCGTGCGCTCGGCGGTCTTGCGGGGCCGCGCCAGGGAGCGCTCCTTGTGTTCCAGGAAGGCGAGCCGGGCGCGCATGGCGTCGGAGTCGTGAAAGCGGCCGATGCGGCCGGCGATGGCGCGGGCGACCATGGCGGGCGTCAGTTCGCCGTAGTTGGGCAGGAGAGTCTGCCCGTGCTCGTCGAACTCGCCGACTACGCGCGGACGCCTGGCCACCGGCTGGTTGTAGAGCTGGCCGGTGAGCTGGTCCTCGACGATGGAGCGTTTCTCCTCGACCACGAGGATCTCTTCGAGCCCGTCGGCGAACGCGTGGGCGGAGACCGGTTCCAGCGGCCAGCTCATGCCCACCTTGAAGACGCGCAGGCCGATCCGGGCGGCGGTCGCCTCGTCGATGCCGAGGTCTTCCAGGGCCTGCACCACGTCCAGGTACGCCTTGCCGGTGGTGATGATGCCGAAGCGCGCGTTGGGGCTGTCGAGGACGATGCGGTTCAGGCCGTTGACGCGGGCGAACTCCCGGGCCGCGTAGATCTTGTACCGGTTGAGACGCACCTCCTGCTCGTGCCAGGAGTCCGGCCACCGCGCGTGCACGCCGCCTTCGGGAAGCTCGAAGTCCTCCGGTACGACGACGTCGACCCGGTCCGGATCGACGACGGCGGAGATGGCGGAGTCCATGCTGTCCGTGATGGCCTTCATCGCCACCCAGCAACCGCTGTAGCGCGACAGTTCCCACCCGTAGATGCCGAGATCGAGCACTTCCTGCACGTTTGCGGGATTGAGTACCGGGATGGAGGCGCCGATGAAGATGTGCTCGGACTGGTGCGGCAGGGTCGATGACTTGGCCGCGTGGTCGTCCCCGGCGATGGCCAGCACCCCGCCGTAGCGGGAGGTGCCGCAGGCGTTGGCGTGCTTGAAGGCGTCCACGCTGCGGTCGACGCCGGGGCCCTTGCCGTACCACATGCCGAAGACGCCGTCGTACCTGGCGCCGGCGAACAGGTTGGTCTGCTGGCTCCCCCAGACCGCCGTGGCCGCGAGTTCCTCGTTCAGGCCGGGATTGAAGTGGATGTTGTGCTCGTCGAGCCACCGGCCCGCCTGCCAGAGGGCCTGGTCGAAACCGCCGACCGGGGACCCGCGGTAACCGGAGATGAACGCCGCCGTGTTCAGCCCGCGGGCGCGGTCCCGCTGATGCTGCACGATCGGCAGGCGCACCAGCGCCTCGATGCCGGTCATGTAGGCCCGTCCCCGCTCCAGTGCGTACTTGTCGTCGAGGGAGACGGGCTGCAGCACGGGAGCCGGGGTTGCCATGGCCATCTGATCTCGCGGGACCTTGTCGAGAACCATGTTACTCCCAGCGGCGCGGATTTCTATTCGGATTAGCTATACATTTCTCCCATTGGCGCATAGATTATTCGTCGGATAGCGCAACTGGGGAGTGTGATGCCTCAACAACTGGGCAAAACGGATGTCGAAATCCTGCGTCTGCTGCAAAACGACGCGAACCTGACCACCGGGGCCATCGCGGAGCGGCTCAATCTCTCCCAGTCGCCCTGCTGGCGCCGCATCAACCGCATCGAACAGGCGGGCTACATCCGGAAGCGGGTGGCGCTGCTCGACCGCCGAGCGCTCGGGATGGAAGTGGTGGTTTTCGCCACGGTCAACCTGACCAGCGACGGGCGCCGCAAGCTGGAGGAGTTCGAGACCGCCATCGCCCGGCACCCGGAAGTGGTGGAGTGCTACACCATGGCCGGCATCTGGGACTACGTCCTGAAGATCGTGACGCGCGACATCGCCCACTACGAGTCGTTCGCGCGCAACACCCTGTTGAGCAACCCGTTCATCGGCGAACTGCACTCCCACATCGCGGTGACGGAGATCAAGAACAGCACGGAGCTGCCGATCGAGACGCAGTTGTAGGGTTCTCGCAGGCCCTTGCGCTATCAGCGGTTGCCGAGACCGCCCTTGGTGAGCCGCCTCTTTCGCGTTGAAGTTCCTGGCGTGGGGTCCCGTCTCCCGCGACGGCGTCCTGTACGATCGGAGTTTCCTAACGATTCGCGCAGCCGGGCCTCAAGCTCGCGGACGCGGGCCTCGGCGCGGGCGCGGGCTTTGGCCTCTGTCTCCGCACGGACGGCCTCCGTCTCGGCGCGGGCGACCTGCTCCGCGGGCGTCAGCAGATCCGCCCCGGTCGCCGGGTCGTAAAGGCGCAACTCGCCGTCGCGCAGCCACAGCCACAGGCCCAGCGCCTCGCTGAAGTGGCCCCGCGCGCCATTCGGCAACACGCGCTCGGACATCGCGCGGTATCCCCGCCCGACCAGCGACAGCGCCTGCAGCGGCGGATCGAGATACTCCCCGCGCGGGTCGTACAGGAAGTACTCCGCCACCCCCCACTCCGCGTAGCGCCGCCGCTTTGCGCCCACGTCCTCCCCGTGCGTGCCTTTCGACGTGATCTCCAGCACGAACGCCGGCGAACGCTCCTCCCACAGCTTGTAGACTTCGCGGTCGTGGTTGCCCACGCCGAACGCGACGAACACGTCGGGACTCAGGTGCCGGCGCTTGTCCCCCGGAGTGTCGTAGACCAACATGTTGGCGCCGACGAACACCTCGGCGCGGCGTTGGTAGCGGATCTGCAGCGCCGTCGCCGCGTCGCGCAGGCGGTCGTAGTGCAGGGGAGTCTCCGCCACCGGCCGTCCATCTGAAGAGGGATACTCAACGACCCTCGGCGGGACGGGGACGGCGGGTTCGCTCATGGCTGGATCCTCCGGCGTTGGCAGCGCGGGACATCGTGCGGACCGGCGTCGCCGCCCGACGATAGCACGCCTCCCGCGGGGCGCTCAACGCGCGCGGGGTCGCCGTCCCGGGGGCGCGTTGGGGGCCGTTCGCGAGCTTCGTGTCGACACCTTCCATGGGCGTCGATCATCCTGCATGGACGCCCGCCGGCGAAGTCGCGATGGATGCGGGATGCGTGCGACATCGACCTGAGTTTCGTGCCGCCGCGTCTCACGTCCGGGAGCTGGATCGACGTAGGGGTTTGGCCCCGGGCGTTGCGCCTTGCCGGCGAATCGCCTGACGAGCGCGAGGACAGCCTGACGGAGGCCTTCATGCGCCGCTTCTGCGTGCACGACGCCGACCCGCGTGATGTCGGCGAGGTGGACCGACATGGCTTCGGCGGGGGCCGCCGATGGAGGGCGGCGAGACGGTGCGCGGGCGAGTGCTCCGCCCGAGCGACTACCCGCGCCTCGACGGGCCGCCAAACTGCGGAAACGTCGGCCGAGACGACCTTTGGCGTCCCGCGCCACCAGATCGACACGCAGCCATGCATGGCGCTCCCTGCGCAGCTATCCTAGCCTCGCCCACGGCCGATCTCGCCAGACTGCACGGCGAACCCGACTACTGTTAAAATGTACAGTAACCGGGCGGCGGTCGAAAGACCCGCAACGGAGGACTTGCCACCATGGCTGACCACTCTGCCATCGAATGGACCGATGCGACCTGGAATCCCGTCACAGGCTGCACCAAGATCACCCGCGGGTGCGACAACTGCTATGCGGCACGATTCGCCGAACGGTGGCGGGGCGTCCGGGGGCATCCGTACGAACAGGGCTTCGACCTCCGCCTTTGGCCATCGCGCCTCGATCAGCCGTCCCGATGGCGTAAGCCCCGCATGATCTTCGTCAACTCCATGAGCGACCTGTTCCACCGTCAGATCCCGCGCGCCTTCGTCGATCAGGTCTTCACCGAGATGGAGACAGCCGACCAGCACGTCTACCAGGTACTTACCAAACGCAGTTCGCTCATGCGCAACTACCTGCGCGCCCGCTATCCCAGCTCGCGGGTCCCGGCGCACATCTGGTGCGGAGTCTCCGTCGAAGACGCCGAGGGCGCCGCCCGCATTCGCCACCTGCAGGCGAGCCCGGCGGCCATTCGCTTCCTTTCGATTGAACCCCTGCTCGGCCCGGTCGGCACGCTCGACCTCGAGGGAATCTCCTGGGTGATCGTCGGTGGTGAGAGCGGCCCCAACGCGCGCCTCCTACACCTCGATTGGGCCCGTGACGTTCGCGACCAATGCGAGGCCACCGGTGTTCCCTTCTTCTTCAAGCAGTGGGGTGGCCAGACTCCCAAAGCCGGCGGTCGCATGCTGGATGGCGTCGAGCACAACGCGATGCCCCTGCACTTCAAGGACTTCAAGGAGGAACGTCCCCATGCAATTCAAGTGGCATCCTGACGAACCGCCACCCGAGCTGGAGTCGCATAGCAAGGCCAAGCTGACCGTCCTACGCAGCTACCTTCGGGCCTACTTCAGAAGACTCAACGTCAACCCGCAACGCGACACGTTCCGGCTTGACCTCATCGACGGGTTCGCCGGGGGCGGCCTCTTCAGGGACGGCACCCAGACCGTGTCCGGTACGCCCTTCATCATGCTGGAGGAAGCTGCCGATGCGCACACCGTGCTCAACGAGCGACGCATGAAACCCCTGGAGGTCGACTGCCAGTTCTACTTCGTCGACAAGGAGCCCGCCCACACCGATCACCTTCGGAAGACGCTTCGCGACCGCGGCTACGACCTCGACCATGGCAACATCGTCGTCCGAACCGGTCTCTTCGAGGACGAGGCAGAGCGCATCGTCTCATCGGTTCGCCAAAGGCAGCCGCGAGCGGGGCGCGCCATCTTTCTCCTCGACCAGACCGGTAGCGCGGCCCGTTTCTCGGACTACGACGAGGTGACCCTGCAACTCGTGCGGGAAGGAGAGCTCGAGATTCTCAGTGCCGACGGCCGGGCCCGCTCCAGGTCGCTTCGCCATCTTCGTCCCACCGATCGAATCGCGTTGCCTTCCACGCTACAGCTCCCTGGCATCTCCCGGTTCCCCCGGAATCGGTCCTAGGCGCACATGCGCGTCGCGGTGCCGTCTCCTCAAGTGTGTACGTGTCGTGGAGCGAAGTGGGCTGCAGTACAGGAAACGGGACTGCCAAGGCGAGGCGGCCTCGTGGCCTCGGGGCTGGCTCTTGTCAAGGCCCAGCGCTCCTCGATATATTCTTTCCCTGAATCTGGAAGGATACATGGAGGGGTCGCGATGAGTCCCACCTTGTCGGCGAACGAGGCGGCGTGCGTCACTGGCGTGCCCCTCAAGCAGGTGCATCGCATCATCGACGCTGGCCTGGTGGGTACCGCGGGGACCGGCGATGGGCGCGGGCGTGCCATCCATTGCGACGCACTTGTGGGGCTCAGACTCGCCCATGACGTGACGGACCTCCTCACCTTGGATGGACGGCGGCGCCTTGTGCGCTATCTTCTCGATCATCCCGACGCGAAGACGGCTCAGGAGCGCGCTGTGTCCGTGGATGTGCGGACGATGAAGGGCGCGGTGCGCGCAGGTCTCGCCATGCTTTCGAGCGCTCGCGACGCGGTCGAGCGTGACGAGGGGGTACTGTCGGGAACACCGTGCGTGAAGGGAACCCGCATTCCGGTTCACGACATCGCCGAGATGCTGGCCAACGGCGACAGTGCTCAGGCGATCCACGAGGCGTTTCCGCAGCTCTCGGAGAGGCAGATCGAGCTGGCCGCCTTCTATGCGCGGGCCTACCCCCGGCGCGGACGACCCCGCCGGGAGCCCGTGTGGCGCGCACGGGAGCCGGTCACAACGAGCGAGACCGCCCTTGGTGAGCCGCCTCTTCCGCGTTGAAGTTCCTGGTCGATGAGTGCCTGAGTCCGAGCCTCGTGGCCATCGCACGCGAGCGCGGATTCGCGGAGTCGACGCACTGTGACCTGGCTCGGTCTCCGGTCTCGACAGGACTGGGCTCTGGTGCGGCGCGCGTTGGATGACGGATACGTCCTGGTGACCCACAACAGTGCCGACTTCACGATCTTGATTGAACGCGAGCCGGACCATACTGGGCTGGTCTGCCTGAACGTAGCGCATGGCCTCATGCGCCTCGACGTTCAGCGGACCAGCGGACCTTGTTTGAGCGCGCACTGACGACCATCGGGGATACGGCCCTTGGCGGCCAGGTTCTGGAGGTCACGCTCGCATCTGACGGGACCGTTCGGGTGGACCGCTACGCGTCTGCGCCCGAATAGCCGGCGGTCGGAACCGCGATCCACCGCGCCGGTGGACGCCATCGGTGCGGAACCCGCATGGTTGCGAGATTCCGCGCGACGAACTGTCGCCGGCCGTGACGGGATTCTCCGGCACTCGATGGCGGGGCCGTAACAGTCATAGGTCAGCGGCGCTTCGCAATCGCTCGACGCAGTCCAGGATCGTCCCGCTCGGCGGCCCATAGATGCCGATGAAGACCACGGCCTCCTCGCCGACAATCTCCCCGCCGTGAGGCACGTTCGGCGGCGCGTGCCACATGTCGCCGGGGCCGATCTCACGCACCTCCCCACCCACCGTGAGCCGCAGCCGCCCCTGCAGCAGCACGCTGAACTGTTCGTGCGGGTGGGTGTGCATGGAGTACCGGGCCGGCGGCTCATACCTCGCCCACACCAGCTGGAGGTGTTCGCCGGTTGCCACGACGTTCGTGTGGATGTGCCGGCCCCGATCGAACGCCGCGCCGTCGGCCGCCTCCCTGCCCGTGAAGATCCTCGTTGCCGTCATGGCCATGGGCGCTACAGGATTCTCCGGTACTCGACGCCCCGGTCGCGTTCGACGATCTTGACGGGCCAGCCGGTGTAGAAGCCCCCGCCCATCCAGACGCCGAGTTCCCGGGTTCCCTCGGAGTCGCTTACCACGATGTCGTACCGGTTTGCGCCGGTGAAGTAGAAGTGCCCGACGATCACCTCGCTCGGATGGCGGGTCGCGGTCATGATTCCGGGTTCGGCGGGACCCCCTTCTTCCAGGCGCCGTACCGGGATCTCGCGGGTCTCGCCGTCCTCCATGGCCGCGAGCGTCGCACCGAGGAGGAGCCAGTCGAGGGGGGTGCCGGTGAGGATGTGGGCGTCCGCGTCCGGCACTTCGTAGACGCGCCTCTCGACCGTACCGTCGCCGGATACCCGCTCGTCGGTGATCTTCCGCGCGAAGCCTCCCTCCCCGACTTCCACGCGCGTATTGCGCACCGACCCGTCAGGACCGAGAAACTGCCCGAGATGTGCGGTCGAGCCGTCCTGCATCGGCACCGATGCGATGCGCTCCGCGCCGGCACGGTCCTCGCCGTGCTCGAGTATGAACTCGGCGCTGATCAGGACCTGTTCGGACCCCTCGACCGGCCATGCGGGCGCGTCACGGAACACCGCCGCCTTGCGGTCGCTGGCGGCCTTCAACGCCGCGAGGCGGCGGTCGAGAGACGCGCGATCGAACCACGCGCCCGCCGCCATGACCCCGTCGATGCGGCGGTAGGCGGCGATGTCGGCCAGCGGGTCGCCGGCGAGCAGGACGAGATCCGCCCGCGCTCCGGGCGCGACGATGCCGCTCTTGCCGCTCTCGTTCATGAACTCCGCGGGCGCGGTCGTCGCCGTCTGCAGCGCCGCGTGGGGCGACAGCCCGGCCGCGACGTACAGCTCGAGCTCGTCCACCATGCCGAAACCCACGAAGGCCCATGGATTGGGCGCATCCGTCCCGGCGAGGATGCGGGCCCCGGCGTCGTGGAACGCCTTGACCTGGCGCAGCTCTTCGTCGAACTGAAGCCGGGCTCCGCGGTAGGTGTCGGGCGTCCACGCCGCCCGGAAGGCCGCGGACATCCGCCAGAAGGACATCACCGTGTAGTCGACGTACTGCACCGCGTCGCGCGCGGAGAACGCGGACATCTCCTCGTGCGACAGCGCCGTGCCGCGGAGGGTGGTCAGGGTGGGCACCGTCCAGATGCCGGTCTCCCTGGCAAGTTCCGCCAGTTGCCGGAGCCTGGCGTCGTCATACACCGCGTCCAGCGAGATTTCGCCCGAGCCGATCCGCGCCGCGTACTCGGGGAAGGCCGGATCGAAGCGCGTGTAGTACTCCGCGCCGTCGGCGAGCGTTGCGGGGCCGATGCCGATCAGGTGCTCCGCCGTTTGCATGCCCGACCGGAACGCGTGGTCCGCGGGAACGGCGTCGGGGATGTGTCCGGCGAAGGGAATGCCGTTCGCCTTGGCCGCCTCGGCGATGGCGTCGAACGCCTCGACGCTCAGGTTGGAGTAGACCTTGATGAAGTCGTAGCCCGCCGCCTTGTGCCGGGTCACGACGTCCAGGGCGTCGGCGGCGTTCAGCACTATGTCGCTGCCGTAGTGAATGACGGGCTCGCCGTCGACGATGCGCCCGCCAGTCATGATTCGCGGCCCCGCAATGGCGCCCGAGACGACGCCTTCGCGAAGCTCGAGCACGGCCGGTTCTCCCCACATGGCGCGGATCAGGGTCACCCCGTTGGCCAGGTAGGCATCGAGATCGGCCGTGGTCATGGGGTGCGCATGCATGTCCGCCAGACCGGGAGCGAGGTACTTGCCGCCGCCGTCGATGACCCGGGCGCCGGGGGGGACCGCGACGCTCGCGGCCGGCCCGGCGGCGGTGATCCGGCCATCGGCGACGACGACGTTCCAGTCCGCGTCGACGCGGTCCGAGGTCATCGACACGACGTTGACGTTCGCAAACGCGTAACCGGACCCGTTCGCCTCGACGGCGTCAGGCGCGCGGTCGGCGCCGGGGTCGCATGCCGACAGTCCGGCCGCGGCCAGCAGCGAGACGGCGCCTTTGCCGACCACCGCTCGGCGCCATGCCTTGCATGGGCTTGTGTTCATCACGCCACCTCCCGATTCGTGTGCCCCAGCGGTTCGCTCCACGGCACGTCATCCGCAGCCCGGACGCTGAGTGATCTTCCCGACGATGCGTCATAGGACCACGGCGGACAGCCATTTGTCTCCCACTCCGTCCCGGTTCCACAGGCTGAAACGATGAGCGAACAACAACCGTCCCGCGCCCGCCCGCGCCGATGCATCCTTCTCGCACTCGTCCTGGCGGTGGGTGGGGCTGCCCATGCCTCTTCTTCGGACGAATCGCTGGAGCTTCTCATGGAGGACTTCTGGGAGGCCCAGGTCCGTGCCGCGCCACTGACCGCCGCCTTCTGGGGGGAGAACCGGTTCCGGGACCGCGTCGACGACCTCAGCCCGGAGGCGCTCGCGGCCCAGGTGGCGACGCTCGACCGGACCATCGCCGCGCTCGCGGAGATCGACCCGCAGGGGCTGACGCCGGCCAATCGCGAGAACTACGAAGCCTTCGAATGGATGCTGACCCACGAACGGCGCAACCTGGATTTCGGCACCCGCTTCTTCACGATCACCTCCCTCGGCGGCTGGCACAGTCGCTTTGCGGACGTGATCCTGGCGACACGGTATGCGTCGGAGCAGGACTACCGCGATCTGCTGGAACGCCTGCGGGCTTTTGGCGTGTACGCCCGGCAGAACGTCGACCTCCTGCGGGTGGGGATGGAAGGCGGTTACACGCAGCCTTGCGCGTCGCTCGGAGGATACGGGAAGTCGATCGCCGACTACATCTCGGACACGCCGGAGGCCAGCGTTTTCGCCAAGCCGTTCGCGGCCATCCCCGACTCCGTTGCGGCGAGCGTGCGCGAGGAGTTGCGCGGCGAGGCGCTGAGCGTGATCGACGAAGTCGTCAATCCCGCCTACCGGGCCTTCGCGGAGTTCTATGCCGAGAGCTACGAACCGGCGTGCCGAACGTCGGTGGGCCTGTCGTCGGTGCCGCGCGGGCGGGAAGCCTACGACCATGCCCTGCGCTACTACACCAGCCTGGACACGGACGCCCCCGCCATTCACGCCCTCGGCCGCCAAGAGGTCGACCGCATCCGGGGAGAGATGGAAGCGGTGATGGAGGAGGTGGACTTCGAGGGGGACTTTGCCGAGTTCCTGGCCTTCCTGCGCTCCGACCCCCGGTTCTACGCTGCCGATGAAGAGACCTATCTGCACCGCGTCGCGTGGATCGGCAAGACCATCGAAGCCCGGCTGCCGCAGTTCTTCTCCCGGCTACCCGGCAACCCGTACGGCATCAGCGTGATACCCGAGCAGATCGCGCCCCTGACCGCCACGGCCTTCTACCAGCCCGGCGCCGGGGACGGCACGCGTGCCGGTCAGTACTTCGTGAACCTGTACGACCTCTCGAGCCGCCCGCTTTACGAGCTTCCGGCCCTCGGCCTGCACGAGTCGGTGCCGGGCCACCACCTGCAGTTCTCGTTCCAGGGCGAGAACAAGGATCTCCCCACCTGGCGGCGCTTCTACTACTTCCACGCCTACGGCGAGGGCTGGGGGTTGTACAGCGAGTTCCTCGGGGAGGAGATGGGCATCTACACCACGCCCTACGAGCGCTTCGGCCGCCTGATCTACGACATGTGGCGCGCCGCCCGCCTGGTCGTGGACACCGGCCTCCACGTCATGGACTGGACACGCCAGGAGGCCATCGACTTCATGCTGGCCAACACCGGCCTGACCCGCAGGAACGTGATCGCCGAGGTCGACCGCTACATCACCTATCCCGGCCAGGCGACGGCGTACAAGCACGGCGAACTGAAGATCCGCGAACTGCGCCGGCGCGCCGAAGAGGCGCTCGGCGACAGGTTCGACCTGCGAGAGTTCCACGTCGAACTGCTCACCGGCGGTTCGCTGCCGCTGAAGGTCCTGGACAACCGGATGCAGCGCTGGATCGACGCGCAGGATCGTCCCTAAGCCCCGCGACCCAGCCCACACTCATGCATCACCGCAGGGTGCCCCATTACGCGGGACTCCAGTCTGCGGCGCAGTACCACGGGGCCGCTCACCATCAACCACGGGTCTTTCAGGTGATGGTGGAAAGGAGCCGGCGCCCGATCAGGTGCGGGGGTGGTGCGGGGCGTGCGGGGCCGTGCGGGTTGACTTCATCTCGCGGACCGGGCTGGCCGGCGTGCCACTGTGCACCTTCGCCAATCCACGCGGACCCATTCTTGCCTCGACCGTCGAAGCGACGGCGATCGACCTTGTCGGCTACGCGGGCCGGGCGGGGGGCATCGACCGGGTGACGGGGATGCTCTCCGAACTCTCGGACCAGATGGACCCGGCCCTGCTGGTCGAGGCCGCGCGATCCGCATCGGTGCTGTGGGCGCAGCGGCTGGGGTTTCTGCTTGAGTTCGTGGGCGCAGGGGACAGTTGCGTCCCGCTCAGGGACTACGTGCGAGAGCGCGCGCGCAACTACACCAGGCTGGTGCCGTCCGCGCCGACGGGAGGCGCGGTGCGGTCGCGAGACTGGCGGCTGCTGGTCAATGTCCCGATCGAGGTGGAGGCGTGATCCCGCGAGATTACGTTACGGCCTGGCGGGCTACTGCTCCGTGGGTAGACGATGCCCAGGTCGAAGGGGCGGTCGTCCGGAGCCCTGAGCCGTGACCTTCATTGGGATGCCCGCGTGTAGACCGCCCGCGCGGCGGCCAGGTCCTGCGCGGTGTTGCCCAGGCTCTTGTAGACGGTGATCTGGCCGTCGTCCGTCCGCCCCGGAATCTCTCCGCCGATCACCTGGCCGATCTCCCCGACGATGTCGTCCAGCGCGAAGTGCCCCTCCTCGACGGCGAGGAGCAGGTCGCCCGCTTCGGCCAGGGCGAATTCGGTGATCTCCGTGTAGACGCGGCCCCGCGCGAGCACGGCGCCGTCGGCTTCGCGGGTGGCGGGATTGTGGGCGCCGACGAGGTTGACGTGCGCTCCGGGCGACAGCCACTCGCCTTCGAGGATCGGGGTGTTGCTGCCGGTGACCGTGCAGACGAGGTGTGCGTCCGCCACGGCCTCGGCGGCGTCGGCCACCGCGCGGACACGCGCTCCGCCTCGGTTCGCGTGGCGTTTGGCGAAAGCCGTCGCTTTCTGTACGTCCCTGCCCCAGACTCGCACGTCCCGCACCGGGCGTATCGCGAGCATGGCTTCGAGGTGCGACTCCGCCAGCACGCCGCAGCCCAGCACCGCGAGAATCGAAGCGTCTTCGCGCGCGAGCACGCGCGTCGCGGCGGCGCTCGCGGCGGCCGTGCGCAGGGCGGTGACGGAGGCCGCCTCCACCAGGGCGAGCGGGGTGCCGTCCGCGCGGTTGAAGAGCAGGATGTAGCCCTGCACGGTGGGTATGCCGCGGGACGGGTTGTCGGGGAACAGCGTGACGAGCTTCGCCCCGAACACCTCTTCGGCGCCGACTTCGCCGGGCATCACGCCGAAGTAGCCGGCGCCATCCGCGACGCTGAGCATCATGCGCAACGGCAGTTCGATGTCGCCCCGACTGATGGCGGCCTGGGTGGCGGCCATGAGGTCGATGCAGTCGGACATCGGGAGGGTCCGAAGGACGGTGTCACTGTCGAGGACGGGTACGTTCACGGGCGGTTCCCTCATCGGTCGGTCAGCGGTCGGTCTGCGGTTCGCGGCCTCGGGTTTGCGGCCGTTCGGGTACCTTACGAAACGCAGCCCCGGACCTCGACCTCAACGGCGGGCCGCTGCGTCGACTCCAGGAATCCGTTGAGGCTCGGACGGCGTTGCTGCGTCACGGATAGACCCATGAGGGGATACTCTTTCTCGACAGTGTTCGGGCGCGCTCTGCGCGGTCATCGGCGCTGGCCGGCCGCGTGGCGCTCCGCCGAGCCGGCGCGGGCCTACGACGTCGTCGTCGTGGGCGCCGGCGGCCATGGGCTCGCCACCGCCTACTACCTGGCGAAGCACCACGGCATCAACAACGTCGCGGTCCTCGAGAAGGGCTGGCTCGGCGGTGGGAACACGGGGCGCAACACCCAGGTCACGCGGTCCAACTACTTCTGGCCGCAGAGCGCGGCGTTCTTCGAGCGGTCGCTCGAACTCTACGAGGGCTTGAGCCGGGAGCTGAACTTCAACGTGATGCTCAGCCAGCGCGGCATCCTGACGCTGGCGCACAGCCATCACGAGATGGAGGGGCTGCGGCGCTGGACGAACGCGATCCGCATCAACGGCATCGATTCCGACGTCCTGACGCCCGCGGAGATCGGCAAGCTCGTGCCGCTGCTCAATCTCGACGCCCGCTTCCCGGTGCACGGCGGGTTCATTCAGCGCCGCGGCGGCATCTCCAGGCACGATGCGGTTGCCTGGGGATACGCCCGTGCGGCGAGCGCCCTGGGCGTGCACATCGTCGAACAGTGCGAGGTCACCGGCTTCGACATCGACCAGGGCAGGGCGACGGGCGTGACCACCAGCCGCGGCTCCATCGCGGCGGACCGGGTCTGCATCTGCGTGGCGGGCCACACGGGCGTGCTGGCGGCCAAGGCGGGTTTTCGCGTACCGATCACGAGCATGGCGCTGCAGGCGATGGTCAGCGAGCCGGTCAAGCCGTGCCTGGACACCGTGGTGCTCTCACCGGTGATTCACGTGTACGTCAGCCAGTCGGACCGCGGCGAACTGGTGATCGGCGGTGGCGCCGACGGCTACGGCAGCTACGCCCAGCGCGGCGGCGTCCCGCTCCTCGAGGAGAACCTGGCGGCGCTCATCGAGCTGTTCCCCGCGTTCAGCCGTCTCCGGCTGCTGCGCCAGTGGGCGGGGATCGTCGACATCACGCCGGACACGACGCCCATCATGGGTCCGACGCCGGTCCGGAACCTGTACGTCAGCGGCGGCTGGGGCACGGGCGGCTACAAGGCGATCCCGGCCGGGGGCGAGACCATGGCGCACACCATCGCCCACGACGCCCCGCATCCCCTGATCGCCGATTTCGGCCTGGACCGGTTCGAGACCGGGGCGCTCATCGACGAGGGCGCGGCGTCGGGAGTGTCGCACTGATGCTCACGATTCCCTGTCCGTTCTGCGGCGAACGCGACGAGGCGGAGTTCCGTTACGGCGGCGAAGCGCTGCAGGAGATTCCACCGGCCGAAGCCAGCGATGCCGAATGGGCGGACTATCTGTTCAACCGCGACAACCCGAAGGGGCTCGTACACGAGCGCTGGTGTCACAGTTACGGCTGCAACCAGTGGTTCCAGGTGGTGCGCGACACCGTGACGCACAGGGTTCACGCGGTCTACCGGGTCGGCGAGGCCCGCCCCGTCCTCGATGACGTGGACGGCGCGAGCGCCGAGACCGGCGGATGAGCGCGGCGCAGCCCTTCCGCAAGCCCGAAGGCGGCCGTATCGACCGGACGCGCAGCTTCGCGTTCACGTTCGACGGGCGCCGCTGTCTCGGTCATCCCGGCGACACCCTGGCGTCGGCGCTGCTCGCCAACGGCGTGCGGGTCGTGGGGCGCGGCATGAAGTTCCACCGCCCCCGCGGCGTGCTGACCGCGGGCATCGAGGAACCCAACGCGCTCGTGACCGTGGACTGGGGGTCGGGGAGGATTCCGACGGTCCGCGCCACCGCCATGCCCCTGCTCGACGGGCTGGAGGTCCGCTCCCAGAACCGCTTTCCGTCCGTCAACTTCGACCTCGGGCGCGTGCTCGACTTCACGCGCGCGCTGTGGCCCGCCGGTTTCTACTACAAGATGTTCAAGTGGCCGGACTGGCGCGCGTTCGAGTGGGCGGTGCGCCGGGTGGGCGGCATCGGGCGCGTGCCGGGCGGTGCGGACGCCACGCGCTACCGGCACCTGCACGGCCACTGCGCGGTGCTCGTGGTCGGTTCCGGCCCGTCGGGTCTCATGGCCGCGCTTGCGGCAGGCCGTAGGGGCGAAGACGTGCTGCTGGTCGAGCAGGACACGGAGTTCGGCGGTTCGCTGCTCCACGACCCCATGGAGATCGAGGGCGTCGGTTCGGACGAATGGCTGGCAGCGGCGCTTGCCGAACTCGCCGACATGGACAACGTCCGGCTCATGGCCAATGCGACCGTCGCGGGATGCTATGACCACAACGTCCTCACGATCCATGATCGCGGCGCGGCCTGGCGGGGCGACGGCGCCGTGGAGAGCTTCTGCAAGGTACGCGCCGGGCACGTCGTGCTGGCCGCCGGCGCGTTCGAACAGCCGATGCTGTTCGGCAACAACGACCTGCCGGGCGTGATGCTGGCCGGCGCGGTGCACAAGTACGCGACCCGCTTCGGCGTGGACTGCGGCCGGCGCGTCGCCGGCGTGCTCAACAACGATGCCGGGTGGCGCTCGGTGCTCGCCGTGCACGATGCGGGAACGCCCGTGTGCGCCATGGTCGACACGCGCGACGAGGTCGAAGCCGGTCTGCTCGACGCCGCGGAGGAGCGCGACATCCCGGTGTACCGCGGGGCCGCGCCGCTTACGGCAAGGGGATCGCGCGGCGCGCGGGCGTTGCGCTTCGCCGACCGCGACGGATCGGTGCGGCAGGTGGACTGCGACGCCATCGCCATGTCCGGGGGCATGAACCCCGCAACGCAGCTCTACTCCCAGGCGGGCGGCAAGCTGCGCTACGAGGCGGCGTTGCACGGCTTCGTGCCGGACCGGGATCCCGAGGGATGGGAGACGGTCGGCGCCGCGAGCGGCAGCTTCGCCCCGGGGGACGGCTCGCCGGTCCGTCCATGCACGGCCGCTCCGGGGCGCACCGGCCGGCAATGGGTGGACTTCCAGCACGACGTGACGGTCGCGGACATCGAGCTTGCCGTGCGCGAGAACTACGTCTCCGTCGAGCACATGAAACGCTACACCACGGCCGGCATGGCGGTGGACCAGGGCAAGACGAGCAACCTGAACGCCCTGGCCCTGCTCGGGCAACTGACCGGGAGGGCGCCTGGCGAGGTGGGCACGACCACCAGCCGGCCGCAGTTCGCGCCGGTGAGCATGGGCGCGATCGCCGGCAACCGGCGCGGCGACTTCTACCTGCCCCCGAAACTGCTGGCAGCCCATGACTGGCATGCCGCGCAGGGCGCCGTGTTCGACGACTACGGGAGCTGGAAGCGGCCCGCCTGCTACGGCCCCGACCGCGACGCGGCGATCGCCCGCGAGGTGCTGGCGGTGCGGCGGTCGGCGGGGCTCTTCGACGGCTCGCCGCTCGGCAAGATCGAAGTCCGGGGGCCGGATGCGGCGACGTTCCTCGACCGCATCTACGTCAACAACGCCCTGACCCTCAAGCCCGGTCGGGTGCGCTACGGCCTGATGCTGAACGAGAACGGCATCGTCATGGACGATGGCGTGTTCGTCCGCATCGCCGAGGATCACTACCTGGTCAACACCACGTCGGGCAACGCGGACCGTGTCGCGGCCTGGCTCGAGGAATGGCGCCAGTGCGAGTATTTCGACCTCGAGGTGGTGCTGAGCAACGTCACGTCCCAATGGGCGGTGGCCACGCTCGCCGGCCCGGACGCGCGCGGCGTGCTGCAGGCGTTGCCGGGGATGATGGACCTGTCGACCGCCAGCTTTCCCCACATGAGCTTCGCCGAGGACCGGTTCGCCGACGGCACGCCGTATCGCCTGCAGCGCGTGAGCTTTTCCGGCGAGCAGAGCTACGAACTCAGCGTTCCGTCGAACCGCGCCGCGTCGGTCTTCGAACGGCTCCGGTCGGGGACGGACTCCGCGGAGGTCGTGCCCGTCGGAGTCGAGGCGCTGATGGTGCTGCGCACGGAAAAGGGGTTCATTCACGTCGGCGTCGACACGGACGGCACGACGAACCCCCTGGACATCGGGTTCGGCGGGGTGGTCGCCCGAAAGCGGCGCGACTTCATCGGCGCCCGGTCGCTGGCGCGGCCCAACGACCGGCGGGGGGACCGCCGCCAGCTGGTGGGGTTCGAGCTCCTGGACCCGAACGGGAGCGTCGCGGCCGGCGCCCACGTCGTGACGGGCGGCAACGGGGCACTGCGGAGCGAGGGTTTCGTCACGAGCGCCTGCCGGAGCCCCACCCTGAACAAGGCCATCGGCATCGGCCTGATCGAAGGCGGCTTCGGGCGCAAGGGCGAAGAGGTGCTCGTCTACGACGACGGCCGCACCACGCCCGCGCGCGTCGTCGAGCCCTGCTTCTACGATCCGGCGGGGGAGCGGATGCGTGCCTGAGGGGTTGGACATCCGCATCGAGCCGGCGGCGGACCGCGCGCTGGTTTCGATCCGGGTTGCGCGGCGGGCGGCCGGCGAGGCGGCCCGGCGCCTGCAACTCGCGCCGCCGCTGGGCGTCGTGGGCGAGGATCCGCAGAGCCTCTGGCTCGGCCCCGATCACTGGCTGCTGGCGAGCGCGCGGCAAACGGCAGCCGTCATGATCGAACGCTGCGCGGCGGAGCTTGCCGGCGTGCTCCACAACGCGGTCGATCAGTCGGCGGCCTTTTCGGTTCTGCGCGTCGCGGGCGGGGATGTCCGCGAGGTGCTCGCTGCGGGCGCGGCACTGGACTTTCGCCCGTCCGGTTTCCCGCCGGGCGGTTGCCGCCCGACCCGCTTTGCACAGCTTGCTGCCGCCGTGGTGGCCATCGGGGCGGACGAGTTCGAAATCTATGTCGACCGGGGCTACGGGAAGTACCTGCGCGACTGGCTGGAGGATACGGCCGTCGTCGCCGGCAACGTGGCGACACAGTCAAACAACAGGAGAACGAGATGAACCAGACCCGGCACGGTTTCAGCAGCCTGACCGGGGTCGTGCTTTGCGGCACGGTTCTGGCGGCCAGCGTCGGTACACCCGCACTGGCGCAGCAATCTGACGACAGCGCGGGCGTGATCGAGGAGATCGTGGTGACGGCGCGTCTGCGCGAGGAGAGCGCCCAGGACATCGGCCAGAGCATCCGCGCCATCGCCCAGGACGAGATCGAACGGGCGGGCATGGTCGACTTCGGCGACATCGCGCGCCGTACGGCGGGACTGGACTTCACCTACCGGGGCCCGAACGCGAACGAGGTGTCCATTCGCGGCGTGGCGAAGATCGTCAACCAGGGCACGCTGGACATCCTCGGCTCGCAGCCGGTGGTCAGCCAGTTTGTCGACGCCGTGCCGATTCAGGCCGCAAGCTCCCGCCAGCGGGACGTCAACCCGTTCGACATGAGCCGTATCGAAGTGCTCCGGGGGCCGCAGCCGACCTACTTCGGCGAGGGTTCGGTAGGTGGCACCGTGCGCTACTTCAGCAATACGCCCACCCTGGAAGCGGGCGTTCGCGGCACGGTGAACGCCAGGCTGGGCAGCGTCCAGGACGGCGGCGAGGCCCTGACGGTGCAGGGGGTGATCGATGCCACGCTCGTGCCCGACGTGCTGGGCGTGCGGGTGGTCGGCTTTACCCGCGACGACGAGGGTTTCATCGACAACGCCCTGACGGGTACGGACGACTACAACGACTACCAGAGCCAGGGAGGCCGCGTCTCCGTGTCCTGGCAGCCGAGCGACCGATTCCGCGCGCGCGCCGTGGCGCACTTCGCGGAGGACGACCACGCCGGCGACTGGCTCGCCGACGGCGACCGCGCCGACCCCCGGTTCAGCCAGCGCCCGATCGACGAGGACTGGGAGGACGACCACGAGATCTACAGCCTGACGCTGGAATACGACTTCGGCCCGCTCGCGCTCACTTCGGTGACCGGCTATTACGAACGCGAACTGCTCTGGTCCCGATACGACTTCGTGCAGGGCCAGAACTCCGGTCCGGTCCTGTTCGGGCAGATTCTCGACGTCACCACCGAGACCTATGCCCGGGACGAGAGCTTCAACCAGGAACTGCGCCTGGTGTCCGACTTCGACGGGCCGGTCAACGTGCTCCTGGGCGCGTACTACAAGGACCAGGAAGGCTACGGCTATTCCATCGCGCGCAGTCCGCAGATCCTTCCGCTCACGACGCTCGGGAACCTGCTCCTCGGCATCCCGAGCCCGGGGAGCGACCTGTTCTTCGGTTCGGACGTGGAGAGCGGACCGTCCACCCGCGAGCAGCTCTCGCTGTTCGGCGAAGTCACGTGGAGCGTCGCCGAGAACCTGCGCCTGATCGCCGGCGTCCGCTGGATGGACGAGGACCTGACCTCCCCGACGCAGAACCCGAAGACCAGCAACGACCCCATCCTCGCGACCTGCATCCTGACGAGGAGCTTCATGCCGCGGCCGCCCACTTTCGCGGCGGGTACCGACGACCCCTGTGGCGCGGCGATCTACATCACCAACCTGCAACTCCTGAGCGCGGTCGGCCTGCAGGATCTCACGGAGGTGAAGACGTCGGTCGAAGGAGAGTGGCTGCCGAAGCTCTCGATCGAGTGGGACGTCGGCGAGGAGACGCTCGCCTACGCCTCGATGAGCAAGGGCATTCGCAACGGCGGGCTGAACTCGACCTTCGTCGTCGCCACGGCCCCGGAAGTGCCCAACGACGAAGTCGGTTTCGACCAGGACGAGATGACCGCCTACGAGGTCGGGCTGAAGAACACGCTGCTGGACGGCCGGCTGGTGCTCAACGCGGCCGTCTTCTACAACGACTGGGACGAGATCCAGGTGCTGCTCATCACCAGCGCGGGAGGTCTCCTGGACAATGCCGGCGACGCGTCGAGCTCCGGCTTCGAGGTGGAGTCGGTCTGGGCGGCCAACGACTACGTGTCCTTCACCGGCGCGTTCAACTACACGGCGTCCGAGTTCTCCGGGGACCAGTTGTACGAAACCCCGCTGGCGGAAGCCGTGCGCGAGGCCCTGGGCCGTCCTCCGGCCGTGATCGACGACGGCAACAAGCTACCCAACGTGCCCGAGTACAGCCTGAGTCTGGCGATGGACTTCCTCTATCCGGGGCTCAGGCCTGGCATCGACCTGGTGGCCCGCGTGGACTTCATGTGGATAGACGAGCGGTACCAGAGCGCCCTGAACAGCGAGGACTCGCTGTTGAGCGGCTACAGTCTGGTCAACCTGCGCGCCGGCCTGCAGGGCGAGAGCTGGTCGGCGATCTTCTCCATCGAGAACCTGGCGGACGAGCTGAGCGATCAGTCGCGCCTGCAGACGGGCCCGGCGGGCAACATCGTGTTCTCGTCCTACATCAACCGTCCGAGGAGCTACGGCCTGAACCTCACCGTGCGCTTCTGAGGGGGCCCGGGGCCACTCGGGGCAAGCGCGTTCGCGGTCAGTCGGCCGCGAACGCGTACAGGAGATCGGCGTAGGCCTTCTCGATCTCGGCGAGCCCCGCGACCTTGCCCGCCGATTCGACCACGAACACCTCGTTGGGGGCATGGGCGCCGCGCCCGTGACCGAGGCCGAAGGGGATCATCGGCAGGCCCAGCCGGTCGGTGAACTCGTAGAAGGGCGCGCTGCCGGCGGCGCGGGGATTGACGATCGGCGTCGCGCCGTAGCGCTTGTAGACGGCGATGGCGGAACGGACGAGGTCCGTGTCCACCGAAGTCTGCGAGGCGGGGTAGGCGGCCAGCACGTTCATGGCGACATCCTCGAAACCCCGCGCGTCGAGGTGGGCGCGGATCTTCGCCAGGGCCTCGTCGGGATCGATGCCGACGGGCAGGCGCGAATCCATCTTCGCCGTGGCCATGTGCGGCAGGATCGTCTTGACGCCCACGCCGGTGTAGCCGGCCCAGATGCCGTCGACGTTTCATCGTGGGCGTGTAGATGAGGTCGTGCATTACGTCGACCCCGTCCATGCCGTCGATCCAGCGCTCGACGCCGAGCATGTCGCGCAGCGTCGCCAGGTTCGCCTGCTGCAGGTAGCCGGCGATCAGCGACTGCTCCTCCGGCGTGGGCGGCCGTACGTCGTCGTAGTAGCCGGGCACCACGATGGTGTTGCCGTCGTCGCCGACCAGGCTCGAGATCGCCTGGGCCAGGCGCAGGACCGGCGAGTCCGCGATCGCCTTGAGGGAACCGTGGATCTCCGCCGCGACGGGCCCGCCCCAGGCCCCGCCCCTGGCTTCCAGTTCCCAGTAGACGATGCCCTTGACCCCGAGCACCATGCTCATCTGGCCCGCCGGGTCCTGTCCCGACATGGGGAAGATCACGCCGTCCGCCTGCTTCAAGCGCGCTTCGTAGCGGTCGACGATCTCGGGGTAGTTCGGCGAGCCGAGTTCCTCTTCGCCCTCCGCGGTGATCATCAGGTTCACCGGCAACTCGCCGTCCACCGCCAGTAGGGCTTCCACGGCGTTCAGGAAGGCGCGCTGGGGGCCTTTCTGGTTGGTGGCGCCCCGCGCCATGATGGCCCGTCCCTGGGGCGTGTCGACCAGCGCGGCCTCGAAGGGCGGCGAGCGCCAGTCCTCGGGGTCCACGGGCTGCACGTCGTACATCATGTAGACCATGAGCGTCTTCTCGGCCCCGGCGTCGTAGTAGCCCCAGACGCCCGGATGGCCGGCGGTGTTCACCAGTTCCGCCTCGGCGAAGCCGAGCGCCTCGAAGTCGCCGCGCACCATCTCCGCCATGTCGCGTACGCCGACGTTCTGGGCGCTGATGGAGCGCTGGCGCATCCAGCGCTGCAGCGCGGCCATGTGCGCCTCGATCTCGGCGTCGATGTAGGCGTGCACCGCCGCATGGTCGCCGGCGTAGGCGGGGACGCTGTCGGTGGAGTAGGGATTCGAGAGGTTGATCTCGTGCTTCGGCCGTACTGTTTCACCAGGGAGCTCACCGGCGAAGGCGACGGCGGTGGAGCACAGGGCAAGCCCCAGCAGGAATCTCATGAGCGTTCTCCCAAGGCGGTGTACCAAAGACGCCCGGGCGGGCCGGTCACCACAGTGGAACTACTTTCAGAAAGTCGTAAAATGCGACTTCTGCGCCGGTACGGGAGGGTAGGATTCCATGCCGCTCGTTACCGTCAAACCGAAGTATCAGGTCACCATTCCCGCGAAGCTGCGCAAGGGGCTGAACCTGCGCGAAGGCGACGTGATGGAAGCCACCGTGGTCGGGGACGGCATCCTCCTCCGTCTCAAGGACGTTGTGGATCGCGGCACGGCCGATCGTGTGGCGGCGATCCTTGATGCCGTCGAGCGCACGCCGGAAGACGCCCTGCGCTCCGAGGACGAGATCATGGCGGAAGTGATCGCGGACATCGCCGAGGCGCGGAAGGCGCGTCGTGCCCGGCAAGGGTGAGAGTCGTCATCGACTGTAACGGCCCGGTCGAAGTGTTCTCTCCACGGGGTTTTCTCGAACTGACCGCATGAACCCGATCGTGCCGCGTCAAGCCTGGTCGTTGAGGGACAATAGGCCGTCCTGCGTCGGAGCCTGCATGACGATGATGGAGTACCGGTGAGCGCCCCGCTGGAGAATTGCGGCCATGCGTGAATCGGGCGTCGCGGCTCGCGGGCGGGGATCCGGACTGGACGACCGGGGCCTGCGCACCGTCTCCCGGCTGCGCCCGGAGGACTGGCTGGACGCCGCGCAGCGGCGGCTGGTCAACGGCGGCATCGACGCGGTGAAGATCGGTCCCCTCGCCGAGGACCTGAAGGTCACCCGCGGCAGCTTCTACTGGCACTTCCGCGACCGCAACCACCTGCTGGAGACGCTGCTTTCCCAGTGGCGGGGCCAGAGCCACGAGATGTTCGACCGCCTGGTCGGAGGGGACGCGGCGTCGGGCATGGAAGAGTTCGTGCGGCTGGTGCACCTCTGGATCGACGAGTCGGAGTTCGATCCGGCGCTCGAGTCGGCCATGCGGGACTGGGCGCGCACGTCCGACGACGTCTCGGCGGTCGTCAAGGCCGTGGACGAGGAGCGGATCGCGTACATCAAGCGCATCTTCCTGGACTTCGGCTACGGGGAGGACGAGGCCTTCATCCGGGCCCGCATCACGTACTTCCACCAGGTGGGGTACTACACCATCGGCTACAACGAATCGCTGGACGCCCGGATGGCGTTGCTCCCCATGTACGTCTCCGTGCTGACCGGCAAGTCCGCGCCGGAAGAGATCGCCGAGTACTTTTGACCCCTGGCGCCCGCCGATGAGGGACGGCGGGCCGCACAGCGTCCTAGTCCACACAGCCGACTCCGGAGAAGCGAGCATGCTCAGGTTCCTCGCCGTCCTGTCCCTGACGGCGGTGGTCGCCGTTCCGTCCCTGGCCGTGGACATCCCGGCGGACCGCGAAGCCGCCTACCAGGCCTATCTCGACTTCCAGCGGATGATCGAAGGCGGCCGCGTCGCTCCCAACTGGCTGCCGGACGGTTCGGCGTTCTGGTACGAGACCGGGGGTCCGAACGCGCGCGAGATCCTGAAGGTCGATCCGGCGGAGGGCATGGTCGAACCGCTGTTCGACGTGGCCCGGTTGCGGGCGGCGCTGACCGAGGCGCTGGGCCACGAACCCGCGGGCGGCGGAGTGCCGTTCGCGAGCTTCCAGTGGGCCGGGGCGGACAGCGTCTCCTTTGCGCTGGAAGGCGCGACCTTCACCCTCGACCTGGGGTCGTACGAGGTGAGCCGCGAGCTCCCGCCGTCCGCGTTCTCCATCGAACTCGTCAAGAGCGAGGCGGAACGCGCCGTGCCGGGGACGTACCTCCGGGAACGCTTCCAGGGGCTCGGCCCGCTGCCCTCTCCGGAAGCCATGTCGCCGGACGGCAAGTGGTTCGCGACGGTGCGCGACGACAACCTGGCGCTCAGGGCGACGGTGGACGGGCAGGAGGTGACGGTCACGGACGACGGCACCCCCACCGACTTCTGGGACGTGGAGGCGGCCCTCTGGCAGCCCTGGTCGCCCACCGGCGAGCAGATCGCCGTGATGAAGCAGCATGCGGGGGCGATGCCCACCATTCCGACCATCAAGTGGCTGAAGCCCCTGGAAGAGGTCCGGGAAGTCCTCACCATCCCGGCGGGCGCCAGCCTCTACCGGTCGGAACTGTACCTGCTCGACATCCACTCCCGGGTGCCCCGGCACGTGGACATGGGAGACAACACGGACCACTACCTGCGCGTGCTCACGTGGCTGCCGGACGGGTCGGAGCTGATCGTCGCCCGTTACGACCGGCTGCTCAGCCGCGTGGAACTGCTCGCGGTGGACGCCTTCACCCGCGACGTGCGCGTCATCATGACCGAGGCCTCCGAGACCTTCCTGACCAATCATCACGAAGCCATCTGGGCGACCGAGACCGGCTTCTTCCTGCTTCCGGACGGGTCGGGGTTCCTGTGGAATTCGGAGCGGAGCGGCTGGGACCACCTGTATCACTACGACCTGGACGGCCGCCTGGTCCGGCAGCTCACCAGCGGCGAGTGGCCCGTCAAGGACGTCGTGCGGGTCGACCAGGACGGGGGCTGGGTGTACTTCACCGGGCACGGCGACCAGTCGCGGCCCTACGACACCCACCTGTACCGCGTGGGCCTGGATGGAGAGGGCTTCACGCAGCTCACCGAGGGCATTGGCCAGCACGCCGCCAGCATCTCGCCGTCGGCGCGTTACTTCGTTGACACGTACTCGAACGTCGACGCGCCGCCCCGCACGGAGCTGCGGGCCGCCGACGGCAGCCTGGTGCGCGTGCTGGCGGAAGCGGACATCGGCCGGCTCGAGTCGTTCGGCTGGCTGCCGCCGACCGAGTACGTGGTCAAGGCGGCCGACGGGGAGACCGATCTCTGGGTGACGATGTACTTCCCCAACGACTTCGACCCCGACGGGCGGTACCCGGTGGTCGAGTACATCTACGCCGGGCCGCAGACCACCTGGCGGCCCGTGGACTTCGGGGACGATCTCGGGCCGTTCGGCGGCCTGCTGGGGCGCGCGGCGAACTTCCCCCGGGCCCTCGCGCAACTGGGCATCCTCGTGGTGGTGCTCGACGGACGCGGCACGCCGGAGCGTTCCAAGGCGTTCCACGACACCGTCTACATGAACTGGGGGCAGTTCGAGATCGCCGACCACGCCGGCGCCATCCGCCAGCTCGGCGAGCGTTTGCCGTTCCTGGACCTCGACCGCGTCGGCGTCATGGGCGCTTCCTGGGGCGGCCACTTCACCTTCCGCGCCATGACGCAGGCGCCGGACCTCTACAAGGTCGGCATCAGCGAGGTGCCCGGCTACAGCTCGCGCCGTTTCACCCTCTACGAGGTCTATCTCGGCATGCCCCAGGAGAACAAGGCGGCCTACGATGCGGCGGACGCCATGGCGCTCGCGCCGCTGCTCGAGGGCGAACTCCTGCAGGTCGGCGGTATCAACGACACCGGTACCCAGGCGGACATGTTCCAGATGACCGAGCACCTGATTCGGCTCGGCAAGCAGCACCGCATGATGATCTATCCCGACACGGGGCACGGGGCCATGGGCAAGACGGGGGAGTTCAACATGGAGCTGAAGAAGCGGTATCTCGTCGAGATGCTGAGGCCGTTCGAATGAGCGGCTGGACGCGATGCCTCTTCTGGCCCGCTCTGCTCGCCGCGGCGTGGGGCTGCCAACCCGCGGCTGTGAACGACGCTACGGGGGACCGCACGGGCGTGGGCGCGCCGGCGACGGTTCCGGCGGAAGCCTACCGGCGCGCCGAGCGCTTTCTGCTGGACAGGCAGGAACGCTATGTCCTGAACGCGTCGGTCACTCCCAACTGGATCGGCGCAGGCGAACGCTTCTGGTACAAGCGCGCGCTCTCGGGAGGCGGCGGACAGTTCGTGACCGTCACGGCCGCGACGGGGGAGCGGGAGCCCTCGTTCGACCACGCGCTGATCGCCCGTGAACTGTCCCGGCTGGACGAGGACGGCGACTACACGGAGACGACGCTCCCGTTCGACACGTTCACCCTCAACGACGACGGCGGCATCGAGTTCCCGGTGGAAGACGCGTTCTACCGCTGCACCGCGGACGCCTGCGCGGCGTCCGAGGCTCCCAAGCCACTGTTCACGCCGCTCGAGACGCCTTCTCCGGACGGCAAGTGGGCCGCCTATCACGAGGACCACGACCTCTGGGTCCGCTCGGCGGACGGGGAGACCCGGATCCGGCTGACCACGGACGGCGAGGAAACGTGGCACTACGGCGGCCAGCTCGGCACCAGCGTCTCCTACATCACGATGCAGCGGCTGCTCGGCGGGCACGCCCCCCAGGTGAAATGGGCGCCGGACTCCACGAAACTGCTCACCCAGCGCGTCGACGAGCGCGGCGTCGGGGAACTCTCGATCATCGAGCACGTCCCCGCCGATGGCAGCCGGCGGCCGCGCACCCATACGATGCGCTATGCCTTCGCGCGCGACGAGGTCAAGCCCCGGGGCCGCTTCGTGGTGTTCGATGTCCGGAGCGGCCGGCGCACGGACATCGACTATCCCGACATCGAAATGACCTACGCCGCAATCACCGGTCCCGACTCGGGCGAAGTCTGGTGGCGGGAGGACTCGCGGGGGTTCGGTTTCGTACACCGCAAACCTTTCGCCCGCGGCTTCTCGATCCATCGCGTCGACCTGGACACGGGCGAGGTCCGCATGGAGGTGGACCGCGTGAGCGAACGCACGTCCTCGCCGGGGCTCGCCACGCCGCTGCCGCCCCAGGTGGTCGACTTCGCGGACGGCAGCCTGGTCTGGTTCTCCGACGAGAGCGGCTACGGGCACCTGTACCGCAAGGACGCCGACGGCAACGTCGCGCGGATCACTTCCGGAGACTGGAACGTGGGAGCGATCGTGCACGTGGACCGCGAAGCGGGGCGGCTGTACCTGCTCGGGTCCCAGCCCGAGGCCGAGGGCAATCCGTACCATCACTTCCTCTATGGCGTCGATGTGGACGGGTCGGATTTCAAGAGGATCACGCCCGGTCGCGGCAATCACGGCTCGGTGGCGGACCTGGTCGCGGCCGCTTCTCCCTTCTCGCCGGGCGGCGACTACCTGGTCGCGAGCTGGAGCACCAACACCGACCCGGGCCGCACGGAGTTGCTGAGCAGCGAAGGCGAGTTGATCGCGGTGCTCGAAACCGCCGACGCCTCGCCCCTGGAGGCGGACGGTTTCGTCCCCCCGGAGCCTTTCACCGTGACCGCCGCCGACGGCGAGACCACGCTCTACGGCGCCCTGTTCTTCCCCGCCGACTTCGACCCCGAGCGGTCGTACCCCATCATCGACTCCATCTACCCCGGCCCGCAGATCTGGCGCGAGCCCCACCAGTTCGCGGGTTCGCTGTTCGGCCTGTTCGGCGCCCAGGCCATGGCGGAACTCGGCTTCGTGGTGATGACCGTCGACGGACGCGGCACGCCGGGGCGCAGCCGGGACTTCCACTTCCCGCCGGGGGTGAACCTGCTCGATGCCGCCGGCACGCTCGACGATCACATCGCCGCAATCGAGCAACTCGCGGCGGAGCGGCCCTACATCGACGCCGGGCGCGCCGGGGTCTACGGGTGGTCCGGCGGCGGCTACGCCTCGACCCACGCCATCCTCCGCTACCCGGACTTCTACAAGGTGGCGGTGTCCGGCGCCGGCAACCACGACCCGCGCACCTACCTGCCGATCTGGGGCGAGAGCTACCAGGGCGACACCGACGACGCCTACTACGAGGCCGGCTCGAACGCGCACCTCGCCGGCAACCTGAAGGGCAAGCTGATGCTGGTGCACGGCGCCCTCGACGACAACGTGCATCCGGCCAACACCTATGCGGTGGTGGAAGCGCTGATCCGGGCCAACAAGGACTTCGACCTGCTCATCCTGCCGAACGCGGGACACGCGCCGGGCGAGGCAACGGGGTACTTCTCTCGCCGGCAGTGGGACTACTTCGTGACCCACCTGCTGGGGATGCGGCCGCCCGAGGGGTACCGGGTCGGCGCGGAATAGCGTCGGTGCGGAGTAGCCGCGCGAAACCACACTTGGGAGCGACATCATGAACACCGGAATCCGACTGCCGCAGTCCATGCAGGACCTCACGCACGAGATCGTGACCGCGGACAGCAACGGGGTCGACTACGACCTGTGGATCTGGACCCCTCCGGGGTACGAGCAGAGCGATCAGCCGTATCCGCTGCTCATCCTGCTGGACGGCGGCATGTTCCTGGGGGCGGCCGTCGACATGGTGTCCCTGATGTCCACCATCGGAGAGGCCAGGCCGGCCATCGTGGCGGGCGTATCGACCGCGCCCCCGGGCGTACACGGGATCCAGCGCACCATCGACTACTCCGCCGAGGTGCCCACCGACGAGGTGCGCGCCGCGCCGCCGGGCGCCGAGTTCTCGTTCTGGGAGGTGTACGAGAAGATGTTCGAGGCGGCCGGCATGCGGTTCGAGGACGGCTTTGGCGGGACGGACGCGTTCCATGCCTTTCTGGCCGACCAGGTCCTCCCGGACATGACGTCCCGGTACCGCATCGATCCCGACGAGGTCGGGGTGGCCGGACACTCTTCGGGCGGCGATTTCGCGGTGGACACGCTGCTGCGCAAGCAGACCCCGTTCAGCCGGTTCATCGTCGGGTCGTTCGGCACGGACGTGCTGGAGAGAACCCTGCCCGAGCGGGAGACCCGGTTCGGCGCCATGGCGGCAGCCAGGCCCTTGCGCGTGTTTTGCGGATACGGCGGAGCGGAAGAGGAAGACCCCTACCTCGCACAGTACATCGAGCGCGGCGTCGCACTGCTGCACCGGTTGCAGGCCAGCGATCCCGGCCTCGACGTCACCATCCGGTGCTTCGACCATGAGACCCATGGCTCCGTGTTCGCCCACATTTTCGCTTCCGGCTACCGGGAACTCTGGGGCACCGGCATCAGCTTCGGGGAGGTAATGCGCCAGGCTTCCATGTAACAACGATGGATTGCACAATCTCAGAGGGTGAGTACATTTCCTACGACGACCTGCGGGATGCGGCGACCGGCCTGGACCCGGCCGAAGATGCCGACCCAAGGGCTGCCGGCGTGATCGGCATGCTGGAGGCCTGCCGGGCGGCGCCGGCTCTGGACCGTCCGGTTCTCCTCGACATGCACGAACGGCTGTTGGGCTACCAACGAGGGCGGCAGAGTCGGGGTGGACCACTTCAGATCGGTGCGTACAGACGTACGGATGTGCACATCCGCAGCCGGACGCGAGGGATCGTCTACGAGGCACCCGGTCCCGATCAGGTCGAGAGACTGATGGCGAACTACCTGGACTGGCTGGGGCGCCCGCTCACGCTCCCGATGAACGCGACGCATGAGCCACTGCAGGAGCAGGCGCTGCTGGCGCCCGTGAAGGCTGCCATCGCTCACAGGTGGTTCGAGTGTATTCACCCCTTCGCGGATGGGAACGGGCGCATCGGACGAGCCATTGCCGAGCGCGTGCTCAGGGCGCGGGGGAAAGGCGCGGGGTACCTCGCCACCGTGATCGATGTCCGGGTCGAGCAGTACTACGAAGAACTCGGCAAATACGGCAAGGACTCCCAGGGCAACGAAGTCACCCCGTGGGTAGAGTGGTTCGTTGACGTTTGCGGCCTGAGCCTCGAGTGGGAATGGGAGCGCATGCAGTTCGAGCGTGACCGCGAGGCGTTCTTCGGCAGGGTGGCCACCGATCTCTCCGCGGGAGCGCAGGGAGCACTGAACGTCATCCTGGAGGATTGGCCCGGGGGCCGATTTCGCGACGGGGTGAACGACGCCGACTGGGCTGCGCTGCTGGGGGGCGCGGCGTCCGGGGGCGAGAATCTGCAAGCGCTATGCGACCGAGGCATCCTTTCGGCGGCGGATGCGCCTGGACAGTATCACGCGCTCGCACACTTCAAGGACGTGGGCGACCGGTTGTTCGAGGTTGGCGTGCACTGGATCCCGTCCGCCTGTGAGCCGCCTCCCTCCGAACCCTCCGGCCAGTCTTCGTAGTCCCCCGCGTCCGCTTTGATGCTGCGTCAACTCCTTGATGCTAATGAAAATCCACAGCATCTGTCCATAGCCGGTACGCGTTTCGTTACGTGTCGCACTGCGAGCCTTCGGGGGTCCGAGGGGACCTTTCTGGAGCGTAGCGGACGGAACCCCGTCCTGCCGTGAAGCACCGTTGCCGCGGGGGTTGAAACGGTGGGGCGAGTTACGCGGCGTCCGTCCTGACGCCTTAGGCGATCTTCCGCATTTGCCTTCGCCAGTCGGCTTCGTTCGGGCCGGCGCGAGTCATACTCGTACAGTCTTAACAAAATCCACATAGATAATGGCCGACTTTTAGCACGTTAAGAACACACGCGTATAAGCCGCCTTGGTATCGTTACCTGAGCGAGGCACGGACAGTTCGAACATGCGTCAAATCCGCGGAGTTCACCTGACTCGCCGAGCCTGCCCGCGGTACGCCTAGCGTTCTCCCGCCCGCGAACGCGAAGAACCGGGGCCGTGCTGGGCAGCGCCATGGCGCTGCTGGGGGATCGGCGTGCGCGGTCCGCTTCCGGCCACGACAGTCCGAGACCCCGTGAACCGTTGGGGAACGAGAGAAGCGAGTATGGACAAGGGAAGGCGCAACTCGGCCTACCAGAGTGGTTTCGACCGGATTGAGGGCGAGTTTCGTCCTCTTGATCCAGAGAAGTGGCTGGCCGAGCACGACGTTGAAGCCGAGGGCCGTCGCCTCGGGGAAGACAACCTACCGCGTTCCGACGCACGGAGCTTTGACGCGATGGAGCGTCGCATCATCGACTGGATCAACCAAGAGGCCACTAGTTGCCGCCAGGAGGTTAGCGCCTTCCTCAGTGACCAGACGCGAAAAGTCCTCGCGAACGCCGACGAGGAGGAGCTACAGATCCTAGAGCAGAAAGTGGGGGTCGACGAGCGCGCGGGGTTGGGCAACATCGCGAGCAAGGCGCGTCAAGGTCTGCAGAACCTGCTTGCGCTTGGGGAAGACGTTGCCAGGGCTCGTAGCGACTTTGATGCCTTCCGACAGACGGCTCGCCTTACGCGTCTGGCGGATTACTCGCACCGCAAAGCCGCCCTGTGGGTGATTCTGGTCTTCTTCGTAGTCGAGGTCGTCCTGAACGCGACGCTCTTGATGGATGTCAACGTGTTCGGTCTGGTTGGCGCCATTGGGCAAATGAGTCTGATCAGTGCCGTAAACGTCCTCATCATGGGCTTCGCTATGGGATTTACATACGATGCTAGATTCAACGTCCCTTGACGGATTCCGGCCGATCCTAAATCAGACGTGGGTCCGGGTCTGTTTCAACTCCCATTTCGTTTTGGGAGCCCCGCTTATTGGCCGTTGAAAGCGACGTATTCGGCGGGAGACCCGGACCCCTCATCCTTCTACCGCGCTCAACTGGTGGCTGTCAATCGTAAAGGAGACGGCACTTCCCCGGGTCAACGAACCCCTCTGTCCAACGTGACTCTATCTCCTCCAGCTCGCGGACGACCTCCTCAGCCAGTTCTTCCGCATCTTCGGGGTCGGATCGGCGCAACTGATTGAATCTCTCCAGCGACAGGTGGTCGGTAGCGTACATTATGTCCGCCATGTATTGCTGCGTGACCGATATGGTTTTGGCGAGGCACTCGCGCCCTGCTGCGTGGTTAGTGTAGCGCCCCATTTGCCTAGACAGATTAATCATCCCTTGGCCGGCGTCCAAGGTTTCGTGCATGTTCATCAGTATCGTGGACAGTCTCTCCGCCGGTGTCCGGTCCTCGGCAACGGCAAACACCGCAACCAGTAGAAGGGTCGACAACAACGTTACTTTCAGTGATCGCATGACAACTAAGCCTTCGGCGTGCGAGACAAGCGGTACTTCTCTAGCCTGGATCGCTCACCGATTTACTGTGTCGGGCGATACTGTTGACTATCGGGCATGTGCTTTCGGCTAACGATTACATCACGGCATGGGTATAGCGGTTGTTCCCGCCGAGGAGGGTATCCGGGTTGCCGCGAAGCCCTGTTTTCGGGGTGGAACCGGGCGATCGCGACGGTCAAGGCGAGCCGTATCCTCGGCGTCTTGCCGATGGTTGCCGATTGGCGATGACGGGCGCGAC
>JAJDVW010000085.1 GCA_022825925.1 Pseudomonadales bacterium | reverse complement strand
ACGACGTGGCGGACGCATCGGGCCGAACCCACGAGTTGCCGATGTTCAATCCGGCGGGTGGCGCCGTCCAGGCGGGCCAACTGCGGATCGTGAATCCGGGGCCGCTTCCCGCGCGGGTGTTGATCCGCGGCAGGGACGACGACGGCAACCCGTCCCGCGATATCGTGTGGCTGACCGTGGACGCGGGCGAGTCGAGAGTCGTGGAGGCTGCGGAACTGGAGACGGGCCGGGCGCTGCGGGGCGCGCTCGACGGCGCGCTGGGCGACGGCGCCGGCAACTGGCGCCTCGAGGTCGAATCCGACCGGCCCGTCTTGCTGATGAACCTCGCCGCAAGCCGCGACGGGCGAATCGTCAACCTGTCCTCCGGCACGAGACGAGCCGCGGCCGGCGTGAATCGCTGAGCCCCCGGCGGCGGAAGGGGCGCCCGCGGGCGCCTCGCCGCCGTCGGCGACCGACTTCGGGGGTTCGGGAGCGCCCGGGGAATCCGTGGACTTCGCGATCCGCCGCCCGCCCATTCGCAACTTTCCGTCCGTCGACCGCAGAGGCTGACGGGGGCATCCCCATCGCTCCGAGCCCCGACACGGCCGCCCGCCGCGGTCGAATTCGCGGCGTTCCTGAAGATCGGGCGCGAACTCCCGCATCCGCGGGCCGTGCTCGACGATCCCGACGACGCGGAGGTGCCGGACAACGCCAGCGCGCTGATCGCGCTGTGCTGTTCGCTCTACCCGCTGGCGAGCGACGTCAACCTCGACGCCATCGTAACCTACGCCACGCGCCTCAGGCGCGAGGTCGGCGAGTTCCTGGTCGGCTCCTGCGTGCGCCGCGAACCGGCCCTGCAGCGGTCCCCCGCGTTCATCCGCTGGGCCCGCGGCCAAGACGCAATGACGCGGCCAACCGTGTATTGCGCCTCCGACGGCCGGAGCTGGCCGCGGCGATTTACAATGCGCACGGGGATGTGCCGGAGGCTTCCATGACCGTTATCCGCGCGGAGGATCTCACGCGAAGCGTCGCGGACGCGCTGCAGTACATCTCGTACTACCACCCGCCGGACTTCATCCGCGCGATGGCCGCGGCGTACGAGCGCGAAGAGTCGCCGTCGGCGAAAGCCGCGCTCAAGCAGGTCCTGGTCAACTCGCGCATGTGCGCCCTCGGCAAGCGCCCGATCTGCCAGGACACGGGGATCGTCAACGTGTTCCTCGACGTCGGGATGGGTGTCTCGTGGGAGGGCGGGGCGAGCGTCGACGAGATGGTCAACGAGGGCGTGCGGCAGGCGTTCCTGCACCCCGACAACGTGCTGCGCGGGTCGATCATGTCCGACCCGGACGGCGCGCGGGCGAACACGCGGGACAACACGCCGGCGGTGATCCACTACCGCGTCGTGCCCGGCGACAGGCTGTCCGTGGAGGTGGCGGCGAAGGGTGGCGGCAGCGAGGCCAAGGCGAAGTTCGCGATGTTGAACCCTTCGGACTCCGTGGTCGACTGGATTCTCGACGTGGTCCCCGCGATGGGCGCCGGCTGGTGCCCGCCGGGATTGCTTGGCGTCGGTATCGGGGGCACGCCCGAGAAGGCGATGCTGCTCGCGAAGGAAGCCTTGATGGAGCCGATCGATATCCACGACCTCGTCGCCCGCGGCCCGTCGAACCGCGCGGAGGAGCTGCGGCTCGAGCTGTTCGACAAGGTCAACGCCCTCGGCATCGGCGCCCAGGGCCTCGGCGGCCTGACCACCGTACTCGACGTCAAGGTGAAGGACCACCCGACCCACGCCGCGAACAAGCCGGTCGCGGTCATCCCGAACTGCACGGCCACGCGCCACGTGCGTTTCGAACTCGACGGCTCGGGCCCTGCCGAGTTCGCGCCCCCGGACCTCGACGACTGGCCGGACGTCGCCTTCGAGCTCGAAGGAGACGTGCGCCGCGTCGACCTCGACACGGTGACCCGGGCGGACCTCGCCGAATGGTGCGCGGGGGAGACCCTGCTGCTGTCCGGGAAGCTCCTGACCGGCCGCGACGCCGCACACAAGCGCCTGGTCGACATGATCGAGCGCGGCGAGCCGCTCCCGGTCGACTTCAGGGGCCGCTTCATCTACTACGTGGGCCCGGTGGACCCGGTCCGCGACGAGGTCGTGGGGCCCGCCGGCCCGACGACGGCGACGCGCATGGACAAGTTCTCGAGGACGATGCTCGAACAGGCCGGCGTGATCGGCATGATCGGCAAGGGCGAGCGGGGCCACGAGTGCATCGAGGCGATCCGGGACAACGGCGCGGTATCCCTGATCGCCGTGGGCGGCGCCGCCTACCTCGTCTCGAAAGCGATCGTCCAGGCGCGCCGGATCGCGTTCGAGGACCTCGGCATGGAGGCGATCGACGAGTTCGAGGTGCGCGACATGCCGGTCACCGTCTCGGTGGACGCGCGCGGCGAGTCCGTGCATATCGCGGGCCCGAAGGAGTGGTCTGCCAGGATCGCGGATCGGATCGAGACGGTGGAGGCCTGAAGGACCGGCCCTGTCTGGGGCTCCCGTCAGTAGGGCGTACCGTCCCTGTGGGTGAACCGCCAGGTCCCGTCGCCCCGCGGGACGGCCTGGAGGTCGGCGTCCGGGTAGCGCACCGAGTCGTCCGCCGGACGGTCGCCGATTTCGAGAATGACGACGGCCTGATCCGTGCCGTTGACCAGTTGATGTGCCGAACCGCCCGCCCGGAAGCCGGCGCACATGCCCGGTTCCAGGGGCGTCTCGCCCGACTCGGTCACCAGGGTCGGGTGGCCCTGCAGGACGTAGATCATCTCTTCCTGGCGACTGTGCGCGTGCAGCAGCGCCGATTCGCCTCCGGGGGCGAGCGTGGTGAGGTTCACGCCGAAGTTCCGCAGGCCGAAGAAGTCGCCGAGCGCGCGCTTCTCGCGTTTCGCCATGCGGCTGAAGTACGGCTCGGGGTAGTTGGACGACTTTGTCCTTGCGGGGACGTCGGTGGCGCTGACCGCGGGCGGTGCTTTTCGGTCGCTCATCTGGCAGAGGTCTCCGTTCCTGGAGGGCTGCGGGTCATTCGGTGGCGGACCGCGCGGTCTCGAACTGCGCCAGCGCCTCCGGATTGGCGAGCGCGGTCGTGTTCCCGGGCGCGCGCCCGTGGATCACGTCGCGCACGGCGAGTTCGGCGATCTTGCCGCTCATGGTGCGCGGGATGTCCGAGACCTGCTCGATGATCGCGGGAACGTGGCGGGGCGAGGCGTTGTTGCGGATGCGGGTGCGGATCTCCGAGACGAGGTCCGCGTCGAGTTCGAGCCCCTCGCGCAGCACGACGAACAGCACGATGCGGACGTCGTCGCGCCAGTCCTGGGCGACGCAGAGCGCCTCGACCACCGCGTCGATGGACTCGACCTGGCGGTAGATCTCCGCCGTGCCGATGCGTACGCCGCCGGGGTTCAGGACGGCGTCGCTGCGGCCGTGCACGATCATCCCGCCGTGCTCCGTGAACTCCGCGAAGTCCCCGTGCGCCCAGACGCCGGGGAACTTCTCGAAGTAGGCGGCGCGGTACTTCGCCCCGTCGGGATCGTTCCAGAAGCCGATCGGCCGCGACGGGAAGGACTTCGTGCAGACGAGTTCGCCCTTGCCCCGCGCGAGCGGCGCGCCGCCCTCGTCGAAGACATCGACGGCCATGCCGAGGCCCTTGCACTGCAGTTCGCCCTCGTGGACCGGCAGCATGGGGTTCCCCAGCGCGAAGCAGGACACGATGTCCGTCCCGCCGGAGATGGAGGCGAGGGCGATGCCCCCCGGGAAGTTCCGGTACACCTCGCGGAAGTTCTCGTGGGTGAGCGGGGACCCGGTGGAGAGGATCGTGCGCAGCGAAGACAGGTCGTGGCTCTCGCGGGGGACGACGCGCGCCTTGCCGAGCGCCGACAGGTACTTGGCGCTCGTGCCGAACACGGTGATCCGCTCCGCGTCGATCAGGTCCATGAGTGCCGCGGGCTTCGGATGAAACGGGGAGCCGTCGTAGAGCACCAGCGTGCAGCCGCTCGCGAGCCCGGAAACCAGCCAGTTCCACATCATCCAGCCGCAGGTGGTGAAGTAGAAGAGGGTGTCCGCCGGGGTCAGGTCCACGTGCAGCCGGTGTTCCTTCAGGTGCTGCAGCAGCGTGCCGCCGATGCCGTGCACGATGCACTTGGGTTTCCCCGTGGTGCCGGACGAGTACAGGATGTAGAGGGGATCGTCGAAGGCGCGCTGCTCGAAGTCGACGGCCTCCTCCTCCCGCTCCGCCTCCCGCCCCGCGACCAGCCGCTCGATGTCCCCGGTCCACAGGAGGGCCTCGATGGAGCCGACGCTGGCGCGGACGGACTCGGCCTTGGCGGACACGTCGAAGGTCTTGCCGCCGTAGTCGTACTGGCGGCAGGCGATGAGGATCTTGGGTTCGATCTGCCCGAAACGGTCCAGCGCGCCGGCGACGCCGAAGTCGGGCGAGCAGGAGGACCAGACCGCGCCGACGCTGGCCGTCGCCAGCATCCCGATGACCGCCGCGGCGCCGTTCGGCAGCCATGCCGCCACGCGGTCGCCCGGGCCCACGCCCCGTTCCCGCAGTTCCGCGGCGAGGCGCGCCGTCGCCCGGTAGAGCTCCGCATGGCTCAGGGTGCGGCGGGCGCCGTCTTCGCAAGCCACGACGAGTGCGGTCGACCCGTCGCGCCGCCGCAGCAGGTTCTCCGCGAAGTTGAGTCGGGCGCCCGGGAACCATTGGGCGCTGTGGAAGTCGCCCGCTTCGACGAGCGCGTCCGTGGCGGGCGCGCTCGCGACCACGCCGCAGTAGTCCCAGACGTGTCTCCAGAACGCACCGCGCTCGCGGATCGACCACGCGTGCAGCGCGTCGTAGTCGGAGCAGCCGGCCTGGCGCATGAACGCCGCCATCTGCGACCGGGCCACCGCCTCCGGCGCCGGCGTCATCAGAGGCGCTGCCATGGCGTGCTCCCTTGAGGACGGCCGCGTCGCGCGTCAGCCTTGGCGCGACGCCTCTATCGTGGCGACGGACTGCCGCTCCCGGAGCTTCTCCATCATCGCGGTGAGCTGCGGCCAGTCGGCCATGAAGTCCCAGTCGAAGAGGCGCTTGGCGACCATGTTGGCGAGCGGGATGGAGAAGTACGCCGAGAAGTCCGCATAGCTCGGCTCGGCGCCGGCGATGTAGGGCGCGAAGCGCGCGCGCCGCTTGAGCGCCGCCACGCCCCGTTCGAGATCCGCCTTCGACTTTTCCTTGATGGCGTCCGCGACCGAGCCGCCGAACAGCGCCTCGCCGAAGCACGGGCGGGCCGCCAGGTCGATGTACAGGTCGACGTAGCGCATCAGCTCGCGCACCCGCGCCCTGGCGACCGGGTCGTCCGGATAGAGGCTGCCGCCGAGATGCTCCGCGACGTAATCGACCATCACCGATGCCTCGGTGATGACGGTCCCGTCCACTGCCATCGCCGGCACCTTGCCCATCGGGCTGACGGCCAGGTAATCGTCCTTCTGGGACGGGATCGTGCGGATGTCCTCGAACTCGACCCCGGCCTCGAGCAGCGCGGCCTTGGCGATGTTGTAGTAGTTGCTGACGGGGAAGCCGTAGAGCTTGATCATGGGGCGGGGACCTCCTTGGAGGCAGGGGATTCTTGGCGAAACCCCCACGCGATTCAAGCCGCCCGCCTGGCCTCCGACTTGCCCGGAGCGCGGCAAGCGGAGACGATGCGCGTCTTTCGGCCGGCGAGCGACACGGGCCTCCCGGCGACTTCAGGAGCCGCAAGAGATGAACGGCAACCTCTACGCGTCCTTCGAGGCGCAGTTCCTGGCGCACGCCGACGAACCGTGCCTGCGGCTCCCGGACGCGGAGGACTGGAGTCACGGAGAGCTTCTCGCGCGCGTATCGGCCGCCGCCGGAGCACTCGCCGAACTCGGCGTGCGGGCCGGGGACCGCGTGGTGGTGCAGGTGGCGAAGTCGCCTGAGTGCGTGGCGCTCTATCTCGGCTGCCTGAAGCTCGGCGCCGTCTACGTGCCGCTGAACACGGCGTACACACCCAGGGAAGTCGAGTACTTCCTCGCGGACGCGGAGCCGGCGCTGTTCGTGTGCGCGGAGGACGCGCAACGGGACTGGGGCGTGCCCGTGGCCACCCTGGACGCTGCCGGCGGCGGCAGCTTCGCGGACGCGGCGGCGTCGGCCACCCCCCGGGATGCGGTCGCCCGGCGCGCGGCGGGGGACCTCGCCGCCATCGTCTACACGTCCGGCACCACCGGGCGCTCGAAGGGCGCGATGCTCTCCCACGCCAACCTCGCGAGCAACGCCGCAACGCTCCGCGAGGCCTGGGGCTGGCGCGACGACGACGTGCTCCTGCATGCGCTGCCGATCTTCCACGTCCACGGTCTCTTCGTGGCCATGCACTGCGTCTTCCTGACGGGGACATCGATGGTGTTCCTGCCCGGGTTCGACGCGGAGGCCTTCGCGGGTCACCTGGAGGAGTCGACGGTCACGATGGGCGTGCCAACGTTCTACACGCGGCTGCTTGCCCTGCCCGACTTCGGCCGCGAGGCGTGCGCCGGCATGCGGCTGTTCATATCCGGTTCCGCTCCGCTCACGGAGCAGACGTTCCATGCCTTCGAGGCCCGCACCGGGCACCGCATCCTGGAACGCTACGGCATGTCGGAGACGCTGATGAACACGTCGAACCCGCTCGACGGCGAGCGGGTGGCCGGGACCGTGGGCTTCGCCCTGCCAGGTGTCGAGACGCGCATCTGCGGGGCGGACGGCGAGGTGCTGGCGACCGGTGCGGTGGGCGAGATCGAGGTGCGCGGCCCGAACGTCTTCTCGGGCTACTGGCGCATGCCGGAGAAGACGGCGGAGGAGTTTCGCGACGACGGCTTCTTCCGCACCGGCGACATGGGTTTGATGGACGCGGAGGCGCGGGTCACCATCGTCGGGCGCGCCAAGGACGTCGTCATCTCGGGCGGCTACAACGTCTATCCGAAGGAGGTGGAGGACCTCATCGAGGAGATGCCGGAAGTGGCCGAGACCGCGGTGATCGGCGTACCGCACCCGGACTTCGGGGAAGGGGTGGTGGCCGTGGTCGTGCCGGCGGGGGGGGAGGTCGGACTCGGCGCCGTGGAGGACACCCTCCGGGGCCGGCTGGCGCGTTTCAAGCAGCCCAAACGGGTCGTGAATCTCGACGCACTGCCCCGCAACGCGATGGGCAAGGTGCAGAAGAACGCGCTGCGGGAACGATACGCGGCTCTTTTCGACGAGGGCTGAAGGCTCCTTTGACGAGGGCGGTCAGCGAATCGGGTAGCATGGCGCGCCGTCGGGGACCATGCCGGTCGAATTCTGCGAAAGGGGAACTGGAGATGAACGCATCGAGGATGTGGATGCTGGCCGCGGTCGCCGCGTTGCTGGCGCTTAAGTCGCTGGCGGGCGAGATACCGGAGGCGCAGGCGGACCGGGTGGGCATGTCGGAGGAGCGCCTCGACCGGATCAAGGAACTCGCCCAGGGCTACACGGATTCCGGCAAGCTGGCGGGAGTCCTGACCGTCGTGGCGCGGGACGGACACGTGGTCCATGTCTCGTCCGTCGGCCAGCGGGGCGTGGAGGATCCGCGTCCTCTGAGCGAGGACGCGCTGTTCCGCATCTTCTCGATGACGAAACCGATCACCGCGGTCGCGGCGATGGTTCTTTACGAGGAAGGCAGGTTCCAGCTCGGCGACCCCGTCTCGAAGTTCCTCCCCGAGCTTGCCGAACTCGATGTGCTCGTGGACGGCGAGCGCGTCCCGGCGAAGAACGGGATGACGATGCAGCAGTTGCTCACGCACACCGCGGGGTTCTCGTACGGTTTCAATCCGGAGGACCCGGTGGACAAGCTCTACAACGAGGTCCAGCCCCTGGCGGCGAAGGACCTCGACGAGTTCGTCGCGCGCCTGGCCACCCTGCCGCTCAAGTACGAGCCGGGCACGCAATGGCACTACAGCGTGGCGGTGGACGTGACCGGGGCGGTCATCGAGCGCATCAGCGGGCAGCCGTTCGGCGAGTTCCTGCAGGAGCGCCTGTTCGACCCGCTCGACATGCACGACACCTTCTTTCAGGTCCCGGCGGACAAGATGGACCGGTTCCTGCCGAGCCACGGCTGGGACGCGGAGAACAACAAGCTCGTGCCGTTCGACGACGGCAACTTCATGGATTACACCGGCGGGACGATGATGGAGTCCGGCGGCGGCGGGCTCGTGTCGACGGCCCGGGACTACCTGCGCTTCGCGGAGATGATGCGCGCGGGCGGCGCGCTCGACGGCGCGCGCATCCTGAGCCCGAAGACGGTCGAGTTCATCGCGACCGACCACCTGCCGGCGTCCATCAGCGCGGGCGGCGAGGGCGAGCGCCCGACGACGAATCTCCTGAACCGCGGCGGCGGCTTCGGGCTCGGCTTCGGTCTCGTCCGCGACCCGGCGCTGACCGGCGTCATCGGCTCCCCGGGCGAGTACAGTTGGGGCGGCGCGGCCGGCACGATCTTCTGGATCGATCCGGTGGAGGAGATCGTGGTCGTGTCGATGATTCAGCTCATGGGCTCGCCGTGGCCGCTCAGGGCGGAACTCAAGGTGCTGACGAACGCGGCGATCGTGGAGACGAAGTAGCGGAACACCGTCGCTCCGCATCCGTCCGGTACATCGGTCATTCGCGTGGCGGGAGCGATGGACTTCGACCCGGATCGGGCGCGAGCGCTGCTGCGGCTCGGCGCACAGGACGACACCGCCGACTTCCGACCAGGACAGCTTGAGGCCATTCGTCACGTCGTGACCGGGGCTGGCCGGTTGCTGGTCGTGCGCAAAACCGGTTGGGGCAAGAGCTTCGTTTACTTCATCGGGATCCGGATGCTGCGCGAGGCGGGCCTCGGGCTCGGCCTGCTGGTCAGCCCGCTGCTGTCCCTGATGCGCAATCAGATCGCCGCGGCGAGCCGCATGGGCGTCGTGGCAGAGACTATCAACTCCTCCAATCCGGACGATTGGGAGCGCGTCGAGCAGCGCGTGGCGGACGATGAAGTCGACATGCTCCTGGTCTCGCCGGAACGGTTTGCCAACGACCGGTTTCGTAGCGGCTTGTTGGCAAGGTTCGCCGACGGTATCTCGCTGATGGTGATCGACGAGGCTCACTGTGTCTCCGATTGGGGGCATGACTTCCGCCCTCACTACCGAATGATCGAGCGCATCGTCCGCGTTCTGCCTCCCACGATTCGCCTGCTGGCCACCACGGCCACCGCCAACGAGCGCGTGATGCAGGACCTCGAGGAGGTGATCGGACCGGGTCTAGCGGTGTCTCGAGGCGATCTTGGGCGCCCGTCGCTGGCGCTGCAGACCATTCGGCTGCCCGGTCAGGCCGAGCGACTCGCCTGGCTCGCGGAGCGCATGTCGGAGCTGCCCGGCAGCGGCATCGTGTATACGCTGACCGTGCGGGATGCGGAGCGCGTGGCGGCGTGGCTGAGGCACCGCGGCATGGCGGTGGAAGCCTACACCGGTGCCCTGCAGGACACTGTCCGAGTCGAGCTCGAGAATGCCCTGCTCGACAACGACGTCAAAGCGCTCGTCGCGACCACCGCACTCGGCATGGGTTTCGACAAGCCCGACCTCGGCTTCGTTGTCCATTACCAAGTGCCGGGTTCGGTGGTCGCTTACTACCAGCAGGTCGGCCGCGCGGGCCGAGCACTGGACGCCGCTTACGGTGTGCTGCTAGCCGGGTGGGAAGACACGGACATCACCAACCACTTCATCCGCAGCGCGTTTCCGACGCGGGAGGAGGTCGACGAGGTCCTCGGCGCGCTCGAGGAGGTCCCCGACGGGTTGTCGGTGCGAGGTATCGAAGCCCGGGTGAACATCGGACGCGGCCGCATCGAGAAGACCCTGGAGTTGCTGTCGCTGGAGTCGCCGGCGCCGGTCGTCCGGGAGGACGGACGCTGGCAACTCACGGCGGCAACGCTCGGCCAGGCGTTTTGGGATCGCACGGAACGCCTGGGGTTGTTGCGGCGCCGGGAGCAGGCCGCAATGCAGGAGTACGTCGACCTGGATGACGGACACATGGATTTCCTCATCCAGGCGCTCGATGGCGAACCCACTGTCGAACCGGGGCCGGACCTGCCGCGGCTCGCCACGGCCGTGGACGACCGGACGGTGCGCGAGGCTACGCTGTTCCTGCGCTCGGTGTCGCCAACCATTGAGGCGCGCACATCCTGGCCGACCGGGAAGCGTATCGACCCCGCGCACCGCGCGATGGAAGGGCGATCGTTGTGTCAATGGGGAGATGGGGGTTGGGGCCCGCTGGTGCGACTCGGCAAGTACGAGCACGCTCGCTTTGACGACGCGCTGGTCCGGGCGTGCGCGGGCCTCGTTCGAAGCTGGCGGCCGGCCCCGGCGCCGACATGGGTGACCACCATACCTTCGCGGCGGCGTCCCGAACTGGTCCCCGACTTCGCACACCGGCTGGCCGACGCGTTACGGCTCCCCTTCCGCGGAGTGCTGGGCAAGAAGGAGGACCGGCCAGAGCAGAAATCGATGGCCAACAGCGACAAGCAGGCGCGGAACGTAATCGGCTCGCTCCACGTCGACACGACGGCTATCCTACCCGAGCCGGTACTGCTCGTTGACGACATGGTGGATTCGCGCTGGACCTTCACGGTTGCTGCGTGGGAACTCAGGCGGAGAGGGTGCGAGGCCGTGTGGCCGCTGGCCCTTGCCGACGCGGGCGTGTGATGAACACGCCGCTCTCGGCCAACACGCAGGCGATACTGATGTTGACCGCGCCCCTCATGGTGCCTGGTGCGCCGGACGAAGCACCCGTACTCAAGCCCCGCGAATACAGGCGCCTGGCGCAATGGCTGCACGCGAACGGGACGGAGCCCGCGGGTCTGTTGGAGTCGGGGGGCGCGCTGCTTGGCGAATGTCCCGGCTGGGTCGAGTCTGATCGGCTGCGGGCGTTGCTCGATCGCGGGTTCCGGATGGCGCAGGCGCTGGAGCGTTGGCAAGCGCGGTCCATCTGGGTAGTCAGTCGCGCGGACGACGGGTATCCGACGGCGCTGCGGGCTCGGCTGAAAGGGGATGCGCCTGCGCTCCTCTACGGTTGTGGGCCCGTGTCGCTGCTGGGTCGGCGAGGTCTTGCGGTCGTCGGATCACGCGAAGCGGGGGACGCCCTGCTGCAGTATGCGGCGGACAACGCGGCTCTTGCGGCTCGCGCCGGGTTGTGTGTTGTCTCCGGGGGTGCGAAGGGGGTCGATCACGCCGCGATGAACGGAGCGCTCGAAGCCGGTGGCCAGGTGACCGGTGTGCTGCCCGGCGGTCTCGAGCGCGCGGCCGTCAACCGAGAGCACCGGACACTGCTCATGGACGAGCGCCTGGTGCTGCTCTCTCTCTGCGACCCCCGCGCCGGCTTCAGTGTGGGCAACGCGATGGCTCGCAACAAGCTGGTATACGGCCTCGCGGATGCGGCTTTGGTGGTGGACGCGGCCGCGGGTACGGGAGGCACCTGGGCTGGCGCAGAGGAGGAGCTCAAGAAGGGTTCGGACCGAGTCTTCGTGAGGTCCACGCTGCAGTCGTCGGCCGGTCTTGCTGCACTGCAGGAGCGGGGTGCGACGGCGTGGCCCAACCCGGAAGAGCCCGACGCTCTGCAGGGCCTGTTCGCTGCCTTGGGTACTGCCGATGTCGACCGCCCGGGCGCCGGCTCCCCGGGCGCCTCCGGAACCGTGCAGGAGACATCGGACTCCATGCAGTTGGAGATATTCGGGAGGTAGTCGGCGGCAACTCGAGTCCGGAGCCTCACCCCCAGTTCGGCATCACCTTCCGGGCGAACAGGTCCAGGGAGTCGTGGATCTGCTCCGGCCCGTGGATACCGGCGGGGATCAGCAGGAACGCCTCCTCGATGGGCACCGCCTGCGAAACCCGCTCGATCTGGCGGTTCAGCGTGTCGGGTGAGCCGACAAGGAGCTGCGGCATGCCCTGGCCGAACGGGATGGCCCACTGGTTTCGGAACCAGCGCATATCCTCGAGCAGGGCCTCGGCCTTCGCGTCCGTCTCCGCGCAGATCATCACGCCGCCCCAGCACGCTGCCCGGCCGGGTGGGTTGCGCCGTGCACCGCTCGCACTGGGTGTCCCACAGGGGCACGTGACCGGCGCGACGCGGCGTAACGGGCGCACGATCCTGACGTTGACGGGCGGCCGCGAGGTGCCGGTGAGCCGGGCGTACGTGGCGGAGATCAAGGCGGCGGGGCTGGCGTGAGCGGCGCTTCCGACAACGAACTGGACAAGGAACTGGTAGGCGCGATTGGATTCGAACCAACGACCCCCACCATGTCAAGGTGGTGCTCTAACCGGGCTGAGCTACGCGCCTGAAGGTCGCGTACGGTATCACCGCGCCCGAGACGGCTTCAACCGGCGCCGGCCCGCGACCGTCGGGAAGGGCCGTGCCGAGCGTCGCCGGTCGTCCCCGTTCCGATGCCGCTCGCGCCCTGGACGGTTGTTCTCCGAGGCTCTCCGGCAGTAGAATCGCCGCCCCGACGGTTCCGTCCCGGCGCTGCCGGGACGCCCGACTCTCGCATGGAGTGTTGCCTATCAAGAGATCAACAGCGAAAGCACAGCCGCCCCGTGCCGTGCTGAACGAGGATATTCGCGCCAGGGAGGTGCGGCTCGTCGGTGCGGACGGCGGGCAAGTCGGCATCGTCCCCAGGGAGGACGCCTTGGGCGAGGCCAGGCGGGAAGGACTGGATCTGGTGCTCGTCGCACCCGATGCGAACCCGCCGGTCGTGAAGGTGATGGACTACGGCAAGCACCTGTTCGATCTGAAGAAGGCCAAGACGGCACAGAGGAAGAAGCAGAAGCAGATCCAGGTCAAGGAGATGAAGTTCCGCCCGGGGACGGAAGAGGGCGACTACCAGGTCAAGCTCCGCAACCTGGTCCGTTTCCTGGAGGACGGCGACAAGGCCAAGGTGATCCTCCGGTTCCGCGGGCGGGAGATGGTCCACCCCGAACTGGGCACCAAGGTGCTGCGGCGCATAGAGGACGACCTGGAGCCCTACGCCTCGGTGGAGATCGCGCCCAGGTTCGAGGGGCGCCAGATGACGATGGTTCTCTCGCCGCGCAACCGGCGGAAGAACTGACGGGCAAGGCCGCCGGCAGGCGCTCCGGCGGACAGACGGACATCGTGCGGTTCCCCTGCGCTGGGCGGCTCGCGGCATCGCCTTCGGGCGAGCTGACGGGACGATCTGACGGGGCGAGCGGGCGCGGCGGGCCGGACCTCCGGCCAGGATTGGACGGGAGCACAGACGGGAGCATTGGGATGCCGAAGCTCAAGACACATCGCGGCGCGGCCAAGCGGTTCCGCCGCACCGCCGAAGGCTTCAAGCACAAGAAGGCCTTCAAGAACCACATCCTCACGAAGAAGTCGTCCAAGCGGAAGCGTCAGCTTCGCGGGCTCGCGCCCGTCTCCGACGGGGACAAGGCCGGCGTCAAGCGCATGCTGCCGGGCAAGGCGCGCTAGTGTCGTGTCACGCGTGTTCTGTCGCTTCAGAGTTCGCCCTGCGCGTCAATGCAAGGCGTGGTCCGCAGGGAATATCGAGCATATTGGCAAGGACCACAACGCGGTTCTGCTTGCGAGGGGAGTACCCCTCGCGCTCCCGGCTGAAGGCTCCGGCGTGCAGGGCGGTCTCCCGAAGGGCGCGCCCCGGGGAGCGCGAGGGGCTTGCCCCTCGCATGAAGATGCCGCCTGTGGCGGTGTTGCGCCCCTTGGCAATGGGCCCACCATTCCCTGCGGGGAACGCGCCACCGCCGCGCTTGCGTGGCGCGGCCACTAGACCCCGTGGGACGCGCTGAAGCGTCAGAACACGCGTGACACGACACTAGCCATGCGCGGCCGGGATCCCCTCGTCATCCACTACGTGCACGACATGGAGCGCGCCAAGCGGTTCTACACGGAGACCCTGGACGTGCGCCCGTCGTTCGAATCGCCCGGCTGGACTACGCTCGATCTCGGCGCGATCCAACTCGCGCTGCACATCCTGCATCCCGAGTGGGACGAACCGGAAGCGCCCCTCCCCCACGCCGGCCTGAACCTCCTGGTCGACAGCATCGAGCAGGTGCAGGCCGACATCGAGCGGCTCGGGGGACGCCTGGTCGAGTTGCGCGAACCGGGCGGGGGCGTGCCTGTGCGCGTGGCCTCGTTCGTGGACTGCGAGGGGAACGGGTTCGAGCTGCGGCAGGAGCCAACTTCGACGTGAACCGCGGCAACGCGGCCAACGCGCCTCTACACCCACCCTCCCGGAGTCAGCGAGACCGCCTGAAGCATGAGGCTCCCCCAACACGTCATTTCCCTCTCGGATCTCAAGGTCAATCCGGGCCGGGTGGTCATGCGGGTGGCGCGGGAGCATCGGCGGGTGCTGCTGACGAATCGGGGGCGAGGTGTCGCCGTCATGCAGTCGGTCGCCGACTACGAGGCGGCTGAGGAGGAAAGAGCGTTCACCCGCGCCGTCGTCGCCGGGTTCGACGACCTCGAGGCAGGGCGCGACCTCTCCCTGGACGACGCCGGGACGCGGCTCGGAGCATAGCCGAGTTCCCCGCAGCCATCCCCGGGCCGCGGCATCGAACACCGCAGCCCGCCTCGCTATCCCGCACCGCCCTTGCCGGTGGCCCCCGCCTCGTCCGCCGTCGCATGGCCGGGCCGGTATCCCACCTGTTCGAGGAACGCCCGCACGCGCTCGATCAGCCCCGAGTTCTGCTCCTTGTGAACGACGACCCACTGGAAGGCATTGAGGGCGGCACGCTGCTTGAGGGGGTCCCAAAGCGATACGATCCGCAGGAGGTCAAGGCGCGAGAGGGGATGCAAGCCCAGCTCTTCGATCTGCGCCCGCACGTCCGACGCGAAGTCCTCGGCAACGACGAGGCCGAGCGCTGCCCGTTCGGCGATGTTGGCCGCAAAGTGCGTAAAGTCGCCCAAGTCGTTCGCGCCAACGACGAAGTGCTTGACCTCGGCAGACACGATGAGTTGGTCACCCTCCCAGGCGTCGATGTCGCCGATCCCCTGCGTCCTCGCCGAACCGGCGCGGGCCTTTCGCGCTTCCACCTGCAAGTGCGGGGCATCGGCACGCACGTACCCGAACACGACCGCCTGAAATGCCGCGCCCGTCGGTTCGCCTGGAGCCCTGTCCCCGAAATCGAAGTCGCTCGGCAGCCACTTGAAGATCGGTGGCTCCGCGCGGACCGAAGACGGGTAGAAGCGGTGCTCCTTCAGTTCACCGAGAACGAAGGCGACGCAGGATTGGGCGACCCACTCAAGATCCTCCTTCGACATCCCGACCAGCGCGTCCAACCAGTGCCGGTAGTCGCCCCACTTGCCGGTCGCGTACGGCGCCGAGCGCGGATAGTCCAACCGACGGTTCTCGGTGACGTAATGGTGGTGGTAGCGCTCGTAGGCCGGGCGAATCGTCTTCTGTCGATCGTCGGGGAGAGCCAGGGTCAGCGTGGACACGCCCTCCGTGATCTGCGGGTATTCGGAAAAGAGATCGTCGAGACTCTCGTAACCGCGCTGCGGGGCATCCAACTCAATGAGAAAGTCGCAGAACGACGGCAACAGGCCGCCAACGTACCTCCTGGCCCTGCGCGCTCTCTGGCCGTCGCTCCCGGGCGCACCCAGGAACTCCCGCTTCATCTCATCGACAAGCTCTTCTCGAGTCATGGGCCGCAAGAGGCCGGAGCACCGGTGGCGCGCCATCATAGCGCGGCGATCAAAAGCCACGCGCTACCGACGTCAAGTCCCGCGTGGCGCCGCGCGTGAGCCCGCGCCGCTCGACGTGACACAAGACGTCTCGACGTCTTAGAATGCGCCCATGGAGCGGTCGGAGGATCGGTGGCGGCCGGGTCAGGTCAGAGACGCAATCCTCGATGTGCTCGGCGCCGCGGGGACGCCCCTGAGCGTGATGGAGATCTGTGAACGCGTGGCAGCCTCCGCCGGTCCGGTGCCGCGATCGTCGATACAGTCCTATCTGTCCCTGAACACGCCGGGACTGTTCGCCAGGGAGGACCGCGGCGTCTACCGCATTGCCGGGCAACCGGATCTTCCTCTGCCCGGCGCCCCGACCGACGACCTCGTTTCGCGGGACCCCTTCCGGTTCGGTCGCTCGACGATGTTGCATGCCGAGGCGCTCGACTGGCTGGACAAGCGTCCGCCGCGCAGCGTTCATGCCGTGGTGACGGACCCGCCCTATGGGTTGTTCGAGTACAGCCCCGAGCAGCAGCGCAAGCTCCGCGACCGTCGCGGCGGCGTGTGGCGCCTGCCCCCGTCCTTCGACGGCCATAGACGGTCTCCGCTGCCGAGATTCACGACCCTGACACCCGTTCAGCTAGAGGAGCTTGAGAGATTCTTCCATGAATGGGGACGTAGACTGCGACCTCGCCTGGTTCCGGGCGCCCACGTGTTCGTCGCGTCGTCGCCCTTGCTGTCCTTCATCGTCGCCAACGCGCTGTCGCGCAGCGGGCTGGAGCGGCGCGGGGAGATCATTCGATTGACAACGACCATGCGTGGCGGAGACCGCCCCAAGGGCGCGCATGACGTCTTTCCCGAAGTCAGCGTGATGCCGCGGTCGAACTGGGAACCCTGGCTGCTGTTTCGGGAGCCTCTGGAGGGACGCGTTCAGGACAACCTGCGAAAGTGGAGGACGGGCGCGCTGCGGCGACCGAACAAGGACAAGCCGTTCGGAGACGTCATCCAGTCCGCCCCGACACGGCGGACCGAACGAGATCTGGCGCCGCATCCGAGCCTGAAGCCGCAGGCGTTCCTCCGCCAGATCGTGCGGGCCGCCTTGCCGCTGGGCGAGGGCGTCGTACTCGACCCCTTCGCCGGTTCCGGCTCCACCCTGGCCGCGGCGGAGTGGGTGGGCTACCAGAGCGTCGGCCTCGAGAACGATGTGGAGTACTTCGACCTCGCCCGCAAGGCGATCCCGAAGCTCGCGCGGTACGTCCCCCCAACCGCGTCGCGTTCGGCAACCCGCGGCAAGTGAGGCCCGCCCGCCACGCGACGCCGGTCAGCTCACCTGCGCCTTCGCCCACCGGTAGTCCGCCTTGCCGGACGGACTGCGGAAGATCTCCGGAACGACCAGGAACGCCTTCGGCAGCTTGTAGCGGGCGATGTGCCTGCCGCACTCCTCCAGGAGGCTCTCCTCCTCCGCGTGCATGCCGTCGCGGAACTTCACGATCGCCACGACCTCGTTGCCCCAGCGCTCCGACGGACGGCCCGTGACGACGGCGTCGAACACGGCGGGATGGTGCTTCAGGGCCTGCTCGACCTCTTCCGCGAAGATCTTCTCGCCGCCGGAGTTGATGGTCACGGACTCGCGGCCGTGGAGTTCCAGCGTGTTGTCCTCGAGCAGGCGGACCTTGTCGCCGGGCACCGAGTAGCGCACGCCCTCCACTTCCGGGAACGTGGCGCGGGTCTTCGCCTCGTCGTCGAGGTAACCGAGCGGGATGTTGCCGGTGCGGGCCCACCAGCCGAGGCCTGCATGCCCTGGCGGAAGCGTGCGGGTGAGGTCGTCGGACAGCACGGCGTTGTGGGCGGAAAGCTTGAACCGCCCCGTCGACGCACCCGTCTGCGCGTTGCTGACCTGCGTGCCCTGGCCCCCGGTCTCCGACGAGCCCGCCGAGTCGATGATGGTGATGGCCGGGAGCGCCGCGAGCAGCTCGGCCTTGAGCTTGGCCGTCATGATGGCGCCGCCGGTGATGACGTTGCGCAGCGAAGAGAGGTCCCGCTCGCGGCGCGCCAGTTCGTCGGCGAGCGGCCGGCCGAAGGCGTCTCCCACCAGCAGCAGGTTGTTGACCCGCTCGCGTTCGACGAGGTCAAGGATGTCCGCCGCGTCGAAGCGGCGCACCTCGCTCTGGATCACGACCGTGCCCCCGGTGTGGAACGCCTGCAGCGCGACCCAGTGCCCGGCACCGTGCATGAACGGCGGCGCCGGCAGGTGCCGGCGGTCGCCGCCGCGGGCGCGCGCGAGGTATTCGTCGAGGGTCTGCAGCACTTCGCCGCCGGTGCGGCGCGCGCCCAGGCTCGCGACGAGGATGTCGCCCTGGCGCCAGAGCACGCCCTTCGGCATGCCGGTCGTGCCGCCGGTGTAGAGGATGTAGAGGTCGTCCGGCGACCATTCCAGGTCCGGCTTCTCCGGCGACGCCGAAGCAAGAGCCGCCTCGTACTCGACCGCGCCCGGCAGGAGGGGGCGGTCCTCGTCGTTCACCTGGAGGAGGAACTCGAGGCTCGGCACCTGGGCCCGTACGTGCGCGACGTGCTCCGAGAGCGAACCGTGGTAGACGAGCGCCCGCGTGCGGGCGTTGTTCAGCAGGTAGACGAGCTCCTCGTCCACGTACCGGTAGTTGACGTTGAAGGGCGCGACGCGGGCCTTGTACGCGCCGAGCATCCCCTCCAGGTATTCGTTGCCGTTGTAGAGATAGAGCCCGAGATGGTCCTGGCCGCTCTCCCAGTCGCGCAGGGCGGACCGTTCGGCGTGGCAGCCGAGCCCGTACCCCGCGAGCACGTTGGCGAGCCGCCGCGTCCGCTCGTGGAGGTCGGCGTAGGTGAAGCGCCGGTCCCGGAACACGATCGCCTCCCGGTCCGGGATGACTGCCGCAATCGCTTCGTTGACGGTGGCCAGGTTGAAGTCCACTGCAAGCTCCTCGGAAGCCCAAGTCTCGGTAGGGAGTCCCCGCGCGGCGGCGCGAGGCCGGCACCCGCGTTAGTATTTCGCACCCTGGCTGATCGCGCCACCGGGAGGCCGCATGCCCGACCGCTGCCTGGAAGACTTCGAGGTCGGCGCCGTGTTCGAACACTGGCCCGGCAGGACCGTTTCGGAAGCCGACAACACCTGGTTCACGCTGCTGACCATGAACCAGCACCCGGTGCATTTCGACGCCGAGTTCGCGGCCGGCACGGAGTTCGGGAAGGTGCTCGTGAACTCCTGCCTGACCCTTTCCATGGTCACCGGGATGTCCGTCGCCGACGTGAGCCGCGGCGCCATCGCCAACCTCGGCTGGAAGAAGGTGCGCCTGCCGGCGCCGGTGTTCGTCGGCGACACGCTGCGCGCCCGCTCGGAAGTGCTGGCGGTGCGCGAGTCGTCCTCGCGCCCCAACCAGGGCATCGTCACGGTGCGCACCACCGGCACCAAGCAGACCGGCGACGTCGTCATCGAGTACGAGCGCAGCATGCTGATCCCCAGGCGCGCGGCCTGAGGGGGGATTCATGTCCGACGAGACCCTGATCCTCGACGCGGTCGACAGGTTCCTGGCGAAGGACGTGGCGCCGTTCGCGCACGATCTCGAGCAGGCCGACGCCTATCCCCACGAGATCGTCGAGCGCATGAAGACGCTCGGCCTGTTCGGCGCCACCATTGGCGAGCCCTACGGCGGCATGGGCCTGCCGGCCTCGGTCTACGCGAAGATCGTCGAGCGCGTCTCCGCGGTGTGGATGTCGGTCTCGGGGATCTTCAACTCGCACCTCATCATGTGCAACGCGATCGAGCGCTTCGGCACCGAGCCGCTGAAGGAGGCTTTCCTGCCTCGCCTGTCCCGGGGCGAGCTGCGCGGCGGCATCGCGCTGACCGAACCCGACTGCGGCACGGACCTGCAGGCGATCCGGACGCGCGCCGTGCGCGACGGCGACGAGTACGTCGTCACCGGCACCAAGCAGTGGATCACCAATTCCGTCGAGGGCAACGTCCTGGCCGTCCTCGTGAAGACGGACCCCGACGCCACGCCGCGCCACCGGGGCATGAGTCTGCTGGTGGTGCCGAAGGACGCCGGTTATCGCGCGACCAAGCTCAAGAAACTCGGTTATCGCGGCGTGGATACCGGGGAAGTGGAGTTCCCCGACGTGCGGGTACCCGCCGCCAACCTGGTCGGCGAAGCCGAAGGCCGGGGGCTGCAGCAGATCCTCTCCGGGCTCGCGCTCGGCCGCATCAACGTGGCGGCACGCGGCGTCGGCGTGGCGCAGGCGTCCCTCGACGCGGCGCTGTCCTACGCGCGGCAGCGCAAGACCTTCGGCCAGCCGATCTCGGAGCACCAGGCGATCCAGATCAAGCTCGCCGACATGGCGGTGCGCGTCGAGAGCGCCCGTCTCCTGACCGGGCGCGCCGCCGGCATCTTCGACACCGGCGAGCGATGCGACCTCGAGGCCGGCATGGCGAAGCTCGCGGCCACCGAAGCGGCCGTCGAGAACTCCATGGAGGCCCTGCGCATCCACGGCGCCTACGGCTACTCGCCCGACAACGACGTGGAGCGTTACTATCGCGACGCACCACTGCTCGCCATCGGCGAGGGTACGAACGAAATGCAGCGCATCATCATCGCGCGGCAACTGGTGGAGCGCGGCCCCGGATGAGCGAGCCCGCTCCCGCGGAAACGCCCCAGCCCCCCGCGCCCGGCGCGGAACGCCGGGAAGCGCCCGGTTTCTGGAACACCGTGCGCATGCTCGGCCGTCTCCTCGGCCGCGTCATCGAGGCAGATCGCGGGCACGACTTCTTCGAACGGATCGAGACCATCCGGGCCCTGGCCAAGGCCGCGCGGAGCCAGGGGGCCTGGTTCGACCTGTACCGCTACCTGGAGGACATCCCGAGCTACGAGGTCATGGACGTGACCCGGGCGTTCAACCAGTTCCTCAACCTCGCGAACATCGCCGAGCAGGACCACCAGGTGCGCAATCTCGAGGAGGACGCCCGGACCGCCTGGGCCAACCTCTTCGACCGGCTGTCCGCGGAGGAGGTGGCGGCGGCGCTCCGGACGCTCCGGGTCGAGTCCGTGCTGACGCCCCACCCGAGCGAGATCCTGCGGCGTACGCTCGTGCTGAAGTACGACGCCATCGCCGCGGAGCTGAAACGGCCGCGGCCCAGCGAGCGCCGTCTCGAACGCCTGATCGCCGAAGCCTGGCACACCGACGACATCCGCAACGAGCGGACGTCGCCCCAGGACGAAGCGAAGTGGGGCTTCGCGGTCGTCGAGAACTCCCTGTGGGAAGCGCTTCCCGCGTGCCTGCGCGACATCGACGATGCCCTCGCGCGCCGCAACCTCCCGCCCCTGCCGATCGATGTCGCCCCCGTGCGCATCGCCTCCTGGATGGGCGGCGACCGGCAGGACAACCCGAACGTCACCGCCGCCGTGACCCGGGAGGTGCTCATGCTCGCCCGCTGGATGGCCGCCGACCTGTACCTGCGCGACGTCGAGGCCCTGCAGGCGGACCTCTCCATGAAGGAGTGCAACGGCACGCTGCGCAACCGGGTGGGCGACGATCCCGAGCCCTACCGGGCACTGCTCAAGACCGTGCGGGAGCGGCTCTCGAAGACGCGCGACTGGGCGGAGCGCCTCCATCCGCTGCCGGTCGAGGGCATCTACTTCTCCGACCGGGAGCTGCTCGAGCCCCTCGAGTTGTGCTATCGATCATTGCGGGAGAGCGGGATGGCGATCATCGCCGACGGCCCGCTGCGGGACACCCTGCGCCGCGTGCACGCGTTCGGCGTCACGCTGGTGTCGCTCGACATCCGGCAAAGCGCCGCGCGGCACACGGCGGTACTGGACGAGATCACCGAATACCTCGGCATCGGCCCGAGCGGCAGCTACGCCCAATGGACGGAGCCGGAACGCCTCGCCTTCCTGCAGGGCGAACTGGGCAACCGGCGGCCGCTGTTCCCGGCAGCGTGGCCGGCGACGCCCGCGTCCCGCGAAGTGCTCGACACCTGCGGCGTGATCGCCGAACTCGACGGCGCCGGCGTCTCCCACTACATTGTCTCGGAGGCGCAGTCCCCCACCGACGTGCTCGCGGCCCTCCTGCTGCTGCAGGAGTCCGGCGTCACGACGCAGCTGCCGGTCACCCTGCAGTTCGAGACCCTGAGCGACCTGGACCGCGTGGCGGCGGCCGTCGACGAGTTGCTCTCCATCCCGTGGTACCACGACCATGCCGGCGGCGAGCAGCGCGTCCTGATCGGCTACGAGGACTCGGCCAAGAACGCGGGGCAACTCGCCTCGGCCTGGCGGCAGTTCCAGGCGAAGGAGCAGTTGACCGAGGTGACCCGCCGCCACGGCGTGCGCCTCGTGCTCTTCCACGGCCGCGGCGGGGCCGTGGGCCGCAGCCGGGAGACCGCCCGGGCCGCGATCCGCTCGCAGCCGCCCGGCTGCATCGGCGGCCGGCTGCGGGTGACCGAGCCGGGAGAAGCCATACGCTTCAAGCTCGGGGACTCGGCACTCGCCCGCGATACCCTGATGCGCTACCTGATCGGCACCGTCGAGGCGAGCCTGGACCCGCCGGCGGCCCCCACTTCCGCGCAACGCGACGCCATGAACGATCTCGCCCGGAGGGCCTTCGGCGGCTATCGGGAACTCGTCGCCGACACGCCCGGATTCGTCGACTACTTCCGCGAGATCACGCCCGAGGAGGAGCTGACCGCCTCTACGGGCGGCGGGCGGCCGGAGAACCGCCACGCGGCCCCGGACATCTCCGGCCTGAGCGCGGTCTCGTGGGTGTTCGCCTGGACGCAGGCGCGGCTGATCCTGCCCGCCTGGCTCGGTACGGATGCGGCCCTGCACGCGTTGCGCCGGAAAGGGACGGACGGCGCCTTCGACGCGATGATGCAGTGGCCGTTCTTCGGCATGCAGATGCACACGCTCGAGGCGATGCTCGCCAGGACCGACATCGAGCTGGCGGACTTCTACGCCAACCGGCTGACGCCGAAGGCGCACCGCGACGTGCACGAGATCGTGCGCGAGCGTCTGGCCGTGGTGAAGAACGACCTGCTCGCGCTGACCGGCGCGTCCGAACTGCTCGCCAACCAGCCGCTGGCGCGGGACTCGATGGATGTCCGCGACACCTACCTCGACCCGCTGCATCTCCTGCAGGCGGAACTGCTGGCGCGCCTGCGGGAAACCGACGACGAACACGTCGCCCAGGCGCTGCGGGCTACGATGGCGGGCATCGCGAGCGGGTTGCGGTACACCGGGTAGCCCGCTCGCCCGGGCAATCCCCCCAAGGCCGGCGCGGAACGCTCACCATCGCGCCCGGATCTCGATGCCGATGCGGTGGTCCGCCGGCCCGAGCAGGCTCTCACGCCGGGTCGCGAGGATCGCCAGGCTCAGATCGGCCCCCCCGGCCGCGTCTTGCGGGACGCGCTTCTCCCGGGCGAGCCGCCAACCGATGCCGACCTCGCGGGCGCCATGCGAAACGCCGTAGCTCACATGCGGCGTGCCGACGAACCGCCGGCCGAAGGCCGGCAGCCCATAGCCGGCTTCCATCGTCCAGCGGCCGGTGTCCTGAATGCCTCCAAAGGACCCGTAACGGGAGACCGGCTCGTTCGCGAACAGGGCGTCCAGTCCACCGCTCGACTGCCCGCCGAGGTCCTGGCGCAGGGTGAGCGACAGACCCCGTTCGGAGTCCGGCTTCGGGTCGTAGCCGAACGACGCCGAGAAGCCGCGATCCGCCGCCGCGCCGTCTTCGTGGGCGACGAGCGAGCGGGCCGCGAGGTCGATCTCGAGCCCCAGCTCCGGATGGGTCCACGCAACGCCGCCGCCGAACTCCACGCCAAACCCGGTTTCGGCATCGCCGCCGTCGTGGCGCAGGCCGGCTTCGATCTTCGGCGTGATACCGCCGCCGGCGAAGCGGAACGTCCAGCGTCCCTCGAGGCCGGCCCGTACGCGCGTGGCGTCGGCGGCGCCGGCCAGCATGCCCTCGATCTCCGAGGACGTCGTCCGCGCCCACAACGCGTCGCCGGTCAGCGCCAGCGCCGGACCGCCGCCGGGGCCACCGAAGATCTCGCTGCGCATGCCGAGCGCCGCCATGGACCAGCCGATGTCGGTGGCCAGCGGCCGGCGTGGCGACGGCGGCGGGACGGCGACGGGCGCGGGCGGCGGCCCGAACAACCCGGGAGCCCCGAAGCGGCCCTTGCGGGTGGCCCCGGGGTGCACGGCCATCCGGCCGGAACCGTGGCCCGCCGCGCCCCACAGGCTCAGGCGTCCGGACCCACCCCAAGCCACGTAGGGGATGGCGGCGGTCAGCGTGGACTCCACCGTACCGGAGCCGCCCCGCGGGGTGGTGTAGCCCCCGTCGGCCGCGCTCGCGTGCAGCGCCACGCCGAGCAGCCAATCGCCCCGCGCATAGTCCGCGCCAAGCATGGCGCTGCCGAGATCGCCATCGAGGGAGAGCGAGTCCTGCATCCCGCTAAACGTGGAGTGCGCGCCGCGCCCCCAGAAGCCCAGGACCCCGCCGTTCTCGCCTTCCTTCCCGGTGTGGGCGAAATGGCTGCCGGACAGCAGTTGCTGGAAGAGCATGTCGCTCGCGTACGACGCTTGCGGGCCGGCCATCCCGGCGACGCCGCCCGCACCGTGTGGAGCGTAGCCCGGGCCGGCGCCGGGAACGCCCATGCCCTGTTGGCCGGCCCACCCGCCGATTCCGCCGTAAGCACCGAAGCCGCCGCTCGTGAACGGGCTTCCGGCAAACGTCGGCCCCATCGGCCCGGACATCCCAGCGCCGATTCCACCATGCGGAGCACCGGGCGCCGCGGCCGCATCGAACGCCGTCGCGCCCGGGGCCGGGGGCCCCGCCGGGGCGCAAGACACGCCGGACGCGCCCGGCCGACCGGTCGAATCGGCCGCTTCCGCCTCGGCGACGACATCGCCAGGCGACTCGGATTCCCTGGCCAGGGTCGGCGCGCCCGCGTGCCCGGCCGGCGCTGCGTGCGTCGACGCATGCGGTGCCGCAGGCGCTTCCTGGCCGGGCGCCGGGCTCCGCACGCCCGAACCGGCGGGCCCGTCGCAGGCATCGGCACCCTGCGACGGGCCTCCCCCGATGGGCCGTCCCGCCAGACTGCCGCGGAACCCGGACACCCGCGTCGGCATCCTCGCGGCCTCGATGCGCGCCGCGATCCCCTCGAGCGCATGGTCCGCCACCGCGCGCCCGAAGCGGGCGAGCCAGGCGTCGGGCAAGGGGTCCGAGTTGCGGATGGTTGCGATGGCCTCGCCGCGGCCGATGACGCCGCCCTTGGCCTGCCACAGGACGAGGGTGAACCACTCATCGCCCTCGTCGATGGAATCGTCCACCGTCTCGATCCAACCCTCGACCCGGGTCCGTCCGGGCCGAATCGTGAGGCATTGGTCTCCGTAGATGAAGTCCGACGGATGGCGCGCCGTGCCCCACTGTCGGCCCTGGTAGGTTCCGACTTCCGGGCGATAGCACACCTCCACCTCGTGCGCTACCGGTTTGGAGAGTTCGATGACGGTGACGAGCTCCTGACCTTCTTCGGCCTCGACGTCAAGGATGTCGGCGCTGGGCAGGCCGTCGTTGTCGTGCACGTCCACCGAGGCCTGGTGTTTCGGCGAGTCCGCCACGGTGTAGCCCGTGCCCGATCGCACCGTGGCCGTTACCGTGGCGTGGGAGGGATTTTCCTCGACGCCGTCGTCGTTGGTGAGGACGGTGAAGGACTGTCTGCGGGTATTCGCGCGGACGGTGACCGTGCGGTTCCCGGTCTGGTTGGAATCGACGAAGGCGTTGCCCGGCTGGGAGACGTCGACGCTGACGTCGAGGTCCGTTTCGGGCGCGATGTCGGTGTGCAGGGTGAACTTGAGCGCGGCGCCCTCGAACGCGGTTTCTCGCGCCGGGTGATCCGACTTAAGGCTCACGACCGGGGTGGGCACGTCGTCGTCGGTCACGGCCGTCGTCGCCCGGTTGTGGGGAGGCGACGCCACCCGGTACCGGGAGTGCGAGAGAATCCGGGCGGTAATCGAGCCGTCCTTCTCGTCTGCCTCGTCGTTCACGGTGACTACGAAGTGGCTCTTGGAGGCGGTGTTCGCCAGGATGGTCACCGTCTTGGCGCCGGTCTGGCCAGCTTCCGCGAAATCGCCTGTTTGCGATATGTCCAGGCGCACGACCAGATCCGCCGTGGGCGCGGGCGCGGCGCTGATGGTGAAGCCCACCAGCTGGCCTTCGCCCACCGAGGCGGCGTCGCGGCTGATGCTGATGCGCGACAGCGGCTCGTCGTTGTCTCTCACCGTCACCGAAGCCGAGCCGTTCTGGCTGTCCACGTCGTAGCCCGTGCCGTCGTTCACCGTCGCGTTGATGGCGCCGTTGGGCTCGTCCTGGCTGTCGTCGGTGGTGGCGACGGTGAAGCTGGCCGTCCCGCCGCTGCCCACGGTCTCCGTGCGCGTGCGGATCTGGCCGCCGGCGGCGAAGTCGCCGGTTTGCGATACGGTAACGCTCACGCGGATGCCGTTCCGGGGCGGGGGGCTCGCCGTGAGGGTGAAGCGGGCGTTGCCTCCTTCGTCGATGGCATCGCCGCCGGCGATGCTCACCACGGGTGGCGGATCGTCGTTGTCGTTGACGGTGATCGATGCCGTGCCCTGGGTGTCCGATGGCGAGTAGCCCTGGCCGGTGGCGACCGTGGCGGTGAGCGAACCGTGTTCTTCGTCGGTGTCGTCGTTGTGCGTGGTCACGGTGAGGGTGCCGGTGCCGTCGGTACCGATGGTGGCCGTGCGCCGGCCCGCCTGCCCGCTGTTCGCGAAGTCGCCGCTGTCCGCCACGTCGACATTCACCGTGATCGTGCTCGAAGGCGCGGGGGTCGCGCTGAGGTTGAACGTGGCCGTGCCGCCCTCGGTGATGACGCCGCCGCCGGTGATGCTCACGATCGGCGTCTGCGGCGGCGGGTCGTCGTTGTCGGTGATGGTGAGGGTATGGCTGGTCGTGGCGCCGAGGTCGTAGTCGGCGTGGTCGCTCAGGGTCAGTTCCACCGTCTCGCTGGGTTCGTCGAGGCCGTCGTCGATGATCGTCACGTCAATGGTGGCGCTGGCGGCGCCGGCGGCTACCCGCAGGCTGCCGGAGCTGGCGATGGTGAAGTCGTTGCCGCTGCCCTCGTCAGCCGTGCCGGCCACGCCGTAGCGCACGACGATGGCGGATGTGGGCGCGGGGTTGAGGTCGACGGTCACGTTGCTCGTGCCCGCGGCTTCCCCGGCGGTCGAGCTGGCCAGGGCGAAGCTGACAACCGGCGCGTCGTTGTCGCTGACGGCAACCGAGGCGCGGTCGCTCTGGAAGTCCACCGTGTAGCCGCTGCCGCCGGCAAGGGTGGCGGTGATCGCGCCGTCGGACTCGACTTGCGAATCGTCGTCCGTGGTGACTTCGAGGGTGGCGCTGCCGCTGGTTCCGATGGGGACGGTCCTCGTGCCGGTCTCGCCCGGATCCGCGAAGTCGCCGCTGTCGCTGATGTCCACGCTCACGTCGATGGGGCTTTGCGGCCGCGGGCTCGCGCGCAGGGTGAACCGTGCCGTGCCGCCTTCGGTGATGTCGTCGCCGCCGGAAATGCTCACCACGGGCTCGGCCGGCGGGTCGTCGTCATCCGTCAGCCTGACCGAAAGAGCCCTCCGCTGTACTCTCTGGTAGTCGTCCGGCCCCGACAGACGGTGCAAGACGTAGGGTTGCTCATCGTGGTGATCGGCATCCTGCTGGGCAGTCACCACGATGGTGCGCGCGCGATTCCAGTTCTGCGGGGAGAAGACCAGCGTCAGGCTTCCCGCGGGCGTGCCCTGGCCGGTGTGAATGCGCGCCGCGTTCGCATCCGAGCTGGTCAGCGTCATGGTGACGTCGGAAGTCGGCGCCTTCGTCAACGCCACGGTATAGCTTCCGGGCGCCCCGCCCTCGGTCAGTACCAGATAGCGTGCCGACAAGGTCATTCCCGCAACCGGGGCGTCGTCGTCGCGAATGGTCAGCATCGCCTCGGCGCGGTCGATCGTCACCGGCCGTCCCGCGTTGCTGGCCTTGGTCAAGCGGAAGAAGAGCGTTTCGTTGCCCTCGGATTCGGTGTCCTGAAGCAGCGTCACGGGGCTGGCCCGCCCAGTCGTCTCGCCAGCCCGGATGCGGACGGTGAAGGGAGCGGTGGCCCGATAGTCGCTTCTACCCGCGGTGCCGTGGTATTCCAGGGCAACGGCGGCGGTCACCCGACCATCCACCGGCTCGGAGAGTTGCACCGTGGCGTAGAAGTCGCCGTCGCCCTCGCCGGCCTCGAACGAAGCGCTGCCGAAGCCGATGGTGGCTTCTTCGGCCACGTGGAAACTCACCGAGCCGCTGCCGGAGGCGCCGCCGTCGAGGTTCGTGCCGGAGCCCGTATTGAGCGTGCCGAGGTCGACGGTGACCGCTTCGGGGCCTTCGTCGACGTTGTCCTCGATGCCGGTGATGGTCAGGTTGACGCTGCGCGCGGCATTGGCGCCGCCGGTGAAGGTGACCCGGGCGTTGCCGCTGTTGAGGCCGGCGCACTGCACGCCGGCGGCATTTTTGCAGGCGACGGTGTATTCGCTGCCGCGCACGGCCACGCCGCCGAAGCTCAAAGGCACGGTCAGGGCCTCCGGGCTGACCAGCGCGCGGCCCAGCGACAAGGTCATGCGCTTGACGCCGCCCGCCTCGGCGATGTTGCCCTCCGGCGCCGACAGCGTCACCAGGGTGGGGTCCTTGTCCACGATGGTGACGGTGGCCGTGGCGTTGGCGGAATCGACGGCAGGACCCGCGATCGGATTCGGCAGCGACAGCGTTGCCTCGAAGGTCTCGCGCGGCTCGTCGAGCACGCGCTGGTCGATGCCGGGGCTGACCTGGCGGCTCGATGCGCTGGACGAAATCGTCGGGTCCGCATTGCCGCCGCCGCTGCCGGTGCAGCGGGCATTGGCCCGGGAGACGCCGGAGAAGTCCTCGCCCAGGGTGGCGCTGCCGTCGTTCAGGCAGACCCGGAAGGTCACCGGGCCGGTGCCCTCGGAGAGCTCGGCATTCAGGTTCACGGTGCCCGCGCTCTCGTTTACGGTCACCGCGGTGGCCGCCCAGCCGATGGTGCGCCCGTCGTTGACGGTAAGGTTGACGCTGTTGTTGGAAGCGTGCGGGTCCGCCCCGCCGCCCACGTTGGTGCCGAGGCCGCCGCGGTCGAAGCCGTTGCTGCCGGCGCCGTCGGGGCCGAGGGCGAAGGTCAGGGTCTCGCCGCCGCTTTCGGTGACGCCGTCCACGGTCGCCATCAGTTCGAGCGACGCCACCCGGGCGCCGTCGCCCGAGAAGCGCAGTCTCGGAGTGGCCGTGCCGGCATCGTGCAGCGTGACGCCGGTGTTGCTTGCCCCTGCCTTCTTCGCCAGGCTCCAGTCGCCGGTGGTGATGTTGGTGCCACCGACCGACAGCGGCACGTCGATGATTTCGCCCGCAATCAGCGCCCTGCCCAAGGTCACGGTGAACTCGGCCTTGCCCGCCTCGTAGATGGCGCCGCTGCCGACCCGGGCGAGGCTGACCACGGTGGGGTCGTTATCGACGATGGTGGCGGTCACCCGCGCCTTGGACGCATCGACGCTCAGGCCCGTGACGGCGGTGGGCAGCGAAATCTCGGCGCTGAAGGTCTCGTCGGGTTCGTCGGTGGTGTCGCCGATGACGGTGAAGGTGACGGCCTGGTTCGACTGGCCCGAGGCGATCTCGAGGTCGGGATTCGAGCCGCCGGTGCCGGTGCAGGCATTGCCGTTGAAGCCGCGGTAGTCGCTCCCGCGGTCGGTGCCGCCATCGGTCAGACAGACGCGGAAGGTGACCGGGCCGTTGCCGATGGACAGGCTGGCGTTGACGCTGCCGGTGGTCTGCTGCGTGTCCGCCTCGTTGATGCTCAGGGTGGTGGCGGCCCAGCCGATGGTGCGCGGGTCGTTCACCAGCACGGTGAAGCGGTTGTTGCTGCCATGGGGGTCGGCGCCGCCGCCCACGTTGGTGTCCGGGTCGGCGTCGAACTGCTGATTTGTGCCGAGCGCGATGGCATAGGTCTCGCCGGCGCCTTCGCTCGTGCCGTCCGCCACCGCGGTGAGTTCCAGGGTCGCGGTTTGCGCGCCGGCGCCGGAGAAGCGCACCGTGGGGGTGGCGGTGTTGGTGTCGTGCAGCGAGATTCCGGTGTTGGTCGTGCCTGACTTCGTCGCCAGGCTCCAGTCACCGGTGCCGACGCCGGTACCGCTGATCGGTAAAGGCACATCGATGGTCTCGCCCGCCACGAGTACCCGGCCCAAGGACACGGTGAATTCCACCTTGCCGCCCTCGTTGATGGCGCCGCTGCCGCTGCGGGCCAGACTCACGATGGTGGGGTCGTCGTCGCGGATGGTGACGGTGAGGGTATCCGGGCTGATGCCAAGCCCCGCCACCGGCGTGGGCAGGGAGATGACCGCGGTGTAGGTCTCGTCCTGCTCGTCTGTGGCATCGACAATGGATGCAAAGTTCACCGCCTGGGTGGTGTCCCCGGCGGCGATGGTGAAGTCGGCGTTGCCGCCGGCGCCGGTGCAGCGGTCGCCGGCGGTGATGACGCCGGCGTAATCGCTGCCGAAGGTGGCCGTGCCGTCGGTGAGGCAGACGCGGAAGGTGACCGCCGACGTGCCCGCCGAGGTGAGCTGCACGTTCACGGAACCGGCGGATGCGGTCTCGGTGGCATCCAGGGTCGCCGACGCCCAGCCGATGGTGCGCACGTTCAGGCCGGCGTCCTTCAG
>JAJDVW010000124.1 GCA_022825925.1 Pseudomonadales bacterium | reverse complement strand
TTCGCGCGCACGGGATGGTCAATTTCCGCTGGCTCTCATTGTGCCGCCACGCTACATTCTGGCCCGACACGATGTCCTTGACAGTTCCAGCGTTTTCCAATGAGAAGATGAGCCTGAACGAGGGTGTGCTTGCCTGCGAAGGGACTCTGACGGGTCTGGACATGTTGAGATGCTGTCATCGTAGTTGTCCGGGGGGCCTTGGGCAAGGACCCGGGGCATGCAACGAGCCCCCCCTGAAAGGGCTTTCCCGGAGTCGAAAAACCGCTTGTGTGCATTCTGTCTTTTCGCGAAGCGCAGCCCTTTCAGGGGGGGCGGAGCCGGGCGGGCCTCAGGCGGCGGCGTTCATGTCCCGGGCGATGGCCCGGAACAGTTCGTCGCGCGCGCGGTTGGCCGCGCGGTTGGCGTCGAGGTCGGACATCGCGCAGGCGATCCTGTCGAGTTCGCGGAAGGTCACGCCGGGCCTGAGGAACCGTTCCGCGTCGGGCAGGGACTTCAGCTTCTCGTAGGGCGTCGCCACGTCCCGCCGGCGATACCGGCGGCGGATCTTGCCGTTGCGGTCGCGCGCCTCGGAGGCGAACAGGCAGGGATGGTGGTAGTTCAGGTACGGCGTGAGCACGTCGCGCGCGAAGGCGTTCACCCGGGGCGCGAAGCGCTGCGGGATGTGGTCGTGGCCGAGCCACCTGCGCACCACCGAGGCGTTCTTGCCCTCGACCAGCGCGTTGTCGTTGGAGCGTCGCGCGCGCGACTTCGTGAAGTCGGGGACGTGCAGCTTGTTGAGCATCGCCGCGACCCGGTGGTTGATGTACTCGGAGCCGTTGTCGGCGTGGAAGCCGAGGACGGCGAACGGCAGCGCGTCGAGCATCTCCTCCAGCAAGGGGAGCAGGAACGCCTCGGAGATCGCGGCCGTCGCGCCGACATGCTCGAACTGGGTGACCTCGTCGATCAGGTTGATGTCGTAGACGCCCTTCGCGTTGTCGCGGTCGCCCTGGTGCACCGTGTCCACGCGGACGAAGCCGGGCCTGCCTTCCGGACGCGGCCGCCGCCGCTCGGCGATGCGCGACGCGGTCGGCTTCGTGTGGCTCACGGTCGTCCGCCTGGCGCGGTAGGTCTTCGACCGCCGCAGGTTGTACAGGTGCGACACCGACAGCCGCGACAGGCGCTCGTAGCGCCGGTCGCCGAACACCTCGTACTCCCGCCGCAGCACCTCGCACGCCGCCGGACCGCAGAGCTGGCCGCCGATCTCGTCGGCCTCCGCCAGCAGGCGGATGTCGGCCGGCGTGTAGACCCGCGCGAAGGGCCGGCCGCTGTTGCCGCCGCGGCGGTCCTCGATCCGCCCCGTCTCCCGGTACTGGGAGATCAGGCGGGTCACCTGCGCGCGCGAGAATCCCGTCGTCTTGCCGAGGTACTCGCGCACCGCCCCCTTCCCCCGCCGGTCCAGCGACGCGTAGCGCAGACGCACCAGCGTCCGGCGCGCGAACCCGTACGCGGCGGCCCGGCCCTCGGGCTTGAAGTCCACCTCCGCGTTGCCGCCGAGGAAGACCTCGATCTGCTCCACCGTGCGGAGCCGTTCGGTCTGTAGCGTCACGATCATCCTCCGAATGATCGTCCAGACCCCCGCCCCAGGCTCATCTAGCGTTGGAAACCAAGCCCCTCCCCAGGCTCATGTAGCGTTGGACAACTCTGCCTCGCGAAAAAAGCGGCCGAACCCTTATAATCGACCGTCCGCTCGGTCATTGAGGCGCAATTCGGTCATGCAGTATGTTCGCGCATGTGGATTGGTCGCGCTCGCCGGACTGTTGTGCGGTTGCCAGTCGCAGCGGCAACCGACGCAGGAGGGCGCGTACGTGGATTTCGTAATGGGCGCGATGGTCGAGTCCGCGAAACTGGCCGAGGGGCAGGACGACGCCGGTCCGGCGATGCGGGCCGTGGAGAGCTGGCGCGGCGCCGGCGATGAAGAAGGCGGCGACTGACAGCAATCCGCTGCCGGCGTCGACGCACAACGAGCGGACACGGCGCCGGGACTGCTCTGAGAATCGCAGTTCGATGCATGCAACATGCTGATTTCAAGTAATCTGCGGGCTGGCATCTCGTGTTTTTCAGGGTTTTCCTAGTGTTCCGTCACACCCAAATCTACGGGTATCTGCGGGTCTTTTTGCCCCCTGGACTTCGTTGCTCCTCCTTGTGTGGTGCCTGCCACACGGCGTCGTCGCGCCTCGCCAGGAACCAAAAATCCCTCGCAGCTACACTCGCATATTTAGGCGTGACGGAACACTAGCCAGCGCGCTCGGTCGCGAATTGTCTTAGCACCAGGTACAGGGCGGCGGCCAGGCCGGCCGTTGAAAAGATCATGCACATCACCATGATCTGGTACCGCGCCGCCACAAGCGGGTCGACACCCGACAGGACCTGCCCGGTCATCATGCCCGGCAGGGCGACGAGGCCCACCGCCAGCAACGTGTTGATCTGCGGGATGAGCGCGGCGGTCATCGCCGCCTGCCTCGCAGCAGGATATTCCACGCCGCGGTCGCGCTCCGTCTGATACCGCTCCCCCGCCAGGCTGATCGTGTTCATGCTGTTCGCGAACACCATCCCGGCCAGGGGGACGACGAAGCGCGGTTCGTACCACTTCGGAAGGTCGAGGATGACCTGCGTCACCAGCACGAGAACGGCGACCCCCGTAACGCCTAGGCCGACCAGGACGGTGGCATAGGGCATCACCCCGCGGTCGGAGAGCGGCCGGAGCGCGATCCAGGCGGACATCGCGATCATGAACGCCACCACCGC
>JAJDVW010000036.1 GCA_022825925.1 Pseudomonadales bacterium | reverse complement strand
GAACCCGTACGAACAGTCCAGGAAGTCCTGCTCGAAGATCGGCTCCAGAACCATCAGCACCGCACGCTGCAGAACCTTGTCCTCCAGCGTCGGGATGCCCAGCGGTCGTGTCTTCCCCGCCTTGCCCGGCTTCGGGATGTGTACCCGGCGGACCGCCGCCGCCCGATACCGCCCCGACTTGAACTGCTCGAGCAGGCGCTCAAGGTTCGCATCCAGGTCGGCCTCGTACTCCGCCGCCGTCACGCCGTCCACACCCGCCGCGCCGTCCTTGCGCGTGCGCCGGTAGGCGTCGCGCAACCACGTCAGGTCGATGTGGTGCGCGATCGTCTTCAGGGCCAGCTTCGGGTCTATCCGTGCCAGCCAGCTCCGCCAGCTTTCGTCGTCGCGTTGAGATGTCCTCCGGACTCGGCGGTCCGTCCATCTGTCCCTCCGAAAGCCCCGTAGCCCGGTCCGCCGCTTCCCTCCACCGGATCCCCTGGGGCGGGTTCCCCGGCTTCATCGGTACTATCAGCGGACTCCGACTTCTCGACGCCCGTCCCGCCGCACTTCGTTACCTTCGCTTGGCGGTACCACTTCCGGTGCCCGGTTCGCTCCCGCGACAGCGGGCCGCCGCCACGGGCCTGGACTGACTTCTAGCGCGGCCGTCCGCGCCGCGTGCTCCGGTGGAAACGTCGAGACCTCCCAGGTTCCGTCACATTACATAACTTTCCCCTTCACCAAGCTTCGCCTGGCGCAAGACGAGCCCCCTCCCCTACGTTCGAAACTTGCGGGCCATGCGCAGGACGGAGTCCTCGTCCGTCAGGGCGGGCAGTTCGTCGAGGGGGATCCAGGCCAGGTCCAGGGATTCCGGGCCGACCCGGAACCGGTCGGAGCCCGCGATCACGAACGCGAAACGCACGTCGTAGTGCAGGTGTTCCGGGTCCGCGCCGCGGGCCGGGAAGGTGTGGATGTCCACGTCCAGCACGGCGCCGTCGACCGGGCGGACCGCGAGGCCTGACTCCTCCTCCGCCTCGCGGTGCGCCACCGCGAGCGTGTCGGGGTCGCCGTCGCTGTGGCCGCCCGGCTGCAGCCACCTGCCGAGCTTGCGGTGGTGGGTGAGGAGCACCCTCGATGCCGTCGCGTCGACGATCCAGGCCGACCCGGTGACGTGGCCATCGTCGAAGCAGTCCCGCTCGAAGCAGCGCGGCTGGCGCTCGAGGAAGCGCTCGAGACGGGCGGCGTCGGGCTCGTCCGGATAGCGCCGGCGGTACGCGGCGAGCAGTTCAGGAAGGGGCTCGGGACTCGCCACGCGGGTTTCGCTCCGGCACGGCGGCTTGGTATTCTGCGCCGCGGACAGGATTAAGGACCACTCCCCCATGATCGCATTGTTGGCGCGCCTCAAGGTTGCCGAAGGCAAGGAAGAAGAGTTCGAAAAGGTCATGCTCGGTCTCGCGGCCGAGGTGCGGGCCAACGAGCCGGGGAACCACCTGTACACGCTCGTCAAGGACGACGAGGGGTACGCGGTGATGGAGCTCTACGACGACGACGCGGCCCTGGCCGCCCACGGCCAGAGCGACCATTTCAAGGCTGCCGGCGCCAAGTTCGCGGGGCTCATGGCAGGGCGCCCGGACCTGCAGCGGTTCGAAGTCGTCGGCTGACCTCCCGCCCGCCTTGAGGTGAACCGCGACCAACGGGAGCACATCGGGCGACGTCAGCCCGTCCGCAGACGCGACGCGAGCCGCAGTCCGACTATCGCGGTTCCAGACCAACGCGACGGCAGCAATGGTGCGCGCGTAGAGCCGTTCGAGCATCGGCTTGGCCGTATCAGCGCCTGCCTGCTCCTGGCCGTTGGCAGGCCACTGCCACCTGGAGCCGTAGAAGCGCTGCCTGGACGCGAGGCCGGGAGGATCCCTCGACCCCATGATCCCCATCGCTGCTGGTATGCTTCGGTCATGGCCTTGCGCGGGGCGAATCGACCGAGGCTTGACTCGGGTCCAGCCGCTGGATCGGACGGATCGGGCCGCGACCGCCTGACTTCTCCCCTTCTCGATGCTGACGGTTCCGACCGTGTCGGAACGTTACCCCACCCGACCACTTCCACCTTGGGGCGAACCTTCCTGCACTTGCCGCGGATCGGGCTGCGGACGGAACAGAAGCTCTGGCGTCAAGGCATCATGACGTGGGACGACCTTGAAGCGGCCCGCAACGAGCCAAGCGACCTCTTCGGTCGGCGTAGCCCGCTACTCGAAGCCATCGATGCATCTCGGAAGGCACTTGAAGAGGGCGATACGGCCTTCTTCGCCGAAAGACTCCCTCCACGCGACCACTATCGAATCGCCACCTGCTTTCCGACCCAAACCGTCTTCCTCGACATCGAGACGACGGGGCTGAGTCTTTACTACGACACGATCACACTGGTGGGCTGCGCCTCGGGTAAGCGGTACGCATGCCATGTGATGGGTACAGGTGACGCCGGCAACAACGCTGCGGTCGACCTGATCGAAGGCGCAAAGTGCCTAGTCACCTTCAACGGCACGCTCTTCGACCTCAAGTTCCTGGCGAAGTACGTCCCGGGCCTCCGACTGCCCGCGGCGCACGTTGACCTCAGGTATCTCGTACGCCGCGTGTCGTTGACCGGCGGGCAAAAGGAGGTAGAGAAAACCCTGGGCGTGGAACGGGCGGACGGAGTGGAAGACATTGACGGAGCGCAAGCTGTACTCCTGTGGTACGAGTACGTCTCCGGCAACGTGGAGGCTGGGCGGCGACTGGTGCGTTACAACCACGCCGATGTCGAAGGCATGAAGCCGATCCTGGACCATGCGATTGTACGAATGGCAGAGGCCGGAGCCCAATCCGTCACCGCGTTAACGGGCCGCTTCTCGAGCACCCGTTCGGAGCTTTGTTTCGAGGAGCCGCCCCACGGCGTGCACGTGCCCAGATTTGCGCAACCGACCCGGTCCGCGATGACGCTTGAACGGCTGACCGCCTCGCTGCCGTCAGGACTGTGCGTGGTGGGCATCGACCTCACCGGTTCCGGAGAGCGGCCGAGCGGTTGGTGCGAGTTGCGTGGCGCGCTCGCCAGGACGCGAATGATCGGACACGACGACGACATCATGGCCGCAATCGAGCAGGCCGGCCCTGACCTCGTGTCAATCGACTCGCCATTGTCCCTGCCGACAGGTCGCCTCCGGGTCGAAGACGACGATCCCGGCCGAGACGAGTTCGGGATCATGCGGACCTGCGAGCGGATGCTGAAGCGCCGTGGCGTCAACGTGTATCCGTGCCTGATTCCCAGCATGCAGCGCCTTACGGCCCGCGGTATACGACTGGCGAGCGCCATGCGCGAGCGCGGCATTCCCGTCATCGAGAGCTATCCCGGTGCCGCGCAGGACATCATGAACATTCCCAGGAAGGGAGCTGGGCTCGCTCATCTCAAGAAGGGGCTCGAGCTGTTTGGCGTTACCGGAGACTACGTACAGCACAAGGTCACGCACGACGAACTCGACGCCATCACCGCCGCGATCGTTGGGCTGTATTTTTGGGCGGGGAGATACGAGGGTCTCGGAACGGTCGAGGAGGACTACCTGATCGTCCCCGACTTGGAGCGAGTGGTTCGTCCTCGCCGCATCATCGGGATCAGCGGTCCGATCGCTGCCGGAAAGACGACTGCCGCGCGCCTTCTCGAGACGGTAGGCTTTCGTTACGGTCGCTACAGCGAGGTCCTGTCCGAGCTTGCATCGGAGCAGGGTAGGCCTGCGAACCGCGACACCCTGCAGCAACTCGGGCAAGCCGTGCATCTCGATCCGGGCCAGCGTTGGCTCAACAGTCGGTTGCTTTGCCGATTGAACGAGGACAACGACGACCTCGTGATCGACGGCCTCCGTTGGCCAGAGGATCGCGCATTCTGGGTCGAACGCTTCGGGCCGATGTTTCGCCATGTCCATGTCTCTGCACCATCGAACGTGCGCCGCGAGAGGTATCCGAACGACGGCGGTTCTGTCGCCGAGTTCGACGCTGCGTCGGCGCATGAGGTTGAGCGGGGCGTCCGCAACCTGGGTGCCTTGGCCGACCTGGTCCTCGAGAATGACCAGGACCTGGACGCCATGCGACGTTTGCTGGGCGAACGTATCGACGCTCGGCTGCTCGAGGAGGGTCGATAACGTGCCTGTGACCGTCGTGGTCGGGGGACAATTCGGCTCCGAGGGAAAGGGCAAAGTTGCCCACTTCCTGGCGAGACGATCTCAAGCTGCGGTTGCCGTGCGTGTCGGGGGATCCAACGCTGGGCACACAGCCTATGACGCCAATGGCCGCAAGCAGACGTTCCGCCACCTCCCAACGGCCGCGCTCCTGCCGGATGTTCTTTGTGTGCTTGGCCCAGGTTGCTTGGTCGATCCCGACGTTCTGCACGAAGAAATCGATCGCATCCGACTAGGGCCAGAGCGACTGCGCATCGACCCGTTGGCATTCGTGATCACGGAAGCACACAGAGAACGCGAGACAGCGTGTGGCCTCGCGGAGAGCATCGGTTCCACCGCCAGTGGGACGGGCGCCGCGCTGGTGGAGCGGATCGAGCGCTCGTCGGGCGACCGGTTGGCCGGTTGCCATCCTTTCCTGCGACGGTTCGCCAAGGATCCTGTTCGCGACATGCTCCGGCGAGCACTTGACCTTGGCGAACGAGTGATCGTCGAAGGCACCCAGGGGTTCGGGCTATCGAACCTGCAGTCACCGTACTACCCCAAGGCCACGAGTCGCGACACTACGGCGGCAACGTTCGTGGCGGAAGCGGGGCTCAGCCCGCTCGATGTCGACGATGTCGTCCTCGTCATCCGCGCGTGTCCGATTCGCGTCGCAGGCGATTCCGGCCCGCTGCCGAAGGAAACGACATGGGATGCCGTCGGTCGTCTGGCGGGTCAGGACGCGCTGGTCGAGTACACGACGGTGACCGGCCGAACCCGGCGCGTCGCCCATTTCGACTCCGGCGTCGTACGCGCCGCCATCACGGCAAACGCACCGACTACCATCGTGCTGAACCACGTCGACTACCTCGGCGCGACGGTCGAGGAAGTCGTTGACCAGGTGGAGGCCGCCATTGGCCGGCGCGTCGATTGGCTGGGCACATCTCCCTGCAACCTTGTACCACGTCACGCCGCCCGTAGGTCAACCGGACTCCCCACCGCCGACACCACGACGGACAAACCAAAAGGATCACGCGATGCCCGATGACGACTGGACGAAGGACCCGGATTGGTCGATCGACCCGTTCCCCGCCGAGGTCGCGCCGTCCCTGCTCAACTCGGCAGACATCATACGCTACGCGGAAAGGGGCTGCCTGGTGCAACCGTTCAGCCGGGATCGCCTGAACCCGGCGACGTATACGATCCGTTTCCTCGGGACATTGTATTCCTGGGCGCAGGAAGAGAACACACGACGGCCATCAAAGACAGCGATCGTCGAGAACGAACCCGTGCGGCTTCACGCAAACTCCATCACCTACCTGGAAACCAAGGAGGTGTTCCGTCTCCCCCAGTACATCGCCGCAAGGTTCAACCTTCATATCCGGCACGTGCACAGGGGCATCCTCTTGGGCACAGGCCCGCTCGTAGATCCGGGTTTCGGAGGCCCTCTGCTTGTTCCGTTGCACAATCTCACCGCCAACGACTACGACGTCATTGGGGGCGACAACCTACTGTGGGTAGAGTTCACAAAGCTGACAACCAACGACTACTGGAAGCGAGACCAAGCTAACCTGACCGATTCTCGACCCCGCGACCTCGTTACCTTTCCGGCTGCCAAGCAGGGGCTGAAAGCGCACCAGTACTTCGCGAAAGCGGAGGTTGGGTCGCGAGGTGTCGTCAGCGCCTTCAAGGGGGAGTTGGCCAGTTCCCAAAGGAACGCAAGGGCTGCCTCCGACTCAGCGAAAAAAGCCGCGACCACGGTACGGAACCTGACGATTGGGGGCACACTGGGCATCGTTGTCGCCGTCGGCACACTTCTCTTCTCGGCATACACACTGTTCCAGAACAACAGCGAGATGGCGGGCGGTATCCATGAGCGCCTTGACCGAATCGAACGGGAAGCGGGGCTGCTTCCGCCCGCGTGCAGTGCGCCCGCCGGAGCGGCGGTCCATTGCCAAGAAACGGGTGCCGTCGACCAACCGTCAACTGACGACTCTGATGCCGAAACGAGCAACGACCCTGATGACGCTCCAGCGGAGCCACGCAGTGCTCAATCGCGATCGGCACCGGCGTCCCCATAGATCGTCGCTCCCCAACTCGTCCCCCGGAGTTCCCGTACGCATCGAACAAAAGCCACGATGTCCGGCACTCCGCCGTCAACGCAAACTTCGGCCACCTGCTTGCGCGTGTAGTCTTCGATCCGCGAAAACGTGGCGTAAGACCGCCGATGCCGAACAGATCTCGTGGCCCCGCTGTTCATGTGAGATAGCCGGATACGGTCGTAGTAGGCACCAACAAAGCAACGCGCATCGACGACAATCACCTCACGGGCGGGACCCGGATACGCCTGCGCCATGCGATAAAGCCTGCGGACATCCGCCCAGAAAAACACCTTGTGGTTGAGGAACTCGTACCACATCCGTGGCGTGATTTCCTCCGGAAGCGTTCGCCGCACGCGGTGTACATCGAGACGCACCTGGGCGGCGGCGCGGTGATGCGACGCAAGCCGGCGGCGCTGCGCAACATCGGCATCGGTCTGGACGGTCGTGCGCTGTCGCGGTTCGAGTGCGGCTATCCGGTGGAGTTGGTGCACGGGTGCTGCCACGCGTACCTGGCGGAGTTCCCGTTCGATGGTTCGGAGCTGGTGTACAGCGACCCGCCGTACCTGCACGGCACGCGCAAGTCCGCGCGCCGCTACCGGCACGACTACGAGGACGCGGACCACGTGGCGCTGCTGGAACTGCTGCGCCGGCTGCCGTGCGCGGTGATGGTGTCGGGATACCCGTCGGCGCTGTACGACGAGCGTCTGTCGGGCTGGCGCAGCGTGGCGCTGCAGGTGATGAACCAGGCGGGGGTGGTCACGGAGAAGGTGTGGTTCAACTTCGCGCCGGACCGGGTGCACTGGGCGTCGTGCGCGGGCCGCAACTTCACGCACCGCCAGAGCGTCAAGCGCAAGGCGGCGAGCTGGGGCCGACGCTACGCGGCGATGCCGCCGGCGGAGCGTCTGGCGGTGTTGGCGGCGATCATGGCGGCGGAGGCGCAGACGCCGCCGTGAAGCGCCTCGGGCGTCATCTCGACCGGCTGCGGGCGTGCTTCGCGCGCCTGCCGGACCCGCGTCGCGGCGACAACCGCCGCTACACCATGGCCGACATCGGCATGGCGGCGCTGTCGGTGTTCCTGATGCAGTCGCCGTCGTTCCTGGCGCACCAGCGCGCGCTGGCCGAGGGCCGCGCGCGGTCCAACGCGCAGACCCTGTTCGGACTGGACCGCATCCCCTGCGACAACCACGTCCGGCAGTTGCTCGACGGCGTCCCGCCGGCGCACTTCGACGACCAGTTCCACGCGCTCGTCGAGGACCTCGACGCGTGCGGCGGCCTCGCGCCCATGCGCCGCCTCGACGAGCGGGTGCTGGTCGCCCTGGACGGCACCGAGTTCTTCCGCTCGCGCAAGATCCACTGCGACCACTGCTCCACCCGCAAGCGGCGCGACGGCGGCACGGAGTACTTCCACCAAATGCTCGCCGCCAACCTCGTGGCGCCCGGCCGGAACCTGACGCTGCCGCTGCCGCCGGAGTTCGTGCGGCCCCAGGACGGTACCGAGAAGCAGGACTGCGAGCGGCAGGCCGTCAAGCGCTGGCTGCAACGACACGGCCGCCGTTGCGCCGCACTGCGGCCGGTCTATCTCGGCGACGACCTGTACGCCTGCCAGCCGGTCTGCCGGGCCATGCTCGACAGCGGCGGCGACTTCCTGCTCACCGCCAAGCCCAGCAGCCACAAGACCCTGTTCGAGTACCTCGACGGCATCCGCATCCCCACGCACCAGCGCACCGCGGGACGCGGCGCGAAGCGCCGCATCCACCGCCATCGCTGGCTGACCGACCTGCCCATCCGCGACGGCGACGACGCCCTGCGCGTCAACTGGCTGGAGATCACCAGCGCGCGACCCAACGGCAAGGTCACCTACCGCGGCACCTTCGTCACCAGCCTCCCGGTCGACCGCGACAACGTCGCCGAACTCGCCGACTGCGCCCGCGCCCGCTGGAAGATCGAGAACGAGACCTTCAACGTCCTCAAGCAGCACGGCTACCACCTCGAACACAACTTCGGCCACGGCAAGGACACCCTCGCCGCCGTGCTCGTCGTCCTCAACCTGCTCGCCTTCGGCTTGCACGCGGTGTGCGAACTCGCCGAAGCACAATGGCAGCAGGCCCGGCGCCGGCTCGGTACCCGATACCGCCTGTTCGAGCACCTGCGCACCGTCACCGAATACCGCGTGTTCCCCTCCTGGAAAGCACTGTTCACCCTGCTCGCCACCGGCGGCACCGCTGCACAGCGGCCCTGACGCTCCCGCTTCCCGACCCAACCCCTGAACCCCAATGCCACCCACGCATCAAACAGATGAACACACCAAAATGAGAACTGCTGGTTCGCCGCAAGATCCCCTCGTTGATCGCATGCTGATCTCGGACGAAAACGTCCGGTAGCCCCCGACGGGTCAGCCTCTCCGTCGCTTCTCGTCGGACAGACTCAAGCCGGAAACGCCGCGCTCCAGTAACGCCATAGAGGTCGAGCAAGGCGGATGTGCTCAGGAGACCATTGTTCCGTATGCCCTCCCACGAACCGGGCTCGGCGAAATAGTAAAGGTATGGGTGGCGTTTGACGAAGAACTCAAGTTCCGACTGATTCATAGCAAAAGCAGCGCTGGGGCCGTCCACAATGGCAACTCTACCTTGGGGACGGGGCGACAGGCCCCACTTTACTTCCCGACATCGAACAGCTCGGCGAGCTGCTCCGTCATGGCCCCGCCGAGTTGCTCCGCATCCGTAATGGTGACGGCGCGTTCGTAGTGGTGCGTCACGTCGTGGCCGATGCCGATGGCGATGAGTTCCACCTCGGAGTGGTTCTCGATCTGGTCGATGGCGTACTTCAGGTGCTGCTCGAGGTAGTTGTTCGGGTTGACGAGCAGCGTCGAGTTGTCGACGGGTAGCCCGTCGGAGATCACCATCAGCACGCGGCGCTGTTCCTGCCGCATCACCAGCCGGTTGTGCGCCCAGATGAGCGCCTCCCCGTCGATGTTCTCCTTCAGGAGTTCCTCGCGCATCATCAGGCCGAGGTTGCGCCGCGTGCGGCGCCAGGGGTCGTCGGCACCCTTGTAGACGATGTGGCGGAGGTCGTTCAGGCGGCCCGGGCTCGCCGGCTTGCCGGCGTTGATCCACTCCTCGCGCGACTGTCCGCCCCGCCAGGCGCGGGTGGTGAAGCCGAGGATCTCCACGCGCACCGAGCAGCGCTCGAGGGTGCGGCCGAGGATGTCCGCGCACACCGCGGCGATGGTGATGGAACGTCCGCGCATCGAACCGGAGCTGTCGATCAGCATCGTGACGACCGTGTCCCGGAAGTTCGTCTCCTTCTCCTGCTTGTAGGCGAGCGGGTTCATCGGGTCGACGACGACCTGCGACAGCCGCGAGGTGTCGAGGATGCCCTCGTCGAGGTCGAACTCCCAGGCGCGGGTCTGCTTCGCGAGCAGGCGCCGCTGCAGGCGGTTGGCGAGCTTCGACGTCGCGTGCTGCAGGGAGACGAGCTGCTGGTCGAGGAGCCCGCGCAGCCGCGACAGCTCTTCCGAGTCGCAGAGCTCCTCCGCCCGCACGACCTCGTCGAACTCGGTGCTGAAGGGCTGGTAGTTGAAGTCGACGCGGATGCGCCCGGAGTCGTCGGGCGTCGTGTTCGGGGCCTCGTCGTCCTCGGACTGTGCCGCCAGTTCCGAGAGGTCCATGTCGGCGTCCATCTCGACCACCGTCGCGTCGCCGTCGGCGTCCTCTTCGCCGAGGGAGTCCTCCTCGAGGACGACGTCTTCCGGCGAGAGTTCGGATTCCGGGTCCTGCCCGTCCTCCATGGACTCCGCGTCCTGGTCGCTGTCGTCCGCCGGCGGGTCGTCGAACTCCGCGGCGAGCCCGAGGTCCGCCATGATCGAGCGGCAGCGGCGGGCGAACGTCGCCTGGTCCCCCATGCAGTCGCGCAACTGGTCGAGGTGCTCCCCGGCGCGTTCCTGCACGTAGTCGCGCCAGAACCGCACCACGTTCTCCGCCGACGGGGGGAGCGCGCGGCCGGTGAGGCGCTGGCGCACGAGCAGGCCCACCGCGACACTGAGCGGCGCCTCCGTCTCGGCCGTGACGGTGTCGAACGCCGCCTGACGGCAGAGCGCCTCGAGGGATGCGTCGAGGTTCTGGGCCACGCCCTCCATCCGCAGCGTGCCGATCGACGCGATGCGCGCGTCCTCCACCCACTGGAAGAGTTCCTGGGCCGGCCCGCCGTTCGGTGCGTGGGTGCGGTGGACCGCGTCGTCGTGGTAGCGGCGCCGCAGCGCGAACTCGTCCCCCACGCCGCGCACGGCGTCGAGCTCCGCCTCCGTGCAGCCGATGTTCGGCAGCGGCATGTGGGCGGAACTGCCGCGCAGGAAAGGGTTGCCCTTGCCGAAGGTGACGTCGAGCTCGTCGTCCTCCGCGATGGCCCGCATCGTCGCGGTCATCGCGCGCTTGAACGGCTCGAGAGGGTTCTCTTCGTTTTTCATCGGACGCCCATCAGACCCGACTCGTCAAGGCGCGACGCCGCCGGGCGGCGCACGCCCCGGGGTTTCAGGACCGTAGCGTAATGCCCCGCGTCGCGTCCCCGAGATCCTCGCCCATGCAGCGCTGGTAGTACTCCGCCACCACGGGCCGTTCGAGTTCGTCGCACTTGTTGAGGAACGATACGCGGAAACCGAACGCCAGGTCGGCGAAGATGTCGGCGTTTTCCGCCCACGTGAGCACGGTACGGGGCGACATGACCACCGAGATGTCGCCGTTGACGAAACCCTTGCGGGTGAGGTCCGCCACCGAGACCATGTTCGAGATGACCCGCCGCCCCTCGTTGTTGTCCTGCCACGCCTTGGCCTTGCCGTAGACGATCTCGACCTCCTGGTCGTGTTCGAGGTAGTTGAGCGTCGTCACGATGTTCCAGCGGTCCATCTGGCCCTGGTTGATCTGCTGGGTGCCGTGGTAGAGGCCGGTCGTGTCGCCGAGGCCGATGGTGTTGGTCGTCGAGAACAGCCGGAAGGCGGGGTGCGGGCGCACCACCCGGTTCTGGTCGAGGAGCGTGAGCTTGCCCTCCACCTCGAGGACGCGCTGGATGACGAACATGACGTCGGGGCGGCCGGCGTCGTACTCGTCGAAGCACAGCGCCGTCGGGTGCTGCAGCGCCCAGGGCAGGATGCCCTCCTTGAAGCTCGTCACCTGCTGCCCGTCCTCGATGACGATGGCGTCCTTGCCCACGAGGTCGATGCGGCTGATGTGGCTGTCGAGGTTCACGCGGATGCAGGGCCAGTTGAGCCGCGCGGCGACCTGTTCCACGTGCGTCGACTTGCCGGTGCCGTGGTAGCCCTGGATCATCACGCGGCGGTTGTGCGCGAAACCCGCCAGGATCGCGAGGGTCGTGTCGTGATCGAACTGGTAGTCGGTGTCGATGTCCGGGACGTAGTCCGTCCGCTCGCTGAAAGCCGGGACCTTCAGGTCTTGATCGATGCCGAACGTTTCGCTCACACTGACCGTCGTGTCGGGCAGCATGTCCGGCGACAGGCCGGATTCGTGTACATTCATCCCTTGGCCGCTTCTGTGCCGCTTCCGTGGCGCTTCCGAAAAACAAGCGGCGTATTTAACCACTAATCCGCCGCGTACGCAGACAGGGGAGGCGGGAGCGGAAGCAGGAGAGCGGGGGACGAGAGACGTGGCAATCGTGTACATGGTGCGGCACGGGAAGGCCGCCTCGGGCTTCGACGGACACCCCGATCCGAGCCTCGACGGCCTCGGCCGGGAGCAGGCCGCGGCCACCGCGGAGGCACTCGCGCCCCTCGGTCCGCTGCCGATCTACTCGAGCCCCCTGGCCCGCGCCCGGGAGACCGCGGCGCCCCTCGCGGCGCGGTGGGACGTGACGCCCGAGATCGAGCCGCGCGTCGCCGAGATCCCTTCGCCCACCGACGACCTGCGCGAGCGCGCGCGGTGGCTCGGCGGCATCATGGGAGACCGGTGGTCCAACCTCCCGGAGGAGCTGCACGCCTGGCGGCGCGAGATGATCGAGTGCGTCGCCGGCTACACCGGGGACTGCGTGGTGTTCTGCCACTTCATCGCGATCAACGTGATCGTCGGCGCCGCCACCGGGGCGGACGCGATGATCTCGTTCCGCCCGGACAACGGCTCGGTGACGCGGATCGGCGTGGAGGACGGGCGTCTCGGCCTGATCGAACTCGGTGCCCAGCGCGCGACGCGCGTCAACTGACGGCCGGCCGCCCCGCCCGTCGCAGCACCGGCCATTTCGCCGCCACCACCGCGAGCGCCACGAGTCCTTCGAGCGCGATGATCGTGCATGCCGGGGCGGCGCCGAGCCACGCGGCGAGCAGCCCCAGATGCGCGAAGCCGATGGGTCCGGTGCCGATGAACACCGACAGCAGCCCCATCATGCGGTGTCGGCTCGCCTCGGGCGCGCCCAGCATCGTGAGGGTGCTCTGCATGGCCGCGAACGCCGCCATCGACAGCCCGAGCACGAAGAGGAGCATTCCCGCGAGCAGGGCGTCGGTGGCGTTCGCGAAGCCGACCGCGACGACCAGGTAGAGCAGCACGCTCAGGACGAACAGCGCCCGGAAATGCCCGTGCCGCGCGAACGCCGCGAGTCCCAGCGCGCCGAGGAGGGACCCGAGTCCTTCCATGCTCGCCAGCACGCCGACCTCGAACGGCCCGAGCCGCAGTCGGTCCGCGCCCAGCACCGGCACCATGGAGACCACCGGGAAGCACCAGACGTTGAACACCACGGTGACCGCCAGGATCCCCTGGACCGTTGGCAGCCCGCGGAGTTCGGACAGCGCGGTGCGCAGGGCCCCCACGACGCCCGCGGCCCTTGCAGAGGCGTGTCGCACCGGCGCGGGGAGGCCAAGCAGGATCAGCACCGCGAAGCCCTGGGCCACGGCCATGAGCAGGAACGCGCCGTCCATGCCCGCGGCCGCGTAGAGTCCGCCGCCGAGCAGCGGTCCCGCCATGCGCGTCCCGGAACTCGCGACCGTATCGAGGCTCATCGCCGCACCGAGGCGCGCACCGCCCGCGACGTCCGCGAGCAGGGTCCGCCGTACCGGGAAGTCCATCGCCCACGCGATGCCCGTCAGGAATGCCCCGACCGCGACATGCCAGACCTCCAGCCAACCGAGAGAGGCGAGCGCCGCGAGCGCCCCGGAGAGGGCGGTCAGACTGCCCATGGTCCCCAGCAGCAGGCGCCGGCGGTCGAAGCGGCTCGCGATCTCCCCGCTGAACGCGCCGAAGAGGGCCAGCGGCAGCATGCGCAGCATCAGCATGGCGGCCACCAGGAGCGGCGATCCGGTGACCTCGAACACGAAGATGCCGACCGCGAGCATCTCGAGCCACCGCGCCGTCGCCCCGCACGCACCGGCCAGCCACAGGCGCAGGAAGTCCGGGTCCGCCAGCAGCGGCCTAGCCCGCATATCGCACCAGGCCGCTTGTGCGCGGGCCGTAACCCCTTGGTTTCACGTTGCTGATCGTCCGAACGGGGCATGATCGCCAAATGACAGAACGCTGGCCGCGCCCTCGGCGGTCTTTTCGCCCTTTGCGCGCACGTGCTCCCTCAACCGGAGCCTTCAGCCGGGGAGCGCGAGGGGGAACCCCTCGCAAGAGTTCGGCCCCCGCTAAGCTCTCGGTCGCGAGCACGCGCACGCCTGTGCGTACACAGGGGCGAAAATCCTCGGCGATCATCACGGCCCCTGGCGCAATATGCGGGCTAGGCGCGCCCGCCGGCTCCGCCGCGCCCGGGGCGGTCACGTATGACGCAGGTAGTCGAGTTCCGCCTCGAGCCCACCGACCGATGCACCGGCGAGGGCGACCACGATCCGCTCCAGGGACTGCCACGCGTCCCCGCGGAGCATCCCCTTGGCCTGCAGGTCGAGCAGGGCGCACTCGGACACGGCCGCCTCCAGGCCGGCCTTGCCCATCCGTCCGGCGAGGCGTTCCAGCGTACGGGCCCGCCGCGGGGGCAGCCGCAGCCGCTCGCCTCCCGCCAGGCGCAGCGCGTTGCGCAACTGGCTCGCGAGCGCACCGAGGATCATGAACACCGGCACGCCCTCCTGGCGCAGCACGCCGACCATCTTGCGCGCGCGCCGGGCCTCCCCCGCACAGGCCGCGTCGATCAGTTCGAAGGTGTCGAAATGCGACGCGTCGCCGACCGCGTCCGCCAGCGTGTCGGCGTCCACCGGCGAACGCACCCCGGCGAGCTTGAGCTTCTCGATCTCCTGCACGGCGGCGAGGAGGTTGCCTTCCACGCGCTCGGCGAGCAGCGCCAGGGCGTCGCGGGAGAGCTCGAGGCCGGCCGCACGGCAGCGGCCGCCCAGCCAGCGGGGCAGCTCGCGCGCGCCGAGGGGCCAGACCAGCACGACGACGCCCGCCGCGTCGATCGCCTTGAACCACGCGCTCGAGCGTTGCCGGGCTTCGAGGCGCTCCGTACGCAGGAGCAGCACGGTGTCCTCGAACGGGGCGGCGACGTACTTGCGCAAGGCATCCGACGCCTGGCGGTCGAACCCCCGGGGCGGCAGGCGCACGTCGAGAATGCGCCGCTCCGCCAGCAGGGACAGGTTCCCGGCCGCCGCGAACGCGCCGTTCCAGTCGACCTTGGGCGTGCCTTCGACCACGTTGCGCTCGCCGTGCCCACGCTGCCGCGCCGACTCGACGATGGCGTCGCAGGCTTCCTGCACCAGCAGGGTCTCGTCGCCAGAGACGAGGTAGACGGGCGCGAGGCCTTCACCCAGCCGGCGCTGGAGGTCTCCGGGTCTTACCTGCACGCGACGTCCCCTACGCGCCGGCGTCCGGCGCTTCGGCGCCGCGCACGCGCTCGGCGGCCCGTCCAAGGCTGCGCACCATGCGCCGCACGAGGTCCGCGCGCAGTTCGCGCACGATCAGGGTCTCCTCCTCGCGGCTGCCGATGAGGTTGTCGAGATCGAGTCGATAGGTGCGTTCGGCCCGCAGCGTCCGGGTCGGCACCAGTTCCCCACCCTCGGCGTCCTGCGCACCGAAGGAGACCGCGAGGCTCATCTCGTACTCCGCCGCCCGCGCGCCGCCGCCGACCGACGCCGTGCGCCGGGACTCCCGTTCGTCGGACAACTGCACGACCACGTCGGCGTCGCCGCGCGCTTCGGTCAGCACGACGCCGGACTGCGTCAGCGCCCGGGTCAGTTCGCGGCGCAGTACCGGGGCGTCTCCCCCCACGACCTGCACGCGCTCGAGCCCCGCGAGGTCCCAGGTGCGCAGGTGGAAGCCGCAGGCGGCGACCAACAGCCCCGCGGTCATCACCAGCGCGGCGCCGTGCCCGCGGGTCATCCCACGACCAGGTTGACGAGCTTGTCGGGGACGACGATGGTCTTGCGCAGCGTCTTGTCCGCCAGGTGCCGGGCCACGTTCTCGTTCTCCGTCGCGGCGGCGATCACGGCGGCCTCGTCCGCGCCGACCGCCATGGAGATGCGGCCGCGGAGCCGGCCGTTCACCTGCACCGCGATCTCCACGGTCTCCTCGACCAGCTTCCCCTCGTCCCACGCCGGCCACGCCGCGCTCTCGAAGATGCTCTCGTTGTGGCCGAACCGGGCGTACAGCTCCTCGGCGACGTGCGGGACGAACGGCGCGAGCATGACCAGGAGCGGTTCGAGTTCCGACCGCCGTGGCGTACGCCCGCCGGCGCGTACCGCGTTCAGGTACTCCATCATCGCCGCGATGGCGGTGTTGTACTGCAGCGCCGGGACCTGCTCCGTGACCTGGCGGATGGTCCTGTGCAGCGCCCGGTCGACCGCCGGGTCCGGGTCGCCGTCCACCGCGTCGGCGGCGCTCTGCCAGAGACGGTTGAGGAAGCCGTACGGGCCCTGGATGCCCTTGTCCTGCCAGTCGCCGCCGTGTTCGTAGGGGCCGAGGAAGAGGAGGTAGAGCCGCATCGTGTCCGCGCCGAAACGGGCCACGATCTCGTCCGGCAGCACCACGTTGCCCTTGCTCTTCGACATCTTGCGGCCGTCGCTGATGAGCAGGCCGTGCGCGCGGAACCGGTCGAACGGCTCCTCGAATTCGAGCACGCCGAGGTCGTGCAGCGCCATGGTGAGGAAGCGTGCGTACATCAGGTGCAGGACGGCGTGCTCGTTGCCGCCGATGTAGCTGTCCACGGGCAGCCACTTCCGCGTCAGCTCGGGGTCGAGGGCCGTGTCGTCGCGCAGGGCGCTGGGATAACGCAGGAAGTACCAGCCGCTGCAGAGGAAGTTGTCCGTGACGTCCGTCTCGCGGTGCGCCGCGCCGCCGCACCTCGGGCAGGTCGTCTCGTACCAGTCCGTCGCGCGCTCAAGGGGGCTGATGCCGGAGTCGTCGGGCCGGAAGTCCTCGAGGTGCGGATGCAGCACCGGCAGCTCCGACTCGGGCACGGGGACCGGTCCGCACGAGCGGCAGTGCACGATCGGGATCGGCGGGCCCCAGTACCGCTGCCGGGACACGCACCAGTCGTGCAGCCGGTAGTTGACCCGGGTACGCGCCGCGCCCCGCTCGTTCGCGAGCCACTCGACCACGGCGCGCTTGCCCGCTTCGACGGTCAGTCCGTCGAAGCGGCCGGAGTTCACCATCACGCCATCGCCGGCGTACGCCTCGGCGAGGGGCGTCGACGCGTCCTCGCCGGGACCGGCGATGACCCGCACGATCGGCAGGCCGAACGCGGTGGCGAAGTCGAAGTCCCGCTGGTCGTGGCCCGGCACGGCCATGATCGCGCCCGAGCCGTAGCCCATCAGGACGTAGTCCGCGATCCAGACCGGAATCTCCCGGCCGTTGGTCGGGTTCACGGCGTAACCGCCCGTGAACACGCCCGTCTTCTCCTTGCGTTCCTTCTGCCGCTCGACGAGATCGCGGGTGGCGACCTCCGCGCGGTAGGCGTCGACCGCCTCCCGCTGCCCGGCCGTCGTAAGCCGGTCCACGTCCGGATGTTCGGGGGCGAGGACCATGTACGTCGCCCCGAACAGCGTGTCCGGGCGGGTGGTGAACACCTCGATGACCCCGTCACCGGCCTCGAACGTGACGTCCGCGCCTTCGCTGCGGCCGATCCAGTTCGCCTGCGCCTTCTTCGTGATCTCCGACCAGTCGATCGTGTCGAGGTTGCCGAGGAGCCGTTCCGAGAACCGCGTGATCTTGAAGAACCACTGGGGCAGGCGCCGCTGCTCGACGGTCGTCTCGCAGCGCTCGCAGAGACCGCCGATGACCTGCTCGTTGGCGAGCACGGTCAGGCACGAGGGGCACCAGTTGACCGGCGCCTTACGACGTTCGACCAGCCCGCCCTCGAAGAGCTTGAGGAACACCCACTGCGTCCAGCGGTAGTACGACGGGTCGGTGGTGTCGACCGTGTGGTTCCAGTCGTACATGCCGCCGAAGCGCTTCAACTGGCGCGTGAAGTTCGCGATGTTCCGCGGGATGAGGTCGTTCGGGTTGGTGCCGACCTTGAGGGCGTAGTTCTCCGCGTGGATGCCGAACGCGTCGAAGCCCATGGGCTCGAACACGTCCTTGCCGCGCAGCCGCCAGTACCGGCCGTTCGCGTCCGCGCCGACATATGCGTACACGTTCCCGATGTGCAGCCCCTCCGCGGACGGGTACGGGAACATCATGAGGTTGTAGTAGGGGTCCTCGGCGGCCCGGAGGTCTTCGTCGGTGAAGAGATTGGTGCCGCGGCGGTCCCACTCCTCCTGCCACTTGCGCTCGACGCGCTCGGGGTCGTAGCGGTCCGTCCTGGCGCTCATCGGATCGTGCCGGAAAGGGAAAAGCGGCGTACCGTATCACCAAAGGCCGTGCGGCGGAACCGCGTCCCGGCAGCGCGCAGGGCTTTCCCATGCTAGCTCTGTCTGATTCGTAAGCGTTGAGTTTCCAGTCGGTTGCGTGCGGGACTGGCTTTTCGGCTGGCGCTGTGGTACTGATGGCGCGTGGACGTGGAATCGGCGATGTTCGCGGATGCGCCGGA
>JAJDVW010000136.1 GCA_022825925.1 Pseudomonadales bacterium | reverse complement strand
CGCGTTCCGGGCGTCCTGCGACGGTCGCCCGCCCGGCGCGGAGTTCCGGCCGCCGAGAACATCTCCGCAGCCCGCGCCCCGCAGGGCCGACGCAGTCGCCGTGACCGATTCCGAATGCCCCCAAGTCCGACAGTCTGCTAGATACCGAGGTCGTTCGTGTTGTAGTCCCGGATCACCCGCTCGTAGGTCTCCGGACTCCACCGGTACTCGTCTTCGAGCCCGACGAACGGCTGGTAGACGTAGGGAGTTTCGTCGGGGAAGTGCTGGCGCCGGGCGTCGATGGCCACCGCGATCACGGCGGAGCGGTCGAAGATGCGCTCCTCGTCGTAGACCACGGGCTCCATGTTCGTGAGCGCGCCCTTGGCGCCGAGCACGGACTTCCGGCGGTGAAAGCCGAACGTCATCGAGATGCGCAGGTCGCGGGACGTGTTGGCGAAGGAGGCGTGCAGCATCTGGCGGTTCACGATCGTGACGTCACCCGCCTCGCACGCGAGCGGCACGGCGTCCGGGAGACGGTCCGATCCGCCGTTCTCCGCGACCATCGCCTTGATGTCGAGCTTGCCGCGCTTGTGGGTGCCGGGCACGACCCAGAGGCAACTGGCGGGCGTGGTGGGGTAGAGCTGGACCTGGAAGTTGAAGCCGTGGATCCCCTCGTCCCAGTCGGGCGAGTTCCAGTGCGTCAGCCCGTCCTGGTGCCAGGCGACGGAGCCGCCGAGGCCCGGCTGCTTCACGAAGATGGCGTCGTTGAAGGGCGTGAAGTCGGGACCGTTGAGGTTCTCCGCGATGGCGAGCAAGTGCGGATGCCCGTACAGGCGCAGCGCCGGCTCCATGGTCTGGCACATCCCGTAGACCATGTAGACGGCATCCTCCCCGGCATCCGCGTCCGGTATCGGTTCGGTCATCTTCGACTGGTGCCGGCCGCCGAGGTGTTTCGTGCCGCCCCAGGGATCGGTCAGCGGCGGCACGAAGAGAAAACAGGGGCGTTCGAAGTCGAGGCCGAGGGCGGGCCGGCCGTGGGCGTCCACCTTGGCGTCCTTGTTGACGGGGGCGCGGTCGAGCGTGTCGACCATGGCGGCCCGCAGTTCAGCGAGTTCTTCTGCACCGATCACGTTCTCGAAGACGTAGAACCCCTGCCGCCAATAGTCGTCCAGGATGTCCTGCGCGAGCCGCCCCGGCCTTTCGAACCGCATCGGTCCCCGGTTGCCGAGCGCCCGCGCGCGGGCCGCGCCCTCGTCGACGTAGCGCGCCATGGCCGCGGCATGTTCCGCCGCGGTCGGAGCCTCCATGGATACCGCCGTCGCTTCGCTCATTGCTGTCGCCGCTCGCCCGTGAGGTAGCCCGGAACGATACCACCGTTGCCGCATGTGGGGGACGGCGTTGCTCCGTCCGGGCGCTGATTCTCCGAATCGTCCCGGGCGGCGGCTACGCCAGATGGCGGGTGGAACACACGGTGAACGACAGCCCTCCGCGCCGGATGCCATAGGGTTCCCGGTCAAGCGGCGTGACGACGTAGTTCTCCCCGTCCGGATAGCTGCGCCGAAACACCTCGAGCGGAGCGGGGTCCACCCGGTCGGGGTTGATCTTGCACTCGACGGTGTCCACGGCGCCGCCTGGCCGGCGAATCACGAAGTCGATTTCGCGGCGCGACTTGTCCTGCCAGTAGAGGATGTCGTCGCGAGGCAGGCGCATCAGCAGGGCGTCCAGCACGAGGTGCTCCCAGAGCATGCCGCGGTCGTCCTCCCGGACCTCTCCCCAGCCGCGCTCGAAAGCGACGAAGCCGGTGTCGAAGGCATAGCCCTTGGGGCGGCTCACGATCTCGTGCTTGCCGCCGCCGTGAAACGGCCGCAGGAGGCGCACGACGTGTGCCGACTCCATGGCCTCGACGTGGGCCTTCACCGTCACGCGGGTCAGTTCGCTTTGCGATGCCAGGGACGTGTAGTCGAGCTGACCCCCGCTACGGCGCAACAGCAGGCGCAGCAGGCTCAGAAAGCCCTGGCGACCGCGCACGTTGAACAGCTCGAGTATGTCGCGGGCGTAGAAGCTGTCGATCCACTCGGCGAAGAAGCCGGCGTCGGGCCGGTCGGCGAGCAGCGCCTCGGGGAGCCCGCCGTGGAGCAGCCTGCGGTCCAGCTCGGCGACCTCAAACGCGTCGACGGACTCCTCCCACGGTACCGGGCAGAGGTGCAGTTCGCGCTTTCTTCCGGTCAGGGAATCGCGGAACTTGCCTGTGGCGGCCAATGTCGACGACCCCGTGGCCAGCAGGCGGAGCCCGGGGTGCTCGTCGGCCGCGATCTTGAGGACGAGGCTCGGGTCGGTCAGGCGGTGGACTTCGTCGAGCGCGAGGACGGAGTCCGGTTCGATGGTGTCGAAGAACAGTTCCGGGTCTTCGAGTGTCCTGCGCACGGACGGCAGGTCGCAATTCAGGTAGCGGGCCTCCGGGAGCATGTGCGAGAGCGAGGTCTTGCCCACGCGTCGCACGCCCGAGAGCCAGACGACGGGGCGCCGCTCCCAGGCGTCGCGAATCTGCCGGATCCAGAGCGGACGCGGGATCATTATCGTACTATACGTTTAGCGCACCAAATGTAAAGTACGCTTTACGTCTGGAACGCTGCGTCACGTCATCTGCGGACCGAATCCCTCCGTCAGGTGCGAGCAGTCGTTGAAGCGCCGCACGACGATCGCGTCCCCCGTCATCACGATGTGGGTGATGGAGCCGTTGTCGGCGCCGGCGAAGGCGAACGGCTGGGCGCCCGTCGCCATGGCGACGACGCGCGCGATCACGCCGCCGTGGACGACCGCGACGACCAGTTCGTCAGCATGGTTGGCGGCGATGCGTTGCAGCCCGCGGCCGATGCGTTCGTCCAGCGCGGCGTTCGACTCCGCGCCCGGGATGGCGTCCCAGCGCTGCTCCGCTCGCACGCGTTGCATGATCGGATGGTTCTCCGCCGCCTTGATGCGCATCACGCCGCCTTCCCACTCCCCCAGAAACACCTCGCGGAGGTCCGCTTCCTCGATCGGGTCGAGGCCGAGGTGCCGGCACAACGGCGCCGCCGTCTCCGCGGTACGCCGCAGGTTCGTGACGTAGACCGCCGAGATCGGCAGGCCCTTCAGCCGTTCGCCGACCTTGAGCGCCTGCTCGCGGCCGTTGGCATGCAGTTCCGGATCGCCGTGGCCGTCCACCAGGGGGAACGGGTTCTCCGCCGTCGCCGCCCGGGACTCGCCGTGGCGGACGAGGAGGATCTGCGTCGCGCCGGGCGGGGGCGTGAAGCGCGCCTGGCGATACTCCTTCGTCTCGGCCCCGGACCGGTTCTCCGCCGTCGTCACGCGGTCGCCCGCGCGGCTTCCTCGCGCGCCTTGCGGACCTTGGCGGCGTCCTGGTTGAAGAGGAGTTCCCGGCGTGCCTTCTCCTCTTCCTCCGTGAGCTCGCGCTGGCCCCAGTCGCGGTGCGCCTGGAACCCCTTCTCGACGGCGGGCCGCTCGCGAATCTCCTGTACCCAGCGCTTGAGGTGGGCGTTGGGCTCGAACATTTCGTCCCCGAGCAGCCGGCCGATCAGCATCGCCCATGGCCAGGTGACGATGTCGGCGATCGTGTACTCGTCGCCCGCCAGGTACCGGTTGACGGAGAGCTGCGCGTCCATGACGCCGGCGAGGCGGTCGACTTCGCCGACGAACCGCTTCGTCCCGTACTCGAGCTGCTTCGGGTCGCCGGCGAGGTTCTTGCCGTAGTTCTTGAAGTGGTTGGCGTTGCCCATCATCGGGCCCAGGTTGGCCATCTGCCAGTGCACCCACTGCAGCGTCCGGTACTTGCCGGCGGTGTCCCGGGGCATGAACTTGCCCGTCTTCTCGGCGAGGTACTCGAGGATCGCCCCGGACTCGAAGATCGACAGCGGCTCGCCGCCGCCGAGGGGGTCGTGGTCGACGATGGCCGGCATGCGGTTGTTCGGGCTGATGCGCAGGAAGTCCGGCTTGAACTGGTCGCCCCCGCCGATGTCGACCGGGATGGAGCGGTACTCGAGGCCGCACTCCTCAAGCATGATGGTGGCCTTCCAGCCGTTGGGGGTCGGCCAGTAGTACAGGTCGATCACGATGTGCCTCCTTGGGGTTGCGGCGGGATGGGAAACGCGGGAGTTTGTCAGGAGTCCCCGGACGGCGGCAAGCGGAGCGTCCTCTCCGGGGTCGCGGCGCGCGTCGGATGGAGTACCCTAGGCCCCAACGATCAGGGGGGTGGGCAATGGCCATCGATTTCACTGTGAACGGGTCACCCGTACAGGTGACCGCGCCGGAGGACACGCCGCTCCTGTGGGCGCTGCGCGACGACCTCGGCATGACCGGGACCAAGTACGGCTGCGGCAAGGCGCTGTGCGGCGCGTGCACCGTGCGCATCGACGGCACGCCGGTGCGCTCGTGCCAGACGCCTGTAGGTTCGGTGCAGGGCAAGTCCATCGCGACCATCGAGGGTCTCAGGGCGAGCCACCCGAAGCTGGTCGAGGCGTGGGTGCAGAACAACGTGCCCCAGTGCGGGTACTGCCAGGCCGGACAGCTCATGTCGGCCTCGGCGCTGCTCGACGGCACGCCGGCGCCGACGGACGAGGACATCGACCGGGCCATGTCCGGGAACATCTGCCGATGCGGGACCTACGGACGCATCCGCGCGGCCATCAGGGAGGCCGGGGAGGCGCGGACATGAACATGACCGTCACGAACCTGTCCCGACGGCGCTTCCTGCAGGCATCGGGCGTCCTCGTCGTCGGTGCGGCGGTGCCTGGCTGCTCGACGGGCCCGATGCCGTCGCGGAACGCGACCCTGACGCCGAACGTGTTCCTCTCGATGGCCGGCGACGGCACCGTCACCGTGACGGCCAGTCGGTCCGAGATGGGCCAGGGGATCCGCACGGCGCTCGCGCAGATCGTCGCGGACGAATTGGACGCGGACTGGAGCCGGGTGACCGTGGCCCAGGCGGTCGGCGACCCCGTCTACGGCGACCAGAACACCGACGGCTCGCAGAGCATCCGGTTCCTGTTCGACGTGTTGCGGAACGCCGGCGCCAGCGCGCGCGAGATGCTGCGCATGGCCGCCGCGAACGAGTGGGGCGTGCCGATGGCGGAAGTCGAAGCCGTGGACCACACCGTGCGCCACGCTCCGTCAGGCCGCTCCGCGCCGTACGGAGACCTCGTCGGCACCGCGTCCGAACTGCCGGTTCCCGAGAACCCGGCGCTCAAGAGCCGCGACGCGTATCGCTACATCGGCAAGCACCGGGTGCACGTGGACGCCGACGACGTGGCGGACGGCAAGGCCACCTTCGGGGCGGACCTGACCCTGCCGAACATGGCGCACGCGGTCATCGTCCGGCCGCCGTCGCTCGGCTCGCAGGTGGCGAGCTTCGAGCCGCCGGCGGACGAACCCGGCCTGATCGCCGTGGAGACCCTGCCCGGCGTCTCGGGTATCGGCGCCATGTTCAACCCGCTCGGGGGCGTTGCCGTCGTCGCGGACCGCACGTGGACCGCGATCCGCATCGCGAACGCCCTCGACGTGCAGTGGACGGAAGGCCCCAACGCGGCTTTCGGCAGCGCCGAGTTCACGGCGCAACTGCGCGAGGCCGTGCAAGCCGGCGGGGAGCGCCTCTACGACGCGGGCGATGTCGATGCCGCGCTTGCGGGTGAGGGCACGGAGATCGAGGCGCTCTACGAGACGCCATTCCTCTCCCACGCGCCGATGGAGCCGCCGGTGGCGCTCGCGAACGTGGCGGACGGCCGCTGCGAGGTGTGGGCGCCGGTGCAGGACCCGCAGTCGACGCGCGCGCTGGTGGCCGGCTGGCTCGGAACGGATGCGGCCAACGTCACCATCAACGTCACGCTCCTCGGCGGCGCCTTCGGGCGCAAGTCGAAGCCGGACTTCGTCCTGGAAGCGGTGGAACTCTCGAAGCGGCTGCAACGCCCGATACGGGTCACCTGGACCCGCGAGGACGACATCGGCCACGATTTCTTCCACGCGGCGAGCGCCCAGTATCACCGGGCGAAGCTCGATGACCAGGGGCGGCCCGCCGCCTGGCTGCAGCGCACGGCGTTCCCGAGCATCCTGACGACCTTCGACGGCTCGGCCGAACAGCCGGCGGACTGGGAACTCGAGATGGGGTTCTCGAACCTCCCGTACCAGATCGCGAACCAGCGGTACGAGTACGCGGGCGTCCAGCCCGGCGTGCGCATGGGGTGGCTGCGCAGCGTGTGCAACATCTTCCATTCGTTCTCGGCCAACATCTTCATCGACGAACTGGCCGCGGCGGCCGGTCGCGATCCCATCGACTATCGGCTCGACCTGCTCGGCCCGTCCGGGGTCCTCACCGTGCCGGGCATGCAGCCGCCGGAAGGCCACGGCCTGGACCTCGCGCGGCTGCGCCACGTGATCGAGCGGGCGCGGGCGATCTCGGACTGGGACGCGCCGCGGGAGGCGGGGCGCGGTGTCGGCTTCGCCGTGCACCACAGCTTCCGCTCCTACGTCGCCACCGTGATGGGGGTGACGGCCGGGGACTCGGGGCTCAGCGTGGACAAGGCCCACGTCGTGCTCGACTGTGGCACCTACATCAACCCGGACACCTGCATGGCGCAGATGGAGGGCGCGGTCGTCTTCGGCCTGTCCCTCGCGTTGCACGGCGAGATCACCATGAGCAACGGCCGGGTCGACCAGGACAACTTCGACGGCTACCCGGTGCTGCGCATGTCGGAGAGCCCGGAGATCGTCGTGGAACTGGTGCCTTCGGATGCGCTGCCCGCGGGCGTCGGCGAACCGGGGGTGCCGCCGATCGCGCCGGCGTTGGTCAATGCGGTGTATGCGGCGACGGGAGTGCGGCACCGGTCGTTGCCCGTGAGGGTCTGAACGCTTGCCATGGGACTTGACAAAAACTTCACACGTTGTAAATTGCACCTCTCGAGCCACCCATGAGGTGCATCCATGCCCAAAGGCAGCGTGCGCGGGATCAAGTCGATTCATGCGGAGGTTCTGGCGGCGGCGCAGCGCGTCTGTAATCGCGAGGACTGGACGTTCAGGCCCGTCGAGGTCGTGCGGGTGTTGCCGCATCTGAACGAGAGGTCCGTGCGGACCCACATCGTGAGTCGTTGCTGCGAGAACGCGCCGCGGCATCATGCGCATCGTTGGCCGTACTTCCGTCGGCTGGCTCGCGGCGTCTACGAGATCGCGCCCGCGTTCCGCGAGCGATTTCCGTATGGTGGGGCATCTCCCGACGCCTCCATGCCGCGCGGGGAAGCCGACGTGGCGCCAACCCTCCGCGATGCCGAGGCCGCGTCCCCTGCCATTCACGCCTCCATCACCGAGAGCGGGGGGTGGTACGTGGCGGAGTGCGTCGAGGTGGCCGCCGTCACGCAGGGTCGGTCATTGGACGAGGTGCTGGGCAACCTCCGCAGTGCATTGGCGCTACATCTGGAAGACGACGAGCGCGCGGGCGCGATTCCAGCCCCTCCGCCGCGGCTCATCGTCAGCTATGAGACCTCGGCTCGGGGGTCGTCCACGGTTGCGGGGGACATGCGCCAGGGTCGGGCCAGCGTGTTCGAGTCCGACCGGAGCCAGGCGGTACGGCTGCCAAAGCGCGTTGCCTTTCCGGACGGCGTTGACAAGGTCGACGTCACGGTGCTCGGGAACGCTCGTCTGCTGGCGCCCGCCGGCGAAACCTGGACAACGTGGTTCGATGGCGCGGGCGTCTCGGAGGACTTCATGATGACGCGTGATCAGCCTCTCGACCAGGAAAGGTCGTCGCTGTAGTCGTTGTTGGTTGTGGTGTCGTTGGTCGTGGTGTCGTTGGTCGTGGTGTAGCCCATGCGGTACATGCTGGACACGAACGTCGCGATCCACACGATTCGCAACCGACCGCGTGTGGTACGCGCCAAGTTCATCGAGCACCAAGGCCGCATGTGCGTTTCGACGGTGACGCTGATGGAGCTTCTCTACGGCGCGGAGAAGTCCGCGCAGCCGGACCGAAACCAGCGGGACGTTGGAGCGTTTGCCGCGCGGCTGGAAGTTCTCTCCTATGACCCCGAAGCCGCGGCGCATACGGGCAGCATCAGGGCGGCGCTGGCCAAGCTGGGTACGCCCATCGGGCCGTACGATCAGATGATTGCCGGCCACGCGCGGTCGCGCGGGCTGATCGTGGTAACGGCCAACACCGGCGAGTTCGACCGCGTGCCGGGCCTATCGGTGGAGGACTGGACGAGTGCCGGCGTAGTGCACTGAAGGCGGGTTCCCGACCTCGCAGGGCTCGGCGGCCCTCAGAACACCCCGCCCGTCGGCTCGAGCCCCAGGAAGAACTGTCCCACGGTCGCGTAGTGCGAGTCGCGCCCCTGTACCTGCTGGGTGATGACGTGGGCGTCCTGGAAGCGGCGCTGGATGGCCTTCGAGGCGAAGATCGCGTCGGCGCCGCTCAGGTTGTAGGCGATGTCGACGGCTTCCATTGACTGACGTATCGCGTGGGTGCCGGCCATGCGCAGGTGGATCCGCTGCTCGACGGAGATCTCGCCGGTGGCCCGGACGCTTTCCCAGACGTTGCCGACGGTTTCGTGGAGGAGCGCCTTCGCGGCGCGCCAGGTCGCCTCCGCCTTGCCGATCTGGTGCTGCACGACCTCGCTCTGAGAAATCGGACGCTTCACGAAGCGCGGCCGCTTGTCGTCCGCGAGCGCGATCGTGGCGTCCAGGCCGGCCCGCGCGACACCGAGGGCCACGCACCCGAAACCGCAGGCGAACAGGAGGTGCTGCGGCACCACGTACAGGGGTCCCGGTTCGCGCGTCCTGCCGTAGTCGTGCATGACGCGGCGCTCGGGGACGAACAGCCCGTCCGTCTCGAACGCGAAGCTGCCGGTGCCGCGGAGGCCCTGCACTTCCCAGACGTCCACCAGGGTCACTTCGTCGCGCGGGATCATGTGCAGGCGCACGCCGTCCTCGACGGTCAGCGCGGCGATCCAGTTGGCATGCCGGCACCCGCTCGAGAACATCCAGCGTCCGGTGAGGAGGTAGCCGCCGTCCGTCGGAAGGGACTTGCAGCCCTTGGGCGGCCCGTTGCCGACGACCGTGCGCGGGTCGCCCCACACCTCCCGCGCCAGCGCTTCGGAACAGCGGGCGCTGGTGGTCGCGAATACGGCGCCCTGGTTGAGACACCAGCCCACGCTGCCGTCCGCCTCGGCGATGGTGCGCACGACGTCCAGATACTCGAGCCAGTCCATCTCCTCGCCGCCGATCGAGCGCGGCACGAGCAGGCGGAAGAGTCCTGCGGAGACCATCGCGTCGACCAGGGCCTCCGGAAGCTCCCGCTCATGATCGATGGTGTCCGCCGCCGCGGTGACCTGCGGGGCGAGCGCGCGGGCCCGGGCCAGGGGCGTGAGAGTGGCGACGGCGGGTTCGGATGACATCGGCTGCGTCTCGCGCACGCTACGGATCGGGCCGAATACAGTACCATCGGGAGGATTCAGGGGGTAACGGCCCTACCGGGGGAGTGGAACGTGAAGATAGAAGACTGGCCGTCCGGGAAGACCATCCCGGTGTTGTATCGCGAACTGAAGCAGCTCGACCTGCTGGAGAACCTGGCCGAACTCGAGGCCTTCGGGTTCACGGTCATCCCGCCGGAAAAGGTGGCGACTCCGGAAGTCCACGAGCAGTACCAGGCAGCCGCGCTCCGGGTGGCGTGCGAGCGCAAGAACTGCACGCCGGAGGAGCTCCCGGGCGTGTTCGAGGACGGCCAGGAACTGCTGCGTTTCACGCTCTGGGACGACCGGTCCTTCGAGAAGATGGTGCTGACCCCGTCCGCGCTCGGGCTGATCCAGTGGCTCGTCGGCACCGACTGCATCCTGAGCCTCTGCAACGTGTGGGTGAAGGGCAGGGGCGCCGGCGGCACCGGCGTCCACGCCGACTGGGCGCAGTTCGAGATGCCGAGCATGGCGGTCGAGCCGTTCGGCGCGAACTTCAACTACCTCGTGACGGACTACTCGAAGGAGGAAGGCGGTCTCTCCTTCGTCCCGTGCAGCCACCGCTGGCGGCGCTGGCCGTCGATCGAGGAGGCGGAGTACTGGACGGACCACGCGCAGGTCATCGAGGCGCCGGCGGGCTCCATGGTGATCTGGGGCGACCACACCTGGCATGGCTCCTATCCGAAGGAGACGGACGGCCTCAGGCTCATGGTGCTCGGCATGTACAACCGCCCGCACATGCAGACGCAGGAGGCGTACCGCCAGACGGCCACCGCGGAGGCGCTGGCGCGCAATCCGAAACGCTTCACGCAGCTCATGAACGTCCACCACGGCATGCCCTGGGGCAAGAGCGGCTCGCGCTACAAGGGCTTCTCGAGTGCGCCGAAGGGGTACGTGAGCCTCTTCGACACCGAGCCCGTGGGGGATAGTGTCGAGCTCCCGACGGAGTACGACTACCACGTCTACGACCGGGAACTGGGGGACCAGGTGAAGGAGATCTTCAAGGCGAGCGCCAAGGCGAAGCGCTACCAGTTTCCGGACCTGTACAAGGACGCGAGCAAGGACGCATCGGCCGCGCCGGAAGGCGAAGCCGCGGGTTGAGGAGACGCAGATGGATGCCAGCACGACCCAGCCCGGGGGCACCACCCTGCGGCCCCTGCCCCAGCGCACCGCGGCGCCCGTCCGGCATAGGGACCGTCTCGAGTTCCTCTCCGCGGAATGGATCGACGCCGTGCGCGACTACCTCGGACCGAGGGTCGCGGAGCGTCGCGACGCCCTGCGGGGCAAGCGCACCGCCCTGTGCGAGATCTTCACCGACGCGCCACCGCACCTCGGTTACGCGGACAACGTCGCCGCCTTCCACATCGTCGTCGACGACGGCGAGCTGACCGTCGCTCCCGGCGCGTTGCAGGACGCGGACTACTGCATGCGGGCGGACTACAACCAGACACACGTCATCGCGACCGCCGTCTTCGCGGACTACCCGGAGCGGCAGGCACGGATGGGCGCCGAAGCGATGCACCGCCACGGTGATTTCTTCGAGGCCGAGGGCGCTCTCGACAAGGCCCCGGCCGCATTGCTCGAAGCGATGGCCGGCATGCACGACGCGCTCGGCAGGCGCACCGTGACGAACCCGGACATCGAGCACCGGATCGACCGCCTCGGCATGCGCCGCCACGTCGAAGAGATCGAGGAGCGGGGCTACACCGTCGTCGAGGGGGCGGTGAGCGACCAACTGGTGACCGCGCTCGAAGAGGACCTCAGGCGCCTCATCGACGAGACCGGCCAGGGGCGCGTGGCCTCGATGCTGCTCGCCCGGGGGCTGATCTGGGAAGAACTGGCCGTACACCCGTGGATCCACTCCATCGCCCAGCACCTGCTCGGCGCGGACTGCAACATGGGCCAGTCCCTGGGCTTCACCAAGAAGCAGGGCGAGGACACCCACCGCCTGCACAACGATCCCCCGCACCCGCTGACGGGCGACCTCTGCTGCAATGTCACCACGATCTGGGCGCTCGACGATTTCACGGAGACGTCGGGCTCCACCCTCGTGGTCCCCGGCAGCCACAAGTGGCACCGGCCGCCCGACCCGGACGCGATGGACCGGGCCGAGAAGATCCTGATGCCGAAGGGCTCGGTGGCCCTGTGGCACGGCTCCCTCTGGCACGGCTCGTCGATCCGGCAGGACGAGGGCGAGCGGCTCACGATCCACAACACGTACCTGCGCAACTGGGTGCGGACGTTCGACAGCTACCTGGAGATCGACCCCGCGATCCTGCAACGCAACCCGCCGACCTTGACGACGCTCTGCGGCATCGACGACCTGTACGGGAAGAACACCTACGCGGGGCCGGATTTCTCGCGGGTGGCGTAGGCGGGGCGGGGCTCAGTGGGCGAAAGGACGAGGGGTGCCCTGCGCCGGCGTTTTCCCGAGCTTGAGGACAACCAACAGCGGGGCAGCAAGCCGCGTTGTCACCTGCTGACGGACGGAACTCGGGCAGAGGTCGCAGGACGTTTGACCGGTCTGACAAGGCCGTTCGGCGTGGTCGCGAGTGACCACGAATGGCTGCCAGCGGGTTTCGAGCGGAAACAAGAGGTGCGGTTGGACCGGCCGAATCCGATCATCCCCGAAGCCATAAGCGCCAAGTTGAAGAGTTGGTGGATGGAGGATCGCAGGGGCGGGAGCCCACATTGGGACATCGCCAGCCAATGCGTGGTCGGCGCCGGGCCCAGCGAAAGACAGGGCGTACTTCTGGTCGAGGCCAAGGCGCATTGGGCAGAGGTGGAAGGGGCGGGAGATGGGAAACCACCGCCCGGCCGGGGGGCGAGCGACGCGAGCCGTGCGAATCATGAGCGAATCGGTTCTGCGATAGCAGACGCGAACGACGGCCTTCGGAGCATGACGAGCAACGGCGGATGGCGGCTGTCCCGTGATCGCTGCTATCAGTTGTCGAACCGCTTTGCCTGGGCATGGAAACTCGTGGATCTCGGCGTTCCCGTCATCCTCGTCTACCTGGGATTCCTCGACGCGACCGAGATGTCGGACGAGGGGAGCCCGTTCGCGGATCACGGCGACTGGCAACACTGCGTCATGAGCCATGCCAGGGGGCTGGTGCCGGACGAAGTGTGGGGCCAAGGCCATCGTGCGGACGACGGAACCTCTTTCATTCCGCGGATCGTGTCTGTGCGACAGCCGTTGACCGCCGCTCGAATCACCGCCTGACGACATCGAAGTCCGTCGGGCGGCCTACCGGGACGCGCCGCGGTCATCCGTGCGCCCGCAGCCGCTCCTGCAGCCAGTCGGCCATCGAGGGTATCGCCACTTCGTAGCGTCCGCCCGCCGGGGTTTCGGCCAGGACGCCCTTCTCGACGAGCGCGCGCCCGAAACCCTCTCCGGTGACGGGCGTATCGACATCGTCGTTGAATCCGGCGTCGCTGATCTGTTCGGCGCACAGTCGGATGAGCGCGCGGCGGTCCATGGCGCCATGGCGGCGTATGGCCCCCACCACGCGGGCCGTAAACGTCGTGTCGTCGCCGAGTACCGTGCCTTCGAGGCGCTGCCGGTAGCAGGCGTGGCGGCGTGCGGTGGAATCCCGGTTCACCCGCTCGTAGTCAACCCGGTCGAGGCGGCCATCGGTGCGGATCAACTCCCTGCAAAAGGCCTTGTGTACGCCGGTCAGGTGCTGCGGCCAGCCGTGCGCGAGACCGGCCGCCCGCCTCGCGGTCGTCTCGTGATCGCCCGACGCGCCCACTGCCGCCAGCATCGCCATGGTGGACGCCGCGCATTCGCCGTCGCTCATGCGTCCCATGTTCACGATCGCCTCGTCGGCGAGTCGGGACATCCCTTCGACGGCGCGAATCCGCTCCGCCGTAGGGCTCAAGCCCGTGAAAACGCAGACCGTAGGTATGCCCCCCTCCATCCCTCGCGTGTGGAGACTGACCACGCCGTCGGCGGTCGGCGGGATCCGTTGCGCTTCGTCCATGTGCAGCACGACCGTCGCGTTTCTCGCATCGCGTCCGGCGAGCGCCTTGCGGAGTTCCTCGCCGGCCTCCCCCGCTCGAACCATCGCCGTGACGGCGCCGAGTCCCCACGACAGGACCCTGCCGGCGGCGGACGCCTGCAGGGCGACCTGTTGCAGCACCCGCGTCGTTATGGCGTCGCGGTTGACGAAGTCCTCTGGTTCCACGGCCACGAACAGCAGGTCGTTGCGAATCTGCTGGAGGTGCGTCACCAGTGAGGTCTTGCCGCAACCCGGCGCGCCCTGAAAGATGCGGAGCAAGGAGCGGGTGTTGTGTGGGCCGCGTTGGCGCCCCTGTGCGACGGCTTCGTCGAAATGCCGAACCTCCGCGGTGCGACCGGCGAAGAACGGCGCCTCGTCCCGGTCGTCGGCCGTGGCGACGTGGCGTGCGCGCTCCGCATCGAAGCCCCGCAAGGTGCTCATGGTCTTTAGTATAGAGGGTGGCCGGTCGGGTCCGGCTTCGGTGGAAGCGGCAAGCCGTACAGTGCCCGGTCGGATGGCTCTACGGGAATCGTACGTCGCATGAGCACGATGAACATTTCTCTTCCGGCGGCGTTGAAGTCCTTCGTGGACGATCAAGTCAGTACACGCGGCTACAGCACATCAAGCGAGTATGTCCGCGAACTGATCCGCAAGGACCAGAGCCGCGAGCGCTTGCGGAGCCTGCTCATCGAGGGAGCTGCTTCGCCGCGAGCGGGCTTGTTCGATGCGGACTACATCGACAGCCTTCGAGCCAGGGTGGGCGAAGCCGGAGACCGGTGACCGGCAAACCCGTAGTCCTGCGTGAACGGGCACGGCGCGATGTCGACCAGGCCTTCGAGCACTACCTGGCCGAGGCGGGAGCCCCGGTCGCTCTGGCTCTTTCCGATGCCCTGGAAGACGCCCGACGCAAGATTGCCGAGCGGCCGGGCAGTGGCTCGCCACGGATTGGGCACGAACTCGGCATGCCGGAATTGCGCTACCTGTCGACTGGCGGGTTCCCGTACTTGGTCTTCTTCGTGGAGAGGGCCCATGAAGTCGACGTGTGGCGTGTCTTGCGCGGCGCGAGGGATTTTCCCGCATCGTTGCGCGACCCGGACGAGCGCTGACGTGCAGCGACCGCGCCAAGGTGGGTCGCCAACGCGGGTCCGTCCATTTGCGGATCCCCCACCCACACGCCCGGGCGCCGCCCACGCCAGGGCATGACCTCCTCGATTTGGCTGGACACGCGGATCAGGGTGGTCTCGTCGGCGTAACGCGCGGCGAGCTGGATGCCGAAGGGAGCCGTTCGCGCTCAGTGATGTCGGCCGACACCTCCTCGCGAAGCGGTCTGTCCAGAGCGGGGCGGCCGTAGCGGTCTCCCGGCATGGCGCCGGCGAGTACGTCGAGGGTCAGGGCGCTGTCCCGCACCGTCCGCGTCAGCATGCCCTGGGTGGCGAGACCCTCCCAGCTCTGGGCGAGGATCGGGCCCCGGGGGCTACCTCGAATCGCGTCGAAAACACCGCGTTCAGCGTCGGGTTCAGCCGCTCGCACGCGGCGACCGCCGCGTCGATTACGTCCAGGGGTTCGAGTTCACGCCCGTGAACGCGTGCGGCCAGCTCGGTGGCGTCCGATTTCGAGGACATGCATGGGGTTCCTCCGACTGATTGTCGGTGACGCGGCCGGCCGGCGCGCCACTGGTGCGTGCAACTGCAACTGCCCGGACTACGACAGCCAAAGCACGGTCCGCCCGCAAGACATAGTACGTAACGAGTAGTACGCGATAGGAGCCTTCAGCCGGGGAAGCTCTCTCGACCGCTGACGCGTAAGGAAGTGTTGGCGTTCCCCACTTCGGCGGATGCGTACTTCCATACAAGAGAAAAGCGACTCCCGGATGGTGCGCAGCCAGCCCAAGCACGACCTCGGTGTCCAGGCGGACCCCATTTGTTGCCGAGGTATCGGAGGCAACCGCATGAAGGAATTCGGGGCACGGGCCTCCGACATTCCGCGTCACATATTTCTCTGCTATGGTGCATGCGAACTCGTCGCCCAGGTCCTGGCAGGCCCGCAAGCGGGCGGGAGTCTCATCGGGCATCGGGAGAGGACGGGAGCGCCGGTGACGGACCAGCAGCAGGAAGGTCAGGCAGGTACCGTGGGCGGGAGCAAGGCGCCAGTGATCGAGACGCTGTCGGTGGAGGCGTTCGATCCGTCCGTCGTGCGCCCCTGGAAGTTCCACAACCGCGTCGGTTCCGGCATGGACGAGGCCTCCATCGAGGCGTTGGCCAGGTCCATCGCCCGCGACGGCCAGCAACAGCTCGGTCTGGCCCGGCGGCTGCCCGCCGGCGGCGCCCACGCGGTCGAGGCGATCTTCGGTGTACGGCGGCTCGAGGCGTGCCGCCGCGCCGGCGTGCAGTGGCGCGCCGAGGTGCGCGACGCGTCGTTCTCGGACGCGCAGTGCGCGACGCTGATGCACGGCGAGAACGCGTGGACGGAGAACGTCTCGCCCCTCGAGAACGCGGTGCAGTGGAAGGCCATGATCGACGCCGGCCTGTTCAAGAACCAGTCGGCTTTGGCGGATGAACTCGGCTGTCACCGGGGTACGGTGGCCCGTGCGGTGCGGACGGCGCGGTCGCTGTTCGCGGAGCGTTGGCTCGCGCGGCTGGTGCGCCCGGTGATGCACGAGTTCACCGGTCGCGCGGCGGACAGGCTGGCCGACGCGTATGCGGAAGGGTCGCGCCGCGCGGCCGCCCGGCGTCGCGCCGCGGCGCTGGAGCCCGGCGCCGTGCCGGCCGACAAGCTCTACGACGCGCTGTTCAGCGAACCGAGCGCGGAGACCGCGCGGCAGACGGTGTTCGAACGCAGGGTCGGGTCTCCGGGCCGGGGCGCGCCGATGGTGGCGGCGCGGATCGAGCGTGACGGCGCGGGTGGCTTCTCCGTGAGCGTGCGCCCGCACGAGCAGTCTCCGGCGCAACTGGTGGAACTGGTCGAGCACATCGAAGGCCTGCTGGCAACGGAGGCTGCGGACGCCGCGGCCGTGCGGCTGGGTCGGCGCCTGATGGGGTCGCTCTCGGCGGAGGAGGCTCGCACGGCGGACCGGTCATGGCTCGAAGGCTGCATCTGGTCGGCCGCGCGCGCGAGCGGATTGGAGTGGGACCGGTTGCGGTGCGCGGTGGTCGCGGAGGTGCTGCGCAGCCAGCGTGAGGGCTGGGAACGGACGGTAGTCCGCGCCGTGGGCGGTGCGGATGCCGACGCGAGCGGCGCGCAGCAGTCGGTCTGATCGCCCGGGCACGCCGTTCCCGACCCGTCGGACGGCGATTCTCCTTCTCCGGGGGAGCCTTCAGCCGGGGAGCGCGAGGGG
>JAJDVW010000022.1 GCA_022825925.1 Pseudomonadales bacterium | reverse complement strand
TCGCGCGCGCGGCCCACGCACGCGCGCATCGGCCCGACGGCGCCGCGCGGCAACTGCTCGCCGCGGCGGGCGAGCGGGACCGGAGCGCGCGCCTGCGCAAGTTGCGCATGCCGGCGCTCGTCCTGCACGGCGACGCGGATCCGCTCATTCCGGTGTCGGCCGCGCGCCACATCGCCACCGCCGTGCCGAAGGCGCGCCTCGAGATCGTGGAAAGCATGGGCCACGACTTGCCCGAGCCGCTGATGCCCGCCCTCGTGGCGCACATCGTCGCGCTCATGCGGGGCTCCGAAACGCCGCGCTGAGACCGCCCCGGCCGGGCGAAGCTCAGAACAGCCAGGTCTCCACGTTCTCGACGGGCTGACGCCGCTCGAGCTGCCGCAGGCCCTTGACGCAGCGGACGATCCACCAGAGGAACACGGCCAGCAGCACCAGCACCCCTATACCCACCAGCAGGAGGGCCAGCCCGATCACCACGTAGAGCGCGGCGAGCCAGAAGGTACGCACCTGGTAGCGGAAGTGCGTGCGCAGCCAGTCCTCGCCATCCCCGCGGGCGACGTAGGCCCAGACCACGCCGACCACCATGGTCACCCCGACGACGAGCCCCACGAGGTAGAGAACGTAGACGAGCTGCGCCTGTTTGGCGTCCTCGAGGGAGACTTCCGTCACCGCGCGCTCCGGCCTAGCCCTCCGCGAGCCCGCGCACGATGTCCATCGTCCGGCCCAGCGTCTCGAGCTGCCCGGCCATGTCCGCACCCGCCGGCTGGACGCGGAGGGTGGTGATCCCCGCGTCGCGGTAGGCGGCGATGCGGGCACGGACCGTGGCCTCGTCCCCGAGCAGGTTCGCCTCGACGACCATCCGGTCCGGCACGCGCGCCGCCGCCTCGTCGCGGCGGCCGGCCACCCACAGGCGCTGGACCTCCCCGGCGTCCTCCTCCCAACCTCCGCGCCGGTACGCGTCGTTGTAGAAGTTCGTGGTGGGAGAGCCCATCGCGCCGAGGGTGAAGGCCATGCCGGGCTTGAGCGGCGCCACGAGGGCATCGAGGTCGTCCCCGAACGCCACCGTCCCACCGGCCTGCAGGTCGATGTCGTCCAGGCTGCGGCCCGCCGACTCCGCGCCCCGCCGGAGGAAGTCGAGATGCGCCGCCGCCCCTGCCGGCGTGAAGGAGGTCCCGAGCCAGCCGTCCGCTTCCGCCCCGGTGTACTCCAGCGCCCGGGGGCCCAGCGTCGCGAGGTAGATCGGTATGTTGGGGTTTCCGGGCTGGGCCAGCCTGAGCGCCTTGCCCTCCCCGCCCGGCAGCGGCAGCCGATGGTGGCTGCCCTCGTAGGCGAGCTTCTCGCCGGCGAACGCGAGTCGCACGATGTCGACCGTCTCCCGCATGCGGGAGAGCGGCGCCCGAAAACGCGTGCCTTGCAGCCCCTCGACGACCTGGGGTCCGCTGGCGCCCAGGCCCAGGAGAAACCGGTCCCCGCTGATGGCCGCCATCGTCAGCGCCGTCATCGCCGTCATCGAGGGCGTGCGGGCGCTGATCTGCATGATGCCGGTGCCGAGACGGATGCGTTCCGTGCGCGCCGCCAGGAACGCCAGCGGCGCGATCGCGTCGTGCCCCCAGGCCTCCGCGGTCCACACGGCGTCGACACCGAGCTTCTCCGCCTCGACCACGTACTCGACCTGCCGCTCGAAGTCGCGCTGCCGGCCCGAAGCCGCCCCGCCCACACCGATGCTTACCTTCATGGATCCTCCCGGCCGTCGCGCCGCGAGTATAGCGTCCGCTCGAGCCGCCGGTCGGTCCGCCGTTTGACCCGTCGCGCGGGCTGGTGCTAGCGTCCTTTTCGCCAGCCAGAACGCCGAGACAGGATCCCAACGCAATGTTCCTGAAACTCCTCGACCGCCACATCCGGCACGGCACGCTGACCGTGGTCGAGCCCGGCGGCCGCCGCCACACCTTCGGCGCGGGCGAACCGTCGGCGACGTGGGTGCTCAGGAAGCCGGGTACCGCCCGCCGCATCCTCCTGAACCCCGGAGCCAACCTCGGCGAGACGTACATGGGCGAGGAGTGGGACGTCGAGGAGGGCGGACTCGCGAACCTGCTGACCGTGCTGCGGGTAAACATGGAGCGCAACCTGCCCGGCCGTTCCGTGCAGGCGCTCCTCGGCCCCCTGGCGACCATCGTGACGTCCTGGAACACCGTGCGCGCCAGCCTGTCCAACGTCAGCCACCACTACGACCTCGACGAGGCGCTTTTCCGGGCGTTCCTCGACCGCGACATGCACTACTCGTGCGCCTACTTCCGGGAACCCGACCTCTCGCTGGAGGCGGCCCAGGCCGCCAAGTGCGACCACATCCGGCGCAAGCTCGACCTTTCGCCCGGCCAGCGGGTGCTCGACATCGGCTGCGGGTGGGGGAGTCTCGCCATGCACCTCGCGGAACGGTCCGGCGTCGAGGTCGTGGGACTCACGCTCTCGGCCGAGCAGCTCCGCGCCGCGCGCGCCGAGGCGGAGCGGCGGGGGCTCGCCGACCGGGTCGCCTTCCGGCTCGAGGACTACCGGCAGCATCGCGCCGAGTACGACGCGGTCGTGTCCGTCGGGATGTTCGAGCATGTCGGCCGGCGCAACTTCGTCCGGTACTTCGAGAAGGTGCAGGAGTTCCTGGCGGCGCACGGCGTCGCGCTGTTGCACACCATCGGGCAATCCGCGCCGCCGTCGCCGACCAACCCGTGGATTCGCAAGTACATCTTTCCCGGCGGCTACATCCCGTCGGCCTCGGAGATCCTGCAGGCGGCGGAGCCGTCCGGCCTCGTCCTGTCCGACCTCGAAGTGTGGCGGCGGCACTACGCGCTGACGCTGCGGGAGTGGAACCGCCGGTTCCAGGGCGTCCGGGACGAGTTCGTCGAAGCCAAGGGGGAGCGCTTCTGCCGCATGTGGGAGTTCTACCTGCTCGCGTGCGCGACGGCGTTCGAGATCGCCGATCTCGTGGTGTTCCAGCTGCAGCTCGCCTGCAGGAACGACGCGGTGCCGCTGACCCGGGACTACCTGTACGACGCCTCGGCCGAGGCATCGGCCGAGCGCGACGGCGGCGAGGGACGGAGCCGGCTCGCCGTAGGCAGATAGCCCTGCGGGCGAGCGCCCCCCCGTCAGATCACGCGCCCCTCGCGCAGGCCCTCGATCTCGCCGTCGCCGTATCCGAGTTCCAGCATGACTTCGCGCGTGTGCTCGCCGAGGGTCGGCGCCCGCGTCCGCACCGGGGTGTCCGCCTTCGAGAAGTCGACCGGCATGCGCGCCACGGGCGCCGGAGTCGAGAGCCCCGGGTAGTCGGTCGGAACGAAGAACCCCTGCTCGACGACCTGCTCGTTCGCCAGGGTCTCGGCGGGCTTCAGCACTTCGCCGCAGGGGATCCGGGCGGCCTCCAGTTCGGCCACGACCTCCGCCGTGGTGCGCGCGCGCGTCCATGCCGACATCCGTTCGCTGATCTCGACCGCATGGTCGCCGCGGGTCTCGTCCGTCCGGTACCGCGGGTCCGTGAGCCAGCGCTCCTCGCCCATCAGCCGCGCCCACCGCTCGAACAGGGGGTTGCCGACCACGGAGACGAGCACCCACCCGTCGCGGGTCGGGAAGGCGTCCGACGGCGCCGCGGTCTGGCCGCGGTTGCCGCTCGCCACCCGGTCCTTGCGCAGCACCGCTTCCTCGATCAGCGACCCGTTGGCCACCGTCAGGGCCGACGCCAGCAGGCACCCCTCCACGTGTTGCCCCTCGCCGGTGTTCGTCCGGTGGATGAGCGCCGCCAGGGTCGCGAACGCGTTCAGCGTGCCGGTCGTGTAGTCGACATAGGGAAAGTAGTTCTTCATCGGCTCGTCCGGATGGCCGGTCATGTGCATGTTCCCGGACATCGCCTGGGCGACGCCGTCGAAGCCCACGCGGTTCGCGTAGGGCCCACCCGAACCGTAGGCCGTGCTGGTGGTGAGTACGATGTCCGGCTTCACGCGCGTCAGGCTCTCGTAGTCGAGCCCCATCGAGGCCACGGTCGCCGGCGGCAGGTTGGCGATGACGACGTCCGCGGTCGCGACCAGCCGCCGGAGCACGTCCTGGCCGCCGGGCTTGCGGGGGTTGAGGGTGAAGCCGCGCTTGTTGCGGTTGAGCGCCATGAACAGCGAACCCTGGCCGTCCGGCGTGACGGGCGTCGTGTAGCGGTCCTCGCTGCCGTCCACCTTCTCGACCCGGATCACGTCCGCGCCGAGGTCCGCCAGCAGCATGCCGCAGAACGGGCCCGCAATGTAGCGTCCGAAGTCCAGCACGCGCGTCCCTTCGAGTATGGACATTCCGCCTCCCCAGCCGTCGAGCGAGCGGCGATGTTATGCCGCCGCGACCCCGTGACGCCACGCGGCGAAGGGTATGCTTGCCCGTTCCGACCCGGACATGAGCAAACGATGACCGACTACAACACCATCCTCCTGGAGCGGCTGGGCACCGACGACCGGCTCGCGCGCGTCACGCTGAACCGGCCAGAGAAGATGAACGCCCTCACCGGGGAGCTCTTCTCCGAACTCAGCGACTGCCTGCACGACCTCGAGGCCGACCAGGACTGCCGCGTGATCATCCTGCGCGGCGCCGGGCGCTGCTTCAGCGCGGGGTACGACCTCACGCCCGGCCGCGAGCGGCGAGGCGAGCGGAGCTACCGGACCGTCGACGACAAGCGCCGCGCCCTGATGATGAACATGCGCACCTCCATGCAGCAGATCACCGACGTGCAGATGTACCTGTGGAACATGGCGAAGATCACCATCGCCCAGTTGCACGGGTACGCCCTCGCCGGCGGCTGCGAACTGGCCATGATGGCGGACCTCGTCGTGGCCGCCGACGACACCCAGATCGGCCACCCCGGGCTCCGGGGCCTCGGCACGGCCCGAAACGGCAACATCTGGCCCCTGGTCATGAGCATGCGCAAGGCGAAGGAGTACTACTACACGGGCGACAACATGACCGGCGCGGAAGCGGCCGAGATCGAGATGATCAACTACGCCTGGCCGAAGGAAGACCTCGAGGCGAACACGATCGCGTTCGCCGAGCGGGTCGCCAACGGCTCGGCGGACCACCTCGCCGTGCTCAAGCTCACGATGAACCGGTTCTACGAGAACATGGGGATCTACTCCTCGGTGCGCAGCGCCACCGAGCAGGACGCCATGGCGCAGATGACCGAGTGGACGTACACCTTCGGCGAAGCGGTGCGGGAGAAGGGGCTCGGCGAGGCGTTCCGCGAGCGGGATGCGCCCTACCGCGGCAACGAGGGGTTCCGGGGCAAGGCCGATTGACGCCGGCGGCGGTCTCAGCCGGCGAGCGCGCGGGCCGTGCGCAGCGCGCCGGCGAGTCCCGCGGCCGCGTCCAGGATGATCGCCGTGCCGATGTCGCGCACGTAGTCGGTCATCCGGCCGCGTTCCTCGAAGCGCCGCCGGAAGCCGCTCCCGGCCAGGAAGTCCGCGATCCGCGGCGGGATGCCGCCGCCCAGGTAGACGCCGCCGACCGCGCAGCTCGTCACGCAGAGCGCGCCGGCGGCGTTGCCGAGCGCGGCGCAGTAGACCTCCAGCGTCTGGTGGCACACGGGATCCGCGAGGCTCGTGCCGCGCTCGGTGACCTCGGACGGAGTCAGTTCCTCCGGGGCCGCGCCCCACACCGCACAGACCGCCCGGTACAGGTTGCCGATCCCCGGGCCCGACAGCACGTCCTCCCAGGAGACGTAGCGCAGTTCGGCGGCCAGCACCCCCAGCAGCTCCTGTTCCAGCGGATCCGCCGGGGCGAAAGGCGCGTGCCCGCCTTCCGACGGCAGCACCCGACCGTCCCCGGGGACGACCGCCATCCCGAGCCCGGTCCCCGGGGCCAGCACCGCACGCGTACCGGTGCGGGCCGCGGCGCCGCCGAGCGTCCGCAGGGACGCGGCATCCAGGTGCGGCACCTCCGTACCGAGGGCGACCAGGTCGTTCACGAGCACGACGCGCCCGATGTCGAGTTCGCGGGCGAGCGTGCGCTCGTCGAACTCCAGGGCGCCGTTGGTCAGGCGTGCCGAACCGCCGGTCACCGGCCCGCCCACCGCCACGCACAGCGCGTCCGCCCCGCCATCGCCCAGCCCGGCGGCCACCAGCGATACGGCATCCGCGTAGTCTCCGGTGGCGCACACGTGCTCGGTGGCCGCGCCAGCCGCGTCGACCACGCGGAATCGCGCATGGGTCGCGCCGATGTCCGCCGCCGCCACGCGCGTCACGGCGGCAGGACCCGCATGGCCTGCAGCCGGCGGAGCTGGCCGGCCAGCATGACCTCCGTGTCGATGCAGTCCGCGAAGCCGGCTTGGCGGATCTTCACCGTCGAGAGCAGCGTGTGCTGACTGCCGTGCAGGCCGAAAACGGCGTCCGCGAACTGCCACGACGCGCCGATCAGGTCGCTCATGGAGTGGCCGGAGAGCCGGTACTTCGCGGTCATGCGGTCCCAGAGCTCCGCGTGCCCGGGCATGGCCTCGACGAGCGACGCAGGCCGGTCCTCTCCAACCTCCATCCCGAACGCCCCCGCGACGCTCGGCCACAGGGAACGCCACACCAGTTCGTCGCCGTTCGTGACGTTGAACGTCTCGTTGCGGGCCGACTCGGCTGCGCCGGCCCAGCGGATCGCGCGCCCGAGCAGGGCGGCGTCGGTCGCCTGCGTGATGAAGGGCGCGCCGCCCGGGAACGCGAGGAGTTCGCCCAGTTCGCGCTGGATCGAGGCGTACACGCCGAGCGCCATGGTCATGTTCATCGGGCTGCCGACGGCCACGCCGCAGACGATCTGGGGGCGCATGATCGTGAACGCCCAGCCGGCCCGCATGGCGCGTTCGCGCACCAGGTCTTCCTGCACCCAGTAGAAGTTTGGCCCGGGGTGACGCGGATGGTGCTCCTTGCCCGGGTTCAGCATCGGCCGCAGGTGGGCGCCGTAGGCCTTGGTCCCCTGCAGGAGCGTCAGGTGTTCCGTCGGCTCGACGAAGTCGAGGACGTTGGTCAGCATCGCGAGGTTGGTCGCGATCTGCCGCTCGTCCTGCCAGCCGGCGATCAGTTCCGGGCGTTCGTGCAGGGCGGCATACACCACGTGCGTCACTCCGGACAGGCCGGAGAACACCGCGCGGCACGCGTCGCGGTCCGTCAGGTCGACGGACAGGAATTCCGCCCGGGTGGGAAAGTCCGGGGCCCGCCGCGACACGCCGACCAGTTCGCAGTCCGCGTCCTCCATCGCCTCGAGCACGCCCTGACCCACCAGGCCCCGGGCACCGACGACGAGCATCTTCATGAACGCGCCGGCGTCACCGGTAGGCCGCCGCCTGGATCTCGTACAGTTCCGCGTACTGCCCGCCGGCCGCCATCAGATCGTCGTGGGCGCCGACTTCCACGATCCGCGCGCCGTCCATGACCACGATGAGGTCCGCCATGCGCACCGTGCTGAAGCGGTGCGAGACCAGCAGCGTGATGCGGCCGTTCGGCGCCTCGCCGCCGGCCCCTCCGCGGGCCGTGCTCGCGTAGCGCTCGAAGAGCGCGTGCTCCGTCTCGGCGTCGAGGGCCGCGGTCGGTTCGTCGAGCACCAGCAGCAGCGGTTCGTCCCGCATGAACCCCCGGGCCAGCGAGAGCTTCTGCCACTGGCCGAAGCTGACCTCCACGCCGTCCGGCCACGTCGGCCCGAGCTGCGTCTCCAACCCGTCCGTCAGGGCGGCGACGACATCCTCCGCTCCCGCCCGGCCCACGGCGGTCTCGACCGCCGGCCGCTCGTCCATGCGCGCGGGGTCGCCCACGCCCACCGTGCGCCGGGCATGAAACTCGAAGCGGTAGAAATCCTGGAACGCTCCGGCGAGCCGGTCTCGCCAGGCCGGCGCCGCCACCCGGGCGAGGTCCGTCCCGTCGACCAGGATGCGGCCGTGCGTCGGCTCGTACATCCTGCAGAGGAGCTTGACGAGGGTCGTCTTGCCGGCGCCGTTCTCCCCCACCAGCGCGACCACGCTCCCGGCCGGCAGCCCGAGGTCGATGTCCTTCAGCACCTGCGCCGTCGTCCCGGGATACGCGAAGGAGACGTTCTCGAGGACGATGCCTTCGCCGATCGCCGCCGGCGCCGGCAGCGTCGCGTGCTCCGTCTTCGCCGCCGCGTAGTCCTCGAGCCACGCCATCCGCCTCGAGCCGTCCATCCAGATGCCGCGCAGAAAGCCGATCTCCCCCACCGTGGCGCCGATGTAGGCGGACAGGCGGGACCCCGCCGCGAGCACGAGCAGCACCTCGCCGGGCGTCGCCTCGATCCCGTAGGCCACGAACACGACGGCGCCCACGAACCCGGCGCCGAACACCGCCCACCCCGCCGTATGCCACGCCGCGCTCGTCCACCGGGCCGCGGCGACCCTGCCGTACCACCCCTCCCACGCCCTGCGGCGGTCCTCGACCAGTCGGCGCCCGATGCCGGCGACGCGGACTTCCTTCCCCGGCGGCGCCGTGGTCGCCGTATCGAAGAGATGCCTGGCCAGCCGCTGCGACTGGGCGCCCGCCTCCTCCGCCGCCCGCTCCACCGCGGGCCGCCATGTCGAGGTCAGCACGGTCGGCAGTGCGAAGACGGCGAGCAGCGCGAGCGCCGGATGGACGGACACCAGCAGGACGATGGTCACCCCGAGGCGCAGCACCCAACCGCAGGTCGTAAAGAGCGACATGTACATGTGGTCGAGCACGAACACCTGGTCGCGCAGGATGGAGAGCCGGTCCAGGTAGTCCGGGCGCTCGTGGTGTTCGACGGTGGCCACGCTCGCCTGCAGTTCGGCGACGTGCGACTCCAACGCGATCGTGACCCGGTCCCGGAAGCGTCTCTGGGTGCGGTCGCTCACCACCCGCAGCACCCAGGTCAGCGCCGCGGACACGGCGAGTCCTCCCGCGGCGACCGCCACCAGCGTCGGGGCATTATCCAGCAACCCGTCCGCGAGGAACTTGAGCCACAGCGCCATCAGGGCATCCGGGAGCGCCGCCAGCAGAGATAGCGCGAACGCCACCGCGAGCAACGTCGGCTCCGCCGCGTAGCCGGCTTCAGCGCCCGCCACATCGACGGCAGGGCGGCCGGCAGGGCATCGAGGGCGGCCTTCGGGTCAGTCGAGGACATCGAGCCCTTCTTCATCTGCTGCGAGGTCTTCGCCGAACCGCTGCGCCTGCAGGTCGAACATGGTCCGGTAACGCCCGCCCGCGGCCATCAGCTCGTCGTGGGTACCGAGTTCGACCACGCGACCGTGTTCCAGCACGCAGATGCGGTCCGCGTGGCGCACGGTGGAGAAGCGGTGCGAGATCAGGATCGTGGTGAGGTCCCGCGTCGCGGCGAGGATGCGGTCGAAGATCTCCGCCTCGCCCCGCACGTCGAGCTGCGCGGTCGGCTCGTCGAGCAGGACGACCCCCGCGCCCTGGCGCACCGCGGCCAGCGCGCGGGCGAGCGCCACGCGCTGCCACTGGCCGCCCGACAGGTCCGTGCCGCCGTCGTAGCCTCGCGCGAGCACCGTGTCGAGACCCGCGAGCCCCGCCGCTCCCGACTCTTCGAGCGCCTTCCGAACGATCTCGTCCGGCGCCCCGCCAGGGGCCACGTTGTCGCGCAGGGGCAGTTCGAACCGCACGAAGTCCTGGAACACCGCGGTGAGGCGCTGCCGCCAGGACTCGACGCCGATTTCCCTGAGATCGACGCCGTCCACCTCGATCACGCCTTCCTGCTGCTCGTACAGGCGGCAGAGCAGCTTGGCCAGCGTCGTCTTGCCGGCGCCGTTGTTGCCGACGATCGCAAGGGAGGACCCCGCCGGAATCGCGAGATCGAAGCCGTCGAGCACAACCTGCCCCGTGGACGGGTAGGCGAACTTCACGTCGCGGAAGCGGATCTCGCGCGCGGGCATGCCGCCCGCCTCCGCGGTTCCGGGCGTCAGCGCGCCCTTCGCCGTCATCGTCGTGCCGAGCCGCACCACGGCCGCCGCCGGCGCCGAGGCTCCGTCGAGCGCCCAGGACAGCCCGCCGAAGGCGATCATGCTGGTCGCGAACGCCGCGGCCGCGAACGTCACCATCGCGTCGAGGGCCAGTTCGCCGGCGGTCGCGTCGACCGCCATCGACCAGAAGACGAGGACGTTGGCCGCGAGCACGACGGCGAGGCTCGTCGCGACCGGCCGCTCGCGCAGTTTCGTGGCTTCCCACCGCAGGTCGTGAAGCTGTTTCCGGTGGCGACGGAAACGCTCCACGATCCAGCCCCCGAGGCCGAAGAGACGCAGTTCCTTGGCCGACGGCGCATCGACCGCGAGCCGGTATGCGTAGTCCGCGTGCCGCTGGGCTTCGCGCACCTCGTCCGTGTTGCGGTCCCGCCAGACCCCGCTCTCCCGCAGCAGCCAGTGCGTCAGCAGCCACGCTCCGCCGAGCAGCAGCGGCGCCCACCACGCGTAGGCCGCGAGCACCGCCGCCGACGTGAGCCCGGCGAGCAGTTCCACCAGACCCGCGGCGATGAAGTCCATCGAGATCGACAGCGGCGGCCCGCTGATGCCGAGGTCGAAATCCCGCGCCATCGTCTGGTCGTTCGTGAGTTCCGGATCCTCGAGGTGACCCATGCCGGGCGGCGTCACGCAGGCCACCGTCAAGCGGTCGTAGAGCCAGGCCGCCGTGCTGCTGCCGAGGTTCGCGCTCACCGCCTGGTGCAGCGGCGCCAGGACCTGCAGCAGTACGAAGACCGTGCCCACCAAGCCCAGGGAGCCGACCAGGCCGTCGCCTCCGTCCACCCCCCTCTCCACCGCGCCGACGAGCAGGCCCATCGCGATGGCGAACAGCGCCGGCAAGATGCCGCGCACCACCAGGATCGTCCACCACAGCGCCGCGAGCCCGGGATGGGCACGCGGCAGCACGGTCAGGAACTTCCATTCCTGACGCGATGTCAGGCGAGCGAGCATCCCGGAACCGTGGCGTATCGGCCCGAAGAGGTCAAGGGACCGGCCTTGCACAACCAGTCGCCGGCCGGACGAGTCCGCCAGAAGTCATGACGCCCGTCAGCGCGGTCGAGGCCTGCGACATCGTCGAGTCCTGGCTGGCCGCACCCAACGTCTCCATGCTGGAGCCGGGGCCCCGCACCTGGCGACACCTTGCCGCCATCTGCGCCGATTCGCAGGCACGCGGAGCCCTGGTCATGGACGCCCACCTGGCGGCGTTGGCGCGTGAGCACGGGGCGGCAATCGCCACGACCGACCGGGACTTCCGGCGCTTTGGCGACATCCGCGCAACCAACCCGATCGGCACCCGGTAAGGGGGAGCGCCTACAAGCGTCTTATGACTCCACAGGCGATGCGGCCGCCGGCGCCGCCGATGGGCTGGGTGAAGTGATCGTCCGGCTTGTCGTGGATGATGACCGACGAGCCATCGTCGTCGAGCAATGTCGGATCCTCGCCGCCACCCTCGACGTTGATGCGCGTGTGGTAGAACTCCGCCCGTGCCGAGCCGTCCGCATGGACGAACAGCAACGGGAGGTCGCCCTGATCGGGCCCGTCCGGATGGCGCAGGCCGTGCGCGACGCCGTCCGGGTTGATGTGGCCCTTGGCGGCGCCGAAGTCCGGCGTGCATGCCCCGGCCTCGTGCAGGTGGATGCCGTGGGGGCCGGGTGGCAGGTCCGTCACCTCCACGTTGATCAGCACGCCGCTCGGCGTCTGCTCGAACGTGACCGTACCGATCGCGGCCCCCCCAGGGTCCACCATGTCCGCCTGCGCCATGGCCGGTTTCTCGTCGCTCGAAGCCGCGGACGCGCAAAGCGCCCAAGCCAACGATGCGACCGCGATCGCCGCGCCGTTTCGAGTGGCCATGGTACCTCCCGTCACTCCAAGGGCGGCCAGCTTACAACACGGCGGGCCGGCCCCGTCTCGAAGGGGTTCACGAACTGACGGGGAAGCGCAACCCCGCGCTACGCGCGCCCACATGCTCGAGGACGCTCTGCTGGAAGTGCGTGATGGGCGACTCCGCGCCGGGCCCGTCCGCGAGCGGTCCGACCTCGAACTTGGGCGAGTGCAGGTTGCGCTGGATCTTCTCGCAGATCCACATGTCCTCGATCTGGAAGTTGCCGGACTCGAGAGGATGCGTGTCGAGATCGTCGAGGCGCATCACGGACGGCTCGCCGAAGACGTCGAACCGTCGCCCGGAACCCTCGGGCTTGCATGGAAGTACGCCCCCGGCGACGGGGGAGAAGCCTGCACTTCCTCGCGCGTCAGCGGTCGGGGAAGCTCCCCCGGCTGAAGGCTCCCAGCGCATGGCGCGCATCCGCGTGGTCTCCGCATCGACCGGCTCGAGGATGGACACGTAGAAGCCCCACGGGCTCGGCGAGAGGATCGTGAGCGGGAACAGCATGACGACGCCCGGATAGGCGGCCGCCTCGTGCCCCGGCAGGCGCGCCGCACCCGCTCCGTCCGCGAACCGCTCCGTCAGGACGCTGCTCGACCGCGGGGCGCCGTCCCGCTCGGTCGAGTACCACACGGCGTGCCGGCCGACCCGGCGCCAGACGTTCCGGTCCGGGTAGAGCGGGCCCAGCGTGCGGTCGTGCAGGTAGCCCAGGTGGTACCCGTCGACCGCGTTCTCGTAGAACACCTTCCAGTTGCACCGCATCTCGTAGGTCACCTCGCCGGCGAACTTGAGGTCGCCGGCGCCGAGGTCGTGCGGCCACGCATGTCCGTCCAGTCCCGCGATCCACTCCTCGAAGGGCTCTGGCGGCTCCGGGTGCGGATTCACGTAGACCATCCCCCCGTGCACCCCGACGGCGGCGGCGTGCAGCGAGAGGCGCTCGCGCTCGACGGAGCCGAAACAGGCGTCCTCGTTCGGAACGGTCCGCAGGGCTCCGGACATGGCGTACGTCCAGCGGTGGTAAGGGCAGCGGATGGCCTTGCCCACGTTGCCCTTCCCCTCCACGACCTCGCAGCCCCGGTGCCGGCAGACGTTGTGGAACGCCCGCAAGGCCCCCGCGTCGTCACGCAGGACGAATAGCTGCTGGTCAAGGACCCGCGTGGTCAGGAAATCCCCTGGCGCAGCGACGTCCGCCTCGAGCCCCGCCCATACCCAGCAGCGGTCGAACAGCGTCCGCCGTTCGCGCGCGAGCCATTCGTCGTCGAAGTAAGAGTCCCGCGGCAGGAGCTGCCGGGGCGTGTCGAACTCCCGAGTCATCTCTTTCCTCCCAGTCCTTCCAGCAGCGTGCGGACGCACAGGGACGCCGCGTCGGCGGCGGCGACGCGCCCCCCCGCGACCTGGCTCCAGGCGGTCCACACCAGTTGATCGATCTGTCCCACCACCCAGGCCGACGGCACGTCCGGAGCGAGGTCCCCCTCCGCCTTGAGATCGGACACCAGTCCCGCGGCCCAGTCGAGCTGCGCCCGATAGCCGGCGGCGGCGTCCTCGGCCGCCACGGACTCCCGGTGCAGGAAGCTGTACCGGTCGCCCAGCGGGACCACGGCCTCGAACATCGCCCGCAGGCGCTCCCGGGCGCCGGCGTGCGGGTTGACGGTGTCTCCGACCGCATCCCGCATCTCCTCGAGGCAGATGCGCGCCACTTCATCGAGCAGTGCCTCGCGCCCGTGGAAGTGACGATGCAGCGTCGCCCGGCCGACCCCCGCTCGCAGCGCAACTTCGCTCAGCGAGGCGCCCGGGTTGACGGCCCAGAGCCGGATGGCCGCGTCGACGATCGCGCGCCGCGCGGTGGGTCGCAGCCCCGCTTGCCGGTCAGGCCCCATCCGCCGCGTTCCTCCGGTCCCGGTGGCTTAGCGCCGCCAGGTGCTCCAGGTGGTCTCCCCGGCCCAGGCGATAGAAGCGCAGCGCCACGATGGAAGCCGCATACAGGCCCGCCAGCAGCGGCGCGTACCACCATCCCAGCCGCTCGATGACCCCCCGGTCGAGGGTGGCGATCTCCCCCGCGGTGGGGAAGTCGATCACGGTCAGCACCAGGCCGCCCATCCAGACACCCATGCCGCCGGCGACCTTGCCGACAAAGGAGAGCGTCGCCATGACCAGGCCCTCCTCCCGCCGGCCGACGGCCGCGGCCCGGGCATCGACCACGTCCGCCACCATCGACGCGCCGAGGGCGCCGGTCATGACGGACAGCACGACCTGCAGGACCCCGAACACGACCAGCAGCGGAAAGCGCAGCGGGTGATAGGCCGCCGGGAAAGCGCCTACCAGGTCCAGGAAGACCGGACCGCACACGACGGCGATGGCAAGCACGGAGAACTGGATCAGCCGCGTCTTCTTGTCGCTGCCGCGCGTGACCCGGGGCAGGAGCGCCAGCGCCACCGGCGGCGCCACGAGCTGGGCCGCCAGGATCGTGCGGATCTCGTCGCTGCCGAGACCCCAGAACCAGGGTTGCATGTACGCCCACAGCGCGCTCGACGTCCCGCCCGCGACGGCCCCCAGCACGGTACTGGCGAGGAGCACGACGAGGTTGCGGTCGTTCAGCGTACCCACGATCTCGCCGAGGGCGCGCCCGCGGGACGGCGACCGCCGAGGGGGTCCGGCAAGCGTCGGAATGTGTCGATGGGTCACGGCCGCCGCGACCGCGAGGCAGATGCAGACGGCCACCGCCGCCACCGCGCCCGCGTCCACGTAACCCGAGCGCCGCAGTACCCCGGCGCCGTCCGGGTACTCCGGCGAGTCCGCGAGCCACCACGCGTACATGGCCACCGAGATGAGCGTCCCGAAGAACCAGGCGGCGGACACGGAGTAGTTCATCAGCCGGGTGCGTTCGTCGTAATCCGGCGCCAGCTCCGGCAGCAGCGCGTTGAACGGCACCGAGTGCATCGTCAGCGACAGCCGCAGGCCGATGGTGAACGCCAGCAGCCAGGCGAACAGGCCGGTCTCGGACAGTGCCGGCGGCACCCAGAGGCAGTAGTAGCAGAGCGCCACCGGGAGGACGGAGGCGTACAGGAACGGGTGGCGCCGCCCGAGGCGCGTGCGGATGCGGTCCGACCAACGTCCGACGAGGGGATCGGAGACGGCATCGAAGACCAGTGCCAGCAGGAGGGCGAAGCCGGCGAGGGCCGGGTCCAGGCCGACGACCTGACTGTAGTAGATCAGCAGGAAATAGGCGATCCCGTTGCTGATGAGACCGCCGGCGGTACCAGACGCGCCGAACGCAAGGCCGTTGGACGGGAAGCGCATCCGAACCCCCTTCTGAGACTTCGTTGTCTCATACAATACAAAGCAATGTCAAACGTCCCATGTCACGGCACCGGTCGCCCGGGCGATGCGTGGTGATACGATCAGGCACCTCTTGCACAGGGGGCCCGGAAGTTGACCATCAGGCACGAAGCGCCCACCCGCACACTAGGCGCGGCGCGTTGCGGTATCTCCCGCTAGTCCTCTCGGCGCCGGTCCTCCTGGCCGGCGCCGTGGACGCCAAGGTCCTGTGCATCGGCAACGGCGGCGAGCCCGAGACCCTCGACCCGCACCGCTACAACCTGCGCCTCGAAGAGACGATCCTCAACGACCTGTTCCTCGGGCTTACCACGTTCGACGCGCACGGCAACATCGTGCCCGGCGCCGCCGAGCGGTGGTCGGTCTCGGACGACGGCCTGGTCTGGACCTTCGAACTGCGCGAGGACGGGAAGTGGTCCGACGGGCAGCCGGTCACGGCCGGAGACTTCGTCTACGCCTTCCGGCGCCTGCTCGACCCGGCGACGGCGGCGAGCCTGGCGCACTTCATGTACCCCGTCAGGAATGCCGCGGCGGTCAATGCCGGCGAGCTCCCGCCCACGGCGCTCGGAGTCCGGGCGGAGGCACCGCGTACCTTGGTGGTCGAACTCGAGCAGCCATTCCCCTTCTTCACCGAGCGGCTCATCTATCCGACGGGGTATCCGGTGCCCGCCCATACCGTCGAGGTCCTGGGCGCGGACTGGGTGAAGCCGGGCCGCATGGTCTCGAACGGCGCGTTCGTCCTCGAGGACTGGCAGCCCCACGCGCACGTCACGCTGCGGCGCAATGCCCACTTCCATGACGCCGACTCGGTGACGCTCGACGGGGTGCGCTACCTGCCGACGGCCGACTCCTACGCAGCCTTCAACCGCTACCGCGCAGGGGAGATCGACGCCATCGGCGACTTCCCCTCCAGCGAGATGGACTGGGTACGGAAGAACCTCGCCGACCACCTGCGGCTGACCCCGCTCGTGTCGATCATGTATCTCGTCTTCAACGTCACGCAGCCCCCCTTCGACGACGCGCGGGTCCGCGAGGCGCTCGGCATCGCGATCGACCGGGAACTCCTCACCGGGCGCGTGATGCGGAGCGACGAGGTGCCGAGCGTGTCCCTGGTGCCGCCGATGGTGCCGGGCTACCGGAGCGCCGTCGCGGCAGCCGGCACCCGCGACGCGCGATTGGAACGCGCCCGCGAACTGCTCGGGGACGCCGGCTACGGGCCGGACAAACCCCTCAACGTCACCTTGCGCTACATCAGCGGAGACGAATCGAAGCGCGTCCAGGTCGCCATCGCCGCCATGTGGAAGGACATCGGCGTCGCGACCACGCTGCACCACACCGAACTCAAGAGTCACTTCGCCGACCTCCGCCAGGGCAACTTCGAGGTCGCCCAGGCCGGCTGGTTCGGCGAGAACAACCCCGAGCACTACCTCAACCTGCTGGTGTCGGACACCGGCGACGTCAACTACGGACGGTTTGCGTCCGCGGCGTTCGACGCCCTGATGGACCGTGCGCACGCCGAAGCCGACCTCGCGCGCCGCATCGGGCTGCTACGGGAAGCCGAGACCGTCGGACTCGCGGAGCACCCGGTCACCCCGCTCTATGCCGTGACCATCCGCGCCCTGGTCGACCCGCGTATCGGCGGCTGGCACGCCAATCCCCGCAACGTCCACGGCGCGCGATACCTTACATGGAACGAACGCTGACGGGAGCGCAGCGACCGGCAGCGGTCGAACGATGACCACCTACCTGGCGCGGCGCCTGGCCGCCTCGCTCGTCACGCTGTGGGCGGTCGTCACCGTGGTGTTCTTCCTGCTCCGGGTCGCTCCCGGAGGCCCCTTCGACGGTGAACGCCGGCTGACGCCGGAGGTCGAAGCCAACCTGCGCGCGGCCTACCACCTCGACGAACCGCTGGTCGCACAGTACGCGCGGTATCTCGGCATGCTGCTGCGCGGCGACCTCGGCCCGTCCTTTCGCAGCAAGGACTTCACCGTCAACGAGCTGATCGCCGGCGGCCTGCCCGTGAGCCTCACGGTCGGCGGACTGGCGCTGGCCCTCGCCGCGGGGCTCGGTATCGCCGCCGGCACGGGGGCAGCGCTTGCGCGGGACGGGCCCCGGGACCGGTGGCTGACCTTCGCGGCCACCGCCGGACTGGCCCTGCCGCCCATCGTCGTGGCACCCCTCCTGGTGCTCGTGTTCGCCGTTACCCTGGGATGGCTTCCCGCCGGTGGCTTCACCACGCCGGCGCACGCGGTGCTGCCCGCAGTAGCCCTCGCCCTGCCCTATCTCGCCGCCTTCACGCGGTTGACGCGGGGCAGTGTGGCGGAGACGCTCACGGCGCCCCACGTCCGGACGGCGCTGGCAAAGGGGCTCCCGACGCGCCGCATCGTGGCACGGCATCTCCTGCCTCCCGCGCTGATTCCCGTCGTGTCGTTCCTCGGGCCCGCCGCGGCTGCGCTGCTCGCGGGGTCGATGGTGATCGAGGAGGTGTTCTCCCTGCCGGGGCTCGGCCGGTACTTCGTGCAGGGCGCCCTGAACCGCGACTACACGTTGGTGATGGGCACGGTCGTGGTGTACGCCACGCTGATCCTGGTCTTCAACCTGGCAGTGGATCTGCTCTACAGCCGGCTCGACCCGCGTATCCGGCTGGGCCGTACCGGGCGCGGCGGATGAACGACCTGTTCCGCCACGCCGCGCTCGGGACATGGTGGTCGCGGACCTGCTTCCTCGCGTTGTGCACGGTGATCGTCCTGGCCATCCTCGTCCCCATGGCCTCCCCGTGGGCCCTCGACGAAGTCGACTGGGACGCGATCGACCAGGCGCCCGCCGCGGCCCACTGGTTCGGCACCGACGGCGTCGGGCGCGACCTGCTGACGCGGAGCTTCTCCGGCGCGCGCGTGTCCATCGCCATCGCGCTCCTGGCCACCGGGGTGAGCGTGCTTATCGGCCTACCCTACGGAGCGGTCGCCGGGTTTCTCGGCGGCCGCGTCGACCAGGTGATGATGCGCATCGTCGACGCGTTGTACGCCCTGCCATTCGTGCTGTTCGTCATCCTGCTCATCGTCGTCTTCGGGCGCAATCCGTACCTGCTGTTCATCGCGCTCGGCGCCGTTTCCTGGCTCGATCTCGCCCGCATCGTGCGGGGCCAGACGCTGGCCGTCCGGCAGGAAGCCTACGTCGATGCGGCCAGGGCCCTCGGGGCCGGCCGGGCCCGTATCGTGCTGCGCCACGTGTTGCCGAACGTCCTCGGTCCTGCCGTGGTCTACGCGACGCTGACCGTCCCCGGCGTGATCCTTGCCGAGAGCTTCATCAGCTTCCTCGGTCTCGGCATCCAGGAGCCCGACACGAGTTGGGGCGTGCTGATCGCCGACGGTGCGAGAACGATGCAGACCTCGTGGTGGCAACTGGTCTTCCCGGCGACGCTGCTGGCCGTGACCCTGCTCGCGTGCAACGTGCTCGGGGACCGACTGCGCGACGCGCTGGACCGCAGGGACACCGTACGAGGCACGCCGGTGATCGCGGCGGGCCCGGGGTCTTCAGGAACTTGAGACGTCCGCCCGCGCTCGCCCCGTCCCGATCACCACCGGCGATGCAGGCCCGGTGGCACCGATCAACGCCAAGTTTCCGGACGCATGACAACGGACCCGTCGTCTCCCTCTACCGCATCTGGAAGCTGACTGTCCTTGAGGACCTTGCGGCCGATGGTAAACGCACCACTCGCGATACTTCGGAGCTTCTCTGATCGGCGGGCTGGCGGGAAGGCCACTATCACCCGCTTCTCGGGATAGCGCGAGAGCACCCCTTCGATCGGCCCCGCGAGGTCGCTATCGGCCGACAAGACGAAAGCCGTGTCGAACAGGTCATCCTGAGCGTCGCCAAGCAGGTGTACGGCCACGTTCACGTCGGTCATCTTCTCCTCGTAGACAGACCGCGCGGTGCCGCATCTCCGGCACGTTAGCGTCTTCTGCAGGAAGTGTCCGTAGTGGATGGTCAGCTTCGGAAGGGTGGCGAGCGCCCTCAGGAATTTGTCCTGCCGCTCGCTCTTGCGTGCGTCACGAATCCGCGACGTGAAGTACCTGACCCCGGCCAATCTCTGATCACCTCGCAGCAGCCGCTCTGACAACGCCACGAGATTCAGCCAGTAGAGTCGACGCCAGCCTTTCGCCTTCAGCCCGTAGTACAGGTTGAACCCGTCGACATAGGCCATCGCACGCCGCCGTCCCGGTCGGACTTCATTGTCTGCTTCCACCTCCATTGTGGCCTCCCTATGTCGAAAAAGCGGCCGTCAACTCCTTGTTCGGGAACGCACAGGAACCCAAGGCGCTTGACAGGCGTTCGCCGTGAGCGGATCATGCCCGTTACCCCGCCAGCGGCCTTTGGGTGCTGGCCCGACGCCCCGAAAGGGGCGTTTTCTTTTCCCCTCACGCTAGGCGTTTTCGTTGCGATCTGCGGCGCATCTCGCTCGCTTGCGCCGCTGCGCCCGCCCACTGTACCATATTGGTGTCTTGCCAAGAACAACCATCTTTTCGGTGTCACACATGCCCGACTCGATGACGCCCGACGAGATTCGCGACATTCGAAAGGCGCTGGACCTCACCCAAGCCGAAGCCGGTATCGTCATCGGTGGTGGACCACGCGCCTTCGCCAAGTACGAGGCTGGCCACATCCAGCCATCCGCAAGCCTGGTCAAGCTACTCCGACTCCTTGACCGCCATCCATCGGCCATCGAAGCGCTCGGTGGCAACCACCGGCGCCAGAAACCCCGATTGACCGATGCGCCATTCACATGCAGTGGCGAGGACGTGATGCGCCTGCGCGAGTGGCAAGCGCCCGAGTTCCTGCGCTCGCTACTGCACGCGGAGGCAGAGGCCAACGGCCTGCCGGTCGACGACATTCACGTTGCGGAGCGCTTTTCTGTCCCCGACGGTGGCGAGGACGCGCACATCCGCTGGCAGGACGGCCGCCCCCGAACCTCATACCTGCCTGCCCGCTACATCCAGTTCCAGATCAAGACCGGCGCCATCACACCGGCCAAGGCCGCCAAGGAAGTCCTCGCCAACGATGGGAGACTCAAGGAGATGGTCCGGACCGCGCTCGAAGCGGGTGCCCACTACGTCCTCCTCTGCACCACGTCGCTCACGGCGAAGAAGAAAGACGCCATCACTCGCCGAGTTGTGGACAAGATTCGCGAAGTCGATTTCCCAGTGGCCTCCGAGCGCATCCACGTCTGGGATGCCGACCAAGTCGCAGCGTGGACCAACTACTACCCACCGCTCGTCGCTCACCTCAAGGAGCGCAGCCAATCACAGTCGACGGGTCCCTTCCGCTCCTGGGGGCAGTGGGCCGGCCAGTCGGAGCATGTCCTGTCGCCTCTAGTTGAAGACAGTCGCCTCGCGACCTTACGGACCCGCGCAGTCGCCGAAGTCGGCGAGCCGGGCAGCTTCCTGCGCGTCGTGGGGGCGTCGGGGATCGGCAAGTCTCGGCTGGTGCTGGAGAGCCTCGACGCCACCGCGCATGCGGGCTTCAGGATGCGCGACTTCGTGCTCTATGCCGATCAATCCGAGGTTGAGGAAACGGCCATCTTCGCCACGGTGAGGACATTGGCGGAACACGGAACACGCGCCATCGTCGTGGTCGACGACTGTGCCCAGCGGACGCATGAGCGCCTCGTGTCGATGGTGACGGGGCCGGGCAGCGGGCTTTCGCTAGTCACCATCGACAGCGACGACGCCTGCTCCCCAAGTGCCGGGGAAGGCTCTACGGCACGGGTCGATCTCGCTCCGCGGACAGTCGCCGAGGGCATCATCGACCGCCTGTTGCCGGGTCTTGCCTCCGAGGACCGACGCCGCCTCGTCTTGTTTTCAGCCGGCTTTCCGACCATCGCCGTCCGCGTCGCCAACTCGTGGACCGAGCGCACACCCGTAGCCCATTCGACCGACAAGGACTTCGTCCGAGCGTTCCTTTGCGGGCGCAACGACCCGGCGCCGGAAACGGTCATGCGAACCGCCATGCTCATTGCAGCGTTCGGCACCGTGCGTCACACCTCCGACCAGAGCGAGACCACGGACTTGGCCGAATGGGGACACCGACTCACGCCGGCCGACATGCACGTTTCGATCGAAAGACTACTGGATCGCGGCGTCGTTCAGCGACGTGGCGGCCTACTGGTGCTTCAGCCACGGCCCGTAGCCATGTGGCTGACCGAGCTGCAATGGCGGGAGTGGACGACGAATCAATGGAGCGAACTTCTTGCCGGCGATGTGGACCCGAGGCTCAAGGCGAATGTCGCCCGTCAGCTGGAGTGGATCAACCAAACCGATATCGCGATGCGGGTTGCCAAGTTCGTCCTCCGACCCAATGGTGCCCTCGAGAGTCAGGATGCCTTGCACCGACGAGATAACTCGTCGGTGCTCTACCGCCTAGCCGCCATTGACGCGCAGGGGACAGTGGCCTGTTTGCGCCGGTGTCTGGACGACTTGAGCGATCTATGCACCGTGCGGGATGGGCCTCGGCGCGATCTCGTCGAGGCTATTGCCAGAATCGCATTCCGCGAAGACACCTTCGAAGAGGCAGCGTGGCTAATGCTGCGCCTCGCTGTCGCCGAGACCGAGGACGGCATTTCCAACAACGCGACCGGCCAATTCGCAGGGTTGTTCCCGCTAGTTGGCGGCGCGACAGAAGCAGATGGCAGCCAGCGCCTCGCGATCCTTCGGGAGGCCGCCAGCAGCGGAGGCTCAGAGCAGCGGGCCGTCGTCGCCAAAGCCCTTCTGGCGGGTGCAAGTACCACGGGTTCCTGGCGCATGGTCGGTGCCGAAACGCACGGGTCGCGACCCGCCCTCGAGCCATGGCGGCCTCCAACTGGAGAAGACGCCGCAAGGTACGTCACTGCATGCGTTGAACTCGTCGCAGACGCGGCAATGGTCCGGGACACCGTCGGTCAACAAACGAAGGCCGAGCTGGGACGCAAGCTACGGGCACTCGTCTTGTGGGGCTTGATGAGTGTCGTCGAGGAAACAGTTCAGCGCGTGCGGGATGCGGTTGGCGCATGGCCCGAGGCTGCCGAGAGCCTTGGCGACTTCGTCCGGTTCAACGCGGCCGACGTGCCGCCCGAGATTGCCCAACGCGCACGTCGATTGATCGAATCCCTTGAGCCGGCGACCTTGTCCGATCGCATCCACGACCTCGTATCACACATGCCGTTCGACTACCCGCTCGGAGAGGACCTCGACTACCAGGAACGAGGTAGGAAGCAGCTTGAAGCGGTGCACGCCATCGCAGCCGAGGCGCTTCACCACCCGTCAGTACTAGCTGCCCGAATCCCCAAACTATGTAGCGGCTCTCAACGGTGGACTGGTCTTTTCGGGGAATTCCTCGGCGCTCGTATCGATTCACCGGAGGACTGGCTTCGACGCCTCGTGAACGCGCTCCTGGAAGCACCCGATGTCGAGCGGAACTTCGACCTCCTCGCCGGATTCCTGACGGGCCTCTCGGAACGAGATTACGGCGCCGTCGAGCGCTTCAAGCGAGAGGTCTCCGAGTCGAAGAATCTGGCCCGCTCGCTGCCGGCGATCTGCGCGCGACTGGGCCTCGTCGACGGCGACCTCTCCCTGGCTATTGGCGCCCTCCGGGCCGGCCACCTCCCACCTCAGTCGCTCGAAACCTGGGCACTCGGCAGCGTGCTCTCCAACGTCTCTACGGACGGGCTCGCGTCGCTCTTCGACGAACTTTACCAACACGGTTTCGCAGGCCTAGCCACCACCGTGGATCTGATGACCATGTTGGTCCACGGAGATCGCCAACGCCTAGAAAGACTCCGGCCCCAACTCATCCAAATGGCGAGCAGCATCGCGCAAACCGACGTACCACGGCAGTCCGGGAACGTGGCCTATCACGCGGCCGCTCTGCTCCGGTGGCTCCTCGAGCAAGGCCGTCACGACGAAGATGCTTGCAGGCTTGCGCTTGTCGCCTCCCAAGGATTGACGCAGGAAGGTGCGTGGCAACGTTCGTTCGACCTGCTATCGCCGCTTCTCCCGGACCTACTCTCCGGGTTCCCGGATATCGCGTGGCCAATCATCGGCCAACGGATTCTTGGCAACACAACCGAGAGTGTCGTTCTACAGATGGCCCTCGCCAGTCAACCTGCCCTGCACAAGAGCGGCTCTCCACCGCCAATCGAGAGCCTGCCTCCCGACACGCTAATCGCCTGGTGCAGCGCATTCCCCGATGCGGCGCCTGCGTGTGCCGCGAGTATCGTCCCCGTGCTGGTCTCCGGCCGCGAGGAGTCGAACGAGTCGCTGCTGCATCCGACTTTCCGCCGCCTGCTCGATCAGTTCGGTGACGACGAGGATATGCTTGAGGCTGCCCGTCGGCAGATTGGCTCCTACAGTTGGTCTGGTTCGCTCACCACCTACTTCGCCCAATACCGAACGCCCCTCAGGTCCCTACATGACCATCCCGTCCCACGCGTAACGCGCTGGGCCAAACGCATGTGCCGTCAACTCGAACACGAGATCGAGAAGGCAAGCGCCCGCGACGCCGAAGAGCAAGCCTTCTGGGAGATTTAGCCGCAACCGGCCAACCCTCATTCCAAAAACATCCCGTTCAACCGCCGCTCCCACTCCTCCTCGTCGACCACCTCGAACCGCACGACCGTGTCGCGCATCGCAGGCGCCAACTCCGCCCAATCCGCCTTCCGCGCCTGTTCCGAGCAGATATCGAACACCGAGCGCTTGTAGCCCGTGTCTTCCGCGTCCTTCAAGTGCAGGCCCTTCGTCTCCATGACGAACACTTCGCTGAAGACGTTGCCCCCGCCATCGTCCCCGCCCTGCAAGGCGAACACGAAGTCCGCGTAGATGCGGCTACGCCTCCAACCCTGGACGAAGTAGTCCTTGCGAGGGCGGTTGCGGTACCAAAAGAAGAGGCGCTCCTGCCGGTCGAGGTAGGTCGCGACCCTGTTTTCCAGGCCGTTCAGTTCCTCCTCGGCGGTGCGGTCGAACAGGCTGCGCATGTACGGGCTGCCATCCTCGCGGTTCGCTTGCACGGCGCCGTCGCGTAGCTCGATCTTCGGAGGCGGCCGGTTGAAGCCGAGTTCTTCGGTTACGACCATGAACCGCATGACTCCTTCGCGAAGCAGTTCCTCGAACACCCTGCGTGCAAGCCGGTCACGTTCCGCCTCAACGCGTTTGCGAATCTCTTCAAGGATGAAGACGTAGCTCGCCGCGACGCGTCGCTCTCCGTGCTTCTCCACGAGCTTGTGGAAAACGCTGGCAGCGAGTTCCCTGCCCCGCCATGGGTTCGGCACGGTCTCCACCAGGTGACTGGCCGCGAAGTAGTAGTCCAACTCTCCTTCCCGGGTCCCCGTGCGGACCCGCTCGATCTCGATGTCGTCATCAAGCCCGGCTCGCAGCTCCAACTCACCGCCAGCTTCGGCTTCGAGTTCGAGATCATGGAGCGGCGTCACGTCCACTTCGTCCCAGGGTACGCGCGACAGGATGTCCGCCTCGTGGTAGACGAGCCGCCAGCGCCCCTCGTCCCGGATCGCGAACGCGGGCAGCACCAGACCCCGGGCGGCATCCCGAAAGCGCGGACGGGGCTCCTGTGAAATCAGGTCCCCCGATTGCGTGTCGCCGTCCGATTCCATCACGACCCGTCCTTCAAGACCCGACAGGCCCTCGAGCCCAAACCCCTTGCGAACCTCCTGCAGCAGATCCTGGCCCCGCCGCCGGAAGCAGAACACGTAGCTCTCGTCCAGTGCCGCGACGTGCGTCTTTCTCGCGGAGGGCTGGCGGAGAATGCGGCCGACGAGTTGCGTCAGCGCCGTGCGGGAGCTGGGATTCGAGAGGATGGTCAGCACATACGCGAAGGCGCAGTCCCAACCTTCCTGCAGCGCCTGCTTCGTGATGATGAAGCGGATCGGGCAGCCGCGGGCGAGCAGGCCCCCGGCGTCGTCCGCCTCCTTCAATTCGTCCCGCTGGCTGGTCTTGACGGCGATGTGCTCGGGACGGATCCCCGGATAGGTCAGGAGGTAGTCGCGTGCGTCCTCGGCATGGATGCGTCCCGCATCACGCTGCTCGCGGCCGGTACGCTCGACCTGAATCACGCAGATCGGCCGGATGTAGGTGCCGCTTGCGGCCTCGTGGAGCGCGCTTTCTTCTTCGAGCCACTGCCGATGCTCGATGGAAGCCAGCAGTGTGTGCTTCCAGTCGACGCTGTCACTGTTGCGGATGTGCAGGTCCAGCTTGATCATCTCCTCTGCCAGGAGATCTCGCCCCGACACCTCGACAAGCACGTTCGCGGTCCTTGGCGGCGTCGCCGAGAGTTCGACGACCATGCACGGATTGAAGCCCTCCAGCGTGGCCCGCGCCCCCGCGCTGTAGGCCTTGTGCCCCTCGTCGAGGACGATGAGCGGCTCAAGCACACGTAGCGTGTTGCCAAGCGACGTCTTGACGGGACGTTCCCACAGGCCGCTCCCGCATTCGAAGACGTCCAGATTGGGCACTCGCTCGACCAGCTCGCGGTGTCCCGTCACGTCGTCGTCCCTCGGGAAGAAACGTCCGAAGCCACCGTTGTCGCGGAACATCCGCAGGTGCTCCTTGGTCGCCCGGTTCGCCGACGGGAGCATCAGCAGCAGTACGCACAAGTTCTCCCGCACATCGTCCGGGCGGAAGTGGGTGTTCTTCTCGAGGACGGTCGTGCGTCCAGCGGACGCCACATCGAGTTGCTGGCGATAGGGATGGTCCCGGTCCTTGAGCGCCCGCAACGTCTGGTTGTAGATCTGCGTGGTGGGAACGATCCAGAGGACCAGACCCGGCTGCCGCCGTCGGAAGTGGACGTTCACGAGATCGATGATCTTGACGGCCAACAGCGTCTTGCCGCCGCCCGTGGGGATCTTCAGGCAGAACGTCGGCAAAGGTTGTCCCAAACCGTTCTTGCGTGGCACGTACGCACGCTCCGGTACGGTCCGTTGCCAGGCCCGGGCGACCCAGTCGTAGTCAGGATCCACCTTCTGTAGCTCGGCCGCCTTGCCCCGCCACTCGTCCAGGCAGTCGAGGTAGCTCCGAGCCCGCGACAGCGCCCGCTTCTGGAACTCCTTGAGGATCACGGCGCCAGTCTGTCGGCCGACTCGTAGATCTCGAACGGCAGTTGCTGGAAGACGATGCGCTCCTGATGCAGCAGTTCCTGATCGACGTACTTGGTCGGCGCGAACACCAGCTTCCTGCGATCGGTCGGAGGCAGCTCGCGCATGATCGGCAGCGTGAGGGCCATGTCCTTCAAGACCGCGACGTCATCTACGTATATCAGGTAGACATCGTAGAGTCTGCTCCGTCCCACGAACCATTTCTCGAGGTCTGCGGCGCCGGCATCGAACTCCTCGCCGGTCGCCGTGAAAAAGATGTAGCTCGCGAGCTTCTCCCAGGACGGGAGCGTCGAGCCGTCGAGCATGGATTCACGACGGAGCGCGCCGCCGAGTTCGAAGTAGCTGAACGTCCCGCCGTAACCGGCCTGCAACACCGGGTCCTTGGCGTCCGGGACGCCCCCGATCACGCGTCTCACCCGTTCGGCCGTAATCGTATCCGCGTAGTCCTCGCACTCCACGAGAACGAAGCGCCGGCTGCCGCCGTCTTCCTCGTTCAGCGCCAACACCGCATGCGCGGTAGCCGCCGAGCCGGCAAAGGAGTCGAGGACCACGGAGTCTTGGTCCGTAGCGATCTGGAGGACCCGTCGCACCAGTTTCGACGGCTTTGGCGTTACGAAGACGTCTTGCCCCGGTTCAAGTCCAAGTACCCCGCTTAGCTCCTGCTTGGCATTCCTGGTGCTACCCGCGTCTTGCCAAGGCCAGAGTGTTTGGGGGACAACACCTTCACGAACTTCTGAAAGAAAGCGTTTGATACCTGGCCTGTTGTTCCCCGACTTTCCCCACCAGATCCTCCCGTCGGCCTTGAGTTCCTCGAAACGCGCCCTGTTCACTCGCCAGTAGCTACCTGCGGGTGGCCCGCCAATGACCTTCCCATTCGGGGTGGTAATCGCATATCGACCTTGACTGTATTCGTTCCGCGCAGCCAAGTCGCTCAGCAGCCATGGTCCCCGCGGATCAGAATCTGGGTTCTTGTAGCGCTTCAACATCTTTTCGCTACGAGGAAGGGAGTTGGGAGTCCAGTCGGCGGCGTTTCTCGCGTAGACCAGCATGTAGTCGTGGTCCTCACTGAAGTGCCGCGCGGTGTTCTTGGGACTGTCCATCTTGTGCCAAATCACCGTGGCAACGAAGTTGTCTTCGCCGAACACCTCGTCCATCAGCGACCGGAGCCGATGCACCTCGTTGTCGTCAATGGTGACGAAGATGGCACCGTCGTCCCGCAGGAGTTCCCGCAGCAGCTTGAGCCGGGGGAGCATCATGCAGCACCACTTGTCGTGCCGCGTCAGGTCCTCCCGATCCACCACCTTGCCGAGCCAGTCCTGCATCAGCGGCGAGTTGACCTTGTCGTTGTACGCCCAGCCTTCATTGCCGGTGTTGTAGGGCGGATCGATGAAGATGCACTTCACCTTGCCGTGGTGCGTGGGGAGCAGCGCCTTGAGCGCGGCCAGATTGTCGCCGTGCACGATCAGGTTGTCGTGCAGGCTCGCCTTCTCCGACAGCCCGTTGGCCCGCACCGGGTTGAGTTCGTGGTAGGGCACAGCCAGATGGTGGTTCTCCACGAACACCCTACCCTTGAACCCAAGCGTGGTCACATGCCCCCCTTTCGAATCGGCCCGCGAGCACCCCGTAGCCTATATCGACCGGCGGGAGTTTGGCAGAAGGCGGGGGACTGTGAGCGAAAGGCGACGCGGACGGCGAACCCAGCCCGTCTTCAAAGGACCCGGTGACGCGTGTCCAACGCTCGCGCGATCCTGAGACTTTGGCCCGCGTTCGCGTCAGCCATCGACCGTAACCACGTCAGCCGTTTGCCGTTTACGGCGCGTCGGGGCAGGTCGAACATGGCCGGCGATCATGACCTCACGGACCCCCACGCGGCGCGCCGGCCGCGCCGGCCCGCACGCCACCTGGACGCACGCCCACCGCCCCTTTGGCGGCGGCGGTGGCTGTGCTACGGTCCGCCGGAAAAACCCGGGACGCAGCGGTCAGAGGCGGCACGGACAGAAACAGGAGCCAGGCCATGGCGGAACCCGCGCCGAGCGATGCGATGCTGGCGCTGCTCGCGCTGCACGAGGAAGACCTGCCGGAAACGGACGACCGGCCCATGCCGGATAGCGACCAGCAGGCGCGGTGGATCCACCACACCTTCGGCGCCCTGCTGCACCGCTACGCGAACCGCGACGACGTCGCCGTGTCCGCGGACATCTTCATGTACCACCTGCCACTCGACGGGCAGGCGCCCCGCAAGGACCGAGCGGGGCGCCTCATCTATCCCCGAGTGGCGCCCGACGTGCTGGTGTCGTTCGGCGTCCGGAAGCGGGACCGCTTGTCCTACGTGGTCGCGGACGAAGGCAAGCCGCCCGACTTCGTCCTGGAGGTGGCATCCAACTCCACGTGGCGGCGCGATTACGGGGAGAAGCGGAAGACCTACGAGGCGCTCGGCGTGCGGGAGTACTTCGTGTACGACGCCCGCCCCGAGGCCGTGGAACGGCTGGCCGGATTCCGGCTGCGTCGCGGGGTGTACGAGGAGGTCGCCGGATCGCCGATCCACCCGGACGGTCCACCGGGCCTGCACAGCGAGGTGCTGGGCCTGTGGGCGCACCTGAACGAGCGACGAGGCCTGCGCTGGTATGACCCGGTTACGGGCGAGGACCTGCGCACGTTGACCGAGTCGGAGCACAGGGGCGACGCGGAGGCCGAAGCTCGCCAACAGGCGGAACGCCGGGGCAACGCGGAGGCTGAAGCTCGCCGACAGGCGGAACGCGAGCGCAAGGCGGCGGAGCGCAGGGCCGATGCGGAAACGCGGGCGCGACAACAGGCGGAACGCGAACGGGACGAGGCCCTGCGGCGAGAGGCAGCGATGGCCGCAGAGCTGAACCGGCACCGCAACGCGTAGCCAGTGGCGAACGGCCATGGTCGGCGAGGGTGACGATTCGGGAAGCTGCGACCTTCATCCGCGTCCCAATCCCGACCGACGATGGAGGCCGGCATCAGAACGCCAGGTTCCCATGAACGAAGGCCGAAGCCGACGGTTGCCCCCCGCGGCACCTCGAAGACCCGCTATGCGAACCGGACGACCTGGCGCGCGACGAGCACGCGGAACGGCTGGCGAAGGCGTTTGGACGGCGGTGGAGTCCATAGCCGTACGCGAGGAGACAAGAGCAACGGCAACCGATGGTCATGGCTGCGGAACTGGCCCGCCTCCGCGGCAGGTAGCGTCGACTCACGGCGGCCGAGCGGTTGCACCGCGCGCCGTATCTTCGGGATCATGGCCCCTTTCCCCACCATGACGAGGAGCACGCGGTGACCATCAGCGCCGGCGTCGGCATCGCCAATTTCAACTTCGACGACGCGCGCGGCTTCTGGCGCTGGGTGGATCTCTGCGACGCGGGTGGGGTGGACTCCATATGGCAGTCCGACCGCATCATCGGCGCCGACGGCGGACTCGAGTGCATGAGCGTCATGGCCGCCCTCGCCGGCGGTACGCGCCGCATCAAGTTCGGCATGAACGTCGCGAGCCTGGGGCTGCGCGACCCGGTGCTCACCGCCAAGCAGTGCGCGACGATCGACGTGCTCTCCGAAGGGCGGCTGCTGCCCGCGTTCGGCATCGGCAGCTCCTTCTCGCGCGACTACGTGGCGACGGGAACGCCGACGAAGGGGCGCGGCCGGCGCATGGACGAGGGGCTCGAGATCCTGACCGGCCTGTGGACCGGGGAGCCGGTCAGCTTCGACGGTAGCTGCTACCGGCTGGACGAGGCGCGGATCTTCCCCAAGCCGATACAGGACCCGCTGCCGCTCTGGGTAGGCGGCTCGGCGCCGCGGGCGATCGAACGCACGGCGCGCTGGGGGACGGGATGGCAAGCGGGCATCGACTCGGCCCACGAGGCGGCACCCGTGATCGCAGCCATCAAGGCGCGGGTGGGGGAACTCGGACGCACCATCGACGAGGACCACTACGGGGCCGGTTTCGGGTTCCGCTTCGGATCGCCTGAGGAGCCGATCGTCACGCGCTACCACAGCTTCCTCACGCAGCGCCTCGGGCGCAGCCCGGAGGGCTACGCGGCCGTCGGCGGCACGGTCGAGATCATGGGCCTCCTCAACCAGTTCCGCGAGGCCGGCGTGCACAAGTTCGTGCTGCGGCCGATCGCTTCGGGGACCGACGACATGCTGGAGCAGACGCGGCAGTTGGTCGAGCGGGTCCTGCCCGAGGTGGCCGCCCTCAACCACTGACGGCTTGGCGGGGCCGGAAGCCAGCCTATAATGGCGGGTTGGAGGAGCACGCATGGGCAACGCAAGGACGGTACTCGTCACCGGCGGAGCGCGGGGCATCGGCCGCGGGATCGCGCAGAGCTTTCTCGAGGCCGGACACGCGGTGATGATCGCGGACCTCGCCCTCGGACCGGGCGGGGACGGCGACTCGGAATGGACCTACGAACTCGCCTCGCGCTCGGAGATGGCGCGCACGGTCGAGGAACTCGCGCCCCTGGGCGACATCCGCGGAACGTCCCTCGACGTGACCGACTCGGCGTCCTGCGAGGCCACCGTCGCCGCCACGGTCGACGCGTTCGGACGCCTCGACGTGCTGGTCAACAACGCCGGCGTCGTGGACAGCGGACCCCTCGATACCTTCTCCGAGGCGCGCTGGGACAAGATCTTCGACGTCAACGTGAAGGGCGTGTTCCTCATGACGCGGGCGGCCGCGGCCAGCCTGCGCGCGTCCGACGACGCGGCCATCGTCAACACGGCCTCCATCGCCGGCAAGCGTGGCGCACCCTCGATGGCGGCGTACTGCGGTTCCAAGTGGGCCGTGGTCGGCATCACCCAGTCGTTCGCGCTGGAACTCGCCGGCGACGGCATCCGGGTGAACGCCCTGTGCCCGGGCATGGTCGGGACGGCCATGTGGTCGGACCACCTGATGGCGAACGCCAGCAACGAGTCGTTCGAGCAGCGCATGCGGGACATCATCCCGCTCGGGCGGCCGCAGACGGTCGAGGACATGGGGCAGGCCGCCGTCTTTCTCGCCACGGCGCCCAACGTGAGCGGCATCGCCCTGAACGTCGCCGGCGGCTTCGAGATGCGCTGAGACCAAACCGCTCCTCTTCGGACCTCTTGTTCAGACCGCACTGTCAATGAAATACGTCAAGGACCCACTTGCCCTCTTCCTGCTGCTCGGCGTCGCAATCTTCGTCGTGGATGCATGGATACCGGACCCCGACGACACCACCATCCAGGTCGGCGTCCTCGACATTGCCCGCCTCTCCGACCAGTGGCAGGCGCAGATGGGGCGGTCTCCCACCGAGACCGAACTGGCGGGGCTGGTCGACGCCCACGTCCGCGAGGAGATGCTCGTGCGCGAGGCGCTCAAGATGGGGCTCGACGCCAACGACGTCATCGTCCGCCGGCGCCTGGCGCAGAAGCTCACGTTCCTGACGGAGGACCTCGCGCTCCTCGAGCCCGCCACCGAAGCCGACCTCGTGGAGTTCTTCGAATCTAACGTGGAGCGCTACCAGGTACCCGCCCGCTTCACCTTCTCCCACATCTACTTCAGCCCGGACCGCCGTGAGGCGGCGCGCGCCGATGCCGAGGCGGCGCTGCCCGCGGTGAACGAGGACAACTGGCGCACCATCGGCGACCCGTTCATGTTGCGGAGGACCTACGCGCACGTCACCGTAGCCGACATTCGCAAGGACTTCGGCACGGCCTTCTCGCAGGCGCTTCCCGAACTCGAGGGCGATGGCTGGGTCGGCCCCGTCGAGTCCGGCTACGGCTTCCACCTCGTGCGCATCGACCGCCGCACGGCCAGCCGCCTGCCCGACTTCGGGGAGGTTCGCGACCGTGTCGCCACCGACTACGACACCCAGCGGCGCACGGACGCCAACGACAGCTACTACGAGACGCTGGCGGGACAATACCGGGTCGAGATCGAGATGCCCGCGCCGCCGACGAACGGGACCGGCCTGGCGGGGGCGGAATGACGCTCTCCAGCGACAGGCGTCGGGGCATCCCGTACGGCATCGTCCTCGCCTGCATCCTGTTTGCCGCCGGCGCGCAGGGCCACGAGGTGCGTCCGGCCTACCTCGGTATCGCCGAGACCGAAGCCGGCACGTTCGATATCCTCTGGAAGCAACCCCTGCTCGGCTACCGGCGTCTGCCGCTGGAGCCCGCGTTCCCCGATCACTGCACCCTGGAACTGCAGCAGGTGGCCGACGTGCAGCGCGCCGCCCTCATCCACCAGTGGCGCGCGGACTGCGGCGCCGAGGGTCTCGTAGGGCACGAGATCGGCATCGACGGCCTCTCGCGGACGCTGACGGACGTGCTCGTCAACGTCGACCTGCAGGACGACACGACGATCTCCCGCGTGCTGCGGCCCGAGGACCCGTACTTCGTCATCGAAGCCGGCCAGGGCCGCGCGGTGTTCAGCTACCTGTTCCTCGGCATCGAACACCTGCTGCTCGGCCTCGACCACATCCTGTTCGTGATCGGGCTGATGTTCTTCATCTCCAAACCGTCCGCGCTCATCAAGACGATCACGGGCTTCACCGTCGCGCACAGCATCACCCTGGGCCTCTCGGCGCTCGAGGTGGTGCGTCTGTCCCAGGCCCCGGTGGAAGCCGTCATCGCGTTGTCCATCCTGATCCTGGCGGTGGAGCGCCTCCGGGGAACGACAGGGACGATCACCGCCGAGCACACCTGGATCGTGGCCCTCGCGTTCGGGCTGTTGCACGGCTTCGGCTTCGCCGGGGCGCTCCTGGACATTGGCCTGCCGAAGTCCGGGGCGCTCTGGGCGCTGTTCCTGTTCAACGTGGGCGTGGAGGTCGGGCAGCTCATCGTCGTGGCCGTGGCCCTGACCCTGCTTGCCGTCATCCGCCGCACCGGGACCGAGGTGCCGCGTTGGGTGGTCCGCACCCCGCTCTGGGGGATGGGGACCGTGGCAGGTTACTGGGTGGTGTCGCGGGTAGCGCTGTTGCTGTAGGCCGGTGCTGTAGGCCGGTGGGTGCGCCTGCGGCACAATAGGCGAGCCGCCAAGGGCCCGATCACGAAAATCCGAAAGATGCCCACCGTCCCGCACAGCGCCCTGGGCAGTCCGATGACCTGGACCGCCGATACACTCCTCGAGGACGATGGCCTCGTGCGCCTGGACGCGGATGCCGTCGCCGAACTCGACACCGCGGCCGTCGAGATCGAGGCGAACCCCCTCCCCATCGAAGCGCTCTCGGCGGATTTCTTCGACCTGCCGGCCTGCGCGGCCGCGATGCGGCGGGTGCGCGCGCAGGTCCATGAAGGCATCGGCTTCGCCATCATCGACCGCCTCCCGGTGGAACGCCTCTCGAAGCGGTCCGCCGTCGCGCTGTACTGGCTCCTGATGTCCCTCGTCGGACGCCCCGTGGCCCAGAAGTGGGACGGGACGATGCTCTACGACGTCCTGGACACCGGGCAGAAGTCCGGGCCGGGCACGGGCGTACGGTCCTCGAAGACCAACGGCCACCAGCCCTACCACACGGACAACGCCTTCAACCTGGCCCCCGACTGCGCCGCCCTGCTCTGCCTGCAGACCGCGAAGTCCGGCGGCGTCAGCGGCCTGGTCAGCCTCGAGACCGTCTACAACCTCCTCCTCGAGGACTACGGCGACCTCGTCCCGCGCCTCTACGAGCCCGTTTACTGGGACCGCCAGATGGAACATGCCCCCGACGACGAGCGGATCTCCTTCCAGCCGGTGTTCGAGTCGGACGGAGCGCGCGTCCTCGCCAACTACTCGCCCTACCTCGTTCTCGCGGGCTACCACATGCGGAACGAGGCCCCCGACGCGCACACGCGGGCCGCGCTGGACGCCCTGATCGAGGTCCCGGAACGGGAGGGCCTCGGCAAGTCGTTCGTCTTCGAGCCCGGGCAGATACAGATCGTCAACAACCGGCGCATCGGCCACCGGCGCACGGGATTCCAGGACTGGGACGAACCCGAGCGCCGGCGGCACCTCGTGCGCATCTGGCTGCGCGATGCGGGGCGACCCTTCTACCACGGCTGACCCCCGGCGCCAGCCGACAACCCCAACACTTGAGCGGAGGCCTTCGTGAGCGACCCCTACATCATCTACGGCGGCGAACTGAGCTACTTCACGCGCAAGCTGGAGGCCGCGTGCATCTTCTACGGCATGGACTTCGAGATGCGCAGCAAGAACCGGCACGACCCGGCGAACATCGAGCGCCGGTCCGGGACGCACCAGGTGCCCGTGATGCAGACGCCGGAGAACTGGATGATCGGGGATACCACGCCGCTCATGCACCTCCTGGACGGACGTTTCCCCCATCGGCGCATGTTCCCCGAAGGCCCCGTCGGCGTCCTCGTACAGGTCGTCGAGGAGTACTTCGACGAGTGGATCGCCCGCACGATGGTGCACTACCGCTGGCACTACCCCGAGAGCGCCCTGTTCGCGTCGACGCGCATGGCCGACGGGATGGCCGAGGTGGCCGAGCGCGTGCGTGGCTGGGGGCCCCGGGCGTGCCGCGCGACCGGGACCGAGTCCGAACGCCAGCGCGAGGCCGCCGAAGCGGAGTACGTGCGCATCCTGGGAGCCGCGGAGGCGCAGCTCGGAGAGACGCCCTACCTGCTCGGCGACCGTCCCTGCGCGGTGGACTGCATCGTGCTCGGGGGCCTGCGCGCCCACACGTACATGGATCCCGACCCGAAGCGGGTGACGGCGGGTTACCCGCGGGTCGTCGCGTTCTCCGAAGGCTCAGCCGACGACTGGGACGGCGGCGGCGAACTCGCGGATTTCCCCGGGTCGACGCCGTTCGCGCGTTTCATCCTCGAAGAGATGGCCACGACGTACCAGCCGTACGTCCTCGCGAACCGCGCCGCACAGGCGGCCGGGGCGAAGGCGTGCCGCGCGGAAGTCTACGGCGAGGACGTCAGCTACCTGTCACGTCCCTACCCGGAGCAGTCCCGCCGGATGATCCTCGACCGGATCGCGCACACGCTGTCCGACGCCGACCGGAAACGCGTGATCGAATGGCTCGCCGATGCGGGCCTGCGCTGCTTCCTCGAAAACGGCGGCGTTTCCTGAAGCGAACTGCGGTGGTACAGAGGCGACCCTCGTGGGTTGCCCGTGTCCGGTGCATCGAGTGATTCGACCCGGCACGGGGCAAGCCCGTCCCCTACTGCATGTTGATGGCCGTCTGGAACGCCGGGCGTGCGGTGATCCGCTCGACGTAGCCTTTCAGGTTCGCCATCTCGTCGGTCACACAGCCGAGGCGGTTGCTCATGAAGCACGCGTGGCCGAGCATGACGTCGGCGGCGGAGAAGTCGCCGATCAGGTAGTCCTTGCCCTCGAGGGTCTGGTCGACGGGCGCCAGCGACCGGGTGAGCAGGCGCTGGGCCTGGCCGAGCACGGTCTCGTCGCGCCGATCCGGCGGCAGCAGCAGGGTATGCACGATGATCGTGTTCACGGGCGGCATCACCATCCCTTCGCAGTAGTGGAACCACTGCAGGTACATCGGGAACTCGGGAGCTTCGGCCGCCGGCTTCAGGCCGCCGTTCTCGTGGCGTTCGAGGATGTACTCGACGATCGCGCCGGACTCGTAAATCTGGACGTCGCCGTCGTCCAGCACGGGCACGCGGCCGAGCGGATGGCGCGCGCGGTGCTCGTCCGATTTGAGGTCCTTCGGGTGGAAGGCCATCTTGTTCATCTCGTACGGCAGTCCGAGTTCCTCCAGCAGCCAGACGATCCGGCCGGCCCGCGAATTGGGCGCGAAGTGCAGTTTCAGCATGGTGTCTCCAAGTGTGCGGTCCCCATCAGCGTATGCGAACGCGTGTCCCGCTTCCATCGTGGTACGTTCATCCGTCCTCGCGCGCCCCTCGCGGGACCAGCACACGGGTGAACGCGCGGAGCCTCGGGTCCCCGGACGCGTCGAACCGGTCGCGCAGCGTCAGCATGGCGTCCCCGAGGACACTCTCCCGCCACAGCAGGCGGCGTACCTCCCGCCACGGCGGGTCCCCCGGTTGCGCGGTGACCGCTTCCTCGTGGAACGCCCCGAGGTCCGCGAGCGTGCGCTTCAGTTCCGTCAGCTCGGCCAGGGTTCCCGGCAGTCGCTCCGGTGCATCGAGCAGCGCGCCGAGCCGCTCGGCAAGCGTTTCCACCGGCGTACCGGCGACGCCGACCGTCGTCCGGCCGCGGCGCTCGCGGGACAGCGCGTACCACGGCCGCAGCAGTGCGATCTCCGCCAGGAGCGCGGACCGCCACCGCCCCCTCTCCGATGCGCGTGGCGGGAACCGGACGGGACAGGCAAATGCATCGTCCCCCGGCAAGTCCGGTACGTCCTCCGGATAGTCCTCGAGCACCGGGCCCGACGGCGCGTCGAGCAACGCGAGCGCGGCCCGGGCGACGCGCCGCTGGAACGCCGGGTCCCCAGGCACGCCGAGCGGCCGCCCGAGGGGAAACGTGACCCATAGGAACCGCGGCGGCCGCAGCGCTTCCGTGTTCTCCCGCACGAGACTGATGCCGGTGGTCGCGATGCCGGCGTCTTCGAGGTAGTAGGCGACCGCGCTCACGGCACGGGTACAGTTGGGTCAGACCGGGGTGAGGAACGCCGTGTCGACCCCGTCCCGGTGCAGGATGCGCGCGAGGTCCCGCGCGGATGTCTCGTAGGCCGCCGGCAGCAGGCCCGCGCCCATGAAGCTGAAGTGGTTCGAGGCGAGGCCCCCGATCACGCCCTCGTCGGCGAGTTCCCGAAAGCGGTCGATGGGGAACACGAGGTTCACGTCTTCGGCGAACCCCGAGCGGTCGAAGTTGACCGAACTGTGGGACATGACGAGGTCCGACGCGCCCAGGTCGCCCGGGAGTACACGGTAGCTCGCGTCCATCAGGTCGAACGCGGCGTCGCTACGCCGGTGCAGCCCCGCCGTCGTCACGAGCGCGACCCTGCGCTCGCGCAAAGGCGTGCCCGGCGAGACCCATGCGGGAGGCCCGAGCGGCCCGAGGTTCTTGTCCAACAGGTGCTCGCGTTCGTCGTCCGGCAGGTCGGACAGTCTCACCATCGGTCGTCGTGCTCCCGCAACGCGGACTCAGTCCCGTTGCGCCTCGGCCAGCCCCCGCTCCAGGTGTCGGCTGCAGAGGTAGAAGTGGACGGCGCCCCAGACCGCGAACGCCCCGATGATCGGCATGGCGATGCGTAGCGAGTCGTCCCCGAACGCCGGTCGGAGCAGGTCGCTCAGCGCTCCCACGGCCCAAGGGCCGAGTCCCAGCCCGATCAGGTTGATCGCGAGCATCTTGACCGCCGCCGCCACCGAGCGCATGCGCAGTCGCGCAAGGCCCTGGACGAGCGCGAAACTCGGTGCCAGATACATGCCGCCGCCGAAGATCTGGAAGACCAGCAGGGCCGCGCACAACCAGAGCTCGGGGACCAGGTAGGCACCCACGGAGAACGGATAGACCGCCGCGGTGATGACGGCGATGACGGCGAGGCCCGCGCCCGCCTTGCGTTTCGAGAGCCGGTCGTTCAGATAGCCCCCCAGGAAGGCGCCGAGGCCCCCGATCACGCCGAGCCCGACGCCGAGCAGCAGACCTACCTGCGCCGCGCTGAGCTCGTGGGTCCGGATGAGGAACGACGGCATCCACGACACGAGGCCGTAGCCGCCGATGCCCTTCATCATCGCGCCGATTACCAGATGCCGCATGGCGCGGTTGCGCCACATGTAGACGACCGACTCGCGCACGGGGGGTGCCGCGACATCCGCCGAACGCGACTCCGACCCGCCGCGCCGGGGTTCCCGGACGGTCAGCCAGAAGATGAGCGCGAGCAGGAGCCCGGGCAGCCCCACGGCCATGATCGTCACGCGCCAGCCGTACTGCACCGAGAGGATGCCGCCCGCCGCGAGGCCGATCAGCATGCCGGCGTTCGGCCCGACCGCGATCAGGCCCATGGCGGTCGAGCGTTTCGCGGGCGGGAAGATGTCCGCGATGATCGAATGGCTCGCCGGGTTCACCCCGGCCTCGCCCACCCCGACGCCGACGCGCGCGAGCGCCAGGTGCCAGAAGTTCTGCGCGAGGCCGCAGAGCGCCGTCATGGCGGAGAACACCACGAGCGACACCGTGATGATGCGCGTGCGCACGCTGCGGTCGGCCAGCATCGCGATCGGGACGCCGAGCGTCGAGTAGAAGAGCGCGAAGGCGAGCCCGCCGAGGAAGCCGAGCTGGGTGTCCGACAGCTCCATCTCCGCCTTGATGGGCTCGAACAGGATCGACAGGATCTGCCGGTCGACGAAGCTGAACGTGTAGGCCAGGAAGAGCAGCGCGAGGACGTAGTAAGGATGCGTGCCGCGGGTGACGGCGCCGGGCGTTTCGCCGGCGGCCGCGCTCGCGCCACCGCCCGGTGGTGCGCTCATGGACGTATCCCGTTCGGCTGGCGTTCCGGCGGCCGGATCAGAGGACGGCCTCGATCAGGTACGGCCCGTCGCTCGCGAGCGCCCGCCCGAGGGCCGCGTCGAACTCCTCGCACGTGGAGGCCCGGGCGCCCGGCACGCCCTGCGCCGCCGCGAGGCCCACCCAGTCCAGGTCCGGATTCGACAGGTCGAAGAGGCTCGCGGCGTCGCGCCCGATCTCGTTGATGCCGAGACGCCGGTACTCGACCTCGAGGATGTTGTACTGACGGTTCGAGAAGACGATCGAGACGATGTTCAGTCCCTCGCGGGCCGCGGTCCACAGGTACTGGTTCGTGTACATCGCTCCGCCGTCGCCGAGCAGCGCGAACACCTGGCGGTCCGGGCACGCGATGGCCGCGCCGACCGCGATGGGGCCGCCGTCGCCGATCGAGCCACCGGTCAGGTTGAGCCAACTGTGCCGCAGAGAGCGCTGCAGCACCGGGTGCGCCGCACCGCCGCCGCCGGAGTCCGTCGCCATGATGCTGTTCTCGGGCGCGCCGGCCGCGATGAGTTGGGCGATGTTGCCGGCGGACAGGGCGCCCCCCGGCTTCTCGGGCCGCCCGCCGCCGGCCTCCTGCCCCGCCGGCGCGTCGAGCGCGTCCGCGACCGCGGTCAACGCCGCCTCGACGTCTTCGTGCCGGTGCGCGAGCCGAACCGTCTCGCAGTGCTCCGGCACCAGGTCGCTCGGCAGGTTCTGGTAGGCGAAGAAGCTGACCGGGGCCTGCGAGCCGGCCAGGACCAGTCTCCGGACCGACGCGAAGACCTGCATGACGTGTTCGGGGAAATACGGCAGCCGCTCGACGAGGGGCAGGTCCGGTCCGGCCTCGACCCGCGCGGGGAACGTGGGCGTATAGAGCCGGCAGCCGGTCGCGCCGGCGATCCGGCCGGCGGCGCGCACGCCGGCTTCCGTCAGCCCGTTGCCGTCGATCATGAGCAGCGTGTCGGAATCGATCCGCGGCGCGATGGACGCCACCACCGCGTCGTCGACCGTCGGCTTGGCGACCGACGCGTCGAAACCGGGAGCCTTGGCGCGCACGCGCCCCTCTCCCCAGGCGCAGTCCACCGGCACGATGAGCGTGGCGATGCCGCCGCGCGGCATGGGGTTCGGGGCCAGCGCCGCCCGCACCGCGTCCACCGCGTCGAGGGCGAGGCCCTCGGACGTCCGGGACGTGCGGATCCAGGCGGAGACCGGTTTCGCGACGCTCTCGATGTCCGAGGTCAGCGGCGCGTCGTAGGCGACGTGGTGAATGGCGTGGTCGCCGACGATGTTGATGAGCGGCGAGTCCGCGCGGCGGCAGTTGTGGAGGTTGGCCACGCCGTTGGCAAGCCCGGCGCCAAGGTGCAGCAGGGTCGTCGCGGGGCCGCCGTTCATGCGCGCATAGCCGTCGGCGGCGCCCGTGCAGACGCCCTCGAACAGGCACAGCACGCCCCGGGTGTCGTCCACGGCGTCGATGGCCTGCACGAGGTGCATCTCGGAGGTGCCAGGGTTCGCAAAGCACACGTCCACCCCGTGGGCCGCAAGCGTCCGCAGCAGGCTCTCCGCGCCGTTCATCGATCCCTCCCCGAAAAACGCGGCAGCTTATCACGGGGTCCTCCAGGCCCCGCCGCCTCCGCGTGCGTCCCCGGGGCCACCTCAAGCCTGTTTCGCACCGGCCCGCTCTGGTAACGTCAGCGGTTTGCATGCTGGCGGGAATGGTCATGGACACCTTCGCTTTCCTTCGCATCCGTGGCCCGGAGCGCGACTGGCCGCCCTTGCGCGAAGCCATCGTCTCGGCGCTTCCCGCGGAGCGCGTCTGGGGCACGTTCCACGGCCTGTTCGGCATCGCCTCGAACGAACTCGTCGCGGTGACCGTGGGAGACGATGCCGAGGTGGCCGCCTCCGTGGAGACTGTGTCGGGCCTCGACACGGTGGAGGGCGTGGCCTCCCTGACGCTCGTGCCGACCGTGCGCCCGACCGACTCGCGTCCGCTCACGCGCGAGGGCCTGTACGTCTTCCGCTTCTTCGAGGTCGCCCACCGCGACGTCGAGGAAATCGCCGCCCTCTCCGCGGAAGCGTGGACGAGCTTCGAGACCGTCGACGCCTACCGGGCCGAGCCGCAGGGCCTCTTCCGCCAGCGCGACCGGTCCGCCGAGCACGGACGGATGCTGCTGCTGACCTGGTATGACGGCCTGAGCTCGTGGCAGGCCTCGCGGCAGCCACCGCAGGCCGCGCGGGAGAACTTCCAGCGGCGTCACGGGCTCACCAACGGTACGGTCGCGTACGCCACGCGGCTGGTGGTCCGAGGAAACCGATGAACGCCGGACTACAGGTCGAAGCCGACTTCCACTACATCGAGAAACCGTCCCGCAAGCCGGGCGTCTTCCTCCACGACGGGAAGGCGGAGGAGCGCTCGGAGCGCACCCCGGGCGACGCGGTGCGGACCATGTCCGTCCTCGACGCGCGCGTCGTCGCCGACACCCTGTCCCTCGACCGCGAAGGCGTCCGCCTCGTGGGCCACGAGTCCCGGGTGCGGGACTTCCACGACGCCGCAGAGGTCCGCTCCGTCTACTACCCCGAGGTGGAGCGCCTCGTGCGGACGGCCACGGGCGCCGTCCGCGTGCTGGTGTTCGACCACAACGTGCGTTCCGACGACCCGGAACGGCACTCCCCGGACGTACACCCCCCGGTCCGGTTCGTCCACAACGACTACACCCACGATTCCGGCCCCCAGCGCGTCCACGACCTCGTGCCCGACGAGGCGGAGGACCTGCTGACGCGGCGGTTCGCCGTCATCAACGTCTGGAAGCCGATCTCGGGTCCCGTTCGGGGGGCGCCGCTGGCGGTCTGCAGCGGCGACACCATCGCCGCCGGGGACCTGGTCCCGCTCGACCTTGTCTATCCCGACCGCACGGGCGAGATCTACGCCTTCCTGCACAGCCCCGGGCACCGCTGGTTCTACGTCCCGGAGATGCGCGCGGACGAGGCGATGCTGCTGAAGTGCTACGACTCGATGCAGGACGGCCGCACCCGGTTCACCGCGCACTCGGCCTTCGACGACCCCACCAGCCCGGACGACGCGCCGCCGCGCGAGAGCATCGAGGCGCGCTCGCTGGCGTTCTTCGACGCCTGAACGCGGCGGTTGCGCAACGGGGGCCTTCGCCTCGATGCTGACGGTCGGCCCGCGGTTCCGTGCCACACTGACCTCGGCGGTCGCCGCGTCTATCGCGGTCGGGCTGCCGGCATGCTCGCCGCCGGTGGAAGAATCCCGTGGCTCCGCGCCCACCGTCGCCACGGATCGCACCGTCCGTTACGGCACGGCCACCCCGCTCGTCACCTTCGACCCGCACCTCGCGGACACCGGCGCGCCCTTCACCACGTACCTGGTCCCCGTCTACGACGGGCTGACGCGCATGAACACGGCGGACTACTCCAAGCCCTACCCGGGCCTCGCCGTCTCCTGGACGTGGCCGGAGCCCACCACCGTCGAGTTCGAGCTGCGTCGCGACGTACGGTTCATCGACGGCGTGCGGTTCGATGCCCACGCCGCGAAGGCCAACATCGAACGGCTCCTGCGCCTGCAGGGACCGCGCATCAACACGGTAGCGTCGATAGACACCGCAGAGGCCGTGGACGACTTCACGCTGCGGCTGCACCTGAACGCCCCCGACCCGACCCTGCTATACAACCTCGGGATGTCGCCGGGACTGATGGTGAGCCCGGCGGCGTTCGACAACCCCGACCTGGACCTCGACCCGGTCGGCACCGGTCCGTGGCGCTACGATCGCGACAACTCCGCGATCGGCCAGGTCCACCGCTTCGTGCCGAACCCGGACTATTTCGATCCCGCCTTCCGCGACGCCCCGCATCTCGCGATCCACGAACTGGTCAACAACCGCGCCCGCCTGAACGCATTGCTGTCCGGCGAGATCGACCTGGCGGACATCGGGCCGTCCGACGCCGGACCGGCGCGGGCCGCGGGCTTCGAGGTCGCGTCATTCCCCACCGGGTGGCGCGGGTTGACGATCCTCGACCGCGCCGGCGAACTGGTGCCCGAACTCGGCGACCCCCGGGTGCGCCAGGCGCTCGGATTCGCGATCGACCGCCAGACCATCGCCGACACCGTGTTCTTCGGGTACGCCCGGCCGGCATCGCAACCGATGCTGACGGGCCTCGGCCACGATCCGGCCCTCGACGGGTTCTTCTCCTACGACCCCGAGCGCGCGCGGGCGCTGCTCGCGGAAGCGGGCGCCGCGGGGTTCTCCTTCACCGTGCCCGTGCTGCCGGACACCACGGCCGCGTACGAGGCCGTGCAGGCCCATTTGCGCCGGGTCGGGATCGACATGCGGATCCAGGTGATCGAGCCCGGCACCATCGAGGCGCTCGGGCGCACGCGCCGGTACCCCGTGAATACCATCGGCTACCCCAACTTCGACCCGGACAGCCGCCACCAGGCCATCTGGTCCGCCACCGCCGGATTCAACCCCTTCCGGTACGAGCATCCCCGGCTCGAGGAACTGGGCCGGGAAGCGCGGCGCAGCCTGGACGAAGACCTCAGGGCGCGGAACTACCGGGAGTACTTCAACATCGTGGTCAGGGAAGTGCTCTCGCTCGTCCTCCTGCACGTGGATTCGCTCGTCGCGTACGATGCGGACAAGCTCAGGGACGTGCGGGTGGACCGGTACATGCTGTGGGAGGTGCGGCTGCGGGACCCGTAGCGCGCCATGTCCGGGTCGCCTACGGCGCGAAGCTCGAACGCGCCTGTACCCCCCACCGGCCGTCGATCTTCGCGACGATCCACATCGACGGGTAGGCGCCGATCACGCTGGCGTCCGCCCGGTAGCGGCTGAACTGCACCGCGAAGTGCACCTTGTCGTCCGTGCTCTGGACGGCGCGGCGGTAGTCCCACAGGCTGTAGTGCCAGCCGGTCGCGGCGATGAACTTCTCGAAGAAGTCGGGTAGCCGGGAAGCCGGCGACTCCAGGTGGATGATGCTGCCGCTGGCGATGCGCACGTGCGGGAAATGGAAGGCCGCGTCCATGCCATCGATGTCCCGCCGGTTCCAGGCGTCCATGTAGCCGTTCAGCGCCGCGAGCGCCTCCTGCTCGGGACCGGGCGCGGCGACGATGTCGTCGCTGTGCTCGTCCGCGTGGTCGTGGATCTCCGCCATGTGCCGTCTCCCTGCCGCGTGAGAGGCGCATGATACGCTTGGCTGCCGTCCACGCCGTGGGGTTTCCTGGCATGACCGCGCCCCGTCGCCGCTCGCGTCTCCCGTACCTTTGGCTGACCGCAACGGTCGCGGCCGGGCTCTCCCTGGCGGGCTGCGAACAGCCCCCCGCCGCGCCGGAACCCGCACCGGAACCCGAGGCCGCCGCACCGGCCGAACGAGCCCCCAACATCGTCTTCGTCTTCGCCGACGACCTCGGCATCGGGGACATCGGAGCCTACGGCGGTCAGGTCATCTCCACCCCGAACATCGACGCCCTCGCCGCCGCCGGGGTGCGCGCGGCGGAGGGCTACGTCTCCCACCCCGTGTGCAGCCCGTCCCGCGCCGGCCTGCTGACGGGGCGCTACCAGGCGCGTCACGGCTGGGAGTTCAACCCCGCGGGACGCGACATCCACAACGGCATGAGCACCGCCGAGCGGACCTTCGCCGACGCCCTGAAGGACCTGGGTTACGCCACGGGCATGGTCGGCAAGTGGCATCTCGGCTACGAGCCCGAGCACCACCCCATGGGCCGCGGCTTCGACGAGTACTTCGGCGTCCTGGCCGGCGGCAGCATCTTCATCGACTCGCGCACCCCGGGCGTGGAGAGCATCGGTCCCCCGCTCACCGAGCGTCCCGAGTATGCGGCGGTGTACCGCGGGTTCGAAAGCGTCGAGGTGGACGAGTACCTGACGGACGTCTTCACCGAGGAGGCGGTCGCCTTCATCGACCGGCACGCCGACGAACCGTTCTTCCTCTACCTCAGCCATACGACCCCGCACACGCCGCTGCAGGCGACGGAGCGTTATCTCGAGCCGTACCGCCACATCGAGGACCCCGCCACCCGCGTCTACTCCGCGATGATCGCCTCCCTCGACGAGAGCGTCGCACGCATCGTCGCGAAGCTGCACGAGATCGGCCAGTACGAGAACACCCTGATCGCATTCCTCTCGGACAACGGCTGCGCGGGCTACATCGGCCACGCGTGCTCGAACGCCCCGCACGCGGGCTTCAAGCGCTACCACCACGAGGGCGGCATCCGCATCCCCTTTATCCTGAGCTGGCCGAACGGGCTGCCGGCCGGACTGGTCTACGGCGAACCAGTCATCTCGCTCGATCTGCTCGCGACGTTCACGGGCGCCGCGGGGGCCGCGGCGACCACCGAGGACAGCGTCGACCTGCTGCCGTACCTCCGCGGCGACGCCGACGGCCGGCCCCACGAGCATCTCTACTGGCGCTCCGGTCCCAGCATGGCGATCCGCGACGCGCGCTGGAAGCTCATCCGCTACCGGAAGACGGACTTCACGATCGACGACCTCGACGAGACCGGCCGCCTGACGCCTCCGGAGGAAGGCTGGCCGACCGATGCCCCCCTCGGGCACGTGACGATGCTGTACGACCTCGACGCGGACCCCGGCGAGACCGTCAACCTCGCCGCCGAACATCCGGACGTGGTCGAGAGGCTCTCCGCGCACCACGCAGAATGGGTCGGGACGCTGCCCGAGGCCCCGGCGATCCTGCCCGCCGTCCGGTCGACGCTCGTCGAGGCCGACGGCGAAACGGTGCAACTGATCTTCTAGCCGGTTGCCACGCGGTGCCCGTCGCCACCCTCGACGCATCCCGGAAGGGACCCGCGCGGCCGCCTGCCCGGTTGTTGCTGCTGTTCCTTGGCCTTTGGCTGGCAGCCTGCTCGAGCGACCGCAACGAACTGGCAGGGCCCGGGCTGCCCGTCGCCGCGACCGAACAGACGGTACGCTTCGGAACGCCCAACCCCATGGTGACCTTCGACCCGCACCTCGCGGACACGGGGCCGCAGTTCTCGAGCTACCTGACGCTCGTCTACGACGGCCTGACGCACCTCAACCTAGAGAGCCCCTTCGAGCCGCACCCGGCGCTGGCCACGTCGTGGACCTGGCCGGACGACAACACCGTCGACCTCACGTTGCGGCGAGGCGTCCGCTTCATCGACGGCGAACGGTTCGACGCCCACGTCGCGAAGGCCAACATCGACCGCCTGATGGAACTCGAGGGGCCGCGCATCAACACGGTGGCGTCCATGTATGCCGCGGAGGTCCGGGACGAGTACACGCTCCGGCTCCACCTGCACTACCCGGACCCCACCCTGCTCTACAACCTCGGTCTGTCGCCCGGACTGATGGTGAGCCCGGCGGCGTTCGACAACCCCGACCTCGACCTCAACCCCGTGGGCACCGGCCCCTGGCTGTACGACCACGGCCGCTCGACCCTCGGCGAAGTCCTCCACTTCGTACCGAACCCGGACCACTGGAATCCCGCCTTCCGCGACGCGCCGGCGGTCGACGTCCACGAACTCCTCAACGACCGCGCACGCCTGAACGCCATGATCTCCGGCCAGATCGATCTCGCCATCGTGGGGCCGACGGAGGCCCAGCCGGCGCGTGATCTCGGACTGGGCGTCACGAAGCGGCCGAACCGCTGGTTCGGGTTCACGATCCTGGACCGCGCCGGGGACCTGGTGCCGGAAATGGGCGACCCGAGGGTGCGGCAGGCGCTCGGTTTCGCCGTCGACCGCCAGGCCATCGCCGATTCCGTGTACTTCGGGTACGCGCGGCCCACCTCGCAGCCGATGGCGTCCTGGAACCTGGGCCACGACCCGGCACTCGAGTCGTTCTTTTCCTACGATCCCGCCCGCGCCCGCGCCCTGCTCGACGAGGCGGGCATCGACACCTTCACGTTCACCGTGCCCGTGACGGCCGGCAGCATCCCCCAGTACGAAGCCGTGCAGGCCTACCTTCGGCGCGTCGGTATCGACATGCGCATCAAGGTGATCGAGACGGGCAGCATCGCCGCGATCGCGCGGAGCCGGGACTACCCGGTGAACACCATCGGCTACCCGAACTTCGACCCGGACAGCCGCCACCCCGCGATCTGGTCCGTCACGGCCGGCTTCAACCCCTTCGGCTACGAGGACCCGCGGCTCGAACGGCTGGCGGCGGAAGCCATCCGCAGCCTCGACGAGGACCTCCGGGCGCGGAACTACGAGGAGTACTTCAACGTGGTCGTGAAGGAGGTCCTCACGCTGGTGTACCTCCAGATCGACGACCTCGTGATCTACGACGCGGACAAGCTCACGGGCGTGCGAGTGGGGCGGTACATCGATCCGATTCTGCGCGAGATACGGATCAGACCCCGGGCTCCGGCATTCGCCGGCGTCACCGGCGTCCGGCGACCACTGGACCCGGGGCAAACCGAGTCCCCGGAGCCGCGGCCATGAACGCGCACCACGCCCGCTGCGACGCGGCCAAGGCCGACATCGACCGCCTGTTCGAACTCGAGGGGCCAGCAGCGACCGCGGCATGCTGAAGCTCCTCGCCGCCCGCATCGTGGGGCTCGCTCCGCTGCTGCTGATCGTCTCGTTCCTGACGTTCCTGATGCTGCACCTGGTGCCCGGCGACATCCGGGACATCATCCTCGGCGTCGATGCGACGCCGGAGCAGTACGAGGAACTCGGCGAGAAGCTCGGCCTCGACGACCCGTTCGTCGTGCAGTACGGGCGCTGGCTCTTCAAGGCGGTACAGGGCGACCTGGGCACGTCCGCGTACAACAGCCAGACAGTGGTGGACGCGGTGCTCGACACCTTGCCGGTGACGCTGTCGCTGACCTTCGGGGGCATGCTGGTCGGGATCGTCATCGGCGTGCCGGCCGGGGTTTACGCCGGCCTGCACCGCGGGGGCCTCGTGGACCGGGTGGCGGTGCTCGGCGCCACGGTGGGCCAGGCGCTGCCGAACTTCTGGGTCGCGATCCTCCTCGTCATTCCCTTCGCCCTGTGGTGGCAGGTCCTGCCGGCAACCGGCTTCACGCCACCGACGGAGAGCGTGACCGAGTGGCTGCGCAGCATCGCGCTCGCCTCGGTGGCGCTCGGCACGTCGGCCAGCGCCGCCCTGGCGCGGCAGACGCGGGGCGCCGTCATCGACGTGCTGGGCACCGACTACATCCGCACGGCCCGCGCCAAGGGGCTCTCGGAGCGCACCGTCACCTTCCGGCACGCACTCAAGAACGCCGCGGTCCCGATCGTCACCACCATCGGCTTCCAGGTGAACGGACTCCTCGGCGGCGCGCTCATCGTCGAGCAGGTGTTCGGGCTGAACGGTTTCGGGTCCCTCGCCATCGACTCGGTCCGCACCCAGAACATCCCGATCATGCAGGGCGTCGTGATGATGGGGACGCTCGTCATCGTCGGCGTCAACATCGCCGTGGACGTCGCCTACGGCTACGTCAACCCCAAGATGCGGCCGGCATGAGCGACCAGACCGTCCTCGCCACCGAGACGGACCTCGCGCCGGCGCCGCCGGAGGACGGCGAACTCGGTAGCGCGGCGCCGCTCACGGGCAGCGAACGTTTCCTGCGGGCGTTCGTCCAGCACCGCCCCGCGGTCATCTCCGCCGGCTACCTCGGCCTGCTCGTGCTCGTCGCCCTGTTCGGGCTCTACCTCGTGCCGCACGACCCGCTCGTCATCGACCTCACGCGCACGTTCGAAGGGCCGTCGCTCGAGCACTGGCTCGGCACGGACCATCTCGGCCGCAGCACCCTGGCGCGCATCGTGGCGGCGACCGCCGTGGCGCTGAAGGCCGCAGCCCTCGGCGTCGGCATCGCCCTGGGACTCGGGGCCCCGCTCGGGCTGCTGTCGGGGTACTTCGGCGGCTGGTGGGACCGGATCTCCATGCGCATCGTGGAAGCGATCATCGCGCTGCCCGCGCTGCTGGTCGCCATCGCCATCCTCGCGATCCTCGGCCCGAGCCTCACGAACGCGATGATCGCCCTCGGCATCGCCAACGCCACCGCCTTCTTCCGGCTCATGCGGGGCACCGCGCTCGAAGTGCGGGAGGCCGTGTACGTCGACGCCGCGCGGGTGAGCGGCGCGGCGGCGGGGCGCATCCTGTTTCGCCACGTGCTGCCGAACGTCACCGGCCCGCTCACCGTGCAGACCACGCTGACGTTCGCCTACGTACTGCTCGCCGAGGCGGGCCTCTCCTACATCGGGCTCGGCGTGCAGCCGCCGGAGGCGAGCTGGGGCGTGATGCTGGCGACGGCCCAGAACTACCTGCACCAGCACCCGTTCATGGTGGCTCCGCCGGGCCTGATGATCGTGTTCAGCGTGCTCGCCTTCAACCTGGTCGGGGACGGGCTCCGCGACGCGCTCTCGCGGGTCGAGGCGCGTCCGGCCAACGGGCGCCGGCCCGGCGCGACGACCGCGGCCGCCGCGTCCCGCGCCGTGCCGGACGACACCTCCCGCGCGCCCCTGCTCCAGGTATCCGATCTCGCGGTGCAGTTCCCGGCCCCGCGCGGCGGCGAGCTGACCGTCGTGAGCGGCGTCGGTTTCGACATGTACGCCGGACAGACGCTCGGTCTCGTCGGCGAGTCGGGCTGCGGCAAATCGGTGACGGCGATGGCCGTGATGGGCCTCCTCGGCGAGACCGGCCGCATCGTCTCCGGCTCGATTCGCTTCGACGGCCGCGAACTCGTGGGGATGCCGCCCGCCGAACTGAACCGCATCCGCGGCGACGAGATCGGCATGATCTTCCAGGAACCCGGCGCCAGCCTGAATCCCGCCTTCACCGTCAAGCACCAGATCGCGGAGGCCCTGCGCGTGCACGAGGGCATGACCCGGCGCCAGGCCGGCGCGCGCGCCGTCGAGCTGCTCGACCATGTCGGCATCCCCGGCGCCGCCCACCGCGCCGACGACTACCCGCACCAGTTCTCCGGCGGCATGGCGCAGCGCGCGATGATCGCGATGGCCCTGGCCTGCAATCCCAAGCTCCTGATCGCCGACGAGCCCACCACGGCGCTCGACGTGACGATCCAGGCGCAGGTGCTCGACCTCTTGACCGCCCTGCAGGAGGAGCACGGCATGGCCATCCTCCTCATCACCCATGACCTCGGCGTCATCGCGGACATGTGCGACGAAGCCCTGGTCATGTACGCGGGCATGATCGTCGAACGCGGACCGACCGAGCCGCTGTTGGCCGCACCCGCGCATCCTTACACCAACGGACTCCTCGCCTCCATGCCGCAAAGTGGACCGCGCCGCGAAGCCCTCCCGCAGATCCCCGGGCGCGTCCCGCCGGCATGGGCCTGGCCCGAGGGCTGCCGCTTCCATCCACGCTGCCCGAGTGCCGGACCCGAATGCCGTGCAGGCGACATCCCCCTGCACCCGGTCTCGCGGCAACGCACCGCCCGCTGCGCACGCCTCGACGAGATCGACCCGGCGGAGGGCTGGTAGTGGCGGACGAACTGCTGCAGGTCGACGACCTGCACGTCGACTTCCGCGTCCGCCGGGGGCTGTTCGGCGCGGCGTCGTATACCGTACACGCCGTCGCCGGCGTCACCTTCCGCATCGAACGGGGCGAGACCCTCGGCATCGTGGGCGAGTCCGGGTCCGGCAAGTCGACCCTCGGGCGAGCGCTGTTGCGCCTCGTGGACGCGACGCGCGGTTCGATCCGCCTCGACGGGCAGGAAGTGCGGGAGCTCAAGGGCCGCATGCTGGACTTCCGGCGTGACCTCCAGGTGATCTTCCAGGATCCGCAGGCGTCCCTGAACCCGTCCATGGTCGTCGCGGACATCGTCGGAGAGCCGCTCACGATCCACTTCGGCCTGCGCGGACCGGAGCGCGACACGCGGGTGGCGCAGCTGCTGGAGCGCGTCGGCCTCGAGGCGTACCACCTCGAGCGCTATCCGTCCGAGTTTTCCGGCGGACAGCGTCAGCGCATCGCGGTAGCGCGGGCGCTCGCGCTCGAACCGCGCCTGATCGTGTGCGACGAGCCGGTGAGCGCCCTCGACGTGTCGACGCAGAGCCAGGCCATCAACCTGCTGGAAGAACTGCAGGAGTCCTTCGGCATCGCGTATCTCTTCATCGCCCACGACCTGGCGGTGGTGCGTCATATCAGCCATCGCGTCGGCGTGATGTACCTCGGCCGGATCGTGGAGCTCGGGCCGGTGGACCGGGTGCACGACCGTCCCGCCCACCCCTACACGCAGATGCTCCTCGCCGCCGCCCCCGTGACCGACGTCGCCACCCAGCGCGAACGCAAGGCGGTACGGCGCCGGCTGCCGGCCACCGAGCTGCCAAGCCCGGTCGATCCGCCCCGCGGCTGCCCCTTCCACACCCGGTGCACCCATGCGATGGACGTCTGCCGCCGGGAGGTGCCGGACCCCTCCCCCATCGACGGCGGCGGCTGGGTCGCCTGCCACCTGCAGTCGACCGGACCGCGCCTGGCCGGAGCAACGCTCGACCAGGCGCCCGCGCCCGCCTCGGCCTGAGAGGCTCCGGGCCGGCGCCGTTGCGGTCGACCCGACCCCCTGCCAGTATCCCGGCCATGTCCCCCAAGCGTCGCCAGCGCCTCGATCCCGAACTCTTCGAGCTGCCCCTCGAGGCCATCCGCGCGGGGCGCTACTCCGACAAGTATTTCGTGCGCACGCGGGACGTGCTGCGCGCGGACGGACACCGGCCGCGCGTGTTGATGCAGGTCTTCTGCAAGCACGCGGGCGTGCTCTGCGGGATGGACGAGGCCATCGCGCTCCTCGAACTCGCGAGCGAAGACCGGTCCGGCATCGCCGTCCGCGCCCTCCACGACGGGGACGCCTTCGAACCCTTCGAGACGGTGATGACGATCGAGGGCGCCTACGACGCGTTCGCGCACCTGGAGACCCTCTATCTCGGCGTACTCGCACGCCAGACCCGGGTCGCGACGCTCACCCGGGATGCCGTCCAGGCCGCGCAACCGAAAGACGTGCTCTTCTTCGCCGGGCGGCACGATCACTGGTCCGTACAGGCCCGGGACGGCTACGCGGCCCACATCGGCGGCGCGACCGGAGCCGCCACGGACATGCAGGCCGCCCTCTGGGGCGGGACGGGATTCGGCACGCTGCCCCACGCCGCCATCGCGGCCTATGGCGGCGATACGGTGCTCGCGGCGTGCAAGTTCGCCGAGCACCTGCCGGAGTCCGTGGACCTCGTCGTCCTGGTCGACTTCGAGAACGACAGCGTCGGCACGTCCCTGGCGGTGGCCCGTGCCCTGGGAGACCGGCTCTACGGCGTGCGTCTCGACACCTCGGGCACCCTCGTCGACCGGAGCGTCGTGCCCCAGATGGGCCAGTTCGATCCGCGCGGCGTCAACGCACAACTCGTCCACAACGTCCGCAACGCCCTCGACGACGCCGGCTTCGAACGGGTGCGGATCATCGCGTCCGGCGGCTTCGACGCCGCACGCATTCGCCGCTTCGAGGGCGAGGGCGTCCCCGTCGACGCCTACGGGATCGGCTCCTCCCTCGTCGCCAACGACGGATCGTTCGACTTCACCGCGGATGTCGTCCTCACGGACGGCCGCCCGAGCGCGAAGGTCGGCCGGGTCCTGCGCCTCAACCCCCGGCTGGAGGCCGTCACGTGAGCGAACGCGTGTTCTGGGACGTCGACACCCAGGTCGACTTCATGCTCCCCGAAGGGAAGCTATACGTGCCGGGGGCAGAGACCATCGCGCCGAATCTCGCGAAGCTGACGGACCACGCCCATGCCGCCGGGATCCGCATCGTCGCGAGTTCCGACAACCACGACCCGGACGACGGGGAGCTGTCCGACGCGCCCGATTTCCGTGACACGTTCCCACCCCATTGCATGCTGGGCACCCCCGGCCAGGCGCGCATTCCGGAAACGGCGCTGCGCGATGCCGTGATCGTCGAGCCGGAACAGGACGCGGCGGAGGTCGTCGCGCGGCTTGCCGGCCACGTCGGGGACGTGCTGTTCCACAAGCACTACTTCGACGTCTTCACCAATCCGCACGTCGCACCGGCCATCCGGGCACTCGGCATCTCGGAGGTGGTCCTGTACGGCGTCGCCCTCGACGTCTGCGACCGCTACGCGGTGGAGGGGTTGCTTGCGCGCTTCCCGGAGATCGCCGTCTCCGTCGTCATCGATGCCGTACGCGCCCTCGACGAAGGCGGACGCGACGCGTTGCTCGGCGATTGGGGAGCCCGTGGCGTCACGCTCGTCCGCACGGAGGACATCGTTTAGAGTCTCCCAGCCGTCAGCGCCCCACCCGGTCGATCCGCTCCGCCCCGAACAGCGTCCACCCCGGTCCGGCTCCCACGTCTCGAGCACGACCTCGTACACCATCTCCGGCGGCTCCGTGCGGCGATACTCGCGCAGGCGCGTCCACTGCTGATCGCCCACCCCTCGCTATACTGGTAGGAAACCAACGCGACTGCGAGGGGTGGACATGGCGAAGTGGCACCAATGGGCTCGCGTCGGACTGGCGCTCGTGCTGGCCGCCGGGGCATCCGCGCAACAGGACTACATGAGTCCCGAGCTTCGCGCACGGGTCGAAGCCCTCAAGACCGCCGTTGCCGAAGAGCCCACCGGTCCCGCCACCCGCGAAGAGCGGATGCACGTGCTCTGGGACTGGATGAACGCCTACTCGCTGACCGGCGGGACGCTGCCCGTGAACGCCGTGTTCCTGGGGATGTCCGTCCTGACCTATCCCGAGTCGGCCGACGGCACGGGCGCCACGCTCGATGCGTTCGTGCAGGAGTTCACGCTGCTCGACGAAGCGCCGGACGCCATCGGAGAGCTGACCGCGGATCTCGGGCCTTACATCGCGGGCACTTTCGTCACGGTGCGCCAGACCTACACCGTCGGGACGAAGCCCGTCGAGACCGGCGGGGGCTTCCTCGTGACGCGGCACTTCATGGCCGGACACGGCCGCTGGCAGACGGAGGACCCCGCCGCCGATCACTACATCTCGGTCTCCTCGTCGAACCCGGACGTGCGGTTCGTGGCGGACACCCATCCCCTGGGAGGGATGCACGGCGGCTTCCGGGGCGCCCTGGCGACGCTGCTGTTCCGCGTGGACGCCGGCACGCTTACAGAGGGCGACACCGTGACGGTCACCTACGGCGACACCTCGGGCGGCAGCCGGGGGCTTCGCATGTCCACGATCTCGTCGGACCGGATGCCCCTGCCCCTCTACCTCGACTTCGACGGCTCGAAGCTCTTCTTCACGCTGCCGATCCAGCCCATCGTCGTGACCGGCGCCGAGATCGCCGGCGTGCACGGGTTCGCCCCGTCCGTGGTCAGGACCGGAGAGGATTTCGACGTGTCCGTGCGCGCCCAGGACCGGTACTACAACCGGGCCACGGGCACGATTCCGGGCTGGGAGATATCGATCAACGGCCGGCCGTTCGGACAGCTTCCCGCCGACGGCCCGGCCGTCCAGCTCATCGAGCGTTTCGCGATCGACGTCCCGGGCGTCTACCGTTTCGAGTTTCGCTCCCCGGACGGGTCCATCGCCGGCGAAACCAACCCGATCCTCGTCGAGGACTATCCGCAGCGGCGCGTGTACTGGGGCGACACCCACGGCCACTCCGGCTTTGCCGAGGGGATCGGGACGCCGGAGCACTTCATGATCTGGGCTCGGGACGACGCGCGCCTCGACTACGTCCTGCACTCGGAGCACGACATCTGGCTCGACGACTACGAATGGAACGTGCTCGCGGACTACGTCCGGCGCTTCACCGAGGAAGGCAAGTTCATCGCATATCTCGGCTACGAGTGGACGGTGAGCAACCGCCAGGGCGGCCACCACAACGTGATGTTCCGCACGCCCGACGACCGGATGCCGGTCCGCGCGCAGTTCTTCCCGACGCTCTCGGCGCTGTACCAGGGACTGCGCACGCACCATGATCCGAACGATGTCGTCGTCATCCCGCACGCCCACCAGAACGGCGACTACCGGCTGAACGACCCGCAGCTCGAACCCCTCATCGAGATCATGTCGAACCACGGCACGTTCGAGTGGTTCGGCCGCATGTACCTGAACCACGGCCACCAGGTCGGCTTCACGGCGGCCAGCGACAACCACCTGAGCCAGCCCGGCTACTCCGCGCCGCTGCCGGGAGGCCTCGCCCAGACCGGGGGCCTGGGCGCGGTGATCGCGCAGGAACGCACCACCGACGCGCTGTTCGACGCGATGAAGAACCTGAGCGCGTACGCCACGAACGGCGATCGCATCGTGCTCGACTTCAGCCTCAACGGGGGCCGGATGGGGACCCGCGTGCCGTTCTCCGAGACGCGCCTGATCGAGGGGCGCGTCGTCGGGACCGCTCCCATAGAAACCGTGACCGTCGTGAAGAACGACGAGGTCATCTGGGAACGGGACGTGGCGACGCCGGGGGACGACGGGACGCGGGACGGCCGGTACCAGCTCACCTTCGAGACCTCCTCGGTGCCCCTGCACCCGCGGGACAATCCCCGCGGCTGGCGTCACTGGACCGGCACGCTCAAGGTCTCGAGCGCCACGGTGGCGTCGGCGACGCCGCAGGACTTCCAGGACCTGGCCGCCACGGAGTTCGAGCAAACGGCGCCTGGCGATTTCCGGTTCCGGACTCAGACCCGTGGCGACACCAGTTCGATCGCCCTGGAACTCACCGACGTCGGGGAGGCCGCGACCGTGGACCTGGACCTCATGGAGGAGACGGAGACCGGCGGCGCGCCGCTCATCTTCAGCCGGCACAACCTGGTCCCCGCCGCGTCGGTCACCCTGCGCGTCGCCGACATGCGGGACGGGCGCACGGCGGCCGAACTGCCCATCGGACCGTGGGTCGACCGGGTCGTGCTGCGCCGCGTCGTCACCGACGGCCAGCGGGACCTGACGTTCTCCCTGGAGGACACCGGCACCCTGCAGGGCGACTGGTATTACGTGCGCGTCACCCAGACGAACGACGCCATCGCGTGGTCGAGCCCCATCTGGGTGGGCGGCTACGGCAAGCGCTGATCCGGGCGCATGGCAGGAGCGTTCGCCCGCCGGCTCGTCCGCGAGCCGCTGCTGCACTTCGCCGTCCTGGGGGCGGTGCTCTTCGTGGCGTACGAGTGGGCGCGCCCGGAGAGCGCCGGACGGGACCGCGTCGTCGACATCGACCGGCATGCACTGAACCGGCTGCAGGCCCAGTGGGAGGCGCAGTGGCGGCGTCCGCCGACGCGGGAGGAACTCGAACGGCTGGTCGACGCCCGGGTGCAGGAGGAACTGCTGTACCGCGAAGCGCTGGCCATGGGACTCGACCGCGGCGATGCGGTGGTGCGGCGACGCCTCGGGCAGAAGCTGACGATCGCCTGGGCCGACCTGGCGGCCCTCGCGGTCCCCGATGACGCCGAACTCGCGACCTACTACGAGGCCCACCGCGAAAGCTATCGAAGCCCGGCGGAGCTGACCCTCTCGCACCGCTTCTTCAGTCGCGACCGGCGCGGGGAGGAGGCCGAAACGGCGGCCGCCGACGCGCTGCAGCGACTGCAGGCCGGCGAGTCCGTGGCGGACGACGCCTTCCACGGCGCGAAGATGCTCACCCTGCCGAACGCGCAGCGGCTGGTCGGCGACTTCGGTACGACGTTCCGGGACGCGGTCGTCGCCGCGGCCGAGACAGGCATCGGCGAGTGGTTCGGACCGGTGCGTTCGGCCTACGGCTGGCACCTAGTGCGCATCCACGCCTACAGCACTCCGCGAGCACGACCGCTCGCGGAAGTGCGCGACCAGGTCCATCTCGACTGGCAACGCCAGGAGATCGAGGCGGACCGCGACCGTCGCCTGAACGCGCTGCGGGACTCCTACGAGGTGCGGGTGGCTCCGCTGGCACCCTCCACGAGCGGCCCGGGCACTGCCACGGACGCCGACACGCCCTGATGCGCCGCGCCGCGACCGCGCTGCTGATCGTGCTGGCGCCGGGGACGGCCGCGCTGGCCCACGACATGCAGATGGCCATCGTCGAGGTACGCGAGGTCGCCTCGCACGCCTATGCCCTGACGATGCGCACCGCGCTTGGCGCCACCGGTCTGCCCGGGGTTGCGCTGTCCTGGACCAAGGGCTGCGAAGACATCGCCCCGATGCGCCGCGCCGAGCGCTTCGACCATGTCGCCTTCGAGCGGCGCATCGGCTGCCCCCTGGACGGTCCGCCCCCTGTGCTCGGCGTCTCGAACGCCGGCATCGTCGACGTCCTCGTGCGCATCGAGGACCGCGCCGGCCACCTCACGACACGCATCGTCTCGGGGCCCTTCGTGGAGATCCCCCTCGCCGAACCCGGGGCCGGCGTCGCCGAACGCTTCCTTCTCGGCGTCGGGCACATCCTGTCCGGAGTCGATCACCTGCTGTTCGTGTTCGGCATCCTGCTCCTCGTCCGGGGCATCCGCGTCGTCGTCGCGACCATCACCGCGTTTACCCTCGCCCACTCGCTGACCCTGGCGCTCACCGTGCTCGACGTGGTGCAGGTGCCGGGGCCGCCGGTCGAGGCGTTCATCGCCCTCTCGATCGTGTACCTGGCATGGGAGGTCGCACGCCGCGACCGTGTTCAGGACGCGCGCCTCACCCCGCCGTGGGCGGTCGCGTTCGCCTTCGGGCTGATCCACGGCTTCGGCTTCGCCGGGGCCCTGGCGGAAACCGGCCTGCCCCCCGGCGAAGTGCCGATGACGCTGCTCCTGTTCAACCTGGGCATCGAGGCGGGCCAGATCGCGTTCGCGAGCGTCACCGGCGCCGTGCTGTGGCTCGCCTACCGCACGCTCCAGGCGCGTTCCAGATACCTGGACCGCGCAGCCGCATACGGGCTCGGAGGCATCGCGAGTTTCTGGGTCATCGACCGCGTCGCGGGGTTCTAGTTTCGTGTCCCGCGACCCCGACAGGTCAGGCCTCCTCGCCCTCGCCGGTCGAAACGATGGCGGCGGACCCGATGTGTGCCTCGACCACCGCGAGTCGCGTCTCCACGGCCCGCATGCGGTCGTCCAGCCCGCGGACGGCCTGGTCCACCGCGCCGATATCGGTCCGCAGCTCCTGCACGTCGGCGGCCACGTTCGAGCGCAACCGCTCCATGTCGCCGTGCAGGTCCGACCGTAGCCGCACCATCTGGCCCTGCAGGTCCGACCGTAACCGCACCATCTGGCCCTGCAGGTCCGACCTCAGGCGATCCATGTTCGCGCCGCCTTCCACCCTCAGGTCCGAGATCTCCGCGCGCAGCGTCGTCCAGCTCGCGAGGGACACACCCATGATCGCGACGCCCATGGCCAGGATGCCGACCATCTCGTTGCTGATGCCGTTGCGCCGCGGAGCGGATCCGGCGCGCGGCCCCGCGTGCCCTGCTTCCAAGCGGTCGGTCATGCGTCGGTAGCCTGTGTGAGCGCCTTCGGGAATCGCACTCTAATGCTCTCCAGAAGTGGCAGATACAGGATAACAGCGCCGGCAAGCGTGGGAAATTGTCCGCCGGAGGGGGGCAGCTAACGCCGCGGCGGCAGGTACCAGATCGGCGACGTGAACGCCCGTTCCTGCAGGGTCGTGGGCACGCCCTCCGGCAGGGGCACGCCGGTCGCGACTGAGTCGTACAGCGTCCATCTCGGGGTCGGAATCTCCAGCACCCGCACGTAGTAGAAGGCCGGTGACGCCGGGTCGAAGTCCGGATCCTCCCAGACGGCCGCGAGCGTCGCGGCACCGATGGTGTTCTCGTAGGTCGCGGTGGCGAGATCGACCGTGTTGCCGACGGGCTGCACACCGTCGGAGGTGCGCCGTCCCTCGCCGCCGAGCGCCACGTCGAAGATGCGTTCCTCCGCCACCCCGTCGCGGACGCTGCCCTTGACGATCTGGATGCGGTCCAGGTTGCCGCTGCGCGCATCCCGCGCCGCCCACACGGCGAAGGTCGGGGCGTTGCCTTCCGCGCCAGACGGCACTCCGGACAGCACGCCGCCCATCGGCACCCCGCCCGCGTAGGCGCGCGCGGTCCGGTCTTCCGCGTCGGTCAGGGACGGCTCGTAGTCCCAGCCGCCGAAGAAGCGCACCGTGATCCGGGTGCCCGTCGTGCCGTACGTCTCGCGCTGGCGAAACGCGGCAAAGATCGCTTCCCGGGTGTTCCGGTCCGCCCATGCCGCGGTGAGCCCGGACGCGCCCGTCACCATGCCCCCGGCCGGCCGCGCCATGCGCTGCCCGGGAGTGCCTCCCCGCATCGGTCCGCTGGCGGCGCTCAGGTTGTCTTCCTCGATGGCGGACACGCCCGAGTGATAGTCGGAAGCGCCGGACAGGCCGAACCGGAAGGGGTTGAAGCCCGATCGCGCCTGCAGGGCGATCCCGTTGAGCCAGGCCTCCCGGACATAGCTGCCCTGAGGCTGCGAGTAGCGCTCTCCCGCCAGGGAACTAAGGAGCCTGGTGTAGAGCTCGAAGCCGGCGAACTCGTCGTTGGGCGACAGCGCCGGGTGCGTCTCGGAGGTGCCCTTGTGCTGGGTGACCTCGAGCATGGGCTCGTTCCAGGTGCGCCGCGCCGCGTAGTGCGCGTTCAGCGGCTCGCCGAAGGAGTCGGTCAGGGCGAACATGTGGCCGTTCGAGACGTTGGCGTTGTGCGGGATCGCGATTGCGTCCACGCCGCGCATGCGTTGGGTCTCGAGGTACGACCAGAGATCCTCCGGATGGATCGAGTCGACCCGGGAGTACGGATGCGGCAGGTCCTCGGTGCCCTCGAACACCACCACGCGATGCAGGTTGCCGAAGTCCGGCGTCGAGGACGTCCATTCGAACGCGGCGAACGTGGTGAACTCGCCGGGCGCGTAGTGGCGGTTAGCGGTATCGACGATCTCCCGCCAGACGCCCGCCTCCTGGGCCCGGTTGAACAGCACCGGGTTGGGGTCGATGTGCCGCATAGAGCGGGCCCAGTCCATCAGCGCCTGGCGCCGCATGTCCGGGTCCATGGACGCCACCTGCCGGGCGATCTCGCTGTCCGCGTCCGGGTGCCCCGGCTCCGCGAGGGCGTGGAACGCGCCCAGCATCTCCGCGTGGTCACTGACGGCGAGGAAGTCGAGGGGTGTGTTAAGCCGGATCCGGGTACCCCCGACGTGCTCGAGCGTCTCGCCTTTCGCGAACCGGTACGAATCGTCCGGCGTCCGCGCCTCGGCGCTGGCCCAGGCGTCGTTGGAGTAGCGCGTGTGCAGGTGCAGGTCGCCGAAGTAGACGTGTTCCGCCGCCCCGGCCGTCAGCGCCATCGTGAGCGCCGCGCCCCGGCCCAGCCACATCCCGACCGCGGTCTTCAGTAGCCGCTTCCCCGAAACGGTCACCTGGACGGGTACCCGCCGACCCAGATCGGGCTCGACCAGGCCGCGGCGTCGTTCGCCTGCAGGACCCGCACGTAGTAGTAGTCGCCCTGCCGCGGCGTCGAAGTGTCCGTGTACGCGAACGCCACGTCGCGCACGCCCGCGGCCACCCGGCGCAGGGCAATGTAGTCGTCGTAATCCGGGATGGGCATCGTCGCGCGGACTTCCCCGGCTTCGGTCTGCGCCACCGGCAGTTGCACGCTGCTCCCGGCGATGGTCGCCGGCGGACGGTAGATCGGCGGCGCCGAGCCGGTCTCCCGGGTTTCCTCGAGATCGAGGGCCAGCATGGCCTCCTCGCCCAGGTCCGTGACGGTCAGGACGAGCGTGCTGGCATCGCCTCGGGTGATCGTATGGAAGCGGAGCACGTCGCCGTCGCGCTCGAGGGACTGCCAGTTCGGGTTGAACTCGTCCGTGAGGCGGGCGTCCACGATCGTGCCGCCGAGCAGCGTGACCGTGCCCTGCCAATGGCGCCACCCCCGCGGCGGATCGCCCCAGTGCAGGGGCGTCGCGTCCGAGTGGAACGCGAGGTGCAGTGTCGTCGGACCGTCGTCCACGGCGCCCATCGCGGTCAGGTGATCGCGCGTCCAGATCGGCTCGTCGTTCTTGAATACGGTCACGGTGTCGATCGGCGCGGTGCCGATGACGCGACCGCTCACCGTCCGTTCCGTGGCGAACGCGGTGCGCTCGCCCATGCCCGCCCCGTTCAGGCTGACGTCGAGGATGATGCGGTCTCCCGTCGTCGCGTAGGCCCGCCGCGCCTTCATGCCATCGAAGATGGCATCGCGCGTGCGCTCGGGCGCGAACACCGCCCCCAGGCCGCCCCGTTGCGCGAGAGAGTTGCGGCTCGGCGCGGCGTAGCCCGGGTGCGAGAGGTGGTCGTCCGACGCCGCCACGAAGCCCACCTGGTGGCCGTTGCGGAGGTAGTTGCGCATGAACCACTCGAAGGTGCCGTGCATCGACATGACCTCGATCAACGGTTCGAGCAGCGGGTCGGACTGGCGGGCGTCGCCCGGGTTGTGGGCGTGGGGGATCACCACCACGTCAGCGGGATCGTACCGTTCGCGCAGACCCTGGTAGAGACTCGACAGCGTCGGGTGCTCGAGGGCCGAGACCAGCTCGCTGCCTTCCGTCGTGCGGAAGAGCACGTTGTGATGGCCCCCGCCGATCCACGCGGGGACGGTCCACTCGTAGCCCAGGTACGGGACAAACTCTCCCGGCGCGTCGTACTGCGCCACCGTGTCCCGCATGAGGCGCCACTCGGCCTCGTCGAGCCACGTGTCGTGCTCCGAGTGGGTCACGAAGTCGAGACGGGCGTCGTCGCGCGCGAAGCGCATGAAGTAGTCGACCGTTCCGATGCCCTCCGCGTATCCCGAGTGACCGTGGGTGTCGCCCCAGTAGATGCGCGCCTCCGGGGCCTCCTGGACGAGGACCGGATTGGCTTCCCCGACAATCGTCCCGTCCATCGAGCGGATGTCGATCCAGTGGGGGCCGATCGCGTCGAGCGAGAGTTCCACGATGCGGATCGCCTCGGTGCCCGGTTCCGTCGTCGCCGCGACTTCCCCGTTGACCCATACCTCGAATCCCGGGATGTCGCCGGTAGCGCGGTTGTACCAGTCGTCCTCGGCGCGCACCGAAAGCTCGAACGGTTCCCCGGCCGCCACGACGCTGGGAGCGAACCCGTGCACGCCCGTCGCCGCCGCTCCCACGATCTCGAACGGCTGCAGCGGCAGCATGAACCAGTCGCCGGAGCCGTCGATGTCCACGTACAGGGGCATCGGCACGTGCTCGCCGGAGACGGTCGTGATGCGCAGCCCCGGGCCGCCGCCGGAGGTGTCGCCGTAGGTGACCGTCACGGTCTCGCCCGGATCGAGCGCGCCCGCGGTCACGCGGAAGGCGACCGCCGGCTCGGGTGTGCGGAAGCCTCCGTGCGGACCCCCGGCCATGATGATCTCCGCTTCCAGGACCGCGTCCGCATCGGTGGTGGCGACGGTGACATAGTCCTGCGCGGCCGGGTCGTCCGTCTGGAAGGCCCCGTACACGGTGTTGAAGTGCCGCGCGACCCAGACGGCGCCCCCCCGGGCCATGCCGCGGCTGCCCGCCGTCCACGTCTGGGTGATCGTGGCCAGGCTGCCCGCGACGAAGGGTCCGGTGTCCGCGACCAGGCTGCCGAGCGCCTCCGGTTCCTCGTCGCGCAACCGGTATTCGCGTACCAGGGTATCGACGCGAGCCCCGGCCTGGACCAGCGCCTCGCCGGTCGGGGGGATGGTCGCGTAGCGGCGCACGTCCGGCGCGAACGGTGAGCTGGGACGCCCGGCCAACGCATGCGCATCGACCCAGTCCGCCAGCACGCGCGCCCGCGACGCGATGGTGGCGGCGTCCGTCGGTTGCTCCGCGACGGCGCGCTTGAGGTCCTCGATCTCGCTGCGTAGCGCGGCGGACGCGTCGCCCGGCGTCCCCGCGACGGGCGTCTCCGCCGCCGGCGGCTGCCCCGCGCCGCATCCCGCGAGCACGAGTGCGACTCCGGCGGCGAACAACGCGCCGCCCCGAACCGATGCAAGCCTCATCCCGTTCCCCTCCCCTGCTCGGTTCCGACACGGGCGGACGCGAGGGCCGCCCCTACGATCCCGGCGGCAGCGACGAGGGCCCGGGGCTCAGTAGCCCTCGAGTTCGCCGTACCGGTTCCGGTGAAAACTGATGTCGCCGAACGTCTGCTCGGTCACCGCCTGGCGCTTGATGTAGAAGCCGATGTCGAACTCGTCGGTCATGCCGATGCCGCCGTGCATCTGGATGCCTTCGCGGGACACCGTGTGGAAAGTCTCGCCCACCTTCGCCTTCGCCAGGCTCGCGAGCTTCGCGACTTCCGCGCCGTCGCGCTCCTCGTCGAGCGCCGTGAGCGCCTCGAGCACGACGGACTTCGAGAGCTCGAGTTCGCAGAACATGTTGGCCGCCCGGTGCTTGAGGGCCTGGAACGAGCCGATCGGCACGCCGAACTGCTCCCGCTCCTTGAGGTAGGCCACGGTGCGGTCGAAGCATTCGAGCGCCGCGCCGAGCATCTCCGCGGAGATACCGATGCGCGCGATGTCGAGGGTCGGGTCGAGGACGTCGGCGCCCCCGCCGAGTTGGCCGATCATGGCGTCCGCCCCCACGGCGACGTCCGTCAGTGCGACGTTGGCGGCGTTGCGGCTGTCGGTCATCTTCGTGCGGGTGATCGCGATGCCCCGTGCGGCGGCGTCGACCAGGAACAGCGTGATGCCGTCCCGGTCTCCCGCTTCGCCCGACGTGCGCGCCGCCACGATCAGCCTGTCCGCGACGTTACCGTCGAGCACGAAGGTCTTGGCGCCGGACAGGACGTAGCCGTCTCCGGACGCGGTCGCCGTGGTCGCCACCCCGTACGGGTCGTGCCGAGGAGATTCTTCCAGGGCCAGCGCGAGGAGCAGCTCGCCCGCGGCGACCTTCGGGAGGATCTCAGCCTTCATGGCGTCGCTGCCGCCGAGGTTCACCGCCGTGCCGCCGACCCAGACGCTCGCGAACAGCGGGCTCGCGGTAAGGTTGCGGCCCGTCTCCTCGGTCACGACGCCGAGTCCCTTGTAGCCGAACGCCAGCCCGCCGTGCTCCTCCGGAAACGGGATACCCGGCCAGCCGAGTTCCGCCATCGACTGCCACGTGTCGCGGTCATAGCCGTCGGGGCTGTCGTCGTCGCGCAACTTGCGCAACTGGGCGATGGGCGCGTTCTCGGTGCAGAACTCGCGCGCGGTGTCCTTGAGCATGTTCTGCTCTTCATTGAGAATCATGGGCATGGCTTCGGTCCGTCAGAAGGCGGGCCATATAGTACATTCACAGGCTGTGCCGATTGGAGAGGTCGATGTCCCAGGAAACGTACCAGGAGATTGTCTACGAAGTGGAAGAGCCGGTCGCCGTCATCACGATGAACCGGCCGGCGAACCTGAACGCCTTCACCAACCTCATGCTCGCGGAGGTCCGCCACGCGCTGGCCGAGGCGGAGCGGGACGAGCGCGTGGTGGGCATCGTCTTCACCGGCGCCGGCCGCGGCTTCTGCGCCGGGATGGACATGAACGCGCTCAACACGCTGTCGGCCAGCGGCGGCGAGCGTGCGGAGGACGACCTCTCCCACCTCGACGCGAGTCCCGGCAACCCGGACATGGGCGAGGACTTCGCGCACATCTACGACCATCTCCTCGGGCTCCGCAAGCCGCTGATCGCCGCCGTCAACGGCGCCGCGGCCGGCCTCGGGATGAGCTATGCGCTGCTGGCGGACCTGCGCTTCGTCGAGAAGACGGCCAAGTTCACGACCGCGTTCTCGGCGCGCGGGCTGGTCGCCGAACACGGCATGAGCTGGATCCTGCCGCGCCTGCTCGGCCCCGCGAAGGCCCTCGACATCCTCTGGACCGCGCGCCGCATCGGCGGCGAGGAGGCCGTCGCGATGGGGCTCGGTGACCGTCTCTGCGAGACCGGGGAGTCCGTCGACGACGCCAAGGAGTACATCCGCCAGCTCGCGGCCACGGCGGCGCCCCTGTCGCTCATGATCATGAAGCAACAGGTCTACAAGCACATCGACATGCCCATCGGCCCCGCGATGGACGAGACCACCCGCCTCATGGACGAGAGCCTGGTACGGCCCGACTTCCGCGAAGGCGTCCGCTCCTTCATGGAGAAGCGGCCGCCGAACTTCGACCGAGTCAAGGTGAGGTAACGGTGGCCGAGGACGCCTCCGCGGGCCCGGACGTCATCTCGACGGACCGCGACGCCCTCGACTGGCCGGGCCTGGTCGCCGACCTCAACCGGCTGCTGCGCCTGCGAACGACGCCCATCGGCATGAAGCTCTTCGAGAGCGCCGCGGAGATGGAGGCCATCCCGCGGGTCCGCCGGCCGCAGAGCATCCACACCACCGACCAGATCGTCGGCCAGGCATGCCGCAACGGCTGGACGGTCGGCATCACGGCGGAAGACCTCGTCGGCGCGCAGTGCTCCACCGTGATCGGCCTGCATCCGCGCGACGACGACTGGCTGTCCGGCAAGAACATGGCGGGCGTCTGGTACGAGACCGTCGAGGACTCCTCGGAGCACCAGCACGCGATGGACGTGGTGCCCCACGGCAAGTACGAGGCGATGGCCGTGAGCCCCCTGGCGAGCGGCCGTCTCGACCCGCCGGACATCGCGATGATCTACGCGACGCCGGCGCAGATGATCCTGTTCATCAACGGCCTGCAGTGGACGGGCTACCGGAAGCTCGAGTGGGGCTGCGTCGGCGAGTCCGCGTGCGCCGACTCGTGGGGGCGCGCGCTCAAGACCGGCGAGCCGAGCCTCTCCATTCCCTGCTTCGCGGAGCGGCGCTACGGCGGGGTCATGGAGGACGAACTGCTGATGGCGCTGCCGCCGCACTTCCTGCCGGGGGTCGTCACGGGCCTCGACCGGCTCTCGCGCAACGGCTTGCGCTACCCGATCGCGCCCTACGGCGTGAACAACGACGCACGGGCCGGGATGGGCGTGAGCTACGGGGACCGATAGCACCATGCCCGCAAGCGCACGGCGCGCACGATGACCATTCGCGCGTTGCTGTGCACCCTACTGGCCGCCACGGGTGCGGCCGGCGACCTCGTGATCAGCCGCGTCGACGTCATCTCCATGCTCGAACCCGGGGTCCAGACGGATCGGGACGTCTCCGTTCGACACGGGCAGATCACCGCGATCGATGCCGGCGGCACCGCCACCATCTCCGAGGACACCATCGTCATCGACGGCACCGGGCGTTTCCTGATCCCGGGCCTCTCCGAGATGCACGCCCATGTTCCGGTGGAGCGGGAATACCGCGACGAAGTCCTGTTTCTCTGGGTTGCGAACGGTGTGACCACCGCCCGCGGCATGCTCGGCCATCCGGATCATCTCGCCCTCCGCGACGAACTGCTTGCCCACGACGTGCTCGGCCCACGGCTCATCACCTCGGGCCCCTCGTTCAGCGGGCGGACCAGCGGCGGCCCGGACACCGTCGCGGCGCGCGTTCGCGAGCAACAACGGGCCGGCTACGACTTTCTGAAGATTCATCCCGGGCCCGCGACCGGCGAGTTCGACGCGCTCGCGACCACGGCCAGCGAGACCGGCATCAGCTTTGCCGGACACGTCACCGCCTCCGTCGGCCTGTGGCCGAGCCTCGAAGCCGGCCAGACGACGGTCGACCACCTCGACGGGTACTTCCAGGTCCTTGTACCGGAGGACGCCGACCTCCCCGCAGGCAGCGCGTTCTCCTTCGGTTTGGGACTCACCCCCTTCGTCGACCCCGAGCGCATCCCCGCCGCCGCCGAACGCACGCGGGCGCTCGGCGGCGCGGTCGTGCCCACGGAGACCCTTTCGGAGAACACCGCCGGAGCCCACGCGTGGCGGGCCATGACGGAGCGCCCCGAGTTCCGCTACCTGCCGGCGGAACTGCGCGCGAACTACGTCGCGCGGCTGCAGCGCGCGGCGCAGATGGTCCCGCCCGCGATGGGCGCCGAGTTCCTCACCCTGCGCAAGCGCCTCATCGGGGCGCTGCATGACGCCGGCGTACCGGTCCTGCTCGGCTCGGACTCACCGCAGGTGTTCAACGTGCCGGGGTTCTCGATCCATCGAGAACTCGAGGCGATGGTCGCCGCGGGACTCACCCCGTACGAGGCCCTCGCCGCCGGAACGACGGCCCCCGCCGCGTTCTTCGGCAACGCCGACTGGGGCGCCGTCGCGCCGGGGCGGGACGCCGACCTGGTCCTGCTCGAAGCGGACCCGCTCGACGACATCGGCAACACCCGCCGCATCGAAGGGGTGATGGTGCGCGGACGCTGGCTCGGCCGTGCGGAGCTTGACGACGGACTCGCCGCGATTGCCGCCCGACACCGCTGAGCAACCGATCACGCCCGAAGACGAACCAGTTGGCCGTACTCTTCACACGCTGCGACCAGCGAGAGTGGAGCCGGGAGACGCAAAGCACGCCTCCGACACATGTCAGCCAGCACTTCCGCATGGCGTTGGCACTCGCGTTCGCGGGTGAGCCGGGGGTAGCCCGAGTGAGACTCGTCGACGATGTTGCCATCCAGGTACGCCAACCAGGTCTCGATCGCCCGCGTGGGCACGAGTACCAGGACCGTCTCTTCGTCCGTCCGCGAGGGGACTCCTTGCTCTACGCACGCTCTCTCGAAATCCGCCAGACGGCCGTCAACGCCCCGCCCGTCGCCGTCCACCACGGCGATCAGTGCTCGACGTCCGGGTTTTGCTCGGAAGCTCCAGAGTTCGGACGGGTAGTTCTCACGCAAGAACTGCTCGCCCGATCCCCGACCTTGCGGCGCTTTTTCGACCCGGATGTCACGACACGCCAACCCATCTCCTTGAGGAACCGGCGTACGAACACCTCGTGTTGAGTGTCCTCGCACACAAGGACCACCCGGACGTTTCGAGTCAACGTTCCCAGCCTCGGGCGACCCATTCAGAGAGTCTCGCCCCACCCTCCAGACCCGCCGTATCCGGCCGACGGACCGTAACGACTCCAGATTCCTCGCGTGCCAGCAGCAATCCACGGTCGCCACCCAGGTAGTCGATCAGCTCCGGGTGGTGGGAGCACAAGACCACTTGGGGGAGTCCCATGTCCGACAGCTCCATGAGCCACGGCTGAATCTCGCAAAGCGCGACGTAGTTGTCCGGCTCGTCAAGGAACAGCACGTGCCCCTCGCCGTTGGCAAGGTGCAGGAGGCCGTAGAGGACAACCAGCGCACGCTGCCCCTCCGACAGCTCATCGAACCGTAACGGATAGGGTTCCTTCGATTCCGCAAAGCCCAGCATGAGTGCACGAGCGTCTACCCCCACACGTTCAAGCCGAATGTCCCGAAGCCCGGAGAGCACCTCCCTGAGCGTCTCCGTCAGGCGTCCTGTCAACTCGGGATGCTCCAGGAGGTGATGCCGGTACCACTCCGCGAAGTTGCCGCCATCGCGCTGCAGCACGGTAGCCTCTTTGAGAGACTCCGTAACGAACCGGCTGGGCTCAAGACCACACACCACGATTCCGCGCACGAAGTCGACGAAGCGGGTGAGCAGCGTGTTGTCACTCCCCGGTGCGACTCTCGCCAGCGTCGACTCGCCCCAATCGACCTTGAAGGTGGGCCCTTCGGAGTGATCGTCTCGATATAGCTGGACCTGACCGAGTCTGCACTCGAAGAGCGGTCCTCCACCGCCCGTCAGCCGTTCAAGCTGAATGCGCGCGCGTTGGCTGGATCGTTGGTGCTCCACCTCGAGCCGATAGTCGAAGACCACGTCATCGTCGACCACTCGGTACTCGAACACCTGAACGTCCCGAGCCTGCCACCGCGTCAACGTGGCCGTCGGAAACGCCTTTTCGTGCGTGATCGGGACCCCGTCGACGAGGATGCGGCGCAGCGCCGAAACGATGTCGAGAACCGCTGTCTTGCCGGTGCCGTTCAGGCCCAGTAGAAGCGTGAGTTCCTCAAGCGGAAGCTCGAAGTTGACGAGGCACTTGTAGTTGTCGACATAGAGCCTTTGCAGCATCGCGCGGCCTCCGTTGAGCCTCATAGTATTCCATGCGCCGATAGGGAAGTGGGCGGCGCCGGCACGCAACCACCTTGATCGCCCGCCCCGCGTCTGGAAAATGACGCGGCGTTTTTCTCAAGGCGAAGACCACATGGCAATCGAGGAAGGCAAGGCGGCGCCGCCGTTCACCCTGCAGGACACCGACGGCAACTCCGTCGCGCTCGAGGATCAGCGCGGCAAGCATGTCGTCGTCTATTTCTATCCGAAGGACGACACCCCCGGGTGCACGAAGGAAGCCTGCGGTTTCCGGGACCTCTGGAGCGACATCCAGGACGCCGGCGCGGTGGTGTTCGGGGTCTCCCCCGACGGCGGAGCGTCGCACCGCAAGTTCGTCGACAAGTACGACCTGCCGTTCACCCTGCTCTCGGACCCCGAGCGGGAGATGATGACCGCCTACCAGGCTTACGGCGAGAAGATGATGTACGGCAAGAAGCGGATGGGCGTGATCCGCTCCACCGTCTGGATCGGCCCCGACGGCAACGTCGTCAAGCACTGGCGGCGCGTCCCGAAGGCGGCCGACCACCCGCAGAAGGTCCTCGAGGCCCTGCAGGGCGCCTGAAACCCCGCGCCCGGTCCGGCGCCGCCGTTTGCGCTTTCGCGGGGCCGCTGCCAACATCCGCGCCATACACGGAGGGCGAGTGCATGAAGTTCGGAATCTTCTACGAACACCAGTTGCCACGGAACTGGGACCAGGACAGCGAGCACAGGCTGCTGAAGGACTCCCTCGACCAGATCGAACTGGCCGACCGGCTGGGCTTCGACTACGCCTGGGAAGTCGAGCACCACTTCCTGGAGGAGTACTCCCACTCCTCGGCGCCGGAGGTCTTCCTCGCCGCCGCCAGCCAGCGCACCGAGCACATCCGGCTCGGTCACGGCATCGTGCAGATGACGACGAACCACCCTGCGCGCGTGGCGGAGAAGATCGCGACCCTCGACCTCGTCTCGGACGGCCGCGTCGAACTCGGCCTCGGCGAGGGCTCCTCGGTGACCGAACTGCACCCCTTCAACCTGCGTTTCCGCGACAAGCGGGACATCTGGGAAGACGCCGTCCGCTGCACGCTGCCGATGTTCTGGAACCACGGCTGGGAGTACGAGGGCGAGTACTTCAAGTTCCCGCTCCGCGCCGTCGTGCCGAAGCCCCTGCAGAAGCCGCATCCGCCGCTCTGGGTGGCCTGCTCCCAGCTTGACACCATCAAGTACGCGGCGCACCGCGGCATGGGGTCGCTCTGCTTCAAGTTCGTGAGCCTCGAGGCCGCGGAAGCCTGGGTGCACGCGTACTACAACACCTTCATCCACGACCAGGAGAAGCTCTGCGAATACGAGACGAACCCGAACATCGCGGTGGTCTCCGGGTTCATGTGCGCCGAGACCGACGAGGAGGCCTGGCAGAAGGCCGACGGCTGGACCTTCTTCCAGTTCGCGCTGCAGCTCTACAACAAGGAGGGGCCCTTCGAGCCCGGCACCAACAACTTCTGGGAGCGTTACCAGGAGTGGAAACAGACGCCGGCCGGGCAGAAACGCTCGGGCAGCGAGCTGATCGGCTCCCCGGACACGATCCGCGAGCGCCTGCTCGAACTCGAGCGCGCCAACGTCGACCAGGTCATCCTGCTGAACCAGGCAGGCAAGAACACCCACGAGGACATCTGCTCGAGCCTCGAGCTTTTCGCCCGCGAGGTCATGCCCGAGTTCAAGGCGCGGCATGGAGAGCAGGAGGCGTGGAAGGCCGCCGTGCTGAACGGCGAGATCACGCTCTCCGAGATCGACACCGAGCCGTACAACTTCGCGGCGCGGCTGAAGCCGACGCAGGTGTCGACGAAGCAGGCGCGGGACATGGTGGCGGGCGTGACAGGGCGACCGGCGTCTCAGGCGATCCGGAACTGACCGGCGCGGAGGCGACCGTTACGGTCGCCCGCCGCGTTCAGAGATTCTCGCGGTAGTCCGCCTCGACCATCGCGTCGATGGCGTCCGCGGTTTCCGCCGGCGCGTTCCTCTGCGCGGCGAACATCTTGCCGAACGAGACCTCGTGTTTCTCGCCCCAGGACTCGGGCTTCCACACGCGCCCGCGCAGGAACGCCTTGGCGCAGTGGAAGAACACCTCCTCCACCTCCACCCGGATGGCCAGCACGGCGGGCTTGCCGCGAGCCGCGAGACGTTCGAGCAGCTCCGGATCCGCGGTCAGTGACGCCTTGCCGTTGACCCGGAGGGTCTCCGGCGTGCCCGGCAGCATGAAGAGCACCCCGACGCGCGGGTTGGCGAGGATGTTGTGGTGTCCGTATGCCAGCCGGTTGCCCGGGCGGTCGGGGATCACGAAGTGCCGCTCGTCCTCGACGAGGACGAAGCCGGGGCCGTCTCCCTTGGGCGATGCGTCGATGCGTCCTTCCGCGTCCGCCGTCGACAGCACGAGGAACGGGGACTTCGAGAGGAACTCGATGGCGAACTGATTGAGCCGCGGCTGGTTCTTCTCGGCCAGCCCGGGGATCTCCTGCCCGATGACGGCGCGCAGGTCGGCTTCGGTCTCTATCGCATGCATGGCGGTTCTCCCGACTGAACTCCCCGTACGGCAGGACATGTTACCCGGACGGCCGCGTCGGAGCCGGCCCGAGGACTCCGAGCTTGCGTTCGTCCTCCTACTCTGACCATAATCGCAAATGCGACTCGTTCTTATTCGTGTTCCTATGGAGAAAGAGATGAACGCGCGAATCCTCCGTGTCCGCATACCCCTCCTCTGTACCGTGCTCGCGACGGGAGCCGCCTATTCGGACGACACGACCGACGCACCGGTGGACGAGACCCTGACCGTGGTGGGGACGCGCACCGAGCGGAGCTTCGACGAAGTGGCCGCCACGGTGTCCGTCGCCACGGCCGAGGACATCGAGCGGCGCCTGGTGCGGAACATCGCCGACCTCGTGCGGTTCGAGCCCGGGGTCACCGTGGCGGGCGGGGGCCGCTTCGGCCTCGACGGCTTCACGATCCGCGGTATCGGCGGCAACCGCGTGCTGACCCTGGTGGACGGCGTGCGCGTCCCGGACGAGTTCTCCTTCGGCCCCTTCCTCTCCTCCCGCCGGGACTTCGTCGATGTCGACAGCCTGAGCCGTGCCGAGATCGCCCGCGGACCGATCTCGGCCCTGTATGGCAGCGACGCGCTCGGCGGGGTCGTCGCTTTCACCACCAAGGGCCCCGAGGACTACGTCGGGGCGGACCGGCGAAGGCACGTCGAAGTGAAGGCCGGCCACTCGGGTGCGGACGACAGCCTGGTCGGCGCGGTGACGGCGGCCGCGGGCGGCGACCGGCTGTCGGGCCTGCTGCACTACACCGAACGCCAGGGCCACGAGCGTGACAACGGCGGCGACGCGGGCGGCACGGGCCCGGGACGGGAGCGCCCCGATCCGCAGTCCATCGACACCGCGAACCTCTCCACCAAGGTCACCTTCGCGCCCACCGACGCCCACCGACTCACCGTCGGCGTCGACAGCTATCGCAACGAGACGGACACACGCATCCTGTCGGACTACGGCGTGTCCGCGTTCGGCACCACCGTCGACCGGCGGGACGCGCGGGACGCCCGCGACCGGAACCGGTGGTCGTTCGCGTACCGTTTCACCGGCGCCACGCCGGTCGCCGACAGCGTTCGGATGGTCGTCTACGGACAGCAATCGGAGACCGAACAGGCCACGCTGGAAGCCCGGACCACGCGCAGCCGCGCCCCCCAGACCCGCACCCGGGACTCGCGATACGAGCAGGAGATCCGCGGCGCCTACGTGCAACTCGGCAAATCGTTCGATCTCGGCGCCTCGCGGCACTTCCTCACCTACGGCGCGGACTACTACGAGACCGACAACCTTTCCGTGCGCCACGGCGCCACGTTCGACGCCGGCGGCGCGCCGTTACGGGAGTTCTACCCCTACCCCACGCGCGACTTCCCGCCGACGAAGGTGGTCCAGGCGGCGGCGTTGGTCCAGGACGAGATCGCGCTGCTCGATGGAAGGCTGCTCCTCTCCCCGGGCGTGCGCTTCGACCGTTTCGACGCGGACACGAGCCCGGACGCCGTCTACTTCGGCGGCAACCCCGGATCACCGCCGCCCGAAGACTACTCGGACTCCGAGGTGACCGCGAAGATCGGCGCCGTCTGGGCGGCGGGACGCGATTTCTCGCTGTTCGCTCGCTACAGCGAAGGTTTCCGCGCGCCTCCGTACGACGACGTCAACGTGGGGTTCACCAACTTCCTCGGCGGCTACAAGACGATCTCCAATCCGGACCTCGCCTCCGAGCGCAGCCAGGGGGTGGAAGCCGGGCTGCGGTGGCTCGGCGACGCCGGCCAGGTGCGCGTGTCCGTGTTCCGCAACGACTACGACGACTTCATCGAGTCCTTCGCAGTGGCCCCCGCGTTCGGCGCGACCCGCGGCGTGGATCCCGCGGATGGCCTGCTCACGTTCCAGTCCGTCAACCGGGCCAAGGTCCGCATCGACGGCGCCGAGCTGTCGGCACTGCTCGACGTCGCCGGGTGGCGCACGGGTCTGCCCGACCTGACGCTGCGCGCCTCGGTCGCGTGGGCCCGCGGGGAGGACCAGGACAGCGGCGAGCCCCTGAACACCATCGAGCCGCTCACGGCGGTGCTCGGCCTCGGCTACGACGCGCCGGGCGGCCGCTGGGGCACGGAACTGCTCTGGACGCTGGTTGGCGGCAAGGATGTCTCCGACATCGACGCCGGCATGCCAAGAATGCCTACAGCCGGCTACGGCATCTTGGATCTGCTCGGACACCTGCGCTTCACCGACCGCGTCCGGCTGCATCTCGGGCTCTTCAATCTCACCGACCGGACCTACCTGCGGTGGGCCGACACGACCGCCATCGGGCAGGACGCGCCCGCCCGCTTCACGCAGCCCGGGTTCCACGCCGGGGTCACGCTGCGGGTGGAGCTCTGATGCTGCATCGCGTCCTCGCCGTCACCGCGCTGCTGGCCGGCGGCGCGCTCGCATGCGAGCCGGCCGCGGACAGTTCGAGGATCGCCGTCGCCGGCGGCTCGCTGACCGAGATCCTCTATCTGCTGGGCGCCGAGGATCGCATCGTCGCGGTTGACATCACCTCGGACTTCCCGCCGGAGGCGAGCGGCCTGCCCTCGGCCGGGTACGTACGCGCCCTGTCGGTGGAGGGGCTCCTCTCCCTGGCACCGAGCCTCATCCTCGGCGAGGACGACATGGGGCCGCCCGAGGTCCTCACCCAGCTCGAACGCACCGGCGTCGAGGTGACGCGCGTCCCGGAGACGCCCTCGGCCTCGGGGATCCTGGCGAAGGTCCGCTGCGTCGCCGGTGTACTCGACCTGGCATCCGCCGGCGAGCGCGTGATCGGGTCCCGTCTCGCACCGCAGGTCGAGGCGCTGGCGGCGCTCGCCAACACGGCCTCCGGACCTCGCCCGCGCGTCGGTTGCTCCTGGGCTCGGCCGAGGGCGCCCCGCTGGCCGCCGGGCGCGGCACCTCTGGAGACGGCCTTCTGCAAATGGTGCAAGCCGACAACGTGTTCGCGGACGTCACCGGCTGGAAGCCGATGTCCCCGGAAGCGATGGCCACCGCGAACCCCGACTTCGTCCTCATGGCCGCGCGTGACGCCTCCGACACCCACGCGGCGCGCTCCGCTGCCTCTTCCCCGGCCCTCCGGCTGACCACCGCCGCCCGGGAGGGGCGCATCGTGACGCTGGGCGGCATGGCGCTGCTGGGGTTCGGCCCCCGCACGCTCGCGACCGCCCTTGATGTCGCCCGCATGCTGCGCAAGCCGCCCTCCGGATGAATCAGGAGCCTTCAGCCGGGGGAGCTTCCCCGACCGCTGACACGCGAGGAAGTGCAGGCTTCTCCCCCGTCGCCGGGGGCGTACTTCCATGCAAGTCGGCGGTGTCGGCCGCGCCGCCTTGCGGGTGGCTTCCCGAAACGCCCAGACGGCCCGCCGCGGTGGCGCTGCTCGCTCTGGGCCTGGTGGCCGCGGCGGTGACCGCGCTCACGCACGGAGCCGCCGCCATTCCGTTCGCGTACCTGTTCGACGCCGGAGACGGCCTGCACCGGGCCGTGCTCCTCGATATCCGCGCTCCGCGGGTGGTGGTCCTGGCAGGCCTCGTCGGCACTGCCCTGGCCGTCTCCGGCACCGCCCTGCAGGGCATGTTCCGCAATCCGCTCGCCGACCCCGGCCTCATCGGCGTCTCCAGCGGCGCCGCCGTCGGCGCGATCGCGATGATCGTACTCGGTTCGGCGCTGGCGCTCGGCGCCTGGGTCACGCCATACGCCCTGCCGCTCGCGGCCGTGGCCGGCGCGGCCCTGGTCACGCTTTTCCTGTACGCGTTCGCCGAACGCTTCGGGCACTTCAGCATCGTCACGATCCTGCTGGTGGGCATCGCCGTCAACGCACTTGCCGGCGTCGTGATCGGCGGCTTCCAGTACGTGAGCGACGACGGGCAGTTGCGGAGTCTCGTCTTCTGGATGATGGGCAGCTTCGGCCGTGCAAGCTGGTCGCTGACCCTGCCCGTCGCCCTGCTGATCGCGGCCGCCGCCGGCGTCCTCCTCCGCCAGGTCCGGCCCCTCGATCTCCTGCAACTCGGCGAACCGCAGGCGTTCCACCTTGGCATCGACGTGAGGCGCCTCAAGCGCCGCGTCATCTTCAGTGCCGCCACGGTGGTCGGGGCCGGCGTCGCGGTGTCCGGCATGGTCGGCTTCATCGGCCTGGTCGTGCCGCACCTGGCCCGACTCCTGGTCGGTGCGGGCCACCGTTACCTGATGCCTGCCGCGGCGCTGCTCGGGGCCGGCCTGACGATCCTCGCCGACCTGGTCGCCCGCACCGTGACGGCACCGGCCGAACTGCCGATCAGCCTGGTCACCAGCGCCCTCGGCGCCCCGTTCTTCCTCTGGCTCATCGCCAGGGTGCGCCCGCGGTGACGCTCGGGGCCCGCGAAGTGAACGTCCGGCTGGGGGCCGAACGGAGCCGGCAAGTCGAGCCTGGTGCGGGTCCTCTCCGGCGAGTTGTCCCCGACGAACGGCGATGTCCGCCTGCATGGCACTGCACTCGCCCGCATCGAGACGGGAGAACTCGCGACCCGGCGCAGCGTGATGGCGCAATCCATGGACGTGGTCTTCGACTTCACGGTCGAGGAGATCCTGGGCATGGGATGGGTGCGGGGAAGCCGGCAGGCGCTTGCATGGAACTAACTCCTTCAGGCGGCCTGTTCCTCAGGGACGAGGGTCAGGTTGAAGTGTCGCGCCTGACGCTGCAGGTTTTTGATCTGGCGGTCGCGGCGCTCGGTTTCCATCGCGGCGAGGTCGCGCTCGACGTATTCCTCGCCGCGGGTCAGCATGGCGTACATCAACCGGGCCAACTGGTGGGCGGTGGCCTTGACGGCCTTGGCGGCGTCCATGCGCGCCAGGCGCCGTCGATGTGCGGCGCCGATGGCGGTCTTGTTGTTGCGGGCGGTACTCGCCGCCATGCGCAACGCCTGGCCGAGGCGGTTGGCGCGTCGCGCCGGCGGGCCGCCGAGGCGCTTGTCGCCGCTGATGCGCGTGCCCGGTGCCAAGCCAAGCCACGAGCAGAAGTGGGCGGCGGTCGGAAAGCGCGACAGTCCGCGCCGACCTCCGCCGCCAGCGTCAGGGCGGTCTCCACGCCGACCGTGGGCATGGCCGTCAGGTCGACCCCGAGCATCGCGCGCAGTCGTTCGCGCAGGGCGCGTTCGCGGGACCGGGCCACTGGCGGCGCGTCCATGCCGGCGTGTCGCTCCAGCTCGGCGTCGATGCGCGCCTCGCACGCCTCGATCTGTCCCTGCAGCATGTCGTGGCGCATCAGCGCCTGGGCCAGGGCGAACAGGTGCTCGTCGCGCCAGTTGCCGCGCAGGCTCGCGGCGATGGTCGCCTCGTCGGCCTTGCAGCGGCGGTCGCGGAACCTGGCCGGGGCCGCGCCGTCGCGTTCGCCCGCGACGATGGCGCGCACGATCAACTGGCCGGTCTTGCCCATGATGTCGCTGAGCACGTTGTCCAGCTGCACGTTCATCTGCGTCAGCGCCTTCTGCATGTGCTGCACCGCGCGGCTGCGGTCGCGGATGAGTTGTTCGCGCTGGCGCGCGTACGAGCGCATCGGACACAGCTCGTCGGACGCGCGGAACGCGCCGCGCAGCAGACCGTAACTCATCAGTTGCCGGATCCACTGGCAGTCCAGCACGTCGCTCTTGCGCCCGCTCACCTGCTTGGTCGCGCGCGGGTTCACCAGGTGCACCTCGAAGCCCGCCCGGTCGAGCACCTCGAGCAGCGGAATCCAGTACACCCCGGTGGACTCCATCGCCACCTCGCGAACGCCACGCGAGGACAGCCACTCCGCGATCGCCTCCAGGTCGCGCGTGAACGTCCCGAAGTGCCGAACCGGTCGCTCGAACCGCGACCCGTCCACCGCCACGTAATGCTTGCGCTTGCCCACGTCGATCCCCGCGCAATCGGGGTGCACGATCTCCAACGGCGCCGCCGCCTTGTCAGTCATCCGCAAATCCTCCACCATCGTCAACGGTCGCGCTGGGCGAGACCGTGGCGGAAACGTTCACTCTTGCATGCGGGGTCGCGACCGATGGGCCGCGCCACCAGCGTCAAAACGCCGATCACGGTCCGGGCCAAACTCCTAGACGGGCATGCATGCACCAGTGCCTGCAAGGCCTCGCGCCCAGCGCGACCGATTTTTACACCAACGCCAAGCGCGACGCGTACGTCACGGGTTCCCTGCGCGTCAGCGCAGCGAACCCGCTGCGAGAACTCCTGGCGCTACGTCTCGCACGCCGGGCGGCCCAGCGCTGGATCGGGGTACTGGTCGTGCTCCACGACCTCAACCTCGCCGCTCGTTTCGCCGACCGCGCCGTGCTCCTCGCCGACGGGACCGTCGCGGCCACCGGTCACCCCGAGGCGGTGTTTCGGGACGCGCTGCTGACCCGCACCTACGGCACGCGGATTCGCGTCGAGCGGCACGAGACGCTCGGGCGCCTGGTCGTGCACACTTGATCCGTCGCACTACGCACGGAGGCCAGACCTTGTCGACCGACGGAACGGGAGGCGCCCCGAGTCCTGCCCGGCACCTGCGTGCCTGGCTCCTTTGCGCCCTGTCGATAGCCGGGGTGTCCGCCCCGGGGCCCGCGGCCACGGCGGAGCCCGAAGCCGACGAGAGCACGTTCATCGAACAGCCCCGCCGGCTGATCTACGAGGGCGCGCGCTCCGGCGAGGGCTACTTCTCCGCCGACGGCCGATCGATGGTCTTCCAGAGCGAGCGTCTTCCCGACAACCCGTTCTACCAGATCTACCTCCTCGACCTCGTGACCGGAGACACCCGCCAGGTCTCCACCGGCGTCGGCAAGACGACCTGCGCCTTCTTCCACCCGGACGGCTCGGAGATCCTTTTCGCATCCACGCACCACGACCCCCGCTCCCTCGAGCTGCAGCGGGAGGAACTCGAGTTCCGGGCTTCCGGCCAGGAGCGCCGCTACACGTGGGACTACGACCCGCAGATGGAGATCTACGCGGTGGCCAACACGCCGGGCGCCGTCCCGAAACGACTGACCGAAGCGCCCGGCTACGACGCCGAGGCCAGCTATTCGCCGGACGGGGAGTGGATCGCGTTCACGTCCACGCGGGACGCCTACGGCCGCGCGCTCGACGCCCGCGAGCGGAGACTGCTCGAAGCCGATCCCGCGTACTTCGGCGAGATCTGGATCATGCGCTCCGACGGTAGCGAACCGCGGCGCCTGACGCACACACCGGGGTACGACGGCGGTCCGTTCTTCTTCGCCGACGGCTCGCGGATCGTCTGGCGCCGGTTCACCGAAGACGGGCTCCAGGCCGATCTCTGGTCGATGAACCCGGACGGGACGGACCCGCGGCGGCTCACCGACTTCGAGGCGATGAGCTGGGCGCCCTACCCGCACCCCTCCGGCGAGTACGTGCTCTTCGCGTCCAACAAGCTCGGCTTCGACAACTTCGAGGTCTTCATGGTCGACGCGGCCGGCGCGAAGGAACCGGTTCGCGTGACCTTCACCGAGGGTTTCGACGGCCTGCCGGTCCCCTCTCCCGACGGACGCAGGCTGGCGTGGACGTCGAATCGCCACGGGGAGCGCGGCGGACAGATCTACCTGGCGGACTGGGACCACGACGCGGCACTGCGCGCACTGGGCGCGGCGCCCGAACGCCTGCGGTCCGCGGCGGAACAGGCCGACTCCGCCCCGGTCGGGCTCGAAGACCATGTCAGACGGCTGGCGGGGCCAGAACTCGAAGGGCGTCTCACGGGGTCCGCCGGCGAGCGCCTGGCCGCGGACTACATCGCCGGCCAACTCGCGCGCATCGGCGCCGAACCGCTCCCCGGACGGGAGAGCATGCAGATCGAGTTCGAGTTCACCGCCGGGGCGCGTGACGTCGGCTCCTCCCTGCGAGTCGAAGGCCCGGGCGGCGCGGAGACGTTCACGGGCGCCGACAGCGTACAGGCGCTCGGGTTTTCCGAGTCCGGGCGGGCGGCCGGAGCCGTGGTGTTCGCCGGTTACGGCATCCGCGTGCCCGATTCCGCCGACTTCGGCTACGACAGCTACGCGACCCTGGACGTCCAGGACAAGATCGTCGTGGTCCTGCGCTATGTGCCGGAAGACACCGAGGGTGACGTGCGCGCCACCCTGAACCGCTACTCCGGCCTGCGCTACAAGGCCCTGACGGCCCGCGAAGCGGGCGCCGCGGGCCTGCTCGTCGTCACGGGTCCGCGCTCACCCAGTGCCGGCAGGACGATCCCGATGCGCTTCGACACCGCCGCCGCCGGATCCGGCATTCCGGTCGCCAGCATCGGCGGCGCGGCCGCGGAGTTCCTGTTCGCGGGGACGGCACGGACGCTGGAGGACCTCCAGCACGGTTTCGACGCCGGCAACCCCCATGTCGCGGGCTTTGAACTCCCCGATGTTCGCGTCACGCTGGACACCGCGCTCGAGCGCGAGCGGCGGACCGGGCGAAACGTGGTCGGGGCGCTGTTCGGCACCGCGGGGGCAGACGCGTCCTGGGTCGTGCTGGGCGCACACTACGACCACCTGGGACACGGCCACGGCGGCAACTCGCTCGCCCGCGAGCACGAGACGGGACAGGTGCACCTCGGGGCCGACGACAACGCGTCGGGCGTGGCCGCCGTCCTCGAGGCTGCCGCGGTGCTTGCAGGAACGGGGCACCGCCGACCGGTCGCGCTGGCATTGTGGAGCGGGGAGGAACTGGGGCTGCTCGGCTCTTCCCACTTCCTGCAGGACGGTCCCCTCCCCGGGGACCGGATCGCGGCCTACGTCAACCTCGACATGGTCGGGCGCGTCCGCGAGAACCGGTTGAACGTGCAGGGCGTCGGTTCGAGCCCCGACTGGACTGGTCTGATCGAGGCGGCGAACGTGCCCGTGGGGTTCGACCTCGCGCTCCAGGCGGACCCGTACCTGCCGACGGACAGCGCCACCTTCTACAACGCCGGCATCCCCGCGGCGAACCTCTTCAGCGGCGCGCACGAGGACTATCACCGACCCAGCGACAGCCCGGACAAGCTCGACTACGACGCGCTCGGTGGCGTGGCCCGGTTCACCGCCCTGCTGGCCCGGCGCATCGCCGACCGGGACGAACCCCTCGCCTTCGCGCGGGTCGAGCGACGGCTGCAGCGCGGCGGCAGCCGGGACACGGTGCGCGCCTACACCGGCACCGTCCCGGACTACGCCAGCGAGACGGAGGGGCTGCTGCTCTCGAACGTCATCGAGGGCGGCCCCGCGCAGGAGGCAGGCCTGAGGGGCGGCGACGTCATCGTCGAGTTCGCCGGACAGGCCATCGCCAACATCTACGACTACACCTACGCCCTCGACGACGTGAGAGTCGATGTGCCCGTGGAAGTGGTGTTCGTGCGCGACGGGGGCCGGCACACGGTGAAGCTGACGCCGGGGGCACGTCCGTAGACGTCCCGGCACGATCGGACAACGCAAGGAGACACGCCATGTTCATCGCCATGAACCGTTTCAGAATCGCGCCGGGGCGCGAGCCCGACTTCGAGCGCGTATGGCGCGAGCGGGAGTCGTTCCTGGAAGAAGTGCCCGGATTCCGTTCGTTCGCCCTCCTCAAGGGACCGGTCGGCGACGATCGCGCGCTCTACGCGTCACCCACGATCTGGGAGTCGCGGGAGGCGTTCGTGGCGTGGACGGAGTCCGAATTGTTCCGCAAGGCGCACGCGCAGCGGAGTGCCCCGAAGGGTACGTATCTCGGACATCCGCAGTTGGAGACGTTCGAGGCGGTCCTGCAAACGCCGTAGCGCCCCAGGGGGCGAGCCCCGGCGCGCCTCCTCGCCGCCGCACGAGGGCCGACTGCAATCCGTTTGCAGGTAGTACTCGGAGAGTATTCGCGGTAGCATCCAAGGGATGAAACTCAGTGTCAGCCTCCAAGGGGAAGATGTCGGGTTCCTCGACGCGTACGCCCGCTCACACGGCATCAAGTCACGGTCCGCCGTGGTCAAAGCGGCGCTGCATCTGTTGCGCACGACGCAGCTCGCCGACGACTACGCCGCGGCGTGGACGGAATGGGACGACGATGACGACACCGAGGCGTGGGATCGGTCGTCGCTCGACGGGCTGAACGATTGAGCGCGTCGGAGCCGGTGCGCCGCGCCGACATCTGGATGGTGGATTTCAGCGTCCCAGTGGGCGCCGAGGCGGCATACCGGCGGCCGGCGGTAGTCGTAAGCAACGACGGCGCCAACCAGAGCGCAGCGACGCTACAGCGCGGGGTCGTGACCGTCGTCCCGGTCACCAGCAACGTGCGCAGGATCTACCCTTTCCAGGTCCGGCTGCCCGCTCGCGCCTGCGGCCTTCCGCGCGACTCGAAGGCCCAGGCGGAGCAGGTTCGCGCCGTGGCGATCGAACGCCTCCACTCGCGTGCCGGACGGATACCGCCTCGCATCATGAACGGGCTCGATGACGCCCTCCGTCTGCACCTGGGTCTTTGATCCCTTGTGAGAACCTCGGTCTCGGCCGGCCTGCACGACTCGGGCGGGGGCGGCCACGGCAAGGGGAGGCCCTGCAACGGGTCAGTCCCGACGCTTGAGGGCCTCGTCGATGCGGCCCCTGATGTAGGCCACATCCTGCGTAGCCCCGACAGGGCCGGCATCCGTCCGTCAGGGTCGCCTCGTTTCCGGTGCCGCGACCAACGTACCGCCACGCTGCCGGTCAGGTCGCCGCGTTTGGCCATCCTCGGCGAGTGAACTGCACGGGACCCCCTTCCTCGCATGCCCCGGACTCACATGCCCCAGACATGGATGCCCGGTGCATCGCCGGCGTCGACGCGATGGAACACCTTCTCTTCCCAAGTCCGCTCCTCCCGGCGGTCGAAGACCACCAAGTGACCGGTCTCGGCGTCGCAGCGGTCCACGTAGCCCGCCGTCTGCCGCAGGCCATCGCGGATCGTCGCTTCCAGCCCCCGCCGCGGGTGCAGGACCTTGCACTCGACGACGAACCGCCGGGTACGCCTTCCCTGGGGCCATACCAGCAACAGGTCCGTGCGGCCCCGGCCGAGGCCATACTCCCGCTCGATGCGTCCGCCACCATTGACGATGCGCTGCAGGAACGCCTGCAGGAGAAGCTGCGGCCCCGCCTCCCGATAGTCGAAGCGTCCCATCCAGTGCTCGGAGTGTTCGCGGAAGAACTGCTGGAAGGCGGTGAGCAACTTGACGAGGTTCAATCCGCCGTCCCCGTCCACGTACCATGCCGTCTCCTCGACCAGTCCGGCCTGCGCGGCATACGTCAGTTCCCGCGGCACGACTTCCGCGTAGATGGGGTTGGCGATGCGCAGCGCACCTTCATAAGCGATCAGGCCGAGGTCGCGGACGTATTCCAGATCCCGGTCCGAGAACTCGCGCTCGTCGCCGCCGCTCAGCAGCGGGCCAATCACGCGGCGCACCCGATCCTCCTTGAGCTTGTCCGCGAGCTGGTCGAGGTGCGTCTCGCGGCGCGCGATGAGCCGCTCCTGCGCGTCGAGGAGGTGATCCGCAGTGACGGGACGGCTTCGGTCCCGCCCCGCCTTGTGCCGGAAACATGCCTCGTCCGCCAGGGCATTGACGAGCCAGGGTTGGCCTTGCGTCTGCGTCCAGACCGCATCGACCGCCCCGTCGGCGAAAGGCTGCCCGGTCTCCTCGGTGTGCTGTAGCAACAGCGCTTCCACCTCGGCCTTCGAGAAATCTCCCAGGCGCAGTGACCGCGCCTTGATGTTGAAGGCGCTGCCGCCGGCTATCACGGCGTTCTCCGCGTTCGATCGGATGCGGTAGTCGCGCACATCCCGTACGCCACAAAGCAGGACGCTTTGCGGGAAGCCTCCCGGGCGCAGGTCGTAACCCGATCGGAGCTGGCGCAGCACCGATAGCAAGGTGTCCCCCACCAGCGCATCGATCTCGTCGAGCAGCAGAACCAGCGGTCTGGGATCCGCTTGGGCCCAGCGGCTGAGCACCTCCTGCAGGGCACCGTGGGGACCGATGCGCGACACGGCGTCGCGCCAGACATCCTCCACGAAGGTGTCTTCAAGCGCCAGCCGCGCGCGCAAGGCGAGTTGGCTGAGAATCGCTCCCATGGCGGGCTCGGTGTCCTCCCGCGCCGCCTGCGCGGCCTCGATGTTCGCGTACACGCAGCGATAGGCATGGTTCGCCTCGCCGTTCAGGAGGTCGCGCAACGCCAGCAGGGCCGAGGTCTTGCCCGTCTGTCGGGGCGCATGCAGCACGAAGTAGCGTTGGTCGCGGATCAGGCCGAGGACCTCGTCCAGATCGAGCCGGCTCAACGCCGGGATGCAATAGTGCTTGTCTGGTTGAACCGGGCCGGTGGTGTTGAAGAAGCGCATGGGCCGAGTATGGCATGGCACGTCGCCGCCACGCCGCCCGGCATGCCCAACCGGCACAAGGAGACGGCCCGCCGCGAACCCCTGGCGCCTGTCTCTGCGGAGCCCGCGAGGCCCTCAAGTCTCGGGATGGCGGCCGGCAACGCCCTCGAACAGGCCCTCGAGACGCGCCATGCGCTCGCGCAGGTCCCCGATGTCCCTGTGCAGGTTCCCCATATCCCGGTGCAGGTTCCAGAGGAAGGCGAGAATCGCGATGCCGACCGTCACGGTCGCGATGCTGTCCCCCGTCCACTCCACGGCTCGCCGCCTCCCCGTCAGTCCGGACGCTTCAGGGCCTCGTCGATGCGTCCCTTGATGTAGGCCACGTCCTCGCGGAGGTCTCCGACATCGCGCTTGATCTGCTCGACGTCGCCGCGCAGGTCGCCGAGCTCGTCGTTCATCTCGCCGATCCTCGAGTCCAGTACGGACGCGACAATCGAGAGAGCAGCCACGACGACTGCGACGGCGGTAATGACGGGCATGGCGGTCTCGCGGCCCCGTGGTGTGGCGCTCGCGGCTGTCAGCACGGCTTCCTTGCCCGACCCGGCGCCCATCTCGCTCGCTCCGTCCATTGCCGGGAACGAGCTTACCAGACCCCCGGGAGAGCAATCGCCCCGATCCTCGTGAGCCAACGCTCACGCAAGACATCATCCAGGGGCTTCGGCATGGCTTGGGCGACGGTGCGGAAACAACTCGTCGCGAACGGTTCCCCTCGCGTTGGCCCCAAGCGATCCTCAACACCTCAACTACACCTCAACTCCCCCCGGGAGCACGCCGAGAGCACTCACGGTAGGATCCGCAGGATGAAGCTCAGTATCAGCCTCCAAGGGAAGATATCGGCTTCATCGACGCCGACGCCCGCGCACACGGCATCAAGTCACGTTCCGACGTGGTCAAAGCGGCGCTGCACCTGTTCCGCGCGACGCAGCTCGCCGACGACTACGCCGCGGCGTGGACAGATTCGTGGCAGGGGCACGAGCAAAGGGGCGCCGAAGCGCCCCTTTGCGACGGCGGTACATTCCGCCGCCGAGGTTACCCCTGCGTACGTAATTCATCAGGGGGCCCCTGGCGGGACGATGCAGGCCAAGTGAGGCAACAGCCTATTGCGCAGCCACCCACCAAAAGGCACACCATCACTCCGGCCGATCGATTGGCAACTCGTCGAACGTGGGGCCGTCTATCGTCGGGTCCATTCGCATGGTGTCTGCGAGCTTGATGGCCGCCGTCCGGAACACGTGCAGCCTGATACCGGTTCCCTCCGCGACCACTGGGGAAAGCGTTGAGGTCAGCACCACCGGCTCAGCAGGGTCCATCAACTCGACGGAGACTTCATAGTGGGCACCGATCCGGTTTGCTCGAGTGAGCTTTTCGTCGTGGTCTCTCGTACCCGCACGAACGATGTCTCGAAAAATAACCCGCTCCCCATCTCGAATGCTCAAGCGGTAGTCCGAGTCGAGCGCGTTGCTGGCCATGACGTACACGTCATCGTCGTTCAACTCTGTGAACGAGGTCGAGAAACACACCGTGCCATCAACGTCGGGCTCGACGAGTTGCACGGCTACCTGCACGGCATCCTCTGGAGAAGGGCCGCTTGCCCACCGAAACGGTGAACACTGATCGGCGAAAGCCGAGAGCGACAGCGAAAGCGCCGCCAGAACTGCCATGATTTTGGCCGTCATTTCTGATTCCTTTGACTTCCCTTCCCCCATTTGCCCAACAACGACGGCGCGGCGGTTCTTCTCCGCCGAATTCCGCTACCGATACGCCCCCATGCTGTACTCGAACTCGACGCCCCAGTACCGCGGGTAGAGGGACACGATCCGCTGCGGCCAGTTGGCGCCGTAGCCGGTCCGACGGTTCTCCATGTCGGAGTGGCGGATGTAGGTCTTGTCGAGCACGTTGTCGACAAAGGCCGATGCCGACCAGCGGCCGGTGGCCTCCCGGTACGTCAGCCGCATGTCCCAGCGCTCCCGGTCCGGGACGAGGTCCCACGGACGGTGGAACGGCGTGGTGGCGTAGTCCCCGGTGTAGGCCAGGGAGTTGTACCAGGTCCAGGAGCCGTTCGGGCGGTTCCAGGTGTAGGCGGCCCACAGCGTGGCCTTGTGCTTGGGAATCCCGGTCAGCTCGGCGCCGTCGATCTCGATGCAGTACAGCACCTTGATCTCGTCCGGCAGCGTGCACGGATCCTGGTTCAGGTCGCCGCCGAGAATCTCCCGGGGGTAGCGGGGGTCGTTCTCGTTGAAGAACGTGAACGGGGAGTCGAAGACGCTCTCCGTGTAGCTGTAGTTGCCCCCGAACGTCAGGTTGTCGGTAGCCAGGTACGTCCCGTCGATCTCGAATCCGCGGTTGTACGAGTCGGGAATGTTGGTGGTGATGTCGACCGGACCGCGGCCTGCCGGCGCACTAAGCCCGCTGCCGTCCGGCAGCGTGACGGCGGGCAGCGCGAAGTCGCCACTCTCCGATTCCCACGTCGAGACGTTCGTCTGGTAGTTCTCATAGGCGTAGTAGTAGAGCGCGACGTTCAACTGCAACGTGCCGTCGAGATGCGTGCCCTTGTAGCCCAACTCGTACGCGACGAGGTTCTCGTCCCCGTATTCGCCCAGGGCCCGCGCGTTGGCGACGCCGTCGCCGGTGGTGTCCACCGAGACGCGGCCATCCGGGCGACCGAGGTTGAAGCCCCCGGCGCGATAACCCGACGTGGCGCCAAGGTACACCAGGATGTCCGCCGTCGGCTCCCAGTTGAAGTTCACGCGCCAGGTGAGGTCGCCATCCTGCTTGTAGGTCCCCGTCGTGCGGTGGCCCCATCCTATGGGAATGCCCCGCAGCCGGAGCGGGCGCTCGCAGGCGTAGGCTTCGAGGTCGCAGACGGGCCTGATCGGGAAGTCCGGATCGCCCGTGAAGGTCGCGGCGCCCATCGCGACGTTCAGGGCCGCAAGGGGCGTCACGCCCGGGGCGAAGAACGCCGCCGGGTCTTCCGGACACTGATCCGGATTGAGGGCACACGCCGTGGACAACGCCCATGGGAGCCAAGGCTTGTTGTAGACCTCGATTTCCGAGTAGCCGCCCCGCGCTTCCAGGGCGTCGCGCCAGTCCTTCGAGTAGCGCGCGCCGAGAGTGACGCTCACGGTGTCCGTCAGGCGCAGGTCGCCCTGCGTGTAGAAGGCGAGGTTCTCGTTGTCGACCAGGTTCCGGTGCTCGTACAGACCACCCGTGTCGCCCGTCCTGACGCTCTGGCTGTAGGGCTTGCCGGCGTCCCCGCAGTACTTGCCATAGCCGGGGTGCGCGGCATCGTTCAGTGCAAGGTCGCCACCGGCGGCGGAGCCGCCGACGCCCACGCCGATGCACTCCGGCATGACCCAGCCGACGACCTCGGTCCCCCGCAACACCCACTCGTTGAATCCTTCGGGTCCGTAGATCGCCGCATTCTGCGCGCGGCCCTGCCCTCCGCGTTCGCGAATCCCGTACCACTGATCGCGGGACTCCCAGAACTGGTAGACGCCCGACGTGGCCGTGAAACGATCGCCCACTTCCCAGAACAACCGCAATTCGTGCGAGTAGCTCTCCACCTGCTCGATGACCGTGTCGTCGATGTCGGAGACGAAGCCGTCCGAGAAGCTGTTGTCGCGGTTGAACCAGTACGCAAAGCTGTTGTAGGAACCGAGATACTTGAGCGACAGCCTGTCGCTGATGTCCCAGTCCACGACCAGCGACCCCTGCTGGTGGTCGAACTCCTCGCGGTTGTCACCGGTCGTGAGACCGACGATGTCGGGATCGTCCGCGCCACCGATGTCGTACATGGCCACAGAGGCCTGACGGTAGTTTTGCGACGGCATGAAGGGCCAGCGCACGCTGGTGTCGTCGACGCCCGGTCGGTTGTACGATCCGTAGAAGCGCTCCCCGGTGACCGGATGGATCCAGGCCACCGCGCCGCGGGGATCGTCGGCGAGATCGCCGTATCGGTCGGCCCAGTCCTGGCTCACCGGCCGGAAACCGGTGGCGTAGTGGTTGGTATCCCGCGACACGCGATAGCGCGGATCGCAGTCGCTGTCGGAGTTGATCGGGTGCTGCCCGACGCAGGGTCCTTCGCCGGCGATGCCGTGCCCGCCGTTACCGAAGTTGCGCTTGCTGTAGGCACGCCGGTCGTTGACGCGCAGGTTGAACGTCAGGCTGTCGAGCGGGGTCCATTCAAGGATCAGCGCGAAGTTCTGGTCGTTCAGGTCCTCGATGTCCTCGGAGCCCGCCAGGCCGTCGACCGCAGGTCCCCGAATCCGCTTCACGCCGGTCAGGCGGTAGGCCAGATTGTCGGTGACCGGACCGCTCACGAGCCCGAACCACTCGTTGGTGCCGTACTCGCCCAGCACGGCGCGCGCGTTCGCCTCGAACCCCTCGTGGTTCGGCTGGTTCGTGACGTAGTTCACGACGCCGCCGATGGAGTTCCGGCCGTAGAGGGTGCCCTGCGGTCCGCGCAGCACCTCGATGCGGCGGATGTCGTACAGGCCGCCCTCCGTCGCTGCGATGCCGAAGTCGGGCGAATAGATGCCGTTGTAGTAGGTGCCGACCCCCGGGTCCCCGCCGAGGCCCCGGAAGTTGCGTCCGATGCCGCGGATCTTGATGTCCCAGTCGGTGCGCGTCGTCGCCGGGATGAAGTTCACCATCTCGTTCGGACCCTGCATCCCCATGTCCTTGAGGAAGTCCTCGTCCATGGCCGTGATGGCGATGGAGGTGTCGGAAACGGTGGACTCGATGCGTTCGCCGTAGATGACCATCTCTTCGATACGGCGCTGTTCGGAACTGTCGTCGTCGTCGGCAAGTACCGGCGGCGAGATCAGGAACAGGGAGGCCAACCCGAGTACGCCGGCCCCCCGGAACATCCGTTGGTGGATCATGGTTCTTACCCTCTCCGCTGCCGCTTCTGGCAGCAATCTTGTTCGTCTCTCCAGCGCCGTCCGAAGACGGCGAACTCCTGTTTACGGGCTTGCCGTCCCCATGTCAACTTTTTCCGGGGATTCAGGACGTTGGCCCCGTCCCGGAGCTTAAATTTGGAGGCTTGCACACAGCAATATACGGCGCTACACGCGTTTGGCGACCAGACCGGAGGCGCTCGTGCCCGTCGCCACGGGACGAAAAGCGGCAAAGGCGCCCGCAGGCGCCTTCTCTGGAGGTCCGCTAGCAGGTCTACCGGTACGCGCCGAACTTGTAGTGCACTTCGAGGCCCCACCAGCGCGGGTTGGTGGGTTCGATCACGCGGCGATGCCCCGGGACTCGGCGTAGGTGAACTGGTTTGCGCACCCCGATCTCGTCGAGGATGTTGTTCACGAAGCCCGCCACGGTCCACTGCTCGTCGAGGTTCGTCCAGCTCACCCGGGCATCCCGGCGGAGGAACGCGGGCGCAACGCTGAGCGGGCTGGCGCTGGTCGGACGTCCCCCGGCGGGGAACTCGTCCGTCCACGCCACGCTGGTGAGGTACGTCACCGTCCCGCGATTGCCCAGGCTCTGCACGTAGTCCGCCCAGGCCGTGTACTTGTGCTTCGGCACCCGGGGCAGCGGCTCGCCGTCGATCAGGCCTGGGGACGGGCGGCCATGAGGGCCGCCGCTAGTCGAACAAGATGACGCTGCGCGCCACCTCCCCGGTCTCGAGCGCGAGGAGCGCGTCGGTGACGTCGGCGAGGCCGATGCGGCTCGACACCATCTCGTCGAGGTGCAGCTTGCCCTGCAGGTAGAAGTCCACGAAACGCGGCATGTCCACCCGGAACCGGTTCGAGCCCATCATCGATCCCTGGATCTTCTTCTCCTGCAGGAAGTCGGGACCGTGCAGCTCGACCATTTCGCCCGGCGGGATCATGCCGATCACCGTCGCCATGCCGCCCCGGCGCAGCATGCGGAACGCCTGCTCGGCCGTCGCCTTGAGGCCGATGGCCTCGAACGAGTAGTGCACGCCGCCGTCCGTCAGGTCCCGCACCTGCTGCACGACGTCGCCGGCGCCGGCGTCCACGGTGTCCGTGGCGCCGAACTTGCGCGCGAGGTCGAGCTTCGAGGCCACCATGTCCACGGCGATCACCCGCGCGGCGCCGGCGATCACCGCGCCGTTGATGGCCGAAAGCCCCACGCCGCCGCAGCCGATCACCGCCACCGTCGAGCCGGGCTCCACCGCCGCCGTGTGGATGGCCGCCCCGACGCCCGTCGTGACGCCGCACCCGATCAGCGCCGCGCGGTCCAGCGGCATGTCTTCGCGGACCTTCACGACGGAGTGCTCGTGCACCAGCATCTGCTCCGCGAACGAGCTCAAGTTCGCGAACTGGGCGAGGCCGGCGCCTTCCTTCGACAACCGCGGCGCGTCCTCCGGACCGCGCCGCACTTCGGGCTCCTGGCAGAGCGACATGTGCCCGGTCAGGCAGTACTCGCAGTGTCCGCAGAAGACGGACAGGCAGGTGATGACGTGGTCGCCCGGCTTGACGTAGCTGACGTCCGAGCCCACCTGCTCGACGACGCCGGCCGACTCGTGACCGAGCACGATCGGCAGCGCGCCCGGGTACGTCCCGTTGAAAAAGTGCAGGTCCGAGTGGCAGACGCCCGCCGCCGCCGTCCGCACCAGGACTTCCCTCGGCCCGGGCTTGTCGATGGCGATCTCCTCGATCTCCATCGGCACGTTCACCTCCCGAAACACGGCCGCTTTCATGCGCTCTCCTCCCGTCCTCTGCTTGCTCGGGCGAGTGTGCCCCCCGCCCTTGCCGATTTCCACCGCCGCAGACGCCTCGGCGCGCGCTGGACTTGGCCGTCGGCGGCGTTAGGCTTGCATGGAAGTACGCATCCGCCGAAGGGGGGAACGCCAACACTTCCTTACGCGTCAGCGGCCGAGGGAGCTTCCCCGGCTGAGGGCTCCAAGGGAGGAAACCACTGGCCGTCGAAATGAGACGACTCTCCCCGGAACTTCCGCCCCTCGAGGCCGAGATCGAGCGCCTGTCGCTCGGGGAGTACGTGCGCGAGCTCGACGATCAGGGGCTCTGCGTCGTGCCTCCGGAACGCACGGGGTTCGGACCCGACTTCCCCGAACGGGGACGCCGTGCGCTGCTCGCCGTGGCTTCCGGGCGGACGGGCGGCCGCTTCGACCTCGCCGCAGGCTGCGTCGACGAACTCGACGGCCCGGCGGCCGCGATCGGCCAGTTCTTCGTCACGCACCTGATCTACGCGGGCCAGGAGAACGGTTCGAACGCGGGACGCGTCTTCGAGGAGATCGCCGTGAACCCCGTCAAGAAGACGATGTTCCGGCACCTGCTGGGCGACGTGCACCGCATGTCGACGTCCAACGGCTGGATCAAGTGGCGAACGCCCGACCGCCACGCGGGCCCTTTCACGACCCCGCTGCACGCGGACACGGACCCGGCCGCGCCCAGGCCCTGGCCGGTGGGCAGGCCCTACGTCGCCAACATGAACTGGCTGCTGACCGACTACAGCCGCGACGACGGCGCGTTCTGCTACGTGCCGGAAAGCCATCGGCGGGGCAGCCCTCCGCGGTTCCCCGAAGCCGCGGCGAAGGCGGTCGCGGTCGAAGCGCCCGCGGGCTCCCTCGTCATGTTCCACGGCGCCACCTGGCACGGGTCGTTCCGCAAGCGGACGCCGGGGCTGCGACTCAGCGTCCACGGCCTGCACTGCCGCCCGTTCTACATCCCCCAGCACGACTACCGGGGCAAGCTGGCGCCCGAGACGTTCGCGCGCAGTACGGACCCGGACTACCTGCGCATGCTGGCGCGCGAAGACGATCCGTGGCTGCAGGCGGAGCCCGGCGGGACCTTCAAGACGCCGACGGTCAAGCGGAGCCAGTAGCACCCCATGGCCGGCCCGCCACTGAGGGCAGTTTCGCGTAGCGAAACTGCAACGCGACCCGCAGGGTCGCGCCGAATCGGAGTCAGGACAACTCGCCCGCCGCCAGCGTCGCCGCCGCATCCAGCGCGGCCCGGACGCCGGTGGGATCCGCGATTCCCCGTCCCGCGATGTCGAACGCCGTGCCGTGATCGACCGAGGTGCGCACGAACGGAATCCCCAGTGTCGCCGTGACGCTGTGGTGGAAGTCATGCACCTTGATGGCGATGTGACCCTGGTCGTGAAACAGCGCGAGCACCACGTCGAACTCGCCCGCGATGGCGCGGTTGAAGATCGAGTCCGCGGGGATCGGGCCGGTGACGTTCACCCCCGCGTCACGCGCATCCGCGACGGCGGGTTCGAGTTCGTCGATCTCCTCGCGCCCGAGCAGCCCTCCTTCGCCGCCGTGGGGGTTGAGCGCGGCCACGGCGACCCGGGGCGCCGCGAGCCCCCACCGGGTCAGCGTCTCGTGCGTCAGGCGCAGCTTCGAGAGCACGTTCGCCCGGGTGACGTAGTGCGCCGCCTCGATCAGCGACTTGTGCGTGGAGAGATGGACCACCTTCAGCCCCGGGGTCATCAGCATCGTGGCGGTCCAGTCGACGCCGGCGAGGCGCGCGAGTATCTCCTGGTGGCCGATGTCGTCGACGTAGCCCGCGGCGTGGATGGCTTCCTTGTTGATGGGGCAGGTCATCATCGCGGCCGTGCGGCCGGCGAGGGCGTCCCGCGCGGCAGCCTCCACGGCCCGCACCGCGATGTCCCCGCAGGCGGCCGACACCTCCCCCATCCGGAAGTCGGCGGGCGCGACAATCCCGACGTCGATCAGCGGCCACTCGGGCACGGACCAGTCGATGGCGGCCACCTCCGGCCAGCGCCTGAAGGACACGGCCGCGCGCGCCGCTTCCGCGCCCCGCTCGAGGCCCCAGCCCGCTCCGTACAGCGCCAGCCGCATCGCGCCGCGGTCGATCGAGTCGAGCGTCTTGACCAGCACCTCGGGACCGATGCCGGCCGGGTCTCCCAGGGTGACGCCGATGACGGGCGGAGCGTTCATGCTCCGTCGGCCGCGTCTCCTTCGGTGACTCCCCCGGTGACTCCGCCGGTGACTCCCCCGGTGAAGAGTTCCGTCCCCTCCACGGTCAGCCCGAAACCGTCGAGCCCGACGTAGTCGATGTCCCGGGCGGCGAGGATCCGGATCGCCGACAGGCCCAGGTCCTTGAGGATCTGCGCACCGACGCCGACCTCGAGCCACTCCGCCTTGCGCGCGTGTTCGCGCGACTGCGGCCGCGAGTCGTCCAGGCTGTCGAGGGGAACGCCGACGAAGCCGCTGCGCAGGTAGATCAGCACGCCGCCGCCGACACGCGCGAGGTGCGCCAGCGACAGGTCGAGCAGGCTCGAGTCGTGCTGCGTCTGCGGGCCGAAGATGTCCTCCACGAGCCGCTCCCGGTGGATGCGCACGGGCACGGGCCCGGAGTCGATGCGCCCGAACACGAGCGCCAGGTGCTCCGCGTCCTCGAACTTGGTGCGGTACGCGTACGCTCGGGCGCGCCCGAAGCTCGTCGTCACGTGGAACTCCCGCGTGCGCTCCACGAGGCGCTCCCGCCGCTGACGGTGCGCGATCAGGTCCGCGATGGAGATGATCCTGAGTCCGTGCTCCCGCGCGAACTCGACCAGGCTGTCCAGGCGCTTGACGGTGCCGTCGTCGTTGACGATCTCCGCCAGCAGGCCGACCGGCGGGCAACCCGCCGCGGTCGCCAGGTCGATGGACGCTTCCGTGTGGCCCGAGCGGACCAGGACCCCTCCGCGCCGTCCCACCAGGGGGAAGATGTGACCAGGCCGCACGAAGTCCCCCGCACCGACGTTGCTGTTGGCCAGGGCAAGCACGGTGTTCGCCCGCTCCTCCGCCGAGATGCCCGTGGAGAGTCCGTGCCGGTAATCGACGCTGACCGTGAACGCCGTGGACAGGGGCGCGTCGTTGCGCGCGACCATCGGGTCGAGGTGCAGGCGCTTGGCCTGTTCCTCCGTCACCGGGGTGCAGAGGATGCCGCTCGTGTGTCGGATCATGAACGCCACGCGTTCCGCCGTCGCCTGCGACGCCGCCATCACGAGGTCGCCCTCGTTCTCGCGGTCGTCGTCGTCCACCACCACCACGAGTTCCCCGGCGGCGATGGCCGCTACGGCGTCTTCAACGATATCGAACTTCGTGGTCACGGCTGACACGGCTGCGGCGCGGAAGCCGGGATTATATCCGCTGCCGTGCCCGCGCCCGCCCGCGACTTGCGGGCGGCGGCGCTCTGGGCGAGTATCGTCGGCTCGACGTAGGAGGCGACTCATGGAACAGCAGGCGGAAGACATGGCCGTTGCGGTCGAGGCCGGCGGCGCACCCACCCACCCCCTGGATCCCTGCACGGGAGACGAACTCGTGCAGGCGGTGGCAATCCTGCGCGATAGCGGCAGCCTGGGCGAGAGGTCCTTCTTCACCGCCGGCTACGCGGCCGAGCCGCCCAAGGACGTGGTCGTCGGCTTCGAGCCGGGCGCGTCCTGGGACCGCCTCGTCCGGCTCGTCGGACACGACCGCGACCGCGGGCAGAGCTTCGACGCCCGCGTCTCCCTGACGGACGGACGCGTCGCGGCGTTCACCTGGGTCGAAGACGGTCAGGCGAACGTGGCCGCCGACGACTACTTCGCCATTCTGAAGACGCTCTGGCGCAACGAGGAGTGGATCGCCGCGGTGAAGAAGCGCGGCATCGAGGATCTGTCCCTCGTGCACGTCGAACCGTGGGTGGCCGGCGTCCGGCATCCCGACCTGCCCGCGAACGCGCGGCAGATGCGCGCCCTCGCGTTCCTGCACGCCGACCGCGCCGACAACTACTACGCGCGTCCCCTCGAGGGACTTTCCGCCCATGTCGACTGCGACGGCGGCCAGGTGGTGGTCGAGGACCACGGCGTCCTCCCGGTACCGACGGACCCGGCCGAGTACGCCGCGGACCGGGTGGAGCGCCTGCGCGAGGACCTGCGCCCCATCGAGATCACCCAGCCGGAAGGACCGAGCTTCGAGGTGGAGGGGAACGTGGTCCGCTGGCAGAAATGGCAGTTGCGCGTCTCGATGCAGCCCACCGAAGGGCTCGTCCTGCACGACATCCGCTACGACGACGACGGCCGCGACCGCCCGATCCTGTACCGGGCGGCCCTCTCCGACATGGTCGTCCCCTACGGCGACACGTCCCCCATGCACGGCTGGAAGCACGCCTTCGACGGCGGCGAGGCGGCCCTCGGCCACTCCGCCAACTCGCTCGTGAACGGCTGTGACTGCCTGGGCGAGATCCACTATTTCGACAACTTCGTGCTGCAGGGCAACGGCGAGCCGCGCCACGTGCCGAACGCGATCTGCCTGCACGAGGAGGACTTCGGCCTCCTCTGGAAGCACACCAACGTGTTCACGCAGCACCCGAAGCCCGAGGTGCGGCGCTCGCGCCGGCTGGTGATCAGCTCGATCGTCACGCTCGGCAACTACGAGTACGGGTTCTACTGGTACTTCTACCTCGACGGCACGATCCAGGTGGAGATCAAGCTGACGGGCATGGTGGGCGTCTCCGTGGTGGAGAACAACGCCGACTCGGACGTGGCGCCGATCATCGCCGAGTCCATCGCTTCCCCGATCCACCAGCACATCTTCTGCTTCCGGCTGGACTTCAACCTCGACGGCCCCAACAACTCGGTATACGAGCTGGAAGTCGAGCCGCTGCCGCCCGGCGCCGACAATCCCTACGGCAGCGCGTTCCGCTCGGTGGCCTCGAAGCTGGGCACGGAAGCCGAAGCCCAGCGCGAGGTCAACCCGGCGCGCGCCCGCCACTGGCGCGTCGCGAACGACCACGTCAAGAACCACCTCGGCAAGTCCGTGGGGTACAAGCTCCTGCCGCAGGGCTCGTCGACGATGTTCGCCCCGGAGGACTCCCTGCATGCCCGGCGCGGCGGCTTCGCCCGGCACAACCTCTGGGTGACGCCCTACGCGCCGGACGAACTCGACGCCGCCGGCGGCGTGTTCACGAACCTGCACTCCGGCGCCAGCGGGCTCGCGGCCTACGCCGCGGCGAACCGCTCGATCGAGGACACCGACGTGGTCGTCTGGCACACGCTGGGGGTCACCCACGTGCCGCGGCCGGAAGACTGGCCGGTGATGCCCGTCGAGTACGCCGGATTCACGCTGATGCCGACGGGCTTCTTCGACCGCAACCCGTCCCTGGACGTGCCGCCGACGAAGGCCTGCCACACCGACGCGCCCGCGGCGTAGACGTCGCTGCGGCCGGTGATCGGGCCGTCGGTGCTACGGTGTGACCGCGGTTTGATGTTGTCCAATCATCACAATGATGATATGTTGGCCCGTCAAGGGATCGCGAGGACACCACGGTGGAGGCACTGCTTCAAACGGCGGAGGTCGGAGTCGAGGGCATCGACATCCCGTGGGATGTCCTCGCGGATGACGGCGCCTACATCCAGGCGGTGCGCCGGGGCGTACCGGGCAAGGTGGTTCGTCAGACCGTCGGCGTCCTCGGCCATCGAGAGACGTTCGCGCAGCTCCTCGGCGCCACGCCGGGAAATCTGAATCGGCTGTATCGCCGCCCCGCACTCGGCCGCGGGCAGTCGGAGGCGATCCTGGACATGCTGCGCCTGGTGTCGCGGGGCCTCGCGGTCTTCGGCGACCTCGAGCGCACCAACGAGTGGTTGGGCGCCGCGCTTCCCGCCCTCGGCGGGGCGCGCCCCATCGAACTGTGCGACACCTTCCAGGGGCGGCAGCTCGTCAGGGACGCCATCCGCAAGATCGAGTACGGCGAATTCCCCTGATGCGGCTGTACCGCATTGCCCACCAGGACCACATTTCGGATCTCGGGGGCATGGGCGGCAGCTTCCACAGCGGAGGGCGCTGGAACGACGCGGGCGTTCCCGCTGTTTACTTCGCCGAGTCCGCAGCCGTGGCAATGCTCGAAATGGCGAACTATCTGCCGTCGCCAAGGCTCGTCCCCGACACCTACCGCCTAGGCGTCTTCGAGATGCCCGATGGCACGGTGGTAGAGCGCTGGTCGGTTTGGGAGCTGCCTTCCGATTGGACCGACTATCCCTACCCGCGATCCACGCAGCGGCGCGGGACGGATTGGCTGCTGTGGGGGCGGGCACCGCTTTTGGCGATCCCGAGCGCCGCCGTCCCCACCGGCCTGGAGAACATCGTCCTGGCAAGTCCTACCCGACTCCGCAGGACGTCGATCCACCTGAGGAAAACCCTTGAGGGCCTGTACAATCCGAGAGCGTTCGCAAGCGTCGGCTCCGACCCCCGGATCGCCGACGCGTGAGGCGGCCCGTCTCGACCCCGCAGGTCACCTTGCCACGGGCAGGTATACGCGATGACAGCCGGTGCAACTCTCGGTGATATCCCCACCCGCGAAGAGGACACCGTCCACGTCGCGGGCGTCGATCGCCGCCGCGGCACCCGCGGCGGCTTCGGACATCGCGATCGACCAGGCGTCCCAATCGGCGCCGGGGCTGCGGCCGGGAGCGGTCAGCGCGTGCCCGGCTTCGCCCAGGATGACGGCCTGGTGACGTAGCGCGATCCAGGCTTGCTCGGACTCAGGTTCGGCGCGTCCCACGCCGAAGAGCGCGTCAGACGCCGGCACGACCATGGCGTCCATGACGTCCGTCACGCCGAAGCGCCGCTCGGAGTCCTGGCCGCTGCCCGCCAGGGCGCAGACCAGGGCCACGGCGCCCAGGGCCGGGGCGGCGTGCCTCCGGCAGGCGCGCCGCATCAGATCGCGCCCTCCTCCTTCAGCGTCTCGAGCCGCGCGCCTCCGTAACCGAGGAACTCCCCGAACACCGCCGCGTTGTCCTGGCCGAGCGCGCGCGGCATCGTCGGGACGGGCGGGTCCACGTCCTCGAAACGCAGGGGCGTGCTGGGCAGCGAGACCTCGCCGAGCTTCGGATGCATGACCTTGGCCAACGCGCCGCGTTGCAGCAGGTGGGGATCGTTGACCACGTCGTCGAGGGACCGGACGGGCGCGCAGATGACTTCGTGCTCCTGGCAGATGCGGAACACCTCGTCGCGCGTCAGGGTCGACGTCCAGGCTTCCACCGCCGCGTCGGTCTCGTCCATGTTCCGGCAACGGGCGCGCATGTCCACGAAGCGTGGATCGTCCCCGAGTTCGGGCTGGCCCATCGCCTGCACCAGCTTGCGCCAATGGCCCTCGCGGATGACGATGATCGCGACATGCCCGTCGCTCGTGGCATAGACGTTGTAGGGCGCGACGGCGAGCGCCTGGTGCCGGTTCCCGGTGCGCGGCGGGTTGCGTCCGAGCTTGTAGTACGCGCCGAGCGCCGAAGCCAGCGTCGGGAACACCGCGTCCTGCATGGCGACGTCGAGCACGGCGCCCTCCCCGGTCTGCTCGCGGCGGTAGAGCGCGCTCACGATCGCCGCGTAGAGGTGCACGCCGCCGAGCATGTCGCAGAGCGCCGGACCCGACTTCAAGGGCGGTTCGTCCTCGTTGCCGGTGATGCCGACGATGCCGCTCATGGCCTGCACGGTCACGTCCATCGCCAGGTAGTCGCGGTGCGGGCCCGTGGCCCCGAACCCGGTCGAGGCGGCGTAGACGAGCCGGGGGTTCGCCGCGCGCAGCACGGCGCTGCCGACCCCGAGGCGGTCCATCGTGCCGGGCGCGAAGTTCTCCAGGAGCACGTCCGCGTGGCGGGCGAGTTCGATCAGCATCTCGCGGCCGCTGTCGGACTTGAGGTTGAGGGTGACCGTTTCCTTGTGCCCGTTCAGCATCCAGAACGCGTAGCCCTCGGAGCCCCTGGACGCCGCGCTACGCAGCCCTTCGCCGATCGGCGACTCCACCTTGACGACGCGCGCCCCGGCCATCGCCAGCAGGTACCCGCAGTAGGGGCCGTTGTAGATCTGGCCCAGATCCAGGACCGTGACACCGTGCAGGGGCTGCTCACCCACCGTGGACTCCCGTGTTGCCGAAGCGCCGGGAGTATGCCACGCCCCGGTCAACCCTCCTCGACGTACCTGGCGAAGTAGCCGTAGCGATACCTGCCGGTAAACGGATACGGGGTGTCCCTGCTCTTCAGGAGAGTCTCCGGGAGGACGATGAACACGAGCGCCGCACCGATGATGGCGGCCACCCCCCACAGCCAGTCCGAGAGGGTCGTGGGCACCACCCCCGTAGCCGCGGCGTAGACCCAGGCGGCCGCCATCGGCAGAAACATGAGATACGAGGCGGCGAAACCCGGATTGTAGATGGTCCTCTTGCCCCTGGGCCGGAACAGGCGCAAGGCAACGACTCCTCCCACGGTGTGGGCCACGATCTCCGTGACACAGCAGAAGAACAGTCCCGTGGCCAGCACCGGATGATCGCCGAAAGAGGCAACCGCCAGGCAGCCGAACACCAGGGCCCCGAAGACGGTCCACATGTCGGACAGCCGGTTCATCGGGTAGCGGTCCGGCCGGTCGGAACGCCACATCAGGTTGTAGATGTAGTGCAGGCCCCCGGGGAAGCGCCACTCCTCCCAGGCGTGAAACGGGAGGATGATCACCGTGAGGCAGGCCATCCGGCTCGTCCAGTCCAGCTCCCGCCACTCCGCCATGAGCCAGAGGATCAGGGAGAACCCGATCAGAGCCACGACGCAGAGCCAGGCGTCCAGCCACCGTTCCACGATCGTCTTCATGTCCCGTCTCTCCATCTGTCGGATGCGCGACTGTCGCGCACGTTGCTGCCCGTCGTCAGCGGGCGGCCCCGCGACCGAGGATCGTGTCCGGAGCAGAGCGCAGCTCCGGGGCGGGATCACCCGACGGAGCCGCCCTCCAGCCAACGTCCTGCTCGGGACGTACGACAGCCCGGAGCGGGGCTATACTCGCACTCGGCCGCACCCGTAGCTCAACTGGATAGAGCACCAGGCTTCGAACCTGGGGGTTCGGGGTTCGAGTCCCTGCGGGTGCGCTTTCCGCAGCGCGCCCTATGCGCGAAGCCACTCCTGCATCAGGCGCTTGAGTTGCGTCTGGTACGGTACTCCAGCCAGTCGCGAGCGCGTCCGGAACGCGTTCAGCAGCGGCTCCGGCACGCGCACGCTGATTAGCCGGGACCGGACGCGCGCGGCGCCCTGCAGGTCCCGGAAGTCCTCCAGGAAACGCACGATGTCCTCCGGCGAGAGCGCGCGGCAGCGTTCGAGATACGCATCGGAGAAGCGCTGCAGCGGCCTTTCGCGCCTGTCGGGCTTCACCGGAGCTTCTCCAGCGCCGCCGCGTCCTCGAGGTCCTGCGGCCGCCCGCTGTCCCGTTTCATCGCGATGAGGTCTTCGATGGCGAGCACGCGCACCGCACCCCCCGGAAGCTCTACCCTGTGCGTCTTCTTGCCGGTGAGGTCGTAGGCGATGACGATGTCCACCTGCCGCAGGGGATCGTCCGGATCGTGGAAGTTCCACGCGACGAGACCGCGATTCGCGATGTACTCGTCGCGGAAGTCGAATACCTCGTCCGCGCCGACCGGGAGCCGGGACACGAGTCCGATCTCCTCCAGCGCCGTTGCCGCACGCCGCAGGTCGTCCCGCGACCATCGCACCGCGATGTCGATGTCGATCGTGCCGCGCACGGCGCCGTGGAGCGCGACCGCGTAGCCGCCGACCACCGCGTAGCGGACGTCAGCCGCCCCGAGGGCGTTGCAGACTTGCTCCAGCACGGTCATGACGCGTTAGTATATACGCATATATGCAGACGTCTCCGGGGAACGGCCATGCCCGTGCCCATCGATGCCGAACTCGTCCGACGCCTGCTCCGCGCGCAGTTCCCGGAGCACGGGCACCTGCCGGTCGCGCAGGTGCGTCCCGGCGGCCACGACAACCGGACCTTTCGCGTTGGCGAGCAACTCGCCGCGCGCCTCCCGAGCGCGGCCCCCTATGCACCGCACCTGGCGCTGGAGCGCGAATGCCTGCCGCGGCTCGCCGGCCGACTCCCGGTCCGGATTCCCGAACCGGTCGCCCTGGGCGCGCCGGGGTGCGGGTATCCGTGGTGCTGGGCGCTGAACCGGTGGATCCCGGGCGACTCGTTCCCCGCCGCCGACCTCGGTGACCTCGATGCCCTGGCCCGCGACCTCGCAGGATTCCTACGGGCGCTGCACGCCGCCGACGCGGCCAGCGCGCCCCGGCCGGACGCGGATAACTTCCATCGCGGCGGGGACCTCGCGGTCTACGAACGCGAGACCATGACCCTGATCGATCGGCTGGGACCCCTGATCGACGCTCCCCGGGCGCGGCGCGTCTGGCAGTCCGCCCGGGCAACGCGCTGGCGGGCCGCGCCCGTGTGGGTCCACGGTGACCTGGCCCCCGACAACCTCCTGTTCGACCGCGGCCGGCTACACGCGGTGATCGACTTCGGACAGCTTGCCGCGGGCGATCCCGCGTGCGACCTGACTATCGCCTGGACGCTGTTCGACGCGCGCAGTCGGGCGACGTTCGCGTCGTGTGTCGGCCTCGACGACGGGACGTGGGCGAGAGCCCGCGGCTGGGCGCTCTGGAAGCAACTGCTGATCCTGGATCGGGCGCGCGGGCACGCCCCGGACGAGGCGCGTCGAGCCCGTCGGGTGATCGGCGAGATCCGCGGAAGCGGCTATTCGTCCGGCTGAAACACCTCGGCGAGCGGCGCCGCGTGCGCCGAGTCGACGTGCTCCGGGGAATGGACAACGATGTCCGCGCCATCTCCCGGTCAGACCATCCGCGTCGAGATGAAGGAGTTCCTCGCACATGCAGCCCGGTTGCCGGCACGTGTCCGGTCGGCTCGCGGCAGACAGATCGGGCTGCCGCGACTGCGCTCCGGCCTGTCCGAGCCCGTCAGACGCGTTCCGGGTTCGGGACCGTTCGCTCGTTCTCGACATTGCCCGTGTTGAGCGTCGTGCGAGGCTCCAGGAGCACGACCTCGCAGGGCGTTTCGGCGACGGGCCGGTGCTCGACGCCGTGCGACACGATGATGAACTCTCCCGGCTCCACGATCTGTGGCGGCTGATCGCGAAACTCCATCCGCAGGCGGCCCGAGGTCACGAGGAAGAGCTCGTCTTCCTCGTCATGGCGGTGCCAGATGAACTCTCCCTCGAACTTGACCAGCTTGATCTGCATCTCGTTGATGTCGCCCGCGACACGCGGTGACCAGGGCTCGTCGATCGCGGCAAACCCCTCCGCGAGACTCTGCTTGGCAATCACCGTTCCTCCCGGATCCGGACGGCCGTTCGTGGCTCATGCATCGCCGGACCCTTGCCTCGACTCCGGAGTTCCCCCGCCGGATGCCACCGTTCGGCGGCAACACACCCGATCCTGCGATGTTCTCGAACCGGCTGCGACCCCGCTGGCAGCCGAAGGCGAACGCACCAGCAACTCGCGCACCGCCGCAGACACCGACGTACCGCGCTCCGCAGCCTTGATTCGGGCCCGGCGGTGCACGTCGTCGCCTACGCTGACGGTGTATGTCTTATGCACGCAGCCTCACGGCTTCCTCGCTCAACGTCACGGGACCGTAGCGCTCAAACCCCGACGATTCCCTCGCGGTAAAGCCCCGCGATCTCCTCTTCCGACATCCCGAGGATCTCGCGCAGGTACCGGTCGGTATCCGCCCCGAGGCACGGCGCCGGCGCCGACACTCCGTTGGGCCGGGCGTGGAGCAGCCAGGGGATGCCGGCGTGCGCCCGGCGGCCCACCTTCGAATGTTCGAGGCGCTCGATGAAGCCCCGCGCCGCGAGGTGGGGATCGTGGACGATGTCCCGCGCCGTCATGGTCGGGAACGCCGCGATCCCCGACTCCTGCAGCAGTCGGGTGATGTCCCAGCGATCCCGGTCCGCCGTCCACGCGGCGACGATGTCCTCGAGGGCGTCCTCGTGCCGCTTGCGGTCGGCCAGGGTCTCGAAACGGGGGTCGCGGGCCAGGGCGGGATCGATGTGTCGGGCCAGGGCGGACCACTCCGCGTCGCCGCGGCAGGCGATCGACACCCAGGCGTCCTCGCCGGTGCACGGGAAGCAGCCGTGCGGGGCCATGCGGGGCGAGCGGTTGCCGATGCGCGCGGGCTCGGTGCCCGTCATGACGTACTGCATCCACCCTTCCATGTTGAGCACGCCCGTGGCTTCCCAGAGCGTGATGTCCAGGTGGTCGCCCGCGCCGGTCTCGTCACGCTTCAGGAGCGCCGCCACGACGCTCATCGCCGCGGTGATGCCGGCGGTCGGGTCCGGCATCGAGAGGCCGAACTCCTCCGGCCCGCCGCCGACGTGGCCCGTCGCCATCGCGAGCCCCGTCAGCGGCGGCATCGCCGGGCCGTACCCCATGTAATGCCGGTACGGACCGGTCTGGCCGTAGCCGGTGATGCTGGCGAGGACGATGCGCGGGTTGATCCCGCGCAGCGTCTCGTAGCCCAGGCCGAGGCGCTCCACCACCCCCGTGGCGAAGTTCTGCACGACCACGTCGCTCTCGGCCACCAGCCGCCTGACGATCTCGACGCCCTTCGGGGCGCCGAGGTCGACCGACATGCTGGCCTTCCCCTGGTGCCACTGGTTGAACATGCCGGACACGTCGAGGTCGTCGCCCCATTCCTCGGGACAGATCCGCAGGCGGCGATAGAGGTCGGCGCGCTTCGCCGACTCGACGCGGATCACTTCGGCGCCGAGGTGCGCGAGGTTCAGCGTGCAGAACGGTCCCGCCCAGGCCCAGGTGAGATCGAGTACCCGGACACCGGCCAGGGGCAGACCCGCGTCGCCCCGGGATGGCCGCCGCGCACGTGCGGGCAGGTCGACCGTGCCGTCGTGCTCGCCCAGGCGCGGCGCCGGACGGGCGATGGCCGCGCGGCCGCTCCTGGAAACCGCCGCGGGAGCGAGGTACTCCATGCGGGCCTCTCCCTCGCCCGCTTCGACGAAGAAACCCCGGGCGCGCAGGTGCTCGTTCGCCGAGAGTTCCGGCAGGCTCATCACGGGCGCGACGCAGATGCGGTGCGCCTGGGCCGCGTGGTAGAGCTCGTGGGCGTTCCACTCGCCGACGAACTCCTGCACGAACAGGTGCACCAGGTCCTCGTTCTCGGCGCGATCGGCATTCTGGGCGAAGGTCGGCAGGTCGGCCCAGTCCGGGTGCCCCATGAACTCCACCAGCCGTTCCCACTGGTCCTGCTCGACACAGACGATGAAGATGGGACCGTCCTTCGCGTCGAAGATGCGCCAGGGGATCAGCAGGCGCTTGTGGTGCCGCGCGGCCACCTGGTCGAGGTACGAGTACGCCGGCAGGCCGCCCTCCAGAACGGACGCCACATAGGCCTGCTCGGAGAGATCGATGTACTCGCCCACCCCCGAGCGGCGCGCTTCGCGCGCGACGGCGAGCGCCGCCGTAGTCCCGGCGACCCCCGACATGAGCGCGCATTGATCGCCGAACACCTTGAGCGGCGGGAGCGACGGATCGGTGGACGTGGCCGGACAGACGTACGCCCACCCTCCCGCGTTCGCGACCGTGAGTTCTTCCGCCCCGAACTCGGCGTAGGGACCCGTCTGGCCGAAGGGCGTGATCGCCAGGGTCACGAGCCCGGGGTAGGAGGATCGCAGGGATGTCGCGTCGAGGCCCCGGGCCGCCGCGGCCGACGCCCGCAGGTCGTGCACCACGATGTCCGCCCAGGCGAGCAGGCGGTCCAGTTCGGTGCGGGTCCAGGGGAGGTCGAGCGTGATCCCGCGCTTGTTGAGATTCAGGGCGAGGAACATGCCGCTCCGCTCGGGATCGGGCACGCCCCCGGGAAACGGCCCGCGCCGCCGGGCCGGGTCGCCGGCGGGAGACTCGACCTTGACGACGTCCGCGCCGACGTCGGCCATCAGCTTCCCCGCGTACGCCGACGCCACGCCGGTACCCAGTTCGAGCACTCTGAGCGGTTCCGCCAAGGCCATTCCTCCCCGCCTGTCGCCAGACCGGAGTGGATTCTACGATGCGGTCGGACCCCGGATGTGGCTCAATGCTCCGTCACCCGACAGCGCGGAACCGGACCGATGCCGCACGCACGCCGGAACGAGCACACCACGCCGACGGCCCCGCGTTCCGGGGGCGTGTCGCGGCGCGCGATCGTGCAGTCCGCCATCGTTCCGGCGATCACGCTGGCGGCCCGTCAGGCGCATTCCAAGGCAAACGAGTCCACGAACATGGCGAGTCCTCCACGCACGCTTCCGTACCTGCCGACCTCCGCACAGGCCGAGCTGATCAGAAACGGGGATCTTTCCAGCGAGGAACTGGTCCGTCTGTACCTCGAGCGCATCGAGCGGTTCAACCCAAGGCTGAACGCGGTCGTCGCGCTCGCGGAAGACGCGCTGGAACGGGCGCGGGAGGCGGACGCCGCGCTCGCGGATGGGCGGTCGGCAGGCCCGCTCCACGGCGTGCCGATGACCATCAAGGACTGCTTCGACACGGCGGGCACGGTATCCACCTGGGGCACGATCGGGCGCCGTGACTTCGTGCCCGCCGCCGACGCGACCGTGGTGGCGCGGCTGAAAGCGGCGGGGGCGATCCTGCTGGGCAAGACCAATACCCCGGAGTTCACGCTGTCCTTCGAGACCTACAACCGGATCCACGGCTTCACGAACAATCCCTACGCCCTCGAGCGTTCTCCCGGCGGCAGCAGCGGCGGGGCCGCGGCGGCGATCGCGGCGGGGCTGACCTCGTTCGACATCGGCACGGACTACGGCGGCAGCATTCGCGTGCCGTCGCACGCCTGCGGCACGGTCGGCCTCAAGCCGACGAGCGGCAGCGTGCCCCGCACCGGGCTCTGCCTGCCTCCCGGCATGCTGACCGACTCCGTCAGCCACGCCGGTCCCATGGCGCGCACCGTGGCGGATCTCGAGCTGATCCTCTCCGTCATCCGGGGACCAGACGGCGTCGACACGCGCATTCAACCCGTGCCGGTCGCCTCCTCCGAGGCCGTGCGCCTGGCCGGACTGCGCTGCGCCGTCATGATCGACAACGGGGTCGCGGCGCCGGACGCGGAGACCGTCGCCGCGGTGGAGGAGGCGGAGGCGATCCTTGCCGGCGCGGGCCTCGCGATGCGGCGGGACCGCCTGGACGGCATCACCGAGACCAGTGAAGTCGGCAGCGGCTTCTGGCCCGTCGGCGCCCATGCCGGCGTGCGGAAGCTGCTCGACGAGGCCGGCACCGACATCGAGGACTACGCGAACAACTGGTTCAGGTGGTTCGCGAAGGCCGCCGGCAACAACGCGATCCCGGCGGACGCACTGATCGGCCAGTTGGCCCGGTTCGAGGACTACCGACGCCGCATGCAGCGCCACATGGCGCGCTACGACGTGCTCATCTCTCCCGTGAACGCCCATCCGGCACCGCTGCATCCGGAGCCGGGGGACTCGCCGTTCCCTTCCGAGGACGCGAGTTACACCGAAGCCTACGACCTGACGGGGTGGCCGGCCGGCGTCGTGCGCGGCGGGACGGCCGGGAGCGGCGTGCCGATCGGCGTGCAGGTCGTCGCCAATCCCTGGCGGGACGACATCGTCCTCGCCGTCATGCGGCACCTCGAGGCGGCGCTGCCCCGGTTCGAGGGCCCGGACGAGGCGCTCTGGGAGGCCTGAGGCTCAAGGCCGGCTTCAGCGAGACATCCCGGATCAGGCGGGCAGCGCCGGCGAGTCCTTGATCTCGCTCATGCTGAAGCTCGACTCCACGTGCAGCACCCCCGGGTACCGCAGGATCCCCCGCATGACCAGTTCCGAGAAGTGGTCGATGTCGCGCGCGACCACCTTCAGGATCAGGTCGTGGCGCCCGCTCATGGCGTGGCACTCGACGATGTGCGGCTCGTTGCGGATGCGGTCGTACAGGGCGCCCGTACGCGCATCGGACTGTTTCTCGAGCGTCACCAGCACGAATGCCGTCACGCGCAGGTCCAGCGCCCGCGGGTCCACCGCCGCCGCGTAGCCGCGTATGACGCCGCGACGCTCGAGGTTGCGCACGCGGCGGAAACAGGGCGACTCGGACAGGCCCACGAGAGCGGCCAGTTCCACGTTCGACATCCGTCCGCTGTCCTGTAGGGCGGCCAGGATGCGCCGATCAGTGCGGTCGAGGCTCATTTGGAAGAAATGTCCCTTGGATCGCCTTTCGTGAGCAGAAGTTTCTCTTTTCTCCTCGTACGAAGTCAAAAAAGGCCAAATATTCCCCGAGTACCTGTCTATGATCGGGACAGGCCTTCCCTGGAGCCAGCATGAGACACGGCACACCCGACAACCCCATGGGCCTCGACGGCTTCGAGTTCGTGGAGTTCGCCGCGAGCGGCCCCGGGAGCCTGGAGCCGGTCTTCGAGATGCTCGGGTTCGAGCAGGTCGCGCGCCACCGCTCGAAGGCCGTGGAACTGTGGCGCCAGAACGACATCAACGTCGTGGTCAACTACGAGCCGGGCAGTACCGCCCGGGTCCTCGCCGAGGAGCATGGATCGTGCGTCGCGGGGCTGGCGTTCCGCGTACGGGACGCGCACCGCGCGTATGCCCGCGCGCTGGCGCGGGGCGCACGGTCCATGGACACGCCACCCGGGCCGATGGAACTGCGCCTGCCGGCGATCCGCGGCATCGGCGGGATGCCGATCTACCTGATCGACCGCTGCGAGCCCGGCAGCAGCATCTACGACATCGACTTCGAGTTCCTGCCCGGGGCCGACCGCCGGCCGCGCGGCGTCGGGCTCGACCGCGTCGACCACCTGACCCACAACGTGTACCGCGGGCGCATCGATCACTGGGCGCGCTTCTACGAGCGCATCTTCGACTTCCGGGAGATGCGCCGGTTCGACATCGAGGGGCGCAACACCGGCCTCGTGTCGCGCGCCATGACGGCCCCCGACGGCAAGATCCGCATCCCGCTGAACGAGGAAGCGCCCGGCGGCGGCGGCCAGGTGGAGGACTTCCTGATCCGGTACAACGGCGAGGGCATCCAGCACATTGCGCTCGCGTGCGATGACCTGCCCAGGGTCTGCGAAGCGCTCGCGGGGCGGGGGGTACCGTTCATGGAGCCGCCTCCGCCCACCTACTACGAGGCGCTCGACGCGCGCCTTCCCGGCCATGGCGAGCCGGTCGCCCGACTGGCCGAGCACGGCATCCTGGTCGACGGCGTCGCGACGGACGGCCGCCCGCGCCTGCTGCTGCAGATCTTCTCGAAGCCGCTCATCGGCCCGATCTTCTTCGAGTTCATCGAGCGCAAGCGGGACGAGGGATTCGGCGAGGGCAACTTCCAGGCGCTGTTCGAGTCGATCGAGCGTCACCAGGCCCGTACCGCGACTGGGGCGGCGACGTGAACGTCACCCGCATCCACCACGTCGCCTATCGCTGCAACGATGCCCGCGAGACCGTGGAGTTCTACCGCGACGTGCTCGGCATGGAGTTCCAGCTCGCGTTCGCCGAGGACCGCGTCCCCTCTACGGGCGAGCCCGACCCGTACCTGCACGTCTTCCTGGACGCCGGGATGGGCAATGTCCTGGCCTTCTTCGAACTCCCACACCGCGCGCCGATGGAACGGGATCCCAATACCCCTCCGTGGGTGCAGCACATCGCCTTCGAGGTGGAGAGCCTCGATGCGCTGACCGCCTCGAAAGCCCGCCTCGAAGCCGCTGGCCTCGACGTGCTCGGGCCGGTGGACCACGGCATCTTCGACTCCATCTACTTCTTCGATCCGAACGGCCACCGCCTCGAACTCGCCTGCAACAAGGGCGGCGAACACCTCCGGAGACGCGCACACGCGGTGGCCGAAGACATGCTCGCGGAGTGGGCGAGAACGAAACGCGCACCGCGTCACGCGCGCTGGCTCCACGATCCCGCCGAGAACCGTGAGCAACGGGCCGAGCATTGACGCCCGGTCCGCCCCGCCGACCGTGACGGAAACCGGGTCAGCGGCCGGGGGCGCCGAGCAACGCGTGACCCTCCTGCTCAGGCTGGACGACCGTCCGGGAGCCCTGGAGTCGGCGCTCCGGCCGTTCGCAAGCCACGGCGTCAACCTGACGCGCATCGAGTCGCGCCCCCGGCGCGGCCGCACTTTCGACTTCTACGTCGACTGCGAAGGCCGGCGGGACGACTCTCCGCTCGCGCGAGCGATCGCCGAACTCTCGCGCACCACGACTCAGGTGACGGTCCTCGGCGAAGCCGACGTGCCCTGGTTCCCGCGCGACATCGCGGAACTGGACCTCGTGGCAAGCAACACGCTCGACGCCGGCGGCGCGCTGCACACCGACCATCCGGGGTTCTCCGACCGCGGCTACCGACGCCGACGCGCCGACATCGGCCGCCTCGCCCAGGCGTACCGCCACGGCGCACCGTTCCCCGTCATCGAGTACACGGCCGCCGAGACCGAGACCTGGGGCAGGGTCTACCGCCGCCTCGCGCCGTTGCGGAGCCGACACGGCTGCCGCGCCTACCTGGCGGCGTTCGACGAACTCGAGAGGCGCTGCGGCTTCGGCCCCGGGTCGATTCCGCAAGGGCGCGACGTGAGCGCGTTCCTCGAAGCGCGCACCGGGTTCGTCCTGCGCCCCGTGGCGGGTCTCCTGCGCCCGCGGGACTTCCTGAACGCCCTGGCCTTTCGGGTGTTCTTCTCGACGCAGTACGTGCGCCACCATTCGGTCCCGTTCTACACCCCCGAGCCGGACGTCTGTCACGAACTGCTCGGCCACGCCCCCATGTTCGCCGACCCTGCCTTCGCGGAGCTGTCGCAGGAGATCGGTCTCGCGAGCCTCGGCGCGACCGATGACGATGTCGAGCGCCTGGCGCGCTGCTACTGGTACTCGGTCGAGTTCGGGCTCCTGTGGGAGAACGGCCAACGCAAGGCGTACGGCGCCGGCGTGCTCTCGAGCGTCCGCGAGCTGAAGCGCGCATGCGGCGGCGACCTTCCCGAGGACGCGTTCAGACCCTGGGATCCCGAGGCGGCCGCCCGCGAGCCGTACCCGATCACCGATCTCCAACCCCGTTATCTGGTCGCGGACTCCCTGCAGAGGGCGAGAACGAAGCTGCAGGGGTTCTGTGCGTCGTTCTACCGGCCGTTTCACGCCCGTTACGACGCCGCCACGAAGCGGGTCTGGGTCGACCGCGCGATTCGGCGCCGCGGGTAGAGCGCGGGCTACGGTACCTCGAGCACCACCTTCCCGAACGTCTCGTTCCCGGCGATCAGCCGGTGGGCCGCGTCCGCTTCGGGCATCGGCACGACGGCCTCGATGACGGGGCGGATCCGCCCGTCCGCGATGGCCGGCCACACCCGTTCCTTGAGCGCGTCCATCACCGCGGCCTTGCGCGCGATGGAGCGTGCCCGCAGCGTCGAGCCGACGATGCGCAGCCGCTTCATCATCATCAGGCCCAGACCGCGTTCCACCGCGAGGTCCGCGCCTCCGAGCAGGCCGATGATCACGAGGCGCCCGTCGGGCTTGAGGGCGCGCAGGTTGTCCTCGAGGTAGGCTGCGCCGACCGGGTCGAGGACGACGTCCAGTCCCGCGCCGTCCGTCCACTCCGGGACCTTGTCCGCGAAACGTTCGGTGTGCCGGTTGGCTCCCCCCGCCGCGCCGAGTTCGACACACCGCGCGACCTTCTCGTCGCTGCCGGCCGTCACGAAGCAGGGGCTGCCGAACTCGCGGCAGAGCTGGATGCCCGCGGTGCCCACGCCGCTGGCGCCGGCGTGCAGGAGCGCCGTCTCTCCGAACTGCAGGCTGCCCTCGACGAAGAGATTGAGATACGCCGTGGCGAACACCTCCGGCAGCGCCGCCGCCTCGGTGAAGGACAGCTCGCCGGGGATCTTCAGCACCTGGCCCGCGGGCGCCAGCACGCGTTCCGCGTAGCCGCCGCCGGCGAGCAGCGCACACACCCGGTCCCCGGACTCCACGCGCGCGACGCCCTCCCCGACCGCTTCGACGATGCCGGCGCATTCGAGGCCAAGTATCTCGCTCGCCCCCGTCGGCGGCGGATAACCGCCCGCGCGCTGCGCCAAGTCGGCCCGGTTCACCGCGCTCGCGCGGTTGACGATCAGGACCTCGCCCGGACCCGGCGCACCGACATCGGCGTCCCCCCAGACCAGCGCATCCCCTTCAACCAGTACCGCTTTCGTCACCAGGACATCCGCATCTTGACCCCGCGATCATGGAGGTCGCGCTTGAGGCCGCTCACCGTGTAGTCGCCGTAATGGACCATGGACGCCACGAGCGCCCCGTCCGCGCGCCCGTCGGTCAGCACGTCGTACAGGTGCTCCGGCACGCCGGCGCCGCCCGACGCGATCACCGGGATGCGCACCGCGTCGCTGATCATCCGCGTGAGGCGCAGCTCGTAGCCGTCCCGGGTGCCGTCGGCATCGATGGAGTTGACGACGAGTTCCCCAGCGCCGAGGCGTTCCCCTTTCCGCGTCCATTCCAGCGCGTCGATGCCCATGGGCCGGCGCCCGCCGTCGATCACGATCTCGTAGCCCGACGGGAACCCCGCGCTTTCGCCCACGCGCCGGATATCCATCGACAGCACAACGTTCTGGTCGCCGATCGCCTCCGCGCATTCGGCGATCAGGGCCGGCCGACGCACCGCCGCCGAGTTCACGTTGATCTTCTCGGCGCCGGCGAGCCGCAGGTCCGTCGCGTCCTGCACGGAACGCACCCCGCCCCCCACCGAGAGCGGAATGAACACCTGCTCGGCCACCGCCTCCACCACCTCCAGGATGATCGAACGGCGGTCGCTCGAGGCCGTGATGTCGTAGAAGACGAGTTCGTCGAGGCCGTCGAGGTAGTACTCGCGCGCCTTCTCCACCGGGTCCCCGATGTCTTTCGTGTCGACGAAGCGGACGCTCTTGGCCAACTTGCCGTCGCGGACATCGAGGCACGCGATCAGGCGCTTGCTAAGCATGGCCGTCCCAGCGCGCGAAGCGTTCGAGCAGGCGCAGCCCCACCCGGCCGCTCTTCTCCGGGTGGAACTGGGTCGCGAAGTAGTTGGCCGAACCGAGCGCGCAGCAAAAGTCGCCCTCGTAGTCCGCCACGGCGCACACGACGCCGTCGTGCCGCGGCACGGGGTAGTACGCGTGCACGAAATAGAACTCGTCGCCCGGGGCGATGCCTTCGAGGAGCGGATGCTCGCGCACCACGCGGACCTCGTTCCAGCCCATGTGCGGCACCTTGAGCGCCGGGTCGGAGAGGGCGAACCGGCGGACCTCGCCCGGGATGATGCCGAGCGTCGCCTGATCGTTCTCTTCGGAGCGCTCGAGCGAGATCTGCAGGCCGAGGCAGATGCCGAGCACCGGCGTGCCGCCGGCCACCGCCTCCGTCAGCGCGGCGTCGAGGTCCCGGCCCCGCAGGCTGCGCATGGCGCTGCCCGCCGCGCCCACCCCCGGAAAGATGATCCGTTCCGCTGCCCGCACGCGCTCGGCGTCGTTCGTGATCCGGGCGCGGACGCCCACCTCCGCGCACGCGCGCTGCACGCTGCGCAGGTTGCCGGCGTCGTAGTCGACGATGACGGTCATCCGGTGTTTACCCGCCTCGGGGTGACAGCTTGCGGGGAGCGCGGATACTATCCGATCGCGTCCATACGCGCCCAAATGCGCTCAAACGCGCCGAAGGAGACCCGACCTTGCCCGACCGCGGCATCCTGCTTGCGAACCTCGGCTCACCCGACGGGTGCGACGCGGGCTCCGTACGGCGCTACCTCGACGAGTTCCTGATGGACCCGTTCGTGATGGACGTCGCATGGCCGCTGCGCCGGCTCATCGTCTCCGCCTTCATCCTGCCGACCCGCCCCCGGCGCAGCGCCGCGGCGTACCGGGCGATCTGGCGCGACGAGAAGCCGGGGTCGCCGCTGGTGCACTACACGGAGGCGCTGGCGGCGCGGGTACGGACGTTGACGAACTGCCCGGTGGCGGCGGGGATGCGCTACGGTTCCCCGAGCCTCGCCGATGCCGTCGCCGCCCTCGGGAACGCCGACGAGATCCTGCTGGTCCCCCTGTACCCCCAGCACGCCGACTCGACGCGGACGACGACGATCAACCGCGTGCGTGAACTCGCCGACGTACCGCTACGGGTCATCCCGCCGTTCTTTCGGGAACCGCCGTTCATCGACGCCATGGCGGCCCGCATCCGCGCCACGATGGACCCCGACGACCACGTGCTGTTCAGCTACCACGGCCTGCCGGAACGGCACCTGACGAAGGCGGATCCCACCGGCTCGCACTGCCTGCGCTCCGACGCCTGCTGCGAGACCGTCTCCGCCGCGCACGACACCTGCTACCGGCACCAATGCCGCGAAACGACGCGGGCGCTGGCCGCGAAGCTCGGGCTTGAGCGGTACTCGACGGCGTTCCAGTCGCGGTTGGGCCGGCTGCCCTGGCTGCGGCCTTACACCGACGAGGTGCTGGCCGAGCTGCCGGGACAGGGCGTCCGCCACCTCACCGTGGCCTGCCCGGCCTTCACGGCGGACAACCTGGAGACGCTGGAGGAGATCGGCATCCGCGGACGCGAGACCTTCCTCGAGGCCGGGGGCGTTGCGTTCCGGCTCGCGCCCGGCCTCAACGACGATCCGGACTGGGCGCGCGCGATCGCGCGATGGTGCGAGGACCCGCCCGGGACACCGTCCTCCAGACTCTGAATTCCGCGAGCGACCGGGTAGCGCACTTGACGGTGCAGACCATGGGAGCACTCGGCCCGCCGGCGCGCACCCCATCAGTTAACATCGCCGCATGGTCACCGCCCTCCTCTACGACTGCTTCAGCGGTATCTCCGGCGACATGCACATCGGCGCGATGGCCGCGCTCGGCGTGCCGGAGGACCACCTGCAGGGGGAGCTGGCCAAGCTCCGCCTCGCGTCGGAGTTCGAACTCGTCCTCGCCCCCGCACGCAAGATGGGCATCACCGGCGTGCAGGCGACGGTGCACCTGGCCGAAGACGCACCGCGCCCCCACCGCCGGCTGGCGCACATCGTGGAGATCATCCAGGGCGCCGGTTACCCGCAGGCGGTCGAGAAGCGCGCCACCGCCATCTTCCGCGCGCTGGCCGAGGCGGAGGCCGGCATCCACGGCATCGGGGTGGATGAGGTGCATTTCCACGAAGTCGGCGCCACCGACGCCATCGTGGACATCGTGGCCGCCGCCCTCGGGCTTGAGTGGCTCGGTATCGAGCGCGCGTGGTCGCGCACCGTCGAAGTCGGCGGCGGCATGGTGCGCTGCGCCCACGGCCTGATGCCCGTGCCGGCGCCCGCGACCGCCGCGCTGCTCGAAGGCGCGCCCTGCAGCTACGGGCGCGTCGAGGCGGAGACCACCACGCCGACCGGCGCGGCCATCCTGCGCGGCTCCGTGGACGTCTTCGCAGAACCGGAGCGTTTCACGTCCGCGCGCATCGGCTACGGCATCGGGCAGAAGGACTTCCCCATCCCCAACGTGCTGCGCGTCCTGCTGGGCAAGGCGGAGGCCGGGGAAGAGGCCGGCGCCTCCTACGAGACGGAGACCAACGTCGAGATCGACTGCAACGTGGACGACATGAGCCCCGAGGCCTTCCAACCCCTGATCGAGGGGCTGTTGGAGGCCGGGGCCCGCGACGTGATGGTGACGCCCGGCCTGATGAAGAAGTCGCGCCCGGCGCACCGGGTATCGGTCTTGGCGCACCCGGACGACCTCCCCTCGGTCGTCGACCGCCTCGTGCGCGACTCCACCACGATCGGCGTCCGGTTCCGCGACGTCCGCAAGTGGATGCTGCCCCGCGAGAGCGTCACCGTCCCGACCTCCATCGGCGACGTGCGGGTCAAGGTCGCGACGCTACCGGACGGACGGCGCAGGTGGAAGGCCGAGCACGACGACGTGCTGCGGCTGGCGCGGCAGCGGGGCGAAGACTACCTGGCGGCAAGGGACGCCGCCGAGCGCGAGATCGCCGCATGGATGAAAGACTGAAACACCTCACCGACGTGCTGGACGCCTTCCGCACCGGCGACCTGCCATTGGCGGACACGCTCGAGCGCATCGATGCCGCGTACTTCGAGCGGGCCGGCGACATCACGGTGGACCACGACCGCGCCCGGCGCACCGGCGCGCCCGAGGTGATCTACGGCGAGTTCAAGACGGCGGAGCAGATCCTCAAGACGTTCCGCGCGATCCGCACCCGCGGCGACAACGTCCTCGCGACGCGGGTCCACCCGGACACCTACGCCGCCATCGAAGACGAACTCGACGGCGCCGAGTACCATCCCGTCGCCCGCGCCCTCACCTTCCGCCAGAAAGCGTTGCCGGAGGTCGAGACGAGCGTCGCCGTCGTCACCGCCGGCACGTCGGACGCGCCGGTCGCGGAGGAAGCGGCCGTCACCTGCGAGTTCTACGGCAACCCCGTGACACGCATCCAGGACGCGGGGGTCGCCGGCATCCACCGCCTGCTGGCGCGCGCGGGCGAACTGCGCGAGGCCCGGGTCGCGATCGTCGTCGCCGGCATGGAAGGCGCGCTGCCGAGCGTCGTCGGCGGCCTCGTCGACAAGCCCGTGATCGCCGTCCCGACGAGCATCGGCTACGGCGCCTCGTTCGGCGGCATCGCAGCGCTCTTGGGCATGCTGAACAGCTGCGCGTCAGGCGTCGCCGTCATGAACATCGACAACGGCTTCGGGGCGGGGTTCCTCGCCAACCGCATCAACCGGCTTTGACCGGGCGAGAGAGGCGGGTCCGCCCGCTCAGAGGCGCGTCAGCGAAGGCGGGCGTTGGCGTACTCCACGAACGCGCGCACCGTCCCGTGGAGCCCCAGCATCGTCTCTTCGAGTCCCATGCGGAGCATGCCCTCCGCCAGGGCTTCCCCCGACCGGTACGTTCGCGACACAACCGTCCCCCCGATGGTCTCTGCCGTCACGGTGGCAGCATGTTCCGCGGTGTAGTCAAGATCCGTGCTCGCCCACGTCTCGTCTCGAATGAGTGCCGCCGCACGCTCCGGGGCTTCCTGCAACAGACCGGCAAACCGCGGCGCGGGATCCAGGATCACCTCCGGTGCGGACTCACGGTATGTGTCAGCGCCCACGGTCAGGAGATAGGCTATCTCGCGGCGCGGGTCCGAACCGACGTGATTGACCGCACAACGCAGGGCATCGGGATCCTCGACCGCGGCCACGCAGACATCGAACACATCCCGTTCGGGCAGGCGGCGACCGCGACCATGCAGCTTTCCGCAGAGGATCGACGCGTTCTCCACGAGCAGGGCTTCGCTGCCGTCGATGCTCGCCACACGCGGCGGGAGCGCCGGGACCGGGTCCAGGGCGGTAACTTCGAGGCGGCCCGCCGGAAACCAGGTCTTGACGGAGCGTTGCTGTACCTCCATGCGTGTAGCGCCGAGGCGCAGCATGGCATCGCGGAAGTCCGGCGCCCAGCGCGGGTCGAACGGTGCGAGGCTGGAGTTGGCCGGCAGGAAGATGTCGACGTCCATACTCAGCCGATGCTGCCACTGGGCCGCGAGAACGGTCCCTCCGCCCAGCCACCAGCCGCGATCACCGTCGATCACGCTGGGCAGGAGTTCCGCCAGGGCGGCGCGTACGCTCCGAAAGAGACCGCGCGCCGGTTCCGGGAGCGTCAGGGAGATGCTCATGCCGCTAGCGGGGGCTGTGATCGGGGCGTGCGAAGTCGTTCAGCCAGTGCTTGAGTTCGTTGCGGTGCGGCCCCGTTCGGTGTGCGGCCCGGACGAGGTCGCGCCAGGTGTACGCGTACTCGATCCAGCCGCCAAGCAGCTCGCTGAAGGATGCCGCGCGCAGCCAGGTCCGCATCACCAGGGACTGCCTCTCCTTGGGCCTTGGGGACCGCACGGCCTCGTACAGCTCCGCGGCCGTCGCCGGCGTGCGCCAGCCCGCGCATTCGGAGAACAGGCGCATCTCGACGGTACGGCTCTCAGGGCCCGTGGGAACCGTGGGGTCCACCCCGCAGCCGCGCAGCAGTTCCGCCGGAGGGCGCGGCGCGTCCTCGCCGTAGAAGGCCTCGGGGGGCAACAGGTCGCACGGTTCCATTTCCCAGGGATCGCCCCAGGTGACGACCATTTCCTGTCTTGGAGCATCGGCCACGGGAGCGATTGTACGCCCCTGTGACGGCGGTCCCCGTTGCGTCATCCGGGTTAACATGCCGCCCATGGACGCAGCCACCGCCGATCGCTACGCGGCCCTGAAGACGTTCGTCGGGGGGTTCGATTCGGCCCTCATCGCCTATTCGGGCGGGGTGGACTCGTCCCTGGTCGCGTACGTCGCCGCCGAGGTGCTGGGCGAGAAGGCGCTTGCCGTGACGTCCGGGTCGCCAAGCCTGAAGCGCAGCGACCTGGCGCTCTCCGAGACCCTCGCGCGCAAGTGGGGCATGCCGCACCGCGTGATCGTGACCGACGAGATGGACAACCCGGAGTACCGGGCGAACCCGGTGAACCGCTGCTTCCACTGCAAGACGTCCCTGTACGAACACCTCGACGAGATCGCGCGCACGGAGGGCTTCGAGGTCGTCTTCAACGGCACCAACGTTGACGATCTCGGCGATCACCGCCCGGGACTGATCGCCGCCGAGGATTTCGAGGTGCGCTCGCCCCTGGTCGAGACCGGCTTCCGCAAGGCCGACATCCGCGTGCTCGCGGCCCATCTCGGCCTCGACAACGCGCAGAAACCGCAGTCCGCGTGCCTGTCGAGCCGCGTGCCCTACGGGACGGCCATCGAGGAGGGCATGCTGCGGCAGATCGAGCGCGCCGAGAGCGCGCTGCTGACCCTCGGTTTCTCGCAGTTCCGCGTGCGCCACCACGGCGACGTCGCGCGGCTCGAGATCGTCCCGGAGGAGTTCGAGGCCGCCCTGCTCCGCCGCGACGCCATCGTCGAACGCGTGAAGGCGTGCGGCTACCGGTTCGTGGCGCTGGACCTGGCGGGATTCCGTTCCGGGTCGATGAACGAGGGCGTGGTCCGCACCCATACGCCCTGACCGGTTGCGCCGCTACCGCGGCGTCCGGATCCGCTCCACCAGTTCCAGGACGTCCTCCGGCGGCCGCGCGGTCACCGCGCTGACCGAGATCGCCACGGCCAGGTTCAGCATCGCCCCCAGCGCCCCGATGCCTTCCGGCGAGATTCCGAACAGCCAGTTCGCGGGGTCGTTGCCGGTTGCCGCGTCCACGCCGAACTTGAAATAAACGATGTAGGACACGGTGAAGACCAGCCCGACCAGCATCCCCGCGATCGCCCCCTCGCGGTTCACCCGCCGGCTGAAGATGCCGAGCAGGATCGCCGGAAACAGGGACGCCGCCGCGATGCCGAACGCGAAGGCGACCACCTGCGCCACGAATCCCGGCGGGTCGTAGCCCAGGTAGCCGGCCATGAGGATCGCCACCCCGGCGCTGATCCGGCCGATGAGCAGCTCGCGTTTCTCCGAGATGTGGGGCGCGATGACGCCCTTGGTGATGTCGTGGGAGATCGCCGCCGAGATCACGAGCAGCAGCCCGGCGGCCGTGGAGAGCGCGGCGGCGATCCCGCCGGCGGCGACCAGCGCGACCACCCAGTTCGGCAGTCCCGCGATCTCCGGGTTCGCGAGGACGATGATGTCCCGGTCCACCGTCAGCTCGTTGCCCTCCCAGCCGTACTCCGCCGCGCGCGCCGCGAACTCGGGATTCGCGTCGTTGTAGTACTGGATGCGGCCGTCGCCGTTGCGGTCGTCGAAGGACAGGAGTCCCGTCTCCTCCCAGGTCCGGAACCACTGCGGCCGCTCCTCGTAGACGAGGTTGCCGTCCGGGGCCCCCACCGGGCCCGTCTGCATGGTCGTGGTGAGATTGAGCCGCGCGATGGCGCCCACGCCGGGCGCCGTGGTGTAGAGGATCGCAATGAAAAGAAGCGCGTAACCCGCTGAAATCCTTGCGTCACGGACGCGTGGCACGGTGAAGAAACGGACGACCACGTGGGGCAGCCCGGCGGTGCCGATCATGAGGGCGAGCGTGATGAAGAACACGTCGATGCCGCTCTTCGTGCCGCTCGTGTAGGCCGGGAACCCGAGGTCCGTCACGATCCGATCGAGGGTGACGAGCAGCCAGGCGCCGCCGTCGGCCACCGTGCTGCCGAAGGCGATCTGCGGGACCGCGACGCCCGTCACCTGGAGGGAGACGAACACCGCCGGGACCGTGTAGGCGAAGATCAGCACGCAATATTGGGCGACCTGCGTGTACGTGATGCCCTTCATGCCGCCGAGCACGGCATAGAAGAAGACGATGCCCATGCCCACCAGCAGCCCGGTGGTGATGTCCACGCCCAGGAAACGCGAGAAGACGATCCCTACGCCGCGCATCTGGCCCGCGACGTAGGTGAACGAGATGATGATGAGACAGACCACCGCGACGACGCGCGCCGTCTGGGAGTAGTAGCGCTCGCCGATGAACTCCGGGACGGTGTACTTGCCGAACTTGCGGAGATACGGCGCGAGGAGCAGCGCCAGCAGCACGTACCCGCCCGTCCAGCCCATCAGGTAGACCGAGCCGTCGTAGCCGAGGAAGGCGATCAGCCCCGCCATCGAGATGAACGACGCGGCCGACATCCAGTCCGCGGCGGTCGCCATGCCGTTGGCGACCGGGTGGACGTGCTTGCCCGCGACGTAGAAGTCGCCCGTGCCCTGGGCCTTCGACCAGAACGCGATGCCGATGTAGAGCGCGAAGGAGGCCCCGACGACCAGGTAGGTCAGCGTGGTGAGGTCCATCAGTCCTCCTCGTCGACGCCGTGCTTGCGGTCCAGCCGCCCCATCCGCCAGGCGTAGAAGAAGATCAGCGCGAGAAAGACGTAGATGCTGCCCTGCTGGGCGAACCAGAAGCCGAGGCGGAAGCCGCCGAGGGGAATGCGGTTGAGTTCGTCGACGAGCAGGATGCCGAAGCCGAAGGAGACGACGAACCAGACGGCGAGACAGCCGGCGACGAGGCGCAGGTTCTCCTGCCAGTAACTCCTGGGTTTCACGCGCCCCTCCTCTGCCGCCTGCGGCTAGTGTAACGAGCGAGGCGCTCCCCGAGTAACAGCGCGAGAAGCCCGCCGTAGAGCGCGGCGTCCATGTAGTCCCCCTTCGACAGCCAGAGCAGGTGGATGCACGCCAGGACCCCGATCGCGTAAACGAGGCGGTGCAGGCGGCGCCAGTTCCGGGCGAGACGTCGCTGCCAGCGCCGGGTGGACGTCACCGCCAGCGGCGCCAGCAGGACGAGGGCCGCGAGGCCGACCGTGATGTACGGCCGTTCGACGAAGTCCGCCAGGAAGGTCCCGGCGTCGAGCCCCGCCAGCAGGACCAGGTACCCGGCGAAGTGGACGACCGCGTAGGAGAACGCCGCCAGGCCGAACGTGCGGCGGTAGCGCACGAGCCGGGGGCGCCCCAGAAGCCTCGCGACCGGGGATACCGCGAGCGTGGCCAGCAGGACGCGGATCGCCCACTCGCCGAGATAGCGGACGATGGTCTCGGCGGGGTCCGGGCCGAAGGCCACGCCGGGCTGACGGATCTCGCGGAAGAAGTCCCAGGCCAGGACGGCGAGCGGGACGCCTAGCAGCGCGACGACGGCGGCCTGCGCCCAGCGGTACCGTGCGTCCGACGCGTTCACCAGGTCGCTCCCGGATGCCGTCCGGCGCCGCGGCGTGCTTCAGTAGTTGCGGCGCAGGTCCATGTCGGCATAGAGCGACGCCACTTCCTCGTACCCGTTGAACATCCTTGTCTCGATCCGGTTTGGAGAGAACAGCGTGCTCGGCAGCCGGCGTTCGCTCGCCTGGCTCCAGCGCGGATGGTCCACGCTCGGATTGACGTTGGCGTAGAACCCGTACTCCCGCGGCTGCAGCATGTTCCAGGTCGTCCCCGGCGGCCGCCGCGTGAGGCGTATCCGCACGATGGACTTGATGCTCTTGAACCCGTATTTCCAGGGTACGACGAGCCGCAGCGGAGCCCCGTTCTGATTGGGCAGGACCTTGCCGTACATGCCGACGGCGAGGATCGCGAGCGGATGGTAGGCCTCGTCGAGGCGCAGCGCCTCGACGTAGGGCCAGTCGATGCCGGAGAAGAACGCGCGCTGGCCGCGCATCTCGTCCGGACGATGCAGCGTCGTGAACTCCACGAACTTCGCCGACCCGGTCGGCTCGAACCGGTCGAGCAGCGTCTTCACCGGGAACCCGATCCACGGGATGACCATCGACCAGGCCTCGACGCAGCGCAGGCGGTACACCCGCTCCTCGAGGTCGATGCTCGCAAGCAGGTCCTCGATGCCGAGCTTGCCCGGCTTCGCGACCTCCCCCGTCACTTCCACGCTCCACGGGTCCACCGTCATCTCGTGGGCGTAACGGGCCGGGTCGTCCTTGTCCGTCCCGAACTCGTAGAAGTTGTTGTACGCGGTGGCGTACTCGATCGGGGTGGTCTCCTCGCCCTCGATGGGGGCGCCGGGACGGAAACCCCGCCCCGTCAGCCAGTCCTCCGACAGCGCGCGCGCCCCGACCCCGCCGAGCGTCAACGCCGCGCCGCCGGCGATGAACCGGCGCCGGGAGAGGTAGGCGTGCTCGGGAGTGATCTCGCTCGGGCGGATTGGTGCGCTGCACATATTTTTACTACTCAGCCCAAGGTATAGGGTTCAAGTGATTGAATTTGTTGTCTTGAGTTCTCGGGCGGGTGACCACAAGGGTCTCCCCTACGGGTCCCGGTCGCGGACGCGTTCCCAGAGCCAGCGGGCCGGTCCCGACAGGGCATAGATCACGAAGAGGGCCAGGAGGACGCGCGGCGGGTCGGCGAAGACCACCGCAAACCCGAATGCCACGGCCACCAGGGTCATGAACGGGACGCGGTCGCGCAGGTTGATGGCCTTCAGCGAGAGGTACTTGAAGTTCGACACCATCAGCACGCCCGTCCCGAGGGTGACCAGCGCCGTGCCGATGCCCGCCGCGAGGCTCGCCGGGCCCGCCGAGGCCTCGCTCCACAGCCAGACGGCGCTCGCGAGCACCGCCGCGGCCGCTGGGCTCGGCAGGCCGGTGAAGCTCGCGTGGTCGCCGCCCTGGGTGTTGAACCGCGCCAGGCGCAGGGCCGCGCAGGCCATATACACGAACGTGACGACCCATCCGACCTGGCCGAGGCTCGACAGCGCCCAGGAGAACGCGACCAGCGCCGGCGCCACGCCGAACGCCACCATGTCCGACAGGCTGTCGTACTCCGCCCCGAAGGCGCTCTCGGAACTCGTCATTCGGGCGACGCGCCCATCGGCGGCATCGAGAATCATCGCGACGTAGATCGCGAGCCCCGCCGCGACGAAGCGCCCGTTCATGCCGGCGACGATGGCGAAGAACCCGGAGAACATGGCGCCGGTGGTGATCAGGTTCGGCAGCAGCGCCATGCCGCGCCGGTACCGGTCCCGCGGCGTCCGCCCGGACCCGCTCTCGAGCGCCCGCAACCGGCGGCGCCCCGCCCTGCCGGCGGCCTTGCGCGGGGTCTGCTCGTCTTCCCGTTCGGACATGGGGCGGTCGCGTCAGTTCTTCTCGCGGTCGACCAGCTTGTTCGCCTCGATCCACGGCATCATGGCGCGCAGCTTCGCGCCCACCTGCTCGATGTCGTGCGCCTGGCTGATGCGGCGCATCGCCTTGATCGTCGGCGCCCCGGCCTGGTTCTCGCCGACGAATTCGCGCGCGAACCGGCCGGACTGGATTTCCCCGAGTATGCGCTTCATCTCGCGCTTTGTCTCTTCGGTGACGATGCGCGAGCCACGCGTCAACCCGCCGTACTCGGCGGTGTTCGAGACCGTGTACCACATGTTGCCGATGCCGCCCTCGTAGAAGAAATCGACGATCAGCTTCAGTTCGTGCAGGCACTCGAAATACGCCATCTCCGGCGCGTAGCCGGCCTCCACCAGCGTCTCGTACCCGGCCGTCACCAGCGCCGCCGCCCCGCCGCAGAGCACGGCCTGCTCGCCGAACAGGTCGGTCTCCGTCTCCTCGCGGAAGTTCGTCTCGATGATCCCGGCGCGGCCGGCCCCGATGCCCGACGCGTACGAGAGCGCGATGTCCCGCGCGCGACCGCTCGCGTCCTGGCCGATCGCCACCAGCGACGGGACGCCGCCCCCCTCGACGTAGGTGGAGCGGACGGTGTGTCCCGGCCCCTTGGGGGCGATCATGACGACGTCGAGGTCGTCGCGCGGCTCGATCAGGCCGAAGTGGATGTTGAAGCCGTGCGCGAAGGCGATCCCCGCGCCCTCCTTGATGTTCGGCAGGATCTCCTCGCGGTAGATGTACTGCTGGTGCTCGTCCGGCGTCAGGAGCATGACCAGGTCGGCGCCCTCCACGGCCTCCCCCACGGACGCCACCCGAAAGCCCGCGTTCTCCGCCTTCGGCCAGGACCCGCCCCCGGGGCGCAGGCCGATCGCGATGTCCGCCACCCCGGAGTCGCGCAGGTTGTTCGCGTGCGCGTGCCCCTGGGAGCCATAGCCGACGACCGTCACGCGCATGTTCTGCACGATCGAGAGGTCGGCGTCCTTGTCGTAGTAGACCTGCATGGGTTGCTCCTCCGTTCGCTGCGGCGTCCGTCTGCTCGACGCCCGCCCTATCCGAGACTCAGGACCTTGTCCCCGCGCCCGATTCCGGCCACGCCGGAACGCGCGACCTCGATCACGGCCTGGCCGCCGATGGCCCGCAGGAACGCATCCAGCTTGTCGCTGGGCCCGGTCAACTGCACGGTGTAGGCATCGGGGGCGACGTCGATGATCTGGCCCCGGAAGATGTCCGCCGTGCGCTTGACCTCGGCGCGCCGCAGCCCCTCGGCCCGCACCTTCACCATCATGAGTTCCCGCTCGAGGTGATCGCCGTCGGTCAGGTCGACCACCTTCACGACCTCGATCAGCTTGTTGAGCTGCTTGGTGATCTGCTCGATCGTGCGCTCGTCGCCGGCGGTCGTCAGGGTCAGGCGCGACAGCGTCGGGTCCTCCGTGGGCGCGACGGTCAGGGACTCGATATTGTAGTTGCGCTGCGCGAAGAGTCCGATGATGCGGGACAGCGCGCCGGCCTCGTTCTCGAGCAGGACGGCGATGATGCGCCGCGCGATCACTTGGCCGGGACTTCCGTGCCGTCGATCTCGTCGCCGGCGCGTTCGAGCACCATGTCGTGCATCGCGCCGCCCTTGATCGCCATCGGGTAGACGTGTTCGTCGGGGTCGATCCACGCGTCGAGGAACACCAGCTTGTCGGCGTAGCGCGCGCTGAACATCTTCGGGATGGCCGCTTCGAGTTCGGCGAGGCTCTCCACCCGCAGGCCGACGTGACCGAAGGACTCCGCGAGTTCCACGAAGTCGGGCAGCGCGTCGCGATACGTGCTGTGCGAGTGGCGCCCGCCGTACTGCATGTCCTGCCACTGCTTGACCATCCCGAGGGCCTGGTTGTTGAGGTTCACGATCTTGATCGGCAGCGCGTACTGCATGCAGGTGGACAGCTCCTGCATGTTCATCATGAAGCTGCCCTCGCCGGTGATGCACACCACCGTCGCCTGCGGGAAGGCGAACTGGACGCCCATCGCGGCCGGCAGGCCGAAGCCCATGGTGCCGAGTCCGCCGGAGTTGATCCAGCGGCGCGGGGCGTCGAACTTGTAGTACTGGGCGGCGAACATCTGGTGCTGTCCCACGTCGCTGGTGACGTAGGCGTCGCCGTTCGTCGCGCGGTACACCGCCTGTATCACCTGCTGCGGCAGAAGCGGCGTGCCGCCCCGGTGCCGCTGGTCGTGGTCGAGTCCGTGCTGCCCTCGCCACGCCGCGATGCGGTCCCACCAGGCCCCGAGGGCGTCCCGGTCGAGGGCGCCGGGGTCGCGCTCCAGTTCCTGCCGGACGAGGCGCAGCATCTCCGCCAGCACGGAGTCCGCGGGGCCCACGATCGGCACGTCCGCGGCGATGATCTTCGAGATGGAAGCCGGATCTACGTCGAGGTGGATGATGCGGGCGTCGGGACAGAACTTGGCCGGGTCGTTCGTCACCCGGTCGTCGAACCGGGCGCCGACGGCGAAGATCGTGTCGGCGTGATGCATGGCCATGTTCGCTTCGAACGTGCCGTGCATCCCGAGCATGCCGAGGAACCGGCGATCCGTGCCCGGAAACCCGCCGAGACCCATCAGCGTGTTCGTCACCGGGAAGTCCAGCAGCCGGCCGAGTTCCGTGAGGTGCTCGGCGGCATCGCCCTGCACCACGCCGCCGCCGGTGTAGATGACCGGCCGCTGCGCCGCGAGCAGCAGCTTGACCGCCTTCCTGATCTGCCCGCCGTGGCCACGGGTCGTGGGGTTGTACGACCGGAGCTGGACTTCCTCGGGGTACTCGTACGCGAACCTCTCGTTCGGGTCGGTCGTGTCCTTGGGGACGTCGATGACCACCGGTCCCGGGCGCCCGCTCGACGCGATGTGGAACGCCTTGCGCACGACCTCGGGGATCTCGGTCGCGTCCTGGACGAGGAAACTGTGCTTCACCACCGGCCGCGAGATCCCGACCATGTCGGTCTCCTGGAAGGCGTCCGTGCCGATCACGTTCCGCGGCACCTGTCCCGAGATGACGATGATGGGCGTCGAGTCCATGTACGCCGTGGCGATGCCCGTGATGGCATTGGTCGCGCCCGGACCGGACGTCACGAGCACGACGCCGGGACGCCCCGTGGCGCGGGCGTACCCGTCCGCCATGTGGGTCGCCGCCTGCTCGTGGCGCACGAGGATGTGCTCGACCTTCTGCTGCTTGAAGATCGCGTCGTAGATGTGGAGCGCGGCCCCGCCGGGATACCCGAACAGGTAGTCCACCCCCTCGTCCTGGAGCGCGCGAACGAGCATGTCGGCACCGGACAGCATCTCCGCCATGGCGTCTCCGGGGGGCGTTAGCGGGAGTACCGCTCAGCGTCAACGAAGGGGCGCGCATTCTCGCGTCGCACCCTGTGCATGTCAAACCGCCGGGCACGCCCCGGAACGGCGTGGCGCGGGCGTCTCGGGCGCGTGTTCCGACCGTCGGGAAAGGCGCCGCGGAGGGCCGCCCGTGGAGGCGCCGCGGGTCAGTGCACGTGGTAGATCCGGGCGGCGTTGCCGTGCAGCACCTTGGCGATGGATGCCTCGGGAAGCGCCCCGAGCGCCGCCGCCGCGTAGTCCCGCGGAGGCAGCGCCGGCGTGGCCGGGCCCGGCGACATCGAGGTCGGATGCGGGAAGTCGGTCTCGTAGAGCATGTTGTCCGGATACAGCTCGATGGCCCGCCCGATCGTCCGCTCCTCGAACCAGAAGCAGGCGTGGATCTGGCGCCGGAAGTACTCGCTCGGCAGCAGGTCGTATTCCGGGTGCTCCTGCCGCACGCCGCCGTTCCGCCACTGCCAGTCGAAGGCCTCGAGTACCGGCGGGATCCACCCCGCGCCGCTCTCCACGGAGACGAAGTCGAGCCGCGGGAAGCGGTGGCAGACGCCGCCGAAGATCAGTTCGGCCAGCCCCTTGCTGTTCTCGATGAACGAGAGCGAAGAGAAGCGCGCGAAGTTCGCCTTCGTCCCGATGTCGGCCGGCGGCTTCACCAGGCTGCCCAGGTTCTGCCCGCCGATGTGGAAGCTGATGGACAGCCCGGCATCCTGTGCGGCGGCCCACAACGGATCCCAATGCGCGTCGCACAGCGCCGGCTGGCCGAAGTCCTGCGGCTGGCTCGGGAACAGCACGGCGCGGTGCCCCGCGCGGGCGCCGCGGACCACCTCCGCGACGCACGCGTCGAGGTCCCAGAACGGCAGCGCCATCACCGCCAGCAGGCGCTCGCTGTCCGCGCTGCACCAGTCGATGAGGAAGTCGTTGTACGCGCGGATGCACTCCAGCTTGAGTTCCGGCTCGTCGAGCCGGGTCACGAAGGTCTGGGAGCCGAAGCCGCCGACGTTGGGGTAGATCACCTGGGCGTGGATGCCGTGCCCGTCCATGTGCGCGAGGCGCGCCCCGGCGTCGTAGCAGGCGGCGGGGATGTCGTCGTACGTGGCGGGATGCTCCGGCACCGTGCCGTCGAAACCGGCCATCGACACCTGGCCGGGGCGCAGCACCTCGCGGTCGCCGATCAGCCACACGTCCTCGCCGTCGCGGCGCTCGACGTGGGGGACGAGGTCGCCCCACTTGCCGGAGACGCGCGCGGTCCACACGTCGGGCGGCTCGGTCAGATGGGTGTCCACATCGATGACGCGGTAACGGTCGAACAGGTCTGGCATGTCGGGTTTCCTCCTGCCGTTACCCTACAACGGGGGCGTTGCGCTGCAAAGCTGCGGCCGGCGGCTCGCTCCGTCAGGGCGCGGAGTCGAGCCACACGACCGCGGCGCAGCGTCCGGTCACGCCGTCCCTGCGGTGCGAGAAGAAGCGGTCGTCGGAGTGCGTGCAGAGGCGCGAGCGCACCACCTCCCTGGCGCCGAGCGCCTCGAAACGCCGCGCCACGTACTCCGGCAGGTCGAAGCGCCAGGCGCCGGCCCGCGTCGGCTGGAACGTCGGCCCGCCCCCGGCAGCCTGGTACACGTCCCGGCGGACCTCGTAGCAGCGGACGGAAATGGCGGGGCCGAGCCAGACATGCAGCGTGTCCGCCCCGACCGGCAGCGCGCCCACGGCCGCCTCGACGATACCGCCCACCGCACCGCGCCACCCGCAGTGGACGACTGCCGCGACCGTCCCCGCCGCGTCACAGACGACCGCCGGCACGCAGTCGGCGACGGCGACCGCGAGGGCCACGCCCGGCCGGTCCGTCCAGGCCCCGTCGGCGGGCACCGCGGGTCCGACCGCGTCGACCCGCACGACGTCGGCGCCATGCACCTGGTCGAGCCACTGGATGCCCTCCTGGCCGGTCGCCGCGACCACGGCCCGCCGATTGCGGGCCACGCGGTCCGGGTCGTCGCCGACGCGCAACCCAAGGTTGCACTCGGCATAGCGGCCCTTGCTCGCGCCGCCGCGTCGCGTCGTGCACAGGGCACGCACGGAGGCCGGCGCCCCCCACGCCACTTCAAGCGTCTCGGGTCGCATCGTCTCCGAGCTCGGCCATCAGGCACGCGATGTCGTCCGGCACGGGACTCGAGAACGTGAGCGAGGCCCCGCTCGCCGGATGCCGGAACCCGAGAGTACGTGCGTGCAGCGCCTGCCTGCCGAAACCCCGCACCGCCTCGACGAGCCCCGGCGACGGGTGCGTTGGCAGCCGCCCGCGCGCGCCGTAGCGGCGGTCCCCCACCAACGGATGCCCGATCGCGCTCAGGTGCACGCGCACCTGGTGGGTCCGGCCCGTCCCGAGCGTCGCCTGGACGGCGGTGTGCGCGCGGTAGCGGTCCTGGACCCGCACGCGGGTCAGGGCGGGGCGTCCGTCTTCCCGGACGCGCTGGCGCGTGCGGCGCGCCGGATCGCGGCCGATGGCGAGTTCCACGTCGCGCCCCGCGGTCAGCACGCCCTCCACCACGGCGAGATAGACCCGTTCGATCTCCCGCTTCGCCATTGCATCGACCAGGACACGGTGCGCCGCCTCGTTCGCCGCCACCACCAGCAGCCCGCTCGTGTCCTTGTCCAGCCGGTGCACCAACCCGGCGCGCGGCAGCGCGGCAAGCGCCGGGCGCTGCGCGATCAACCCGTTCACCAGCGTGCCGGCCGGATTGCCCGCGCCCGGGTGGACGACGACCCCGGCGGGCTTGTCGACCACGAGCACGTGTTCGTCCTCGTGGATCAGGTCGAACGGCACCGGTTCCGGCTCGTGCGGCCCGTGGGCCTCCACCTCGACGTCGAGCACGAGAGGTTCGCCGCCCAGCACGCGATAGGCGGGACGTTCGCGGCGGCCGTCGACGGTCAGCTTCCCATCGCGAATCCAGGCGGTGAGGCGCGACCGGGAGAAGTCGGTGAGGAGCTCCGCCGCGACGCGGTCCAGCCGTTCCCCCGCGCACCGTTCGGGCACGAGTCCGCGGAACGCATGTCGCTCCCAGGCCATCTCCGGGACGTTATCACAGGGCCCCGCGGTCGAAGCCGCCCCGGGCCGCGGGTACACTACGGTCATGAGCGTCCTCCTCGAAGCGCGCCGGCGCGGGCCCTTCCCGGTGGTCCGGCTGGCCGCCTGCACGGCCCTGCTGGCGTTCCTGGCCGGCTGCGCCTGGATGCCCTTCATCGGCAACGACGACGAGGACGACGAGGAGTACGACACCACCGAGCACATCCTCTACGAGAGCGCCCAGTCGAGCCTGCGCAGCGGCAACTACCGCGCGGGGGTCGAGAAGCTCCAGCGCCTCGAGGCGCGGTTCCCCTTCGGGCGCTACGCGGAACAGGCACAGGTCGAACTCATCTACGCCCACTACATGGGCGCCTCCTACGACGAGGCGGAGGCGGCCGCCGAGCGCTTCATCCGCCTGCACCCGCAGCACCGGGACGTCGACTACGCGATGTACCTGCGCGGCCTGGTGGCGTTCTCGGAGGGCCGCGGGCTGTTCGACAGGTTCCGCCCCTCCGACATCTCCAAGCGCGACATGACGAACATCCGGCGCTCGTTCGTCATCTTCACCGAACTCCTGCGCGAGCATCCCGACAGCGACTACGCCCTCGACGCCCGCCAACGCACGGTGTACCTGCGCAACGTCATCGCGGAGGCCGAAGTCAACGTCGCGAACTACTACATCTCGCGGGGGGCCTATGTCGCGGCGGCGAACCGGGCCCGCACCGTGGTCGAGAACTACTCGCAGACCCCCGCCGTGGCGGAAGCCCTGGCGGTCCTGGTGGAAGCCAACTACCGGCTCGGTCTCGACGATGCCGCGAACGACGCCCTGCGCATCCTGGCCATCAACCATCCGCGCTACCCGGCGTTCGACGACGAAGGCAACTTCGTGCTTGCGGAGACGATCCGCAACCGGGACCGTTCCTGGTTGAACATCATGACGCTCGGGCTCCTCAACCGGCCCGACGTCCCCCCGCCGATCCAGATAGAGCATCCCGAGGGATTCGTGCCACCCGAGGCTGTGGAGGAAGAGGAGGAGGAGTCGAAGAAGCCCTGGTGGCGTCGCATTCCCTTCCTTGGCTGACACGCTTTCGGGTCCTCGTCCTACGGCATCCCGCGACAAGGACCTCTTCCCCCACGACGGGGCGTCACGGCACTCTCCCGCCGTGCGCGGGACCACCCTCATCGAACTCCTGACGGCGCTGGCGGTGGCGGGCGTGCTCCTGGCGTGGGGCGGCATCGAGGCGACGCGCCTGCTCGCGGCCTTCCGGGCGGACGCGGCGGTGACGCAGATGCTCGGCGCCGTGCGCTTCGCGCGGCACGCCGCCGCCGAGCGCCGCGTCACCGTCACGCTCTGCCCCGGGGCGGCCGACCGCTGTGGGCGGAGGAACGACTGGCATCGCGGCGCGCTCGTGTTCCTGGACCGCGACGGCAACGGCCGCCGCGACCGCGGCGAGGAGATGCTCCGCCGGCTGCCGCGCCTGCGCGACGGCGAACGCGTCTACTGGCGCTCGTTCCGCAACCGCACTTCCCTGTCGATGCTCCCCACGGGACTCACCGACTGGCAGAACGGCAGCTTCCTCTACTGTCCTCCGGGCGGGGACGCGCGCTACGCGCGCCAACTCGTCCTCAACGCCCAGGGACGCATCCGCCACGCCCGGGACCGCGACGGCGACGGCATCCGCGAGGACGCGAACGGACGGCCCCTGACCTGTCCGTAGGGGGGCTTGTCCCCTACCGTATCTCCCGCCATGACAGCCGGGTGCCGCCGGCCTGCAGGACGTAGGTGCTCTCCAGCATCACCATCGTGCCCGGGGTCCCGCCCGTGCCGCGGGCGACCACGCGGAACACGGCCGAGCCGTCCGCGCCCACGACCACCGCTTCCACGAGGAAACGTGGCGCCTCCGCGGCGGCATGGCCGGTTGCCGCGACCTGCGTCGCGGACTCCCACACGGCGGGCTGCAGCCATGGCGCGGCGTCGGCGTACCCACGCACGGGAAGCACCGCATCCAGGGCCGCCTTTGGGCTCCCGAACCGCCGGAGCATGCGCTCACCGCTCGCCAGGGCGGCCTCCGCGGCCTGGAAGGCCAGCAGCCCGTCGTGCGCGTTGCGCGCCATGCGTGACTCGAAGCCGGACTCCTGCACCGCGGCGACACCGGTCACCGTGAGCAGGACGAGCAACAGGAGCGACAGGAACAGCGCGGCCCCGCGCTGCGTCGTCCTCCGCCGCCCCGCCCCGATCATCCGTTGCGGACCGCCACGGTCTGTACGAACGTGCGCCGAGCTATCCCTGCGCCCGCCACGACGTCCACACCGTTCGCCGTCACCGCGATGCGCAACGTCCGCACGGCCGGCGTCGCAACCGTCCCCGGGAGCACATACCGGTTCGGGGTGCCGTCCCCGTCGGTGTCGACGCCGAGCAGCACTTCGAGGTCCTCGATCCCCTGCACGAGTTCCGCCGGGCGGCCCGTCCCGCTCTTGCGCCAGAGCGACCACGGTGGCGCGCCGCGGTTGTTGGCGCCCGCGCCCGCCGCCACGTAGTAGATGTGGGTCATCACCCGGCCCACCGTCGCGCCGGCGGCGCCCCGCTCGTTGCCGAACCCCGCGTCGGGCGGCGCGAGGCTCGCCGCCGGGGCGTTGTCGTACGGGCCGCTGCCGGGACCCCTTGCGAGCGCGACGCCGGCTCCGAGCGTTTGCACGGCGGTGGCGCGGAGCAATGCGGCGCCCGCGCAGTCGGCGATGGCCGCGAAGTCGTCGCGACGCAGCCCGTCCCGGCCGGGTCGGACGGCGACATGGTCGTCGCCCGGTCCTACCGGTCCCGCGAGCGGCGCCGGCGCTTCCACGAAGCGGAAGACGAGCACGTCGGAACCGCTACGCAACGCCGCGACATCGATACCGTTCCGGTCGCGGAAGGCGTTGACCGACCGGCGACCCGTCCGCCTGGGCAGCGCGTCAAGCGTCGGCGTCCAACTGTCGGGAGACACCGTGCCGCCGGTCCCGTCGAAGGCCGCGATGCCCGTCTCGACGTCCACTTCGAACAGGCCGCCGACGGCGCCGTTCAGCGTGTTGCGCGGCCGGCTGCGGACGCAGCCGAGATACCCGGCAGCCCGCGCGGAACGGGCCAGGAAATCCAGCGCATGACGGGCCGACTCCTGCATGCGCGCTTGCCCGGTGAGCACCGCGTGGCTGTGCTGGTTGGCCGCGAGCAGCTCGACGATGCCCACGGTGACGAGGGAACCCAGCCCGAGCGCCACGAGCATCTCGAGAAGCGTGAAGGCCCCCTGACGCCGCATCGGACGCGGCATCAGAGGCGGCTCGCCACCACGAGTTCCCGCCGCAGTTCGACGCCCGCGCGCCACGCCACGGTGACGCGTACACGCCCGTCGGCATCCACCGCCACGGCCCCGTCGCCTTCCGGCAGGCCGGCCTGTCCCTCCGGCAGCAGCGCTCCGGCAGCTCGTAGCGCGGCGCACGGCGGCGCCTCCGTCCAGGCGCCCAGCCGACACTTCCAGGTCGCCACGTCGAATTCGGCAAGCTGCCGTGGGTCGCAGTCGCGCAGGATGCAGGCAACGGTGCCGGGCCCATCCCCGAGCGCCGCCGCGTAGCCGCCGCCCGGGTTCGCCCGCACGCGTTCGAGCATGTCCGCGGCGAGCACGATCGCCTCCGTGCGCTGCAGCGCATCGCGGCTGTCGCGCAGCGCGCCCGCCTGCAGCACGCCCAGCCCCGAGGCGCCGACGGCCAGCACGACGGTGGCCGTCAGCACCTCCATCAACGAGAGACCGCCCTGCTTCGATGGCGGCCCCGCGTAGCTCTTACTCCTCCCAGTGGTCTTCATCGGCGTCCTTGAAATCGCCGTCGGCGTTGCGGTCCCACCAGCGGTTGCCGTCGGCGTCGATACCGAGGGCGCCGTCGGTCGCCGGGTGGGGCGCGTACGGCGCCGCCCGGAGCAGGAAGTGCGCCGCACCGGCGTCCGCGAGAAGGAGGTGGTGTCGGGTCGACGACGGGCTGCACAGGTTGGGCGTCACCGGGCCCGTATCCGTGTCGCCGACCCCGTCGCCGTCGGCGTCGATCGCCGCTCGATAACTGAACGTCCAGCTGGCGTGCCGCTCCATGCCCTGTGCGCAGCGCAGCAGGTCGGCCCGGGCCGACGACCGGTGGCCACGGTCCACGTACTGGGTGTAGAGCGGCGTCGCGAAGCCGGCGAGCAGGGAGAGAATCGCCAGGGCCGCGATCAGTTCCAGCAGTGAGAATCCGCTCCGTCCCGCCGGCTCCATCCCGACATCCCCTCTCCCGCTCCGGGGATCCGACTGTACGGCGGGTGGAGGTCCCACCCAAGGGGAGTTCGCCGCCTTCTCGTGTGCGTCATCGTCCCGAGTTGCCGCGAGAGCGGGAGGACGCCGGGGCGCGTCGATTCAGCGGGCGGCGGAACGGGCCCGCAGGGCCTCCAGCGCCAGCAGCGCGATCCACGTCCCCGCGCCCACCGTCACCGCCGAGTCGGCGACGTTGAACACGGGAAAGCGGAACCAGTCGTAGTGCACGAAGACGAAGTCGACCACGTAACCCAGAGTGGCGCGGTCCGCCAGGTTGCCCAACGCGCCTGCGAGGATGCAGCCGTAGGCGAAGCCGTACCAGGCCGTGCCGGCGGGCAGTTTCCGGATCTCGTTGACCATGAAGGCCGCCACCGCCACCGCGACGCCCGAGAACACCCAGCGCTGCCAGCCGCCGTCGCCGGCGAACGCGCTGAACGCCGCGCCGGTGTTGTGCAGCAGCTTCCAGGAGAGGAACGGCAGCACCCGCACCTCGTCCCCGTAGGCGAGATGCCCGCTGGCCAGCCCCTTGCTCCACTGGTCGAGGCCGAGCAGGAGCACGGCGAGACCGTACCAGCCCGCCGGAGCGAGCCAGGGCCGCCGGGAGCCGTCCGGGCCGCTGTTTTCAGCCATCCGCTTCGAACCAGCGCCGCGTCGCCCCGATGTCCCGGCCGATCTGCTCCTTCAGCGCGTCGAGCGACTCGAACTTCACCTCGTCCCGGATCTTCCGGTGTACGGTCACCGTGAGGAGCGCCCCGTAGATGTCCTCGTCGAAGTCGAAGACGTGCACCTCGAGGAGCGGTTCCTTGCCGTCGACGGTCGGCCGCACGCCAATGTTGGCGACGCCGCGCCGCTCGTCCCCCAGCCCGGTCACCGTGACGGCGAACACCCCGTTCAGGGCCGCCCGGTAGCGCTGCAGGCGGATGTTCGCCGTCGGCACGCCGAGCAGCCGGCCAAGCTGCCGCCCGTAGACGACCCGCCCCATGATGAAGTAGCGGCGCCCGAGCAGCTTCTCCGCGAGCGGAAAGTCGCCCTCCGCGAGCGCATCGCGGATACGCGAGCTGCTCACGCGGCCATGCTCGAACGTGAGCGTGCCCATGTGGCTGACGCCGTAGCCGTAGGTGTCTCCCGCGGCCTTCAGCATGGCGTAGTCGCCTTCCTGGCCGCGACCGAAGCGGAAGTCGTCACCCACCACCACGTACCGCGAGCCGAGCAGCTCCGCCAGCAGCTCCTTCACCACCCAGGAGGCGGGGGTCCTCGCCGTGCGTTCGTTGAACGGCACGCAGAGGACGCGGTCGATCCCGGTGTCCCCGAGGAGGCTGATCTTCTCCCGGAACCGCGTCAGCCGCGCCGGGACGGTCTCGCCGCGAAAGAACTCCCGCGGCTGTGGCTCGAAGGTCATCAGGAGGCTGGGACAGCCGAGCTCGGCGCTCTTGGCCCGGACGTGCGCGAGGAGCATCCGGTGGCCATGGTGAACGCCGTCGAAGTTGCCGATGGTGACGACGTTCCCGCTGTGTCGCGGCCGGATGCCGTGCATGCCGCGAATGACCTCCATCGCGCGATTCTACACGCGGTGCCGCAACTGACGCGGCCGGACGCCGAGCGCCACGGCCGCGCCCAGGTACGCGAGCCCGCCCCCGGCCACGGCCGCGGCGAGCATGCGGATCCGGGCGACCAGGTCCGCCGCCACCCAGTGCTCGCCGTCCGGGACGGCCCAGATCATCAACGCGGCCATGACCGCACTTGCCGCCACGGCCGCCCCCAGGGTGCGCCACAACGCACGCGTCGGCGCGTAGTCGCCCCCGCGCACGAGGCCCCGCAACAGGAGCGCCGCGTTGACGACCGCCGCCACGCTCGTCGCGAGCGCGAGCCCCACGTGGTGCAGCCACCAGAACAGCGCGAGGCCCGTGGCCACGTTCACCGCCACCGACGCCGCGGCATAGTGGAACGGCGTCCGCGTGTCCTGGCGCGCGAAGAACCCCGGGGCGGCGATCTTGACGAGCACCAGGGCCGGCAGCCCGACCGCGAACGCCTGCAGGGCGGCCGCCGCCATCGCCGTGTCCCGGGGGGAGAACGCGCCGTGCTGGAAGATCGTCGCCACGAGCGGCACCGCCAGTACGAACAGCGCCGTGGCCGCGGGGATGCCGAGCAAGAGTCCCATGCGCAGACCCCAGTCCAGCGTGGCGGCGAAGCCGGAAGCGTCATCGTCCGCGTGGAGCCGCGACAGGTTCGGCAGCAACACGGTGCCGAGGGCCACCGCGACCAACCCGATCGGGAGTTCCATCAACCGGTCCGCGTAGTACAGCCAGGAGATGCTCCCCGTCGCCAGCAGCGACGCGAGGATCCCGCCGATCAGCCCGTTGATCTGGTTGACCGAGGCCGCGAAGGCCGCCGGCAGGAACAGCCGACGGACCTTGCGGACGCCCGGATCGGCCCAGTCGACCCGCGGCGGCTGGAGCAGGTGGAGCCGCGCGAGGGACGGAAACTGGAAGAGCAGTTGCACCGCCCCCGCCGCGAGGACGCCCCAGGCCAGCGCCATGACCGGCTCGTCGAACGCCGGCGCGGCCACGAGGGCCGCGGCGATCAGCACGGCATTCAGGAGCACGGGGGTGAACGCCGGGACGGCGTATCGATGGAAGCTGTTGAGCAACGCGCCCGCGTATGCGGTGAGCGAAATGAAGGCCAGGTAGGGAAAGGTGATCCGCAGCATCGCGGTGGCGACGGGCAAGCGCTCGTCGTCGCCCACGAACCCGGGCGCGAAGAGCACCGCGAGGCCCGCCGCACCGAGCACGCCCGCGATGCTGACCAGCGTCAGCACCACCAGGAGGTTGCCGGAGACCGCGCGCGTGAACCGGTCCAGCGCCGCCCGTTCGGCCCCGCGGTACTCCGCCAGCACCGGGACGAAGGCCTGGGCGAAGGCCCCCTCCGCGAACAGCCGGCGGAAGAAGTTCGGCACCCGGAACGCCACGAAGAAGGCGTCCGCGATGCCCGCGGCGCCGAAGAAATGCGAGAGCACGATGTCTCGCGCGAAGCCCGAGACCCGCGACAGCGCCGTCATCGAGGCCACCACCGATCCCTGGGTGTGCAGGTCCGCCGCGTCGCCCACCCCGGGCTCGGTTGACTTCATGGGACCCCGCGGGCATAGTGCGCCGCTTTCCGCCACCCGCCCCGCTCCGGGACCCTCGGAGAGTGTCTCGGAGAACTCCGAGAACTCCGAGAACTCCGAGAATAGGGAGAGTCCGCTTGGCCAACAGTCCGCAAGCCAGGAAGCGCGCCCGGCAGGCGCAGAAGCGCCGGGTCAGCAACGCGAGTCAGCGCTCCATGTACCGCACCTACCTGAAGAGGGTCGGCGCGGCGGTCGAGAGCGGCGACCACGACGCCGCCCAGGCGGCGTTCACCGCGGCCGTGCCCGTGCTCGACCGGATGGTCCGGCGGGGCATCCTCCACCGGAACAAGGCCGCCCGCCACAAGTCGCGTCTCAACGCGCAGATCCGGGCCCTGGGCCTCTCCGGAAACGACGCCGGGGAGCCGGCGGGCGCCGGAGACGCCGCTTCCGCCTGACGGCCTCACACCACCACCAGGTTGTCCCGGTGGATGAGTTCCTCGTCGTCCACGTAGCCGAGCCGCGCCTCGATCTCGCCACTCGACGCGCCAAGCAGGAGCCGCGTCTCGTCGCCGCCGTAGTTGACGAGTCCCTTGGCGACCTCCGTGCCGTCGGCGTCCGTGACGAGCACCATGTCACCGCGCTGGAAGTCTCCAGTCGCATCGGTCACCCCCACCGCCAGGATGCTGACGCCGCGCTCCCGAACCGCACGCACGGCGCCGTCGTCGAGGGAGATCCGGCCTTTCGGTCGTAGCTGCCCGGCGATCCAGCGCTTGCGCGCCACCAGGGGTTCGACGTCCGACTCCAGTAACGTACCGACGTCCGCCCCTTGCCCGATCGTGACCAGGATGTCGGCCACGGCGCCGTTGGCGATGACCGTGGGGGTTCCGGAACGCGCCGCCAGCCGCGCCGCCGCGAGCTTCGTCACCATGCCGCCGCGCCCGAGGACGCCGCTGCCGCCGGCGTGCGCGTCGAGCCCGCGGTCCGCCGCGAACGCGCGTCCGATCAGCGGGGCGTCCGGATCGAACCGCGGGTCCCGCTCGTGCAGCCCGTCGCGGTCCGTCAGCAGTACGAGGACGTCGGCCGACAGGGCGCTCGCCACCATCGCCGACAGCGTGTCGTTGTCGCCGAGGCGGATCTCGTCGGTGGCGACCGAGTCGTTCTCGTTGATCACCGGGACCACGTCCATCCCGAGCAGGGTCATCAGCGTGCCGCGCGCGTTCAGGTAACGCCGCCGGTCCGCGAGGTCTTCGTGGGTGAGCAGGACCAGCGCCGTGGCCAGCCCGCACTCCCGAAACGCCTGTTCGTAGGCTTCGATCAGGCCCATCTGCCCGGCCGCGGCCGCGGCCTGCAGCTCGTGCACGGTATCCGGCCGGTGCGGGAAGCCCAGGCGCCGGCTGCCTTCCGCCACGGCGCCGCTGCTCACCAGCACGACCTGCCGACCGTGCTCGTGCAGCGTCGCGATCTGGCGGCACCAGCGGCCGATCGCCTGCCGGTCGATGCCGCGCTCGTTCTCGGTCACGAGGGCGCTGCCGACCTTGACCACCCACGTGCGGGCATCGCGCAGGGCCGCGCGAGGGACTTCCGACGCCGGAACGCTCATCCGTCCGCTCCGGAGGCGGAGGGGACCTCGACGTCCCCCGCCGCGGCGCCTCTCGCGAGCGCCTCGCGCTCCGCGGCCGAGCGGGCGAGGACATCGGTCGAGATGCGCTCCGTCAGCGCGGCCTCCTGCTCCGCGTCCGCCTCGTCCAGATAGCGCATCAGCGCGCCGGTGAGCGCGGCAACGCCCCGGCCGGTCACCGCGGAGATGGGGAACACCGGACGGTCCGGGCAACGCTCGCGGAGCGCCGCCGCAACCTCCGCGTCCCGCGCCAGGTCCATCTTGCTCGGGGCCATCCAGATCGGGCGCGCCCGGAAGGCGGAGCTGTACGCGAACAGCTCCCGCTCCACGGCCGCGACGTTCTCCAAAGGGTCCGACCCGTCGACCGGAGCCACGTCCACCAGGTGCACCAGCACCCGGGTCCGGGCGAGGTGGCGGAGAAACCGGGTACCGAGCCCGGCGCCCGACGCGGCCCCCGCCACCAGCCCGGGAATGTCCGCCATGACGAAGCTCGCATCGACATCCACGCGCACGACGCCGAGGTTCGGGCGCAGCGTGGTGAAGGGGTAGTCCGCGATCTTCGGCTTAGAGGCCGAGACGGCCGCGACCAGCGTCGACTTGCCGGCGTTCGGCAGTCCCAGGAGGCCGACGTCGGCGATCAGCTTGAGTTGCAGCCGCAGGGTGCGCGCCTCGCCCGGATCGCCGGGGGTGGTCCTCCGGGGCGCGCGGTTCGTGCTCGACTTGAACCGCGTGTTGCCGAGGCCCCGCCGGCCGCCCCGCGCCGCCACCAGCCGCTCGCCGGGGCCGGCGAGATCGCCTATCACCTCCAGGGTGTCGTCGTCGACGACCGTGGTGCCCGCCGGAACGCGGACCTCCGCATCCGCGCCCCGGGCGCCCGTGCGGTCCCGGCCGCTACCGGGCCGGCCGTTCTTCGCGCGGCACACGGGATGGAAGCGGAAGTCGACCAGGGTGTTGAGCGCCGCGTCCGCAACCAGGACCACGTCGCCGCCGTCGCCGCCGTCGCCGCCGTCCGGACCGCCCTTCGCGATGTACTTCTCCCGGCGGAAGCTCAGCGCCCCCGGGCCGCCCTTGCCGGCGGCCACGCGCACCGTCACTTCATCGACGAATTGCATGGGGGGCCACCGCGGGGGCGTGGGTCGGGGCAACATGGCTGCCGGAATGCCCGCAACCGCCGACGGGTTGCGCTTTCACCCGGTTGCACCCGGTCGCGCCCGGTCGCCGGGCCGCGGCGGTCCGTGGTGCGCGGGTTCCGCTTCGATTCCGGGCGAGTCAGGGCGAGCCGGTCGGCGCGACGTCCACGTACTTGCGCTGCAGCGGACCGCGAACCGCGAAGCTCACCGTGCCGTCGGCGGTTGCGAACAGGGTGTGGTCGCGACCGCAACCCACGTTGTCGCCGGCGTGGAACCGCGTGCCCCGCTGGCGGACGATGATGTTGCCCGCCGCGACGGCCTGACCACCGTACTTCTTGATGCCGAGTCGCTTGGACTGCGAGTCCCGACCGTTGCGTGTGCTTCCGCCCGCTTTCTTGTGCGCCATGATGAACGTTCCCGATAGGTTGCAGCGTCGCCGTACGCCCTGTTCTCTGCTGTTTTCTCTCTGCCGTCTGTCTGCCGCCGCCCTGCCGCCGCCCTGCCGCCGGTCAGTCGCTGATGCCGGTGATCCGGACGTCCGTGTAGTGCTGCCGGTGTCCGGCGCGGCGCAGGTAGTTCTTGCGGCGCTTGAACTTGATGACGCGGATCTTGCGCCCGCGGCCCTGGGCGATGACTTCGCCGGTGACGCTGACGCCGTCGACGTAGGGCGTTCCCACGGAGACGTCGTCGTCGCGCGCCACCATGAGCACGCGGTCGAACTCCACGCGCTCGCCGACGCCGCTGCCGAGCCGCTCGAGGCGGACGACCTCGCCTTCGCACACGCGGTGCTGCTTGCCGCCGCTCTCGAACACCGCAAACATTCCGCTACTCCCGACCCGCCTGTATTACAATAGCCAACCGTCGCGCCACGACGGTCCGCAGCGGCCAAAAAGCGGCGCAATTCTACGGACCCTTGCCGCTCTTTACAACGCGGTCACAACGCGGGGGAGCGGCGCTGAAGCCTGGACCCTGGAGCTTCGCAGATGCCCTCGAACGCGGCGCGCGCGCCCCGCCTCGACGCGACCGACCTGTCGGCCATCTACCGCCTGGTGGCCAGCGATTTCCAACAGGTCAACGCGCTGATTCCGCACCACCTGACCTCCGAGGTGAGCCTCGTCGAAGAGATCGGCGAGTACATCCTGCAGAGCGGGGGCAAGCGACTGCGTCCGCTGATCGTGTTGCTGGTGGCGCGCTGCTGCGGCTACGGCGGCACCGACCATGTCCGCCTGGCCGCCATCATCGAGTTCCTGCACACCGCGACGCTGCTCCACGACGACGTGGTCGACGGGTCGCAACTGCGGCGCGGCGTCCCGACCGCCAACGCCCACTGGGACAATGCGCCGAGCGTGCTCGTGGGCGACTTCCTCTACTCGCGCGCCTTCCAGCTCATGGTGGACCTCGACCGGATGGACATCCTGACCATCCTCGCCGACGCCACCAACATCATCGCCGAGGGCGAGGTGCTGCAACTCGACAACGTGGGCAACGCCGACCTGACCGAGGAAGCGTACATGGAGGTCGTGCGGTGCAAGACCGCCCTGCTCTTCCAGGCCTCCGCGCACACCGCCGGCGTGCTGGCGACGGAGACTCCGTCCGTCGCCGAGGCGATGCGCGACTACGGGCTGTACTTCGGCCTGGGCTACCAGTTGGTCGACGACTGGCTCGACTACGAGGGGGACAGCGCGGTAATGGGCAAGAACGTCGGCGACGACCTGGCCGAGGGCAAGGCCACGCTGCCGCTCATCCACGCCATGAAGCACGGCGTCGAGGACGACGCGACCACGGTGCGCCGCGCCCTCACCTCCCGTAACGCACGCGAGCTCGGGCCCGTCCTCCAGGCCGTGCGCCGCTCCGGCGCACTCGACTACACGCGGCAGCGGGCCCAGGCGTTCGCGGGCCTCGCGGTGGACACGCTCGCCGTCCTGCCCTGGAACATCTACCGCGAAGCGCTGGAGGCCCTGGCGGGATTCGCCGTCGCGCGCATGCACTGATCTTCTCCGCCCGGACGCTTTCGCCGGGCATTCGCCGCGCGAAGCGTTGTCGCGTGACAGGCCACGCCTTTACAATACGCGCCCGCGCCACCCGGCGCGTTCCCGCGACGCGGCAGCCAGGCACCCGCACGCGGCCTTCGGAGTGTAGCTCAGCCTGGTAGAGCACTGCCTTCGGGAGGCAGGGGCCCGCGGTTCGAATCCGCGCACTCCGACCACAACATCGCCCTCGCACCCCGCGGCCCGTTCCCATCACATGTTCCCGAAACCACGTCTCACCGCCCCGCCATAGTCCCCGCCGGCGTCCCGGCGATCCGCCGGGGCGTGGTGGCCGTAGACACCCCCCAAGACCTCCATGCTGGCGGTGCGGGTGGTCGGCGACGCCGACCACGCGGAGATCCAGTGGCGCGAACTGCCGGAGCCGCATGCCGGAGCCGCTTGACGCCGCGCAGCGGTCACCCGTGGCATACTGCGCCAGCCCCACGGACACCGCCATGCCAGAGCCGTTCGACCGCCCGCCCCGCGCCCCCGCCCCGCCGGTCGAGGACTGGGTCAGGTTCTCCGACCGCGCCGACAACGCCCGCGAGCCCTTCTTCGTCGGCCGCGCCGACGAATACGCGACGTTCGCGGACGGGGCGCGGCTGCTGCGCGGTGGCCGGGTGGGGGGCGAGACGATCATCTTCCAAGGTGCCCCCGGCGCCGGCAAGAGCGCCCTGATGCAGGAGTGCCTGGAGGCGGTGCGGCGGCATTCCAAACCGGACGAGCAGTGGCTGGCCCTGTCGCTGGACATCCGCACGCTCATCGACCCCGGCACCCTATGCCGGAAGCTGGCGGACGGCCTGCGCGAGGAGCACCAGCGCCTGGCCGCGATGGGCAGGCATCCCCGGCTCAAGGAGGCCGGCGTCAAGCTGCAGGCGGTCTGGGCCGAGCTGGTGGCCCGCGGCATCGGCATCGGCGGCGCACGCGCGGGCGCGGCGCCGACGCCCGCGCTGCTGCCCGAGGGGGCGTTCGGCCTGATCGCCGACGCCTTCCGGGACGTGCGCGTGGTGCTGTGTGTCGACGAGGCGCAGAATGTCGAGCCGGAGGCCAAGCCGGCGCTGTCGGTGCTATCGCGCGGCCAGACCGGCATCGACATACTGCCCGTGTTCTTCGGGCTTGGGCACGCCGCCGACGCACTGGCCAGGGAGGGCGGCGTCTCGCGCCCGCCGGCGGGGCGCGTCGTCGAGATGGGGGCGTTGTCGGGCGGCGACGCCCGCGCGCCGCTGGAGCTGGCGTTCGACGCCTATGGCGTGCATGGGCGCGACCGCGAACGCTGGCTCGACACGCTCGCCGGGGCGGCGCAGGGCTGGCCGCAGCACCTCAACCGCATGGAGGTGGCGGCGATGCGCGAGATGCTCGCCCATGGCATGCACTGCGACCGCGCCGACCTCGGCGCGGCCGTCGCCGCGGGGGAGGCCGCCAAGCGGGAGTACTACGAACGTCGGCTTGGGGGGCTGGGACCGCGCGCCCGACGCCCCTACCGCGAGCTCGGCGCGCGCGTCCTAGAGGGACTGGAGACGTTCGACGAGGGCGACATCGACGACATCCTGGCCGCGGCCGGCCACGGCGACTGCGACCCCGACGCATGGCTGCGCGATGCCCGGCGCCGCGGCGTCGTCGCCGCGGTGCCGGGCGGCGGCTGGATGCAGGTGCCGATCCCGTCGCTCGCAGCCCACCTGGTCGAACTGCCCATCGACCGGGCGTCCCGGCCGTGCAAGACCTCCGGCGGGCTGCCCTAACGACAGGGCCACCGCTGTGGGCAAGCGGCAACCCCGGTCGGCGGCCGGATCCGTGGAGCGATCCACGCCCGACCGCCTACAGCCCTTACCCTGCCCCAACCTGAGCGCGGACAGCACCTCGAGTCGAGCACTCTGCCCCGGTCTCACGCCGGGTGTCCCTCCATGTTGGCCTCGTACTGGACTGCAGCCTCGATCCGGCCGGCTCCCCCGGATCGTAGCCCTCGCCGCCGAGACTCGATGAGAGAGTCGCCGATCCCGCGGGCCGCCGATTCGGCCCCACCGAGTATCTCGCGTACGGCGCGGCAACGAGTGCGGCGCAGCGCTTGCCCATGGCGTCCCGGCTGTCCTACGATGTGCGGCATGGTTTCGGCGACCCTCTACACGTCGCAGTTGGCCCGCGATCCCCACGTCGCCAACGACGAGTTGGCCACCAAGTCCGACGTCGACGGAATCCGAACCTCCATCACCGCCCTCTTCTGGGTCAGCGGCGTTCACCTCGCGGTGACCGTTGCGGCTCTCGCGACCGTCATCGCGACGCTGTTTGCCGGCACGGGCTGAGTTCCAGCTTCGGGTTCCGCAACCCCGCTGTTCCAGAAGCCCGAGCCATCAGCGGGACGCCTCGACGTGGAACAAGCAAGGTCGCCCGGCGTCGCAATCGCGTCCCTCGTGATGCTGGCCATCATGGTGGCGACCGTCGTCGGCTGGTGGGTGCTGCTGCCCGAGATCGCCCCGAAGCGCATCACCATCGCGGTGCTTCCCTTCGAGCAACCCTTGACGACCCCGGAAGCGTCCTCTCATCTCGGCGAGGGGATCGCCGCGGAAATCGCCATCGCGCTCGCCGAGGTACCCGACTTCGTCGTGCTCGACCGCGCGGCGTCCTTCGCCTTCCGGTCGGAAGGCGACGTGGCGGACCGCCTGGCCGGCGAACTCGGAGCTACTCACGTCGTGGAGGGCCGCGTTCGGCGCGCGGACGGCCGCACGGACCTGTCCGCACGCCTCACGAACCTGGGCGACTTCCAGGTGCTCTGGGAGGAGGACCTGAGCGGGGACGACCGCGAGCTTTTCGCCATGCGGGACGCGGTCGCGACGGCGATTGCGAAGAAGCTCGTGCTGCTCGGCGATGTCGCGGTCTCCGCCGGGCCGGCGACCGGACTGGATGCCTACGACGCGTTCCTCGAGGCCCGGGCGCTGGCGGATGCCGGAGAGACCGTCCGGGCGGCGGCGCTTGCGGAGCGGTCGCTGGCCATGGACGAGAGGAACTCCTACGCACACCTCCTGCTGGCGCAGCTCTACTACCGGGAGGGCAATCCCGAAGCCGCTACGCACGTCTCGCGGGGCCTCGCCCTCGATCCCGGGTCTGTTCCCGCGCGGGCTCTCGAGGCCCACCTCGCGTTCCTCGAGGACGGCGACCTGGCCGCGTATCACCTGAGTCTCGCGGATCTCGTGGCCAAGCACCGCAACGCGGATGCGCTGCACCGGCTCGCCTGCCTGTACGAAGCCGTCGGGCGGCAGGACGACGGCCTCGCGGCAGCCGGTTACCTGCGTCAGTTCGACCCCCTCGGCGCACGTCCCGGGGGCTGCGAACTGCTCCTGGCGCTGGACCCGGATACGGTCGCCGCGGTGCCCTGGCGCTCGGCAGCCGAGCTGCTCTCGGCGGAGCCGACCGGGGCCTGACGGCGGGCCGTCAGGGTACGGCGGCGGACTCCCGCTTCGCGATGCCGAGTTCCTCGAGCTTCGCCGCCATGTCCTCGGCGGACGTCGCCGGACGCACCTCGCGGTCGATCGCGAGCACCTCGCGATCGCGCCCGATGTAGAACGTGTGCCGCGCCGCGTAGCCCCGCGGCGTGAGGACGCCGTAAGCCGTCGCCGTCTCCGAGGTCGGGTCCGAGAGCAGCGGAAAGTCGGCGTTGTTCTCCGCACCGAAGCCGCGGTTGTCCTCGATCGGGTCCGTACTGGCCATGTAGTAGGCCACGTCGAACGGGCGCAGCAGGTGGCCGTTCTCGGCCAGGGACTTGCACTCGATCGTGCAGCCGCGCGTGTACGCCCGGGGGAACCACGCGACGACGACGCATTCGTTGCCTCCCTCGCCCACGAGTTCCGAGAGTCGGTGAGTCTTGCCGTCGGTGCCCTCGAGCGCGAAGTCCGGGGCCGTGTCGCCCACGGACAGCTCCGCGTGGGCCGCCGGCCACAGGACTCCGGTACAGACCAGCACCGCCGCGACACGCAGAAGAGAGGTTTTCATCACGTTCAGCTCCATGACAGGTCGTGTTCCGAAAGAGGCAGCGACCGCACCCGCTTGCCGCTGACGGCGAAGATCGCGTTGCATACGGCAGGCGCCAGCGGCGGCAGCCCCGGTTCACCGATGCCGCCCCACTTGTCGCCGCCCGAGAGGGCGAAGTGCGTCTCCATCTTCGGCGTGTCCGCCATGTGCAGCATCGGGTAGTCGTGGAAGTTGCTCTCGACCACCGCGCCGTCCTCCACGGTCAGCTTGCCGTAGAGCGCGGCCGTCAGTCCGTACACGATACAGCTCTCTATCTGCGCTTCCGCCGACAGCGGGTTGACGAGGTGACCGCAGTCCACGGCGGACACCACCCGCTCGACCTTGACGGCGCCGGCCTGGCTCACGGACACCTCCGCGACCTGCCCGACGATGCTGCCGAAGGACTCGTGGATCGCCATGCCGCGGCCGGTGCCGGCCGGCAGGGCGCCGCCCCAGCCCGACTGCTCCTCGAGGACCGCGAGCACGTTGCGCATGTCGGCGTGCTCCTCCCCGATCAGGGCGCGGCGGAACGCAAGCGGATCGACGCCCGCGTGGGCCGCCATCTCGTCCACGAAACACTCGCGGGCGAACGGGTTCTGGGAGTTGCCCACCGAGCGCCAGAACCAGGTCGAAAGGTGCGTGTTCCGGATCGTGTGGGTGACGCGCTGGTTGGGGATCGCGTAGGGAATCTCCTCGAGCCCCTCCACGGAGGTGCGGTCCACGCCGGACGCGACCATTTCCGGTCGCAGTCCCGCCAGGATCGAGTGGGTGACGGAGTGGTTCGACCAGCCCACCGGCTTCTGGTCCTGGTCGAACGCGGCCTTGAAGCGTAGCGCGGTCATGGGCCGGTAGCGCCCGCCGCGCGTGTCCTCTTCCCGCGACCAGATCAACTGCACGGGACGTCCCACGGCCTTGGCCGCCAGCACGGCTTCGCGGACGAAGTCGGGGTTGGACCGCCGTCCGAACCCGCCGCCCAGGAAGCAGGTGTGCGGATAGACGTTCTGCGGTTCGACACCCGCCGCCTCGGCTCCGACGGCGAGGACCGACTCGGGATTCTGCGCCCCGGTCCAGACGTCCACCCGGTCTTCCTGGACGTGGGCGGTGCAGTTCAGGGGCTCCATGCAGGCATGGGCCAGATAAGGCGCGGAGTAGTCCGCCTCGATCGTCGATGCCGCATCGGCGAACGCGGCGCCGGTGTCCCCCTGCTCGTGCGCAACGGCGCCGTCACCGTCCAGTGCGGCATCGAACTCACGCTCCCACTCGGCGGACGACGTGCCGGCGCCGACGCCCCGGTCCCACTCGACGGGCAGGGCATCGAGCGCCGTACGCGCCTGCCAGTAGTGCTCGGCGACGACCGCGACCGCCCCGTCCAGCTCGACGGCCTGCAGGACGCCGGCACGGTCCGCGATCTTCGCGAAGTCGAACGACCGCACCTTGCCGCCCATCACCGGGCAGTGCGCGACCGCCGCATAGACCATGTCGGGCACGCGCACGTCCATGCCGAACACCGCCGACCCGTCCACCTTCGCGGGGGCGTCGAGCCGTCGTTGCGGCGTGCCAATCAGCGTGAACCGATCCGGGGTCTTAATCGCGACATCCCCCACCTCGATGGCGGCCGCCTCGGCGGCAAGCTCGCCGTACCGTAGCTCCTTGCCCGCGTGGGACACGCGGGAGTCGGCGGCGGTGCAGTCCCCGGGGTCCACGCCCCACCGATTCGCCGCGGCGCGGACGAGGCGCTCCCGCGCGTTCGCGCCGGCGGCCTGCAGGTACGGCCGGCTGTGCCGGATCGCGTTGCTGCCTCCCGTGGCCATCCGATCGTAGACCCGGTCCTCCCGGAGGCTCCGGTTGGCGTCGGCGTACTCGGCGCGCACCTTGCTCCAGTCCGCTCCGAGTTCGTCCGCGACGATCATGGGCAGGCTCGTGAACACGCCTTCCCCCATCTCGGACTGCGCGACGCGGATGGTCACGGTGTCGTCCGGGTCGATCACGAGCCAGGCGTTGATCTCGCCGGCCAGGTCCACGCCGTCGAACGGGCGGGCGTTGCCGAGGGCCGGCAGGTGGAACGCGACCATGAGCCCGCCGGCGGACGTGGCGGTGGCCTTCAGGAAACGTCGTCGGTTCATGTCAGGCCTCCTCCGTCCGCGCCAGTTCCGCCGCCCGGTGGACGCCCCGGCGCACCCGCTGGTACGTCCCGCAGCGGCACACGTTGGTCATGGCGGCGTCGATCTCGTCATCGCTGGGGGCGGCGTTGGTCGCGAGCAGCGCCGCGGCCGCCATGATCTGCCCGGACTGGCAGTAGCCGCACTGCGGCACGTCGTGTTCGATCCAGGCTTGCTGGACCGGGTGCGTGGCGTCCTCGGACAGGCCTTCAATGGTCGTGACCTCTTTCCCGGCGGCCGCGGCGAGCGGCGTCACGCAGGAGCGCACCGCGGCGCCGTCGAGGTGCACGGTACACGCCCCGCACTGGGAGATGCCGCAACCGTACTTCGTGCCGGTGAGGTTCAGGTGGTCGCGCAACACCCACAGGAGCGGGGTTGCGGGGTCGGCGTCCAGGGCGTGCGCCCGGCCGTTGACCGTCAGTTCCGTCATGGAGTCCTCCGACGCCGCCGATTGCGGCCTTCCCTTCGCAACGCCCATGATACGCACTCGACGGCCAATCGGAACGGCGGAAACGCAGGAGCAGCGCATGGACGACCATCGGGACACCCCCGCCGCATCGCGGCTGCGGACCGCCCTCGCCGGCCCGGACGCGGTAATCGCCCCGCTGTGCCTGTCTCCCCTGCAGGCCCGGCTCACCGAGTCGCTGGGATTCCGGGCTGGCTACCTCTCGGGCGGCGCCCTCGGCTACGAACTCGCGGTGTCCGAAGCGCTCCTGACGCTGTCGGAACTCGCCGAGGCCGCCCGTCGCATCACGGCGCGTTCCGGGCTGCCGCTCATCGTCGACGGCGGCGTCGGCTTCGGCGACCCCGTCCACATGGTGCGCACGATCCGCGAGATCGAGGCGACCGGCGCCGCCGGCATCGAGATCGAGGACCAGGTGGCCCCGAAGCGGGTCAGCCACCACCGCGGCATCGAGCACCTGGTGTCCACGGGCGCCATGGAGGACCGGATCCGCGCCGCCGTGGACGCCCGGCGCGATCGGGACTTCGTGATCGTCGCCCGCACCGGGGCCGTTCGAAACGAGAGCTTCGATGCGGCCGTCGAACGTTGTCTCGCGTACGGCGAGGCCGGCGCGGACCTGGCGATGCTGATGCCCTCGAGCGAGGCCGAGTGGGCGGAGGCCGCGGGGCGTGTTCCGGTACCGCTCGCTACCATCGCGGCCATGGACGCGCGTTCGCCCGACGCATGGCGCCGCCTGGGCTGGAAGCTGGTGATCGACCCCTTTACCGCGCACACCGTGGCCGTGGACGCCATGCGCGCCGCCTACGCCGCCTACCAGCGCGATGGCGATACGGGCGTTCCGCTCGCCACGCGTTTCGCGGTCTATCGCGAGTTCTCCGGGCTGGCCGGACTCGACGAGTTCTACGAAATCGAGGACCGGACCACGGAGTCGTAGCCCGGTCCGGTCGCGCACCGGCCCGGCGTCATCGCACGAGCAGGCGCCGGTCCAGCGGGAACGGCCGCACCTCCCCGTGCGTCACCAGGGAGGCGAATCCAGGATGGTCCGGATTCAATACGACGTTGCGTTCAAGGGCCAGCACGAAGCTCGGCACGCTGAAGCCCGGCACGCCGTCCACGCCGAGACGCGCATCGCCAAACGCGGCCGTGTCTCCCGGGTCCGGTGCGACCTCGACCCGCTCGATCACGCCATCCGGAACCTCGATTTCCAGGTACCGATAGTCCGGCAGGACGGCGACGCGCGGAGCGTGCACCAGGATCTCGAGTGCCGCGAGCGACAGCGTGCTCGCGCAATAGACCGCGCGCGTACCCGGTGAGTTGAATCGGCCGCCCCACTCCCGAGCCCCCTGCCCGTTCAGCATCGTCTTCGCGTCGCGGGCATGCCGGGCCTTGGCGACGCGATAGACCCTCACGTCGGGATGCCGTGCTCGAGTCGGCCGATCAGCCGCAGGACGTTGCGGGTCCCGCGCTCCGTAGCGGCATGATCGAGCGGCGTCTCCCCGCCGAGCGCAGGCACCGGCGTCCGCAGCCACGTCGCAGCCGACTCGTCATCGCCGACCAGTTCGGTCGCCCGCCAGAGCAGGTCCGCGTAACGCACCACGCGGTCGGACTCGGCGACCGACAGTCGACCCGCCGCCCTGCGCCTGGCGTATGTCTGCTTGGACAGGCCCAGGCACCGTTGGAAGGCGGCGGAAGTGACCCGCAAGGACCGGGCCAACTCGACCACCGATTCCACGGGCAATCCCTCGCGTACCTCTTCAACGCTGGCATCCCTGAGTTCGTAAGTACGCCCGTGGGCTGATGGCGTTGCCATGGCAGGTGGTCCCGTTTGGAGGTGTCCCAGTATACCAAACCGCTACCCGACGGAAGCAGGCAGGCCTACAGCAGCCGCCACGCGGCCGAGCCTCCCACGACGCCTCCGATGACGACGACCAGGGCACTGGCCAGTCGGCGCATGGTGCGGTCGGTGACCCTGGGCGGGAACCTGCGGCCAAGCGCGGTGAAGACGAACACCGCGGGCAGACCGGCGGCGAACAGGCCCAGCGTGGCGACGTCCAGTCCCTCGGTGACGGCGACCGCCGCAGATCGTCCCGTGTTGCCGAGCACGAACACCACCGCCAACGTGGCGCGGACGTTCGCGAGCGCGAGCGGCTGCCGGTAAGCGTGGTAGGCCATGACGGGGCCGCCGACCGCGAACATGCCGGCGAACACGCCGGCGAGCCCTCCGAACACGCCGGTCTGCCAGCGCGGCGCCACCACGGCCCTGGGGACCGGCCGGAGGACCACCGACAGTCCCGCCGACACGGCGAACACCCCGAACACCAGGCGCACGTACTCCATCTCCCGCGCGCCCAGCCAGGCCAGCAACGCCAGCCCGCAGAGGATCCCCGGCGCGTTTCCGACCAGCAGCGGCCAGAGGAAACGCCGCTCCACGAGCCGCCACTGCCCGTGCAGGAAGACCAGCGACATCGTAGCGGTGAGGAGTGCCGCCACCGTCGCTGCTGCCGGGATCGGCAGCAGCCCGAAAGCCGCCACGAGCCCCATCAGCACGAGGGCCATCGCGAAGCCGGTCACGGCCTGCACGTACGTGCCGATCGCGACCATCGCGAGAAACGCGGCCAGGGTCGCCAGGTCCACCGTGGTTCTTCCCGCGCTTCCGCCCGGCTACCAAGGCAGGGCGTCGAGGTCCACGTTGCCGCCCGAGAGCAGGATGCCGATCCGCTTCCCGGCCATGGGAGGCGCAGTCGCGTCGGACGTCTCCAGGGCGCCGTCCACCAGCGCCGCCAGCGGAACGGCGGCCGACGGCTCGATCACGATCTTCATGCGTTCCCAGACGAGTCGCATCGCCTGGACGATGGCCTCTTCGGAGACCCGCACGATGTCGTCGACGTACCGCCGCACGAGCTCGAAGTTCCGTACGCCGAGGGACGTGAGGAGGCCGTCCGCGATGGTGTTCGGCGCGACGGAGGGGAGCCGCTCTCCACTGCGGAACGACCGGTAGGCATCGTCCGCGCCCAGCGGCTCCACGGCGACGACCCGCGCCCCGGGCGAGGCCTCCCGCACGGCGAGCGCCGTCCCCGCGACCAGCCCCCCGCCGCCGATGGGCGCCAGCACGACGTCGAGGTCCGGCACCTCGACCACGAGTTCGAGGGCCGCGGTGCCCTGCCCCGCGATCACGCGCGCGTCGTCATAAGGGTGCACGACGGTCTGGCCCGAGCCTCCGATCACCCTTGCGAGGGTCGCCTCCCGGGCTTCCAGCGTCGGTTCGCAGGGCACGACCTCGGCCCCGTAGCCCGCAACCGCCGCCCGCTTGACGGCCGGCGCGTTACGGGGCACGACCACCGTGCAGGGCACGCCGCGCAGCCGTGCGGCCAACGCGAGCGCCGCACCGTGGTTGCCCGACGAGTGCGTCGCGACCCCGCGGGCGGCCTCCGGCTCCGGGAGCGACCACACGGCATTGCTGGCCCCGCGGAACTTGAATGCCCCGACGCGCTGGAAGTTCTCGCACTTGAAGAAGAACCGCACGCCGAACAGCGCGTCGAGGGACGCAGCCGTCAGGACGGGCGTGCGCCGCGCGAACGGTCGGATGCGCTCCGCGGCGCGCACCACGTCGGTCGACGTCGGAAGATCCACCACTGGTCGGTGGCGGTCAGCCGAGGGCGACGCGGGCGTTGCGGAAGAGCCGCAGCCAGGGGCCGTCGCCCTCCCACTCCGGCGGACACCAGGAGTGCTGGATCGCGCGGAACACCCGCTCGGGATGCGGCATCATGACGAGGGCGCGCCCGTCGAGCGACGTGAGCCCCGCGATGCCGCCCTCGGAACCGTTCGGATTCAGCGGATAGCGCTCCGTCGGCTGGCCGATGCCGTCCACGTAACGCAGCACCGTCCGCGCCTGCCGGGAGTCCCACTCCGGGGCGTCGAACTCCACCCGCCCCTCCCCGTGCGCCACGGCGATGGGCAGGACGCTGCCGACCATGCCCTCGAGCCAGGGCGAGTCCGTCGCGCCCACGCGCACGATCACGGAGCGGCCCTCGAACTGCTCGGAGCGGTTGCGGACGAACCGCGGCCATGCCGCCGCGCCGGGAACGAGAGCCTTGAGCTGCGAGAGCATCTGGCAGCCGTTGCACACGCCGAGCGTCAGCGCGTCGGATCGCGCCAAGAAGGCGGCGAAGGCGTCCCGGACGCGGGCGTCGAAGAGGATGGACTTGGCCCAGCCCCCGCCGCCGCCGAGGACGTCCCCGTAGGAGAACCCCCCGCACGCCGCCAGCACCGCGAAGTCCTCGAGGGAGCGGCGTTGCTCGAAGAGATCCGACATGTGCACGTCCACCGCCTCGAATCCGGCGCGGTGAAAGGCCGCCGCCATCTCCACCTGGCCGTTGACCCCCTGGTCCCTCAGGATCGCGGCCCGCGGCCGCGCTCCTGTCGCGACGTAGGGCGCCGCGACGTCCCTGCGCGCGTCGAAGCCGAGGCGCGTCACGGCCCGGTATGTATCGAGGTCGATGCCGTCGAGCTCCTCCTCCGCGCAAACCCGGTCGTCCCGGAGGGACTGCATGCGATAGCTGGTCTCGCTCCAGAGCCGCTCGAGCGCGGCGCGCGTCGTCTCGTACCCCCCGATGAACACCCGGTCGTCATGGCGCGGCAAGGCGACGTGGCTGGCGTGCAGCCCGGCGTCGGCCGCGGCCGACGCGAGCGCGTCGCGTTGCGCCTTCGGGACCGCCAGCACGACCCCGATCTCCTCCGCGAAGAGCGCGCCGAGGTCCGTTTCCGTCACCTCGAGCCCGACCCGTCCGGCAAACGCCATCTCCAGCAGCGCCACGATGAGCCCGCCGTCGGAGCGGTCGTGGTAGGCGAGCACGCGGAACTCGCGGCGCGCGCGTTGCACGAAGTCGATGAGGTCCTTGAGACCGCCTGGATCGTCGACATCCGGGACCGGCGTCCCAAGTTGCCCGAGGCACTGGGCCAGCGCGCTGCCGCCGAGGCGGTGCTGGCGCGCGAACGGGGGTTCGACCAGCACCAGCGCGGGGTAGGTCTCATCGTCGAGTACCGGGGTCAGCGTCCCGCGTGCGTCCGCGACGGGCGCGCAGGCGGTGACGTTGAGCGTCACCGGCGAGACGACCTCGCGTTCGGCCCCGTCGGCGCTCCAGCGGGTCCGCATCGACAGGCTGTCCTTGCCCACGGGGACCGCGATGCCGAGCGCCGGGCACAGCTCGAGCCCCACCGCCGCGACCGCGTCGTGCAGCGCCTGGTCCTCGTCCCCGAAGCCCGCGGCCGCCATCCAGTTGGCCGACAGGACCACCCGCGACAGGCCCTCGATGGGCGCTGCCGCCAGGTTCGTCAACGCTTCGGCCACCGCCATGCGCGCGGCGGCGGCCGGGTCCACCACGGCGAGCGGGGACCGCTCCCCCATCGCCATCGCCTCACCGGAGTAGCCGTCGTAGTCGGCGAGGGTGACGGCGACATCGGCCACCGGGACCTGGAACGGCCCGACCATCTGGTCCCGGGCCACGAGCCCGGTGATGCTGCGGTCACCGATCGTGACGAGGAATTTCTTGGAAGCGACCGCGGGAAACCGCAGCACCCGCGCGAGCGCATCCGCGAGCGCGACGCCTGCGAGATCGAGCGCGGCGGCGGCCCGCGGACGACGGGCGAAGGATCGGTGCATCGCCGGGGGCTTGCCGAGCAGCGTCGCCAGCGGCAGGTCCACGGGAACGTCCTCGAGGTCGCGGTCGGTCACGGTCAGGCGCGACTCGGCCTGGGCCGTGCCCACGACCGCGTAGGGGCAACGCTCGCGCTCGCAGATCGCCCGGAAGCGGGGCAGGTCCGCGTCCGCCACCGCCATGACGTAGCGCTCCTGCGCCTCGTTGCACCAGATCTCCATCGGCGACATGGCCCCGTCCGCGCTCGGCACGTCCCGCAGATCGAAACGCCCGCCCCGGCCCGCGTCCGAAACGAGTTCGGGCAGGGCGTTGCTGAGCCCCCCGGCGCCCACGTCGTGAATCAGGCGGATCGGGTTGGCCGCCCCCAGCGCCCAGCAGCGGTCGATGACCTCCTGGCAGCGCCGCTGCATCTCGGCGTTGTCCCGCTGCACGGACGCGAAGTCGAGTTCCGAGTCGCTCTCCCCGGACGCCATGCTCGAGGCGGCGCCGCCGCCGAGGCCGATCAGCATCGCCGGCCCGCCGAGCACGATGAGCCGCGCCCCGACCGGAACGTCCGCCGCCTCGACGTGCTCCGCGCGGACGTTCCCGACGCCCCCGGCGATCATCACGGGCTTGTGGTAGCCCCAGTAACGGTCCGAGGCGCCGTCGGCCGCAGCCTCGAACGTCCGGAAATAACCCCCGAGCGCCGGCCGGCCGTACTCGTTGTTGAAGGCCGCGGCGCCGATGGGCCCGTCCAGCATGATCTCGAGCGCGCTCACGATGCGCCCGGGCTTCCCGATGGGCAGCTCCCACGGCTGCGGGTCTCCGGGCACGTTGAGGTGCGAGGTCGTGAACCCCGCGAGCCCGGCCTTCGGCTTGGACCCCCGGCCGACCGCGCCCTCGTCGCGAATCTCCCCGCCCGAACCCGTCGCGGCGCCGGGATACGGCGCGATGGCCGTCGGATGGTTGTGGGTCTCGACCTTGATGAGGACGTGCACCGGCTCGCGCACGGCGCCGTAGACGTCGCTCCCGGCGTCGGCAAAGAAGCGGTTCGCCCGTCCGCCCTCGATGACGGCCGCGTTGTCCGAGTACGCCGACAGGATCCCGGCCCCGTTGATGCGCCGGTAGGTGTTGCGGATCATGCCGAACAGCGTGTGCTCCGACGCGGCGCCGTCCACGTCCCAGGTGGCGTTGAAGATCTTGTGCCGGCAGTGCTCCGAGTTGGCCTGCGCGAACATCATCAGTTCGATGTCCGTCGGCTCCCGGTCGAGGTCCGCGTACTGCGCCGCCAGGTACACGATCTCGTCCGGCGAGAGGGCCAGTCCCAGGCGCCCGTTCGCATCGCGCAGCGCCGCTTCGCTCCGCCCCGTACGCGCCACCGGTCGCGGCCGTCCCTCGGCGAAGACGTCGTCGAAGCGTTCCTCGACCCGGGCCACCTCCGTCATGCGGTCGTGCAGGACGGCGGCGATCCCCGCATGGCCGCCACCGTCCACGAACCAGCGGACGCCGCGTTCGACCCGGCGCACGCCGTCGAGACCGCAGCGCCGGAAGATGTCCGTCGCCTTGCTGGACCACGGCGAGATGGTGCCCGGCCGGGGCGTCACGGTGCACACGCGCGTCCCGACGCGCGGCGCCAGGTCGTGCCGGGGACCGTAGCGGAGGAGTGCCGCGACGACCTCCGCCTCGTCGGCGTCCAGCGCGCCTTCGACATCGAGGAAGTGGACGAACTCAGCGTACACGCCGGCCACCGCCGGGTCGACCGCGCGCAGTGCCGCGAGGCGTTTGGCTAGCCGGGCGGGGGTGAAGGCCGGAGGACCCGCCAGGACCTGGACCGTGGAGCTTCTCGGGGTGGCGGCGGGCACGGAACGATTATACGGAGCCGCGCCGTGACCGGAAGAAAGCCGAGAGGAGCGCACCGCACTCCTCCGCCAGCACGCCCCCGGTCACCGCCACGCGATGGTTGTACCGCGCGTCCGCGAAGAGGTCCGACGCCCCGGCCTTGGGCTCCCGCGCGCCGAACACGACGCGCGCGACCCGCGCGTGGACGATCGCGCCCACGCACATCGTGCACGGCTCGACGGTCGCGTACAGCACGGTCCCGGGGAGGCGGTAGTTCCCGCACTCCTGCGCGGCCGCGCGCAGCGCGCCGATCTCGGCATGGGCCGTCGGGTCGCGGGTCGAGACCGGGGCGTTGTGGCCCGTGCCGATGACGCGGCCGTCCGCCACGACGACCGCTCCGACCGGGACCTCGCGGAGCGTCCGCGCGTGGCGTGCCTGCTCGAGCGCCTGCTCCATCCAGTACGCGTCGTCCATCACGGGAAGCGGGTGTGCTATTGGCATGTCGGGGAAGTTTCCGCCATTTCAGCGTGTTCCTCCAAACCGCTCACCGCCCGCCGCGGCAGGTGCCGGAGGAACAGCACGATCGCCAGGACGCACGTCGCGCCCTCCGCCACGGGCAGGGCCACGATGAACCGGTACCCGGACAGCAGCCAGAACCCGAGGGCCAGGAACGTCCCCGGCAGTACCAGGCTGCGGCACAGCGCCACGACGCCCGACTCGAAGGGCCGGTGGATGGCGGTCAGGTACCCCGAGATCAGCATGTTCGCGCCCGCGAACAGGAACAGGGGCCAGACCCAGGCGACGAACTCCGTGGCCATCGCCACCATCGCGGCGCTGTCCCGGTCCTCGACGAACAGCCGGATGAGGGGCTCGCTCGCGGTCAGGAGCACTGCGACGAAGGCGACGCCCAGCACCGTGATCGTGCCGCCGGCCGTGCGCAGGAACGCGCGAATGCGGTCCGCGTTCCGGGCGCCGAAGTTCTGCGAGACCATCACCTGGATCGTGTCCGCGATGGCGAAGAACACCATGAAACCGAGCATCATCACGTAGTTCACGACGGTGATGGCCGCGACCCCATTGACCCCGGCGCGCTGGATCAGCATCCAGTTGAGCATCAGCGCGATGAGCCCCGCGGACACCTCGTTGATGAACTCCGAGATGCCGTTGTAGGCGGCCTGCAGCACTTCCCGCCACCGCTCCTGGCGAACGCCGAAGCGCAGCCTCCGGTCCGGTCTGCGGAAGTAGCGCAGCAGGACCACCAGGGGCAGCGTCTGGGACAGGCCGGTGGCGAGCGCCGCGCCGGCGAGGCCCCAGCCGAACAGGGCGATGAACACGTAGTCGAGCGCGATGTTGACCAACGATCCGATGGTGAGCGCGGTGGCGACGAGATTCGGGAAGCCGTCCAGGCGCACGAAATAGTAGAGCACCACGACGAGGAGCTGCGGGAACACGAACGGCAGGATGATGCGGTAGTACTCGCTCATCAGCGGAAACAGCGACTCGCCCGCGCCGAGCGCCGCGAACAGGGGCGTCTCCAGCGCGAGCCCCAGGAAGATCGCGCCGACGCCATACAGCGACACGAAGACCAGGGTCTTGCTGAAGATGGCCGACGCCGCCGCCGGGTCACCCTCCCCGAGGTACTTCCCGCCACGTACCGCCCCGCCGATGGCGAGCATCATCGCGACACCGAACAGCAGCGTCATGATCGGGATGAGGAGGTTGACCGCCGCCAGGGCGGCCACGCCGACGTAGTTCCCGATGAAGACCCCGTCCACCAGCGACGCGGACGTCATCGCAATCAGGCCCACCAGGGAGAGGCCCAGGTAGCGGAAGAACGTGGGGCCGACGGCGCCGGTGAGCGCGTGGCCGTCCTCGGCCCCGGAACCGGCGGGCCAGCCCGGGTCCGGCGCCTGCGTGGTCATGGCGGGCCGGCGAGAAACCGGCGCAGGGCGGCGTTGTACGCTTCCGGCCGCTCCTGCGGAGGCGAGTGGCCCGCGCCTTCGATGACGGCGGCTTCGGCCTCGGGGATTCGCGCGCGGAGCCGTTCCGACCCCTCGACGATCCGGGAGGCGTCGCGTCTTACTCCCACTCGATCGTCGCCGGGGGCTTGCTCGAGACGTCGTAGACCACCCGCGAGACGCCGGCGATCTCGTTCATGATGCGGTTCGAGACCCGTCCCAGGAGATCGTAGGGAAGCTCCGCCCAGCGCGCGGTCATGAAGTCCGTCGTCTCGACCGCCCGCAGCGCGATCACGTGCTCGTAGCGCCGCGCGTCGCCCACGACGCCTACCGACGCCACGGGGAGGTAGACCGCGAACGCCTGGCTCACCCGGTCGTACCAGTCCGCCCGCCGCAGCTCGTCGAGGAAGATGGCGTCCGCCTGCCGCAGGACATCGAGGTACTCGCGCCGCACTTCGCCGAGGACGCGCACCGCGAGGCCGGGACCCGGGAACGGGTGCCGGTACACCAGTTCCCTGGGCAGGCCGAGGGCCATGCCGACCTTGCGCACCTCGTCCTTGAACAGGTCCCGCAGCGGCTCGACGAGCGACAGGTGCATCCGCTCCGGCAGTCCCCCCACGTTGTGGTGCGACTTGATGACGTGCGCCTTGCCGTACTTCGAGGCGGCCGACTCGATCACATCCGGGTAGATCGTGCCCTGGCCGAGCCAGCGCACGTCCTCGAGCCTCGCGGCGGCGCGCTGGAAGACGTCGATGAACGTCCCGCCGATGATCTTGCGCTTCGCCTCGGGATCGTCGTGCCCGGCGAGCGCCGCCAGGAACTCCTCGGACGCATCCTCCGTCACGACGTCGACATCCAGTGCGTTGCCGCCCCGCGTGAAGGCGGCCTCCACCTCCTCGCGTTCGTGCAGGCGCAGCAGGCCGTTGTCCACGAACACGCAGGTGAGGCGGTCACCGATCGCCCGCGAGAGGAGCGCCGCCGCCACGCTCGAGTCCACGCCGCCCGAGAGCCCGAGCACCACGCGCCCGTCGCCGACCTGGGCACGCACGCTGGCGACCGCCTCTTCGACGATGTGCCCGGGCGTCCACGACCCCGCGCAGCCGCAGATGTCCCGGGCGAACCGCCGCACGATATCGGCGCCGCGGGCGGTGTGGGTGACCTCCGGGTGGAACTGGACGCCGAACAGGCGCCGGGCCGGGTCCGTCATCGCGGCCACCGGGGCGCTCTCCGTATGCGCGGTCACCACGAACCCCGGGGGCACGGCGGTCACCTTGTCCCCGTGGCTCATCCAGACCGGCATGCGCCCGCCGTCCGTCAGTCCCTCGAGGAGCCGGTCCTGCGGCGCGGCCTCGACCTCCGCGTGGCCGAACTCCCGATGCGTGGACGGCTCGACGGCGCCCCCCAACTGGGCCGCCATGGCGTGCATGCCATAGCAGATGCCGAGCACCGGCACCCCCGCCGCGAACACCTGGTCGGGGATGCGCGGCGTCGATCCTTCCGTGACGGTCTCGGGACCGCCGGAGAGGATGATGCCGCGCGGCGCGAATTCGGCCACGAAACCGTCCGGGACGTCGAAGGGGTGAATCTCGCAGTAGACGCCGGCCTCGCGGACGCGGCGCGCGATGAGCTGCGTGTACTGCGAACCGAAGTCGACGACGAGCACGCGATGCGCGCGCGCCGGCGCGGCCCCGGGCACGTCCGTCGGCACCCGCTCGGGCGGGCCTTCCGCGACGGCGGGTCTGTGGGACACGGCGCTACTCCATCGGGTAGTTCGGCGGTTCCTTGGTCATCGCGACGTCGTGGACGTGACTCTCGGCGAGACTCGCCCCGGAGATCTTCACGAACTTCGGTCCCGTCCGCATGGCCTCGATGTCCGGCGACCCCGTGTAGCCCATCGAGGCGCGGAGTCCGCCCATGAGCTGGTGCACGATGGGGCTCGCGGGACCCCGGTACGGGACCCGTCCCTCGATGCCTTCCGGGACCAGCTTGCCGTTGTCGCCGTCCGGCTCCTGGAAGTACCGGTCGCTGGACCCGAACCGTTCGCCCATGGCGCCGAGCGAGCCCATCCCGCGGTAGGACTTGTAGGTGCGTCCCTGGTAGAGCTCCACCTCGCCGGGCGCCTCGTCGGTGCCGGCCAGCAGGGACCCCACCATCACCACGCTCGCCCCGGCGCCGATGGCCTTGGCGATGTCGCCCGAGAAGCGGATGCCGCCGTCCGCGACCACCGGCACGCCCGACTCGGAGGCCTTCGCCGACACGTCCGCCACGGCCGTGATCTGGGGCACGCCGATGCCGGAGACCACGCGCGTCGTACAGATGCTGCCCGGCCCGATGCCGACCTTGATGGCGTCGACACCGGCGTCGATCAGCGCCTCGGCCCCTTCCGGAGTCGCGACGTTGCCCCCGACCACGGGCATGCCGGGGTACTTCTGCTTGATCCAGCTGATCCGGTCGAGCACCCGACTGGAGTGGCCGTGCGCCGTGTCCACCACGATCACGTCGACGCCCGCCTCGACGAGGGCCGCCACGCGGTCGTCGGTGTCCTCGCCCGTCCCCACGCTCGCGCCGACGCGCAACTGGCCCTGGTCGTCCTTGCAGGCGTTCGGGAACTGCTGGGCCTTGGTGATGTCCTTGACCGTCACCATGCCCGTCAGGCGGAAGTCCTCGTCGGTGATCAGCACCTTCTCGATGCGATGCCGATGCAGGAGGTCGGTGATCTCCGTGAACGTTGCCCCCTCCGGCGCCGTGACGAGACGCTCCTTCGGGGTCATGACCTCGGAGACCCGCGCATCGAGGCGCTGTTCGAAGCGGATGTCGCGGCTCGTGACGATGCCGACGAGTTCGTCGCCGCGCACGACCGGCACGCCGGAGATCCGGTGCTCCATGGTCAGCTCGAGGAGTTCCCGCACGGTGCGGTCGGGCGCGATCGTGATCGGGTCCCGGATGATGCCGCTCTCGTACTTCTTCACGGCCCGGACCTCGCGCGCCTGGGCCTCGAGCGCCATGTTCTTGTGCACGATCCCGATCCCGCCTTCCTGGGCCATCGCGATGGCGAGACGGCCTTCCGTGACCGTATCCATGGCCGCGGACATGAGCGGAATGTTGAGCGCGATGTCCCGCGTCAGGCGCGTGTGGAGATCGACTTCGGAGGGCAGGACCTGGGAGTACGCGGGGAGCAGGAGAACGTCGTCGAAGGTGAGCGCTTCCTGGGCGATTCGCAGCATGAGGCACCCGCTAGGACAAAACGAGATTTTACGAGGGGCGGGCGGGTGTGTAAACGAACTGAGCGGGCTCCGCGAACAGGCCCCGCGAGCGGGGGCCCCGAGTCACGGCCAGAGGGTTCCGGCGGCCGTCTCTTCCGCGAAACGCCCCGCCGGCCACACGTCAATGCCGTCTTCGGTCCGGAACGACCGGGCGCCCGCGTACACGAGGATCCGGCGCGTCAGGCCCTCGAGCCCGTCGAGCGCTCGCAGGCCCTTGAGGTGACGCGTGTGATGGCGGGCCGTCGCCTTGACTTCAACACCCCAGAAGCTCCGTCCCCCGCCGCAGCACGAAATCGACCTCGGCCCCCGACTGGTGAGACGCCCAGTAGGACAACTCGTCAAAAAGTTCCGCCGTCTCCGCGTGGGCGCGGAGCATCGTGCAGACCCAGCTTTCGAACAGCGGCCCGCGCTCTTCCGCGGTCACCTCGCCGAGCTGCCGCTTGACGGCGCGGACGACGCCGGGATCGATCCAGTAGAGTTTCGGTTGCCGGCGTTCCCGGACTCGCGTGCGCGTCTGGTAGGCGGGCAGACGGTGTGCGAGCAACGTGTCCACCAGGATGTCGAGATACCCCTCGACCGTCGTACGCGCCACCCCGGCGTCCCGCGCGATACCGGCGACGTTGACCACCTGACCGTTGAACAGGGCCGCCACCGGCAGGAAACGCGCGAACCCGGGGAGGTTGCGCACCAGCGCCTCGGCCCGGATCTCCTCGCGCAGGTACAGGTCCGCATAGGCCACGAGCACCGCACGCGGATCGTCGGCGACCCACCAGCGGGATCGACCCGAACCGCAGCACCCGCTCCAGGTCGAAGTCGGGGCCGAGTTCCGCGGCCGTGAGCGGGAACATCGTCTTGCGTAGCGCCCGCCCCGCCAGCAGGTTCGTCCCCGCCAACTTGAGCTTCCGCGCGCTGGAACCGAGTAGCGCGAGGCGCACTCCGCGCCCCTCGATCAGCCGGTGGACCTCGTTGAGCAGTCCGGGGAGGCGCTGCACCTCGTCCACAACGGCCCAGTCACCCCGTCCGAGTTCCGCGAGCGACTGCGCGAACAGCGACGGGTCGGCCAGCAGGTCGCGATACAGCCCCTCGTCCAGCAGGTCCACCGTCGTCGCGTCGGGCAAGGCGCCGCGCACCCACGTGCTCTTGCCCACTCCCCGCATGCCGAACAGGAAGAAGCTCCGCGACGGAAGCTGCGTCAGGCGGAGATAGTTGCTCACCTAGCCGTCAAAAATACATGAAAAATGACGGCATACTATACTGACCAGGCCGCCGAGGGGCCAAGCCGGGTGTCTCCGTCGCCACGCCTTGGGCGGGTCAGTCCGCCCCGGCGATGGGGGCTCGGCTCACGCGCCGCATGGGATGCAGCGCGCCGTCCTCGCCGATGATGTGGTCCGGAATGACGACATCGTAGTTGCCAAGGCTCACCGCCTCGCGGTCCGTACGCGTACCGCTCATCAGCCCGAGCGTGCCGTAGGTACGCAACCCCAGCCGCGCACGCAGTTTCGGGCTCGCCTCGTCGAGGACTTCCTGCAGGCAGGTGACGCCCCAGTTCTCCTGCTGCCGCGTCCACGGCAGGCAGAAGAAGGTGGTGACGTGGCGGCGCGGATGCCCCACGGGGTTCGCGCCCGCGCTGTGCCAGACCCGCCCGTCCCAGCAGTAGACGCTGCCCGCCGGGGCCGTGATCTGCACGGCCTGCTCCCGCGGCGGCGGCTTGATGAGGTGTTCGGCCGGCCAGCGGTGGCTGCCCGGGACGAGCCACGTGCTGCCCCGCTCCGGCGTGAAGTCATCGAGCAGCCAGAACAGGTTGCAGGACGCCGCGAAGTCGGCCGTCGCCGGCACCTGGCCCTGGTCGCGGTGCAGTTGCTGCGGCTCCGTCGTCGGACCGAGGAACACGCCCGCGGTCATGCTCGAGAGCAGGAAGCTCTTGCCCAGCAGGTAGCCGGCGAGTTCGTCGGCCTCCTGGCGCACGACCAGGTCGAGGAACTCCTGGCCCTTGTTGACCATGTTGGAGAGGAGCTGCTTGTTGTGGTCGCCGAGGTACGGCGAGCGGTCGCCGAGCGCCCGTTCCGCGGCCGCCTGGCGCTCCAGCCGGTCCCGCAGCGCCTCGACCTCGCGATCCTCCAGCACGCCGGTGAGGATGCAGACGCCGTACTCCGTCAGGTCGGCCTTCGCCTGGTCCACGTCCGCCGTGGGCTCGGGAAGCGGCAGCGGCGTGGGCTCCGGCAGCCCGGGCGCGGCCACGTAACGCGTCTGGCGATGTGCTGCGGGACTGGGCATCGCGGTCTCCACCGTTGGTTCGCGGGAACGCCGCCCATTGTAACCGCCGCTTCGTACCGGACCCGCGGAACCGTCGCCAGAGCGCACGGACCACCCGCAAAAGCGCCAAACTCGACCGAACCACAGTCCCGAACTCGCCTCCCGCCGTCGCCTCCCGCCGTTGCAGGCTCGCGATAGCTCACCTACCATCACGCGCTTTCCGCACGGACGAGGCAACCTACGGTGGACCTGCCGGCACTGGGAACGAACCCCGATCTCGACGACCTCATGCAGCGCGCCCGGGCGCTCGACATCGAGGAGCACCTGCTCGATCTCGCCATGTACGGCTTCACCGTCGTGCCCCCGGAGAAGCTCGCGCCGCCGGCGCTGACGGAGCGGCTGCGCGCGGCGATCCTCGACGTCTACGAGCGCCGCACCGGCCACCACATCGAAGACTGGCGGACCTACGACGGCAAGATCGAGCGGTACCAGGCCTGGGGATGGTTGCTTGAGAACGACGCCTTCCTCGAGGCCGTCCACCAGCCGGCGTTCCAGTGCATCGCCCAGTTCCTGACCGGCAGGAGCGGGTTCCTGGCCGGGGCCTCCTTCATCCTCAAGACCCGCGAGCAGGAGTTCGACCTGCCGCTGCACAGCGACAGCCACGGCGTGCCCCCGCCATGGCCGAGCTTCGCCACGTACGCGAACCTTTCCTGGCTGCTGACCGACTACCTGAGCCGGGAGGACGGTCCGACGGTGCTCGTGCCGGGCAGCCAGCGGGGACGCATGCCGCGGGGCGGCGAGAGCCAGGCGCACACCACCGAGCACGAGTACATCAAGCCCGTCCCGCTCGAGGGGGCCGCCGGTTCGCTGGCCGCGTGGAACGGTTCCATGTGGCACGGCTCGGTGCGGCGCACGAAGCCCGGCGCGCGCATCACCCTCGTGCACGTCTACCAGCGCGTGTTCATGCGCCCGGTCGAGCGGGTCAAGGAGATCTCGCCGGAGCAGCTCGAGCGCTGGCCGGGCCTGCCGAAGCTGCTCGGCTACGAGCGCATCTATCCCTACCAGGAAGAAGTCACGCGCCCACACCACGTCGACCCGACCATCCAGGCGGGCCGCGACCAGTACGCCTGACCCGCGCGCCGGGCCGGCAACGGACAACGGAAGAGGCACCATGGACATTCCCGCACTCGGCAGCGTCCCCGACGCCGACGCCACCCGCCAGGAGGCGCGGCGGCTCGGCATCGAGCGGCACCTGCTGGAAATGCATGCCTACGGCGTCACCATCGTGCCGCCGGAACGGGTCGGCAGCCCCGACCTGATCGAGCGCCTGCGCGAGGCGATCCTGCGCGTGCTGGCGGAGCGGCACGACCTCGAAGTCCCCGAGGACTGGAGGACGTACTCGGAGAACTGGGGCGGTCGGCGGAAGACCTGGTGCTGGCTGCTCGAGGACGAGGCGTTCATCGAGGCGGCCCTGCACCCGGTCGCCATGTGCATCGCCCGCTTCATGTGCGGGCGCAACGTCGTCCTGCAGGGCACGCCCGCGATCGTCAAGACGCGCGACGGCGGCGAGTACCGCCAGGACACCGGCGGCTACATGCGCCTGCACACCGACACCCACGGCGTGCCGTCGCCGCTGCCGGAATGGGCGCAGCTCATCAACCTCTCGTGGCTCCTCACCGACTACAACGGGCCCGAGGACGGTCCGACCGTGCTGGTCCCCGGCAGCCATCGCTGGGGTCGCATGCCCCGCCCCGACGAGGCGCTGTGGTGGGAGGAAGGCGCGCCCGTGCAGCCGGTCTCCCTCTCCGGGAAAGCCGGTTCGCTGGCCATCTGGCATGGCAGCCTGTGGCACGGCTCCCGTCCCCGCACCACGGAAGGCATGCGCATCACCCTGCCCTTCATCTACGGACGCAGCTATCTCCAGCCGATCCATACCTGGAGCGAGGTGATCCGCGAGGGCGACAACCGGGGCTTCCTCGAGAAGTACCCCGAACTCGAGGACCTGCTCGGCCTGTGGCACCCCTATCCCACAGACCGTGACGGCCCCGACGCGCCCGGGAACCTCAAGGGCAACCGGCGCATGATCGGCGTCGGCGACAACATCTATGCGTGACGCCCGGCCCTCGGACGGGCGGGCCGCATGACGGGGGACCTTTTCGAAGCGTCCAACGTACGCCACGTCTACGCGGTCAGCGAACTGACCGCCGCCGCGCGCCTGGCGATCGAGGAGACCTTCCCGGTCGTCTGGGTGGAGGGCGAGGTGTCGAACCTGCGCCGTCCGGCTTCGGGTCACTGGTACTTCAGCCTCGCGGACGCCCGGGCGCAGTTGCGTTGCGTGATGTTCGCGAGCCGCAACCGCTTCGTGCGGACGCGCATCGGCGACGGCATGCGCGTCCTCGTCCGCTGCCGTCTCTCGCTGTACGAGGGGCGCGGCGAGTTCCAGGGCATCGTCGACCACATCGAGCCCGCCGGCGAAGGCGCCCTGCGGGCCGCATTCGACCGATTGCGCGGACGGCTCGAGCGCGAAGGCCTCTTCGCCGCGGAGCGCAAGCGGCCGCTGCCGGCGTTCCCTGGGCACGTCGGCGTCGTGAGTTCCCTGTCCGGGGCGGCCCTCCAGGACGTGCTGGCGGTCTTGCGGCGGCGCTTCCCGTGTGTGGAAGTAACCTGCTTCCCGGTCGCCGTCCAGGGGCCCGAGGCGGTGTCACAGATCGTCGCCGCACTCGACCGGGCCCAACGGACCGCCGAGCGCCCGGACCTGCTCCTGCTCACCCGCGGCGGCGGTTCCCTCGAAGACCTCGCGGCCTTCAACTCGGAAGCCGTCGCCCGCCGCATCGCGGCATGCGCGATCCCGGTGGTCTCGGCCGTCGGCCACGAGGTCGATGTCACGATCGCCGACCTCGTTGCCGACCGGCGCGCCGCCACGCCCTCCGCGGCGGCGGAACTCATCGCCCCCGAGCGTGAAGACCTGCTCCGGCGGCTCGCCGGATCCGAGACGCGGCTGTCCGCCCGCATGCAGGAGCGCATCGGCCTCGAGCGCGTCCGGCTGCGCGCCGCGTCGGGGCGGCTGGTAGACCCGGTGCGCGCCCTCGAACAGCAGATGCAGCGCGCGGACGACCTGCGCGAACGCCTGGGCCGGGCCATGGCGGAGCGCGTGGCCGCGCCCCGCGGGCGCCTCGCGGCGACGCGCAGGTTGCTCTACCGCTCGAATCCGGCACTGGCCATCGACGCCGCTCGGGAGCGTACGCGGCGCGGGCTCGACGCGCTCGCCACGGGGGCGCGCCGCCGGGTGGACATCGCCCGGCGTGCGCTGAGCGGAACGGTGCGCACGCTGCACGCCGTCAGCCCCCTCGCGACCCTGGATCGTGGTTACGCGATCGTCTCCCGCCCGGACGGGACGCGCTGGGGCGCCGTGGTGAACGACGCGGGTGGCCTCGCCGCCGGCGAGCCCATTCATGCCCACCTGGCTTCCGGCACCGTGGCCGCCACCGTGACGGAGGGCCGCGTCGAGGATGCCGCAGCGCTCGCCCGCGGCGAGGTCGAGCCAGCGGCCGATGCACCTGTGGAGGATCGACGATGACCCTGTTCGCCCTGCTCCTCGCCGTGGCGACCGTGCCTGGCGGCGTGGTCGCCATCCCCGTTGGAACCGATGCCGCCGAGGCGCGCTTCGAGGACCGGCCCGCGTGGCTGTACCGCGGCCACGCCATTGTCGGGCTGCCCCTCGACACCGCCGCCGGCCGGTACGAACTCCTGGTGGAGCGCACGGACGGGACTGCCTGGCAGGCGCCGTTCGAGGTCACCCCGAAGGAGTACCCGGTACAGCGTCTCACGATCCCGAACCCGCGCCACGTGAACCCGCTGCCGGAAGACCTCGCGCGCTACCGCCGGGAGGCCGCGCTGATGGGGCACGCCTACGGCGTCGTCGGCCCGCGGCGGGGCGACCCCCATCCCTTCCTGCGGCCCCTGCCCGGGGTGGTTTCGAGCCCCTTCGGCCGCCGCCGCATCCTGAACGGCGAGCCCCGCAGCCCGCACTCCGGGCTGGACATCGCCGCCGACACCGGTACGCCCATCCACGCCCCCGCGCCGGGCCGCGTCCTCGTGACCGGCGACTTCTTCTTCAACGGCAACACCGTCATGGTGGACCACGGCGAGGGACTGGTGACGATGTACTGCCACCTCGACGAGATCCGCGTCGAGGAAGGCGACGAGCTCCCGCGGGGCGGCGAGATCGGGCTCGTCGGGGCGACCGGCCGCGCCACGGGACCCCACCTGCACTGGACGGTGAGCCTGCACGGGGCGAAGGTGGACCCGGACGCGCTCGCGGAGATCCTCGCCGGCCTCGCCACCGGCGAGTGACCTGGCAGCCTGCTGGCAAGGAGCGTTCAGCGACCGCGGTCGCGCCGGATCACTCGCTTGCGGTGCAGCCGCTGGCGGCGCGTGAGTTCGTTGCGCTTTCCCGCGTAGGGGTTCTCGCCCGTCCGGAGCGAGATCCGGACCGGCATCCCGACCATCCCCAGCGCCTCGCGATACACGTTCTCGAGGTACCGCACGTAGGACGCGGGCAGCGCGTCGGTCCGGTTGCCGTGCACGACGATGGTCGGCGGATGCGAACCCGCGCGGTGCGCGTAGCGCAGCTTGACGGCCCGCCCGCCCACGCTCGGCGGCGGATGGTCCGCCACGGCCCGCTCCAGGATTTCGGTCAGTGCGGTGGCCGAGGTCTCGAGCGTCCCCGCGGCATGGACCTCGTCCACCGTCCGCATGAGGCTCCCGACGCCGCTGCCGTGCAAGGCGGAGACGAACGCCACCGGGACCCACGGCGCGAAGACCAGGCGCCGGTCGAGACCGCTTCGGACATCGGCGCGCTCCGCGGCGGAGAGTCCGTCCCACTTGTTCACCACCAGCACGACCCCCGTGCCGGCGTCCGCCGTGTAGCCGATCAGGTGCAGGTCCTGCTCGACGATGCCCTCCCGGGCGTCGACGAGTACGAAGGCGACGTCCGCGCGGTCCATCGCGTCCAGGGACTTGACGACCGAGAACTTCTCCACGAAGTCGGACACCCGCCCCCGGCGGCGCACGCCGGCCGTGTCGATCAGCACGTACGGCCGCCCGTCCCGCTCGAACGGCGCCTCGATGGCGTCGCGCGTGGTGCCCGGCTCGTCGGACACCACCTGCCGCTCGTCGCCCAGCAGCCGGTTGAAGAGGGTGGACTTGCCTACGTTCGGACGTCCCACGACCGCGACGCGCGGGCCCGGCGCCGCGGCACTCTCGTCCGGCAGATCGTCGTCGGGGAGGAGGTCGGCCACGGCGTCCCGCAGCCCCGCCATTCCCCTGCCCTGGGTCGCGGAGATCATGAGCGGCGCGCCGAGGCCCAGCGCCGCGAAGTCGCCGACGGCGGCCTCGGGCGGGACGCCGTCGATCTTGTTGGCGACGAGCAGCATCGCGGCGCCGCGCTTGCGCAGGTCCGCGACGATCTCCTCGTCCGTCGCCGTGCGTCCGTCGCGCGCGTCGACCAGGAGCACGACGAGCGCCGCTTCGGCGATCGCCGCGTGGGCCTGGGCGGTCACGACCTCGGACATCGCGCCCTCGTCGCCCTTGAGGCCTCCGGTGTCGACCACGGCGACGTTGCGCCCCGCGATGTCCATGCGTCCGTAGCGGCGGTCGCGGGTGAGTCCCGGACGGTTGGCGACGAGCGCGTCCCGCGTCCCCGTGAGCCGGTTGAACAGGGTGGATTTCCCGACGTTGGGGCGCCCCACCAGCGCGACGACGGTCATCCCCGGCGCCGGATCTCCAGCGCCTCCAGGCGACCGTCGTTGCTCAGCACGTACACGGTGCCGTCCGCCTCTATCATTCCGGAGCGCAGCCCGCTGCCGCCGATCTTGCGGCGGGCGACGAAGCGGCCATCACTCTGAGCGATCACATGCAGGTAGCCTTCGTCGTCGCCGACCAGGACGTAGTTGCCGAACGCGAGCGGGCTCGACAGACGCCGGTTGCGCAACGCCTCCTGCTCCCACACCACGACGGCGTCGCCCTGGTCGATGGCGCGCACGACATCGTCCTCGGAGACCACGTAGACCTGTCCGTACCCCTCGGCGAGGTCCAGGAACGAGGAGGCGTCCTGCTCCCAGATCGGCGCTCCGTCGCTGCGCCGAAAGGCCCGGATGCGTCCCTGGTAGCTGACGGCGAAGATGAAGCTGCGTCCGACCAGCGGCGTGCTGTCGACGTCCACCATGCGGTCGAGCTCCGAGCGCCCCTCGGGGAGCATCACGCGCTGCTCCCACACGGGCTGGCCGTCCTCCGCCCGGATGGCGACGATCTTCCCGGTCGCGAAGCCCGCGTACACCAGTCCGTCGCGCAGCACGGGCGCCGCCGTGCCGCGCAGCGTGAGCACGGGCACCTGGGTGTCGAAGCTCCAGCGCAGCGCCCCGTCGTCCCCTTCGAGCAGCGTGATGCGCCCGTCGCCGGTCTGCACGACGACGATGTCGTCGTCGGCCACCGGGCGGGCCAGCACTTCGCTGCTCACCGGGCTCCGCCACAGGACGCGGCCGTCCGCGGCGTCGAGCGCGATCACCTCGCCGCGGGTCGTGCCGACCAGCACGCGCCCGTCGCCGACGCCCACGCCGCCCGTCAGGAACGCCGGGTCGCGCCGGTCCCAGAACTTGTAGAACGCCCGCGAGTCCGGCTCGTCGACCTGGACGCGCCACAGGCGCCGGCCGTCGAACCGGTTGCGGGCCTCGACGACGCCGTACGCGTCCGCCGCGTAGACGCGGTCCGCCACGACCGCGGGGTTGAGACGCAGGTACTTCCGCCCGAGGCCGTCACCGATGCTGGCGCGCCACACGCGCTCGATATCCGCTTCGGCGGGGAACTCGACCAGGGGCGTCGGTTCGTCCGCCTTGTCGTCGTCTTCCTCGTCGTCGCCGATCCAGGGCAGCCAGTCGAACCAAGTGCAGCCCGTGACGAGGAACAGCGGCGCCAGCAGCGCCAGGCAAAGTGGATGAATGCGGACCCGCGCGATCACTCGTCAGCCTCCGCCGTTTCCTCCATTTCCCCCGTTTCCTCCATTTCCTCCGTTTCCTCCGAATCCACCGTCGCCGCCGGCTCGTCCGCATCGTCAGCGGCGGCCTCTTCCGAAGGCGCCGGAGCGGGGGCTTCCGACGCCGCCCCGTCGTCCGCCGCTTCGCGCGGGACGCTCGCGAGCTTGAGCCGCAGCAGCACGCCGCCCTGCCCCGCGCCCGTCTCGTCGAGGGCGGCCTGGTAGGCCGCGCGGGCCGCCGGGAGCGCACCCCGGCGCAACTCTATGTCCCCGGTGAGCTCCGCCACCGTGGCGGCGAACCCCTGGCCGTCCACTTCGCGCAGTACGGCAAGCGCGTCCTCGGGCCGCTCGAGCTGGTGCAGCACGCGCGCCAGGCGAACGCGGGCCACGTCCTGCAGCACGCTCTCCGAGGCGATGTCCACGGACTGGCGAAGGAGGTCCGCGGCGCTCTCCCATTCCTCGCCCTCGACCGCGTCCCTGGCCTGGTGCAGGAGCGTGAAGACGCGATAGGCGGAGTCCGGGAACTCTTCGGCGATGTGCGCCGCGACGTCCGTGACGTCCTCCCCCGCCGCGCGGGCTTCCGTGTACTCGGCGTATCGGTCCGACGCGGCCTCCGCGCGCTCGACGCGCCACCCGTCGAACCACCGCCAGCCGACGACGCCGCCGATCGCCAGGACGATGCCGACCAGGAGGCCGGTACCGTTCTCCGACCACCAGCGCTTCAGCCGCTCCGTTACTTCTTCGTCCGACAGGTATTCCGCCACTATTCCGCCAAGATCCGTCCTCAACACGTGGTGCGCAGCGCGCCGCCGAGTTCCTCGAACGGCAGCATCGCCTGCTCCCGCTCCTCGCGCAGCCACTTCACGGACACCCGGTCCCGGGCGATCTCGTCCTCGCCCACGATCAGCGCCCAGCGGGCGCCGCTCTCGTCGGCGCGCCGGAACTGCGCCGCCGGCTTGCCGCCCGCGGTGTCCGTACGCACGCGCAGCCCGGGGACACTGTCGCGCAACCGCTGCGCCATATCCAGTACCCGGCCCATGAACCTCCGGTCGAGCACGACCCAATACGCGTCTACCGGACGATAGTCGATCTTGCCCTGCGTTTCGGAGGCCAGCAGCACGACCCGGTCGACACCGATGGCGAACCCCGCCGCCGGCGTCGCCCGGCCCCCCAGGCTCTCGACCAGCCCGTCGTAGCGCCCTCCGGCGCACACGGCGTCCTGGGCGCCGACGCCGTCCGTGACCCACTCGAACACCGTGTGCGTGTAGTAGTCGAGGCCCCGCACGAGACGCGGGTTCACGCGGTACGGCATCCGCAACTCGTCGAGCAGGCGCCGCATTTCGTCGAAGTGCACCTTGTCCGAGTCGTCCAGGAAGTCGTGCAGTTCCGGCGCGCCCTCGAGCAGCGCGCGGGTGGACGGCACCTTGCTGTCCAGGATGCGCAGCGGGTTGGTGTCGAGCCGTCGCCGGCTGTCCGCGTCGAGCGCGTCGGCCCGCGGCGCGAGAAACGCGACCAGGGCGTCGCGGAAGACCTGGCGCGACCGCCCCGCTCCGACGGTGTTGATCTCGAGCGCGATGCCGTCCGCGATGCCGAGCCGGTCCCAGATCGACCAGACCATCTGCACGAGTTCCGCCTCGGCTTCCGGCCCCGCGACGCCGAACACCTCCGCTCCCACTTGGTCGAACTGGCGAAAGCGGCCTTTCTGCGGGCGCTCGTAGCGGAACATCGGGCCCGCGTACCAGAGGCGCCGGCTGCGGCGGTGGAACAGGCCCTGCTCGATCCCCGCGCGCACGCAACTGGCGGTGCCCTCCGGCCGCAGCGAAAGCTGCTTGCCGCCCCGGTCGAGGAACGTGTACATCTCCTTCTCGACGATGTCCGTCGCCTCGCCCACGCCGCGGCTGAAGAGCTCCGACGCCTCGAGCAGCGGCAGGCGCACTTCCTCGTATCCATAGGAGCGCATCGCGTCGACAAGCGCCTCCTCGACGCGCCGCGCGCGTTCGGCGTCCCCCGCCACGAGGTCGCGCATTCCCCGGACCCGCCTGAACTCCATCGGACTAGTCCCCGAGCACCAGGTTCGCGACGTTCGCGCGAATGTGCGGCGCGAGCTCCACGGATTCGCCGTTGAATGCCAGCGTCGCGGCGGGAGCGTTGCCGAGCCGAATCGAGAACGGCGCCTCGCCCTGCAGGCGCAGGGAATCGCCGGCCAGGCTCATGTCCATGTGCACGATGCGGCCTTCGCGGTCGAACACCTCCACCCAGCAGTCGCCCACGAAAGCGAGTTCCAGCAGGTCCGCGCCGGCGGCCAGCGGCTCCAGGGAAGGCCCACCGAACGGATCCGGCTCGGGCGCCTCGTCCCGCTCCGGCTGGGCTTGCAGAATCTCCCGCAGGGACACGGTTTCCGGGACCGTTTCGGGCGCCACCACGGGACCCGGTTCCGTTTCCGCATCGGGCAGTGCACGCGCATCCGGAGCCGGCGTGGGCAGCGGAAGTTCGGGAGACACCGTTGGCGCTTCGGCCGCGGTCAGCGTCGCCGCATCTGCCGGCGGCCCGGCTTCCGGGGGCGGTGCAGGCGCCGGGGTGGCGACCGGAGTCCGTGACGCACCCGGTGCGGCGCGCGGCGTTTCCGCCGCCGCGACCGGACTCGTGGCAGCGCGCGGCTCCGGCTCCTGCGGCCACGCCCACCACAGCACCAGCGCTCCCGCGACCGCCACCGCGAACACGGCGCCGCCGAACACCCAGCCGGGGTGCCGCTGGGGCAGCTCGGCGAGGGACGGCTTCTCCACCTCGACCACGAGCTTCGCCTCGGCTTCGTCGAGGATCGCCTCCCCGTACTCGCGCACCAGGACATCGCCATCAAGGCGGAGCAGGCGTGCGTACGTCCGGATGTAGCCCCTCGTGAACGGGGGCGCCGGCAACAGGTCGAAGGCGTTCTCCTCGATGTGGTGGACCGTCCCGACCGGCACGTTCATGGCGTCCGCCACGTCCTCCAGCGTGATGCCGAGCGCCTCCCGGGCCGTGCGCAATGCCGGGCCGGGACCGTTCGCCGTGCTTTCGCCTGGGTCCGCCATCCTCGCTTCTCTCCACCTGTCTACGTGCTACCTGCCTACCTGCTACCTGCCTGCCGGCGCGACTACGCGACTTCGCGTGCGCGGATGCGTGCGAGGCGCGCGCTGCGGTTCGTGCGGTCACGGACCGCGCCGACGAGCTGCCCGCAGGCCGCGGCGATGTCGGCGCCCCGCGTGGTGCGCAGCGTCGCGGTGTAGCCCGCGTTCATCAGGCTGGTCTGGAAGGCGCGCAGCACGTCGTCGTCGGGGCGCTCGAAGCCGCTGTCCGGAAACGGGTTGAACGGGATCAGGTTGATCTTCGCACGCAGGGGACGCAGCAGCTTCGCGAGCGCGCGCGCGTGCTCGAGGCTGTCGTTCCAGCCCTTGATGAGGGCGTACTCCATCGTCACCGAGCGCCGCTCGCCGACGCCGGAGAGATACTCGCCGCATGCGTCGAGGAGTTCCGCCAGCGGATAGCGGCGATTGAGCGGCACGAGTTCGTTCCGGAGCGCGTCGTCAGGCGCGTGCAGGCTCACCGCCAGCGCGCAGTCCGCGTGCCGGGCGAGTTCCCGGATCCGCGGGACGACCCCCGCCGTGCTCACGGTCACGCGGCGCTTCGAGATTCCATACGCGTAGTCGTCGATCAGCAGGTTTGCCACCGTCGTCGTCGCGTCGAAGTTCAGTAGCGGCTCGCCCATGCCCATGAAGACGACATTGGTGATCCCGCGCGCATCGCCGCGGGACGCGAGTTCCTGCGCGGCCAGCCAGACCTGACCGCCGATCTCCGCCGGCGACAGGTTGCCGTTGAAACCCTGCTTGCCGGTCGCACAGAAGGCGCAGTCGAGCGCGCAACCGGCCTGGGACGAGATGCACAGCGTGTTGCGGCCGCCGTCCGGGATGAGCACCGTCTCGACGAGATCGCCGGCATCCGTGCGCATGGACCACTTCACGGTCCCGTCGGCCGAGCACTGGCGATCCGCCACTTCGGGCGCCCGCAGTTCCGCCTCGGCCGCGAGCCGTGCCCGCAGGGCTTTCGAGAAATCCGTCATGGCCGCGAAATCGGTGACGCCGCGCTTGTACACCCAGCGCATCAGGATCCGCGCTCGGTAGGGCGTCTCGCCGAGACCCGCGAAGTACCGCGTGAGCGCGGCGCGGTCGAGGCCAAGGAGATTGACCACGGCGCCGCCCTTCTATTCCTGCGACCCCCGCCCCCGCGACCCCCGCCCCCGCGCGCAGATCTCGGCGTCGCAGAAGAAGTAGGCGATCTCGCGTTCGGCGCTCGCCGGGGAGTCCGAGCCGTGCACCGCGTTCGCGTCCACCGAGTCGGCGAAGTCGGCCCGGATGGTGCCCGGCGCCGCCTCCCGCGGATCGGTCGCACCCATCAGCCGGCGGTTGACCAGGATCGCGTCGTCGCCCTCGAGGACCTGGACCATCACCGGTCCGGAACTCATGTAGGACAGCAGGTTGTCGTAGAAGGGCTTGCCCTGGTGCTCGGCGTAGAAACCGGCCGCGGCGTCCCGGGACAGCCGCATCATCTTCGCCGCGACGATGCGCAGCCCGGCCTTCTCGAACCGCGAGTAGACCTCGCCGACGATGTTCCGTTCCACGGCGTCGGGCTTCACGATCGAAAGCGTGCGTTCCAGGGCCATGGAGTGTCTCCGTCGAAGCGCGTGGCCTTGCCGGCCGCCGACCAGATGCGTCGCCTGAACCCGAGGCTCGGGCAGGCGCGGATTATACGCGCCCGCCCCGCAGCTTCTCCACCACCTCGACGACGCGGCGCCCCGCGAAATCGATGTCGCGATCGGACGTGTAGCGTCCCACCGTGAAGCGGATCGAGGCGTGGGCGAGCGCGTCGGGAACGCCGAGCACCTTGAGCACGTAGGACGGTTCCACCGTGGCCGACGTGCACGCGGAGCCGGTCGAGACCGCCACGTCGTCCAGCGCCAGGAGCAGCGTCTCGCCGTCCACGTCGGCAAAGGACGCGTTCAGCGTACCCGGCAGGCGGTGCTCCTCCGAGCCGTTCAGCCGCACGCCGGGGAGTTGCGCCAGACAGCGCCACAGCCGGTCCCGCAGCGCGCGGATGCGGTCCCCCTCGCGCTCCATGTCCTCGTGGCAGATGCGGCAGGCCTCGCCGAGGCCGACGATCTGGTGCGTCGCGAGCGTGCCGGACCGCATGCCCCGCTCGTGGCCGCCACCGTGGATCTGCGCGGCCACGCGGAGCGGCGGCTCCCGGCGCACGAGGAGCGCACCGACCCCCTTCGGACCGTAGATCTTGTGGCCCGACACGCTGACCAGGTCGAGGTTGTCCCCACGCATGTCGATCGGGATCTTGCCGGCGCTCTGCGCTGCGTCGGTGTGGAACGTCACGCCGCGCCGCCGGCACGCGGCGCCGATCGCGCGGATCTCGTTGACGACGCCGATCTCGTTGTTGGCGTGCATCACCGACACCAGCGCCGTGTCGTCCCGGAGCGCGTCCTCGACCGCCGCCGGGGCGACCAGGCCGTCGGCGTCGGGATCGACGTACGTCACCTCCACGCCCAGGGTCTCCAGCCAGGCGCATGTGTCGAGCACCGCCTTGTGCTCGTAGCTCGTCGTCACCACGTGGCGGCCGCCCGCCGCCTCGACCACGCCCTTGACGGCGAGGTTGTCGGACTCGGTGGCGCCGGACGTCCACACCACCTCGCGGGGGTCCGCGTTGAAGAGCGCGGCGACCCGCGCACGGGCCTCCTCCACCAGCTCCTCCGCTTCCCACCCGTACACGTGCGACCGCGACGCCGGGTTGCCGAAGACGCCCTCCGTCAGCAGGCACCCGCTCATGCGCTGCGCGACGCGCGGGTCTACTGGCGTCGTGGCGGAGTAGTCGAGGTAAACGGCCTTGGCGGGCGTCACGTGGTCCCGACGGGAGTCACAGCATGCGCGAGTCGATCAGGTTGCCGTCGTCCTGCCGTCTCGCCACATGGGCCACGTCGCGGCGCGCCACCAGCGACGCGAACGTGATGCGTTTGAGAAAGAGGTCGATCTGCTGCGACAGGTCGGCCCAGAGTTCGTGCGTCAAACAGATCTCGCCGTCCTGGCAGTCGCCGGTACCTCCGCAACGGGTGGCGTCCACGCCCTCCCCCACCGCGCAGACGATGTCGGAGACGCTCAGGTCGTCCAAGGCGCAGTCCAGCCGGTATCCGCCCCCGGGCCCCCGCACGCTGTCGATGTAGCCTTCCTGTTTCAGCTTGCCGAACAACTGTTCGAGGTAGGGTCGGGAGATGCCCTGGCGCCGGGAGATGTCCGACAGGGGCACGGGGCCCCGCTCGCCGTGCAGCGCCAGATCGAGCACTGCCGTCACCGCGTAACGGCCCTTGGTTGTCAGCCGCATGATCCACGACCCGCGCCGCGAGAACCGGCCGAGAGTATGCAATAGCGACGGTGTCCGTTCCAGTCGGAGGCCCCGGCTTATCGGGCCAGCGGCTTCACGACCGCGGGGCCGCGATACGGCACGGGCGCCAGTCCCGGGTCCAGTGTTCCTCGCTCTGCACGTGACCCTCTCGAACGCTCTTGCAGACATTGCTCGCGAACTCCGAGGCCGGAAACCCTCTGGCCAGCCGCAGGACGATCCCCTCCCGAGCGCCCCCGAGCGCCGACGGTTCTCGGTGCGCGGTCTCCATGAAGGCCCGAATCTCCCCGATGGAGGCGAAACGTCCGTGGTACAGCACGGGGACGACCGGAATGTTCTTCGACGCAGCGTAGGCCTCGAGATCCCCGAACGACGCAAACGCGCCCTCGCCATCCCGGAGCGCGAAGGCGTAGAAGGTCTCTCCCTCCCCAACCGGGTCGTACTCGATGCTGTGCACCCCGTAGATGTCCTCTCCGTAGAGGTACACGTCGGGCTCGCGGACCTTCCAGGCATGGTGTTTCTTGACCATGGCCATCCATTTCCCTTCCGAGGGCGAGTAGACGCTGCGGGCGTAGACCTTCCCCCGATGCAGGAGCGTGTTGCCGCCGTCCAGCTTCTCCGTGGCCACGACAGGTTGCCCCACGAAACGCTCCGGGTCGGCATGCACAAGATCCCCGCTGCCGACGGTGGGCGAGTGGGACCAATAGCGCGTTCTCGGGTATCTCGGGTTCACGAAACGCGATCGCAACGCTCGGACGCTGCCCCATCTATTGGGTCGACGCCCGAATCTGCGGAAGGTGCGGACAGAGTTCCTTCACCTTTACCTCGAGCTCGTCCATCAACCGCCGCGCCTCTCCCCAGTCACCGTCGACGGCGTTGACTACTACGGCATTGGCCACCACGGCTACCGCCAGGAACTTCCGGTCGGAAGGATCGAAGGAGTTCTCCGGGAGCTCGTCGAATCCCCTTCCCTCGTCGTCCGACGGCGTAATCACGAATCTCCTCACCTTGTCTTCTCTGCACTGTTCGTCGTGGATGTGCTTCAAACGCATCGCCGACGCCCGGCTGTCCCCCCAAGTTCAGGTGCTTCCCGTACTCGTCGAAGACGAGTAGTTTGTCGTCCACGGCAACGGTCCCCTCGTCCTTCAGCCATTCGAGCTTCTCGACGCAAGCCAACCGACATCTAGGGTCGGGAGCGGCGTCGTTCCCGCCATTGGCTACTATTCCAACGTTCATTCCAGTCGACGCGCGTTGGCGTCCGGTCGCTTCGCGACCGACTCGATGTGCGACAGCATGCCCCGCAGCATGCCGAGTTCCGTCTCGTCGAGACCCACGCGCCCGAACAGGCGCCGCATGCGGGTCATCACCTGCCGCGGCGCCTTGGGATTGAGGAAGCCCACGCGCAGCAACGCCGTCTCGAGATGCGCGAAGAACGCCTCGAGTTCCGTGACCGTGGCATGCCGGCGATCGGACGGCAGGGGCGCGGAGGCGGCCCCGCGCGCCTTGAAGAGTTCGTAGCACACCACCTGCACGGCCATCGCCAGGTTCAGGGACGGGTACGCCGGGTTCGCGGGGATCGTCAGGTGCAGGTGGCAGCGCTGCAGTTCCTCGTTGCTGAGCCCGCTCGTCTCGCGCCCGAAGAGGATCGCGACCGGCTGCTCGTAGCCGCCGGCGACGATCTTCGCGGCGACCTCCTCCGCATTGGCCTGCGGCCAGGGAATGCGGCGCTCTCGGGTGCTGGTCCCGATCGCGAGCGCGCAGTCGCCGATCGCGTCGTCGATGGTGTCGACGACTGCCGCGGCCGCCACGACGTCCACCGCCTGCGACGCCCTCCAGTCCGCCTGCGGGTCCGGGAACCGGCCCGGGCGCACGAGGTAGAGCGCGTCGAGACCCATCGTCTTCATGGCGCGCGCCGCGCCGCCGATGTTCCCGGGATGGCTGGGTTCGACCAGCACGATCCGGACCTCGCCCATCTGTTTGACCGTCTCGTCGTGAAAGGACGGTGATAGCATAGCGTCCTATCCCCCCTGTGCCCCCGGGAACGCCCCCGCCGCATGCACCCCATGGTCAACATCGCGTTGCGCGCGGCGCGGCGGGCCGGCCGGATCGTGGTGCGCGCCATGGACCGGGCCGGGAGCCTGCGCGTCGAGGAAAAGGCGAAGAACGACTTCGTCTCCGAGATCGACCGCGCCGCCGAAGACGCCATCGTGGACACCATCATGCGCGCCTATCCGGACCATGGCGTACTCGGCGAAGAGCGCGGCGCCGCGCGTCCCGACGCCGAGTACACCTGGATCATCGACCCCCTCGACGGCACCACCAACTTCCTGGCCGGCATCCCCCATTTCTGCATCGCGATCGCCGTGCGCAAGGGCGCCGTCCTCGAGCACGGCGTCGTCGTCGACCCGGTGCACAACGAGGAGTTCTCCGCGACCCGCGGGGCGGGCGCCCGCATGAACGACGCGCGCATCCGCGTCACCAACACCCGCGCCCTCGAGCGCGCCATCGTGTCCACCGGCATCCCCTACGCACAACTGGAGCGCCACCTGGCGAGCTACACCGAGATGCTGCGCGCCTGCCGCGGCGGCTGCCGTTCGGTCCGTGCCATGGGCGCCGCCGCCCTCGACCTCGCCTACGTGGCTGCGGGGCGCACGGACGCCTTCTTCCAGGTCGGGCTGCAGCCCTGGGACATGGCGGCGCCGACCGTGATCGTGCGGGAGGCCGGCGGCTTCGTCGCCGACATCGCCGGCGGCGACCGCTTCATGGAGACCGGCAACCTGGTCGCCGCGAACCCCACGGTGTTCCGGCAGCTCATGAAGACGCTGCGGGGGGCGGTCCGCGAGAGCGGAGACGAGCTGCTGGCGCGCGGGTAGCGCGGTGTCCGCCTGCCCCGATGACCCACCGACCGCGTACCAAGCCACCAAAGGCCGCGACACAAAGGCCGCGACTGCTTGACGCGTAAACGCGGTCGATACAGACTAGTCTGAATCTGGTCTGAACTCTCCCATGAATCAGGTAGGCGCCTTCGAGGCCAAGACCCACCTGCCCAAGTTACTGGAGCAGGTCCGCAACGGGGCCAGCTTCGTGATCACGAAGCACGGCCATCCGGTGGCGGAACTCATCCCCGTGCGCAAGGCGGATTCGGAAACGGTGCTGGCAGCCATCGAGGGTCTGAGGGCCTTCCAGCGGCGCCACACTCTGGGGGACCTCTCCGTCCGCGACCTGATCGAGGAGGGCCGCAGGTACTGATGGCCTTCGTGCTGGACTGCTCGGTGTCCATGGCCTGGCTGTTCGCGGACGAAGCACACGCTGGCGCGGACGCCCTCCGGGACTCGCTGACGGAAGCGCCCGCCGTGGCCCCGGCCCTCTGGCCGGCCGAGTTGGCAAACGCCCTGCTGGCCGCAACGAGGCGCGGACGCGTTGCGGTCGAAGCGTGGCCGAAGCTCCGCCGGCAACTCGAGGCGCTGCCCATCGAGATCGATCCCGTCGACCTGTCGGCCGTACTGGAGCGGGTGCTGCCGATGGCCAACCGTTACGCGCTGACCGTCTACGACGCCACGTATCTCGAACTCGCAACACGGCGCGGCCTGCCGCTGGCGACCCTCGATCGGAAGCTCGCGGAGGCCGGCCGCGCCGCCGGCGTCACGCTGTGCCTGTGAGCCGGAGCGCCGGCCCGGTCAGGACGTGTCCGCCGCTTCCTTCTCCGGCAGCATCAGGTCCTCCTTCGTCACGCCGAGGGCGAGGAGCATGTTTGCCGCGACGTAGATGGAGGAGTAGGTCCCGACCACGACGCCGATGGTCAACGCCGTCGCGAAGCCGCGGATCTGCTCGCCGCCGGCCGCCAGGAGCGCGATCAGCACCAGCAGCGTGGTCAACGAAGTGACCAGCGTGCGTCCGAGCATCTCGTTGAGCGACCGGTTGATGATCTCGATCGGTTTGCCGCGCCGCACGATCCGGAAGTTCTCCCGGATACGGTCCGACACGACGATCGTGTCGTTCAGCGAGTACCCGATCACGGCCAGCACGGCCGCGAGCTCCGCCAGGTTGAAGGTCCACCGGAACACCGCGAACGCGCCAAGCGTGACTATGACGTCGTGCACCAGGGCCGTCACCGCCCCGATCGCGAACTTCCCCGTGAACCGGAACATGATGTAGACCATCACGACGAAGAGCGCCACCAGCATGGCGATGCCGCCCTGCTCGGTCAGCTCCTCGCCGACCGTCGGCCCGACCACTTCCGAACGCCGGGGCGCCACCCCCGGCCAGGCGCTCCGGAGGGCCTCGAGGATCTCGTCGCCGATGGTGGACTGGTCCGTGTCCGCGACCGGCGGCACGCGGATGAGCACCTCCGTCTCCGCCCCGAAGTTCTGCACCACGGCGTTCCCGAAGCCGCTCGCGTCGAGGTGCTCGCGGACGGCCGGCAGGTCCGCCGCGCCGTCGAAGCCGACCTCGACGAGCGCCCCGCCCGTGAAGTCGAGCCCCTGGTTCAGGCCGGCGAAGGCGATGGTGCCGATCGACACGGCGATCAGCACGGCAGAGACGGCGGTCGCGATCGTCCGCGCACCCATGAAATCGAAGTTCGGAGTCTTCATGTCCCCTGTTCCCGCCTCAGATCGCCAGGGCCTCGACCCGGCGGCCGCCGTAGATGAGGTTGACGACCGCCCGCGATCCCATGATCGCCGTGAACATCGACGTCACGATGCCGATGGCCAGCGTCACGGCGAAGCCGGCCACCGGCCCGCTGCCGATCGACAGCAGGATCAGCGCCACGAACAGCGTCGTCACGTTGGCGTCGAGAATCGTCAGGAAGGCGCGGTCGTACCCCGCCTGGATGGCGCGCTGCGGCGGCGAGCGCGCCTGCTCCTCCCGGATGCGGGAGAAGATCAGCACGTTGGCGTCGACGGCCATGCCCACCGTGAGCACGATCCCCGCGATGCCCGGCAACGTCAGCGTCGCGCCGAGGATCGACATCACGGCCACGAGGATGATGAGGTTGAGCGTCAGGGCCGCATCCGCGATCAGCCCGAACACCTTGTAGTAGATGGGCATGAAGATCAGCACCAGGAGGAAGCCGGCGCCCACCGCGTACATGCCCCGTTCGATGTTCTCCTCGCCGAGGGAGGCCCCCACGGTCCGCTCCTCGACGATGCGCATCGGCGCCGCCAGCGCGCCCGCGCGCAGGAGCAGCGCCAGCTCCTGGGCCTCGCGGGCGGAAAGCCCCGTGATCCGGAAACTGTAGCCGAGCGCCGCCTGGATGGTGGCGACGCTGATCAGGCGCCGGGTGTCCCGCAGGTCCACCGAACCGTCCGCCTGCTTCACCTGCTGCTGTTCGATGAACACGATCGCCATCGAGTGCCCCACGTTGGGCGCCGTGAAGTCGTGCATCCGTTCGCCCCCGATGCTGTCGAGGGTGATGTTCACCTGTGGCAGCGAGGTCTGCGGGTCGTATCCCTGTTGGGCATTCGTCACCCGGTCCCCGGTCACGATGATCGTCTTCTGCAGCCGCCGCACCCGGCCCTCGTAGACCATCTCCTCGATCTCCGACGGCCGGTCGTCGGGCATCGCGAGCAGGTGGAACTCGAGATTGGCGAACTTGTCGAGGATGCGCTTCGCGGCGGAGGCGTCCTGCACGCCCGGCAGGTCCACGACGATGCGGTTGCTGCCGAGCCGCTGCACCAGGGGTTCCGACACGCCGATCTCGTCCACGCGGTTGCGCAGGCTCACCATGTTCTGGTTGATGGCGTAGTCCTCGATCTCGTCGATCTGCGCCTGGTCGATCTCGATGGCGAGCCCCGGGCGGCCCGCGACTTCCCCGGGGCCGATCGTGTAGTTGGGCTGCGGATAGTCTTCCGCGAGCACCGCCAGCGCCCGGTCGCGCTGCGGCGCGTCCGCGAACGCCAGGCGGATCGCGTTGCCGGCGACCATGTCCCCGGTGCGCACGTAGCGGATGCGCTCCTCGCGCAGACGCACCCGCACGTTTTCCGCCTCGTCGTCCAGGCGCTTCCCGATCGCGCTGTCGATGTCCACCTCGAGGACGAAGTGGATGCCGCCCGACAGGTCCAGACCCTTCGCCATGGGCTTGCCGCCGATGGACTCGAGCCAGGCGGGCGTGGTGGAGGCGAGGTTGAGGGCGATGACGAACGCCCGCACCTCTCCCGTGGGGTTCAGCGCCGCATCGAGCACCGCCCGGCCGCGCAACTGGTCCTCGTTGGACCCGACCCGGATGAGCGCCCCGCGGGGCATGAGTTCGCTGCCGACGACATCGACGCCCGCAACCTCAAGGGCCGCGACGGCGTCCCCCAGGAACACCTCGTCCACGGGGCGGTCGCTGCCGTCCGGCGAGATCTGCAGCGCGTAGTCCGGCGGGAACAGGTTCGGCGCGGCGTACAGGAAGCCGAGCGCGACGACCAGCAGGATGAGCAGGTAGCGCCAGAGGGGGTAGCGGTTGATCGGTCCGCGCGTCGACTCGCGGGTGCCGAACAGGTTCTCGCCGAGGATCCCGCGCTCAGCCATCAGGCGTTCGGGCCGTGGCCGCTATTCGTCGAGCGCCTTCAGCGTCCCCTTGGGGAGGGTGGCGCCGACGGCGTTCTTCTGCACGCGCAGTTCCACGTTGCTGGCGACCCGGACCTTGACGAAGTCGTCGTCCACCTTGGTGATCTGCCCGGCCACGCCGCCGGAGGTGATCACCTCGTCGCCCTTGGAGAGACTCGCCATCAGGGCGGCGTGCTCCTTGCGGCGCTTGCTCTGCGGGCGCCAGAGCAGGAAGTAGAAGATGGCGATGAAGCCGCCGATCAGGAGCAGGTCCATCATGCCGAAGCCGCGCCCCGCGCCGCCCTCGGCCGCGTACGCGGCCGTCTCAAGGAAGTTCACCGCTTGTGTTCCAACCGTGCGCGAGGGTCTCCACGAGGGCGGGCAATGTACCCCGTTCGATGGCCCCGCGCAATTGAGCCATGAGGGCGTGGTAGTAGTGGAGGTTGTGCGTCGTCATGAGGATGGCGCCGAGTATTTCGCCGCACCGGTCGAGGTGGTGCAGGTAGGCGCGGGAGTACCGCGTACAGGTCGGGCAGGCACAGTCCTCGTCCAGGGGGCGGTCCGCGAAGCGGTGCGCGGCGTTGCGGATCTTGACGACGCCGCGGGACGTGAACGCGTAGCCGTTGCGGGCGTTGCGGGTCGGCAGCACGCAGTCGAAGAGGTCGACCCCAAGCGCCACGTACCGCACCAGGTCCCGCGGCGTCCCGACGCCCATCAGGTAACGCGGCCGCCCGGGCGGCATGTGGGGAAGCAGGCCCTCGAGCACCCGGTCCATCTCCTCCTTCGGCTCGCCGACCGAGAGCCCGCCAATGGCGTAACCGGGGAAGCCGATGTCCTCCAGCACCGCCAGGCTCTCGCGCCGCAGGTCGTCGTACATGCCGCCCTGGACGATCCCGAACAGCGCCCCCGGGCCGTCGCCGTGCGCCACGCGACTGCGCCCGGCCCAGCGCATGGAGAGGTGCATCGACGCGGCCGCCGCGTCCCTCGTGGCGGGATACGGCGTGCACTCGTCGAATGCCATCACCACGTCCGCGCCGAGGTTGTGCTGCGCCTCGATGGAACGCTCCGGCGAGAGGAACACCGCATCGCCGTCGATGGGCGAACGGAACGAGACCCCCTCCTCGCCGACCTTGCGCAGGTCCGCCAGGCTGAACACCTGGAAGCCCCCCGAGTCCGTGAGGATGGGGCCCGGCCACTGCATGAACGCGTGCAGGCCCCCGAGTTCGCGCACCGCCGCATCACCCGGGCGCAGCATGAGGTGGAACGTGTTGCCGAGCAGCATCTGCGTCCCGGCGCCGGCGAGCGCCTCGGGGGTCATGGCCTTGACCGTCCCGTACGTGCCGCACGGCATGAAGACGGGTGTCTCGACCGGGCCTCGAGCCGTCTGGAGCCGGCCGCGACGGGCGGCGCCGTCCGTCGCGAGCACCTCGAAGGCTCCCGGCGACGGTCCCGTTGCGCTCATGGCGACTCCCCCGCCGCCCGCTCGCAGAACATGGCGTCGCCGTAGCTGAAGAAGCGGTACTCCCGCGCCACGGCCTCGCGGTACGCGTCCATGACGCGATCATGGCCCGCGAACGCCGCCACGAGCATGAGCAGGGTCGACTCCGGGAGGTGGAAGTTCGTGACGAGCGCGTCGACGACCCGGAACGGGTAGCCGGGCACGATGAACAGCGACGTCGCTCCCGCGCCCTCGCGCACCCGCCCCGCTCCGTCCACCGCGGACTCGAGCGTACGCACCACGGTGGTTCCGACCGCGACAACGCGTCCCCGCCGCGCGTTCAGCGCGCATGCCGTCGCCGCCGGCACCTCGTAGCGCTCCTCGTGCATCCGGTGCTGCCTCACGTCCTCCGTGCGCACCGGCTGGAACGTGCCGGCGCCGACGTGGAGCGTCACCCGCGCGATGCGGACACCCGCCTGCTCGATGCGCTGCAGGAGCGCATCGTCGAAGTGCAGTCCGGCGGTGGGCACGGCCACGGCGCCGGGCCGGTCCGCGTAGACGGTCTGGTAGCGGGTCTCGTCCCCGTCGTCGGCCGGCCGTTCCACGTAGGGCGGCAGCGGCACCCGGCCGTGGGCTTCGAGGAACGCTCCCACGGGCGCGGGGAAGCGCAGCCGGTAGAACATGCCGCAACGCTCGACGACCGAGAGGAGCAGGCCATCCACCGAGATCGTGCGGCCCGCCTTCAGCGGCTTGCTCACCCGCACCTGGCACAGCGCCTCGCGCTCCGACTCGATCCGCTCGACCAGGATCTCCGCCTGTCCGCCCGAGTCCTTCGCGCCGTACAGGCGCGCCTTCACGACGCGCGTGTCGTTGACGACCAGGATGTCTCCGGGGCGCAGGAGATCGGCAAGGTCCGCGAAGGTGCCGTGGGCCACCCCCCGGGGCCCGAGCGCGAGCAACCGGCTCGCCGCGCGTTCGGCCAGAGGAGCCTGCGCGATCAGGCGCTTCGGGAGGCGGTAACGGAAGTCCGAGCGGCGCATTGGCTTGACCGACCAACGGGGGACGCGTGACGCAACTATACAGGCATGCGCCGAACCGGCGGCGCCCCGCCGTCCCGAGTTCGTCCGGGCGCGAACGCGGATACAATATCCGGAGCGGGCGTGCGCCCGCACGGCATCCCGGATGCCGCCGCCTGCCTGGGTGGCGAAATTGGTAGACGCGCCAGACTCAAAATCTGGTAGGGGCGACCCTGTGAGAGTTCGAGTCTCTCCCCAGGCACCATTCCCCACGTTCCATGCCTTCTCATCATGACCCGAAAAATACCTATAAGTACTTGTTTTTTGTCCATTTGATAGCGAGACACCGTATCTAGACAAGAATTTGGATGTAGCGCACAATACCGCGTGTGACGGTCGACGGACGCCGCCGCTCAGGTGGTGCCAGGCCCACGGCCATGTCGAAGAGAACGTCGCCGGCGCGCCCATCGACGGGGCGCTACCGCCGGTGCCCGCCGTCACGATGCATCGAAAGCTGCAACTTTTGCAGTACGTTGGAATTGGGGAGAACACAAGATGAAACTACGCAAGTCATCCGTCTCTTGCTCGACTTTGTATTGGATCCAGGCCTGGTGTACCCGTGTGGCCGGAGTGGCGATTGGCCTGGCATTGTTCGGCACGGGTGTCGCCTATGCCGAGGACGGACAAATACAGCCTGGGATAGTTGAAGAGATCGTCGTCACTGCCAGCAAGCGTGAAGAAGGCCTCATGGATGTCGCGCAGTCCATTCAGTATCTGTCGGGCGAGGAGCTGGAAGGCTCCGGCGTGCAGAATCTGGCTCAGATCGTGCAGCTGATTCCCGGCGTATCGCTGCCGACCGGCGTCGCGTCCACTCGCCGCTATAACGTCCGGGGTACCGGTGCCGTCAGGACCAATGACAGCGCCGTTGGCTTCTATATCGATGGCATGCCGCACTACATCGTCGATTTACCGTTTGGCCCAGACACCGAGGTCTTCGACCTGGAATCCATTCAGGTCCTGCGCGGGCCCCAGGGCACCCTATACGGCCAAGGCGCCCAGGGCGGCACAATATTGATCACCACTGCCCAGCCCGACCTTGAACAGTTTCGCGCACGCGCGCGCGCCGGCGCTTCGCGCATGCACAAGGGCGGCGACGGCCAAATTTACGATGCCAGCATCAGTGTGCCGTTGATTGAAGGTACTTTGGCGGCGAGCCTGACCGCCGGTGCCTCGCGCGATCCAGGCCTGGCCGAGGGCATTGATTTACCGGGCAGTGATTTGGACGAAGACGATCGCTGGTACGCGCGCCTTAAGCTGCTGTGGCAGCCATCCGATGAACTGAGCGTCACCGGGCTCATTCAGCGCCGTGATCTTGACGAAGGTGCATTCCGCGGCACCTATGCGAGCGTCGATCCGCCACTGCTGGGGGCCTCAGGCGGCATCGAGTCCGGCACGGATACCGAACTGGACCTGTACGGCCTCAATATCGAGTGGGACGCCCACTTCGCCACGCTGACCAGCAGCAGCAGCTATATGACCTATGAGTACTTGCATAGTAGTGGCTTTTCCTTCTTTGATCCCAACTTGGGCAACTTTCTCGTTAGCTACATCGCCGATCGTGACGACGTCAAGACGTTTAATCAGGAACTGCGCCTGACTTCCAATGGCGACGGAGAGTGGGACTGGATCACCGGCGTCAGTTACACCCGAGGCGAGCATCCAAACTCTAGCGTGCTCGACTATCTGGAGCCACCGGCCTTTGCCGGCACGGCAACGGATGAAATCGTAACCGAGAGTACGCAGATGGCCTGGTTCGGTGAGGTCTCGCGTTCGTTCATGGACGGCTTGATCACACCGCTGATCGGTTTGCGCTATTTCCGTGACGACCGCGACAAGGATATCATCTCGACGTTCGCGGTGGGTGGCTTCGTGATTCCACTACAAAACGTCGATGTCGATGAGCGATTCAGTCTGGTCAGTCCCAGATTCAATCTGCGCATCACGCCGTCCGATGAGACCATGTTCTTCCTGAATATCGGCCGCGGATTCCGCAGCGGCACGTTCAACGCACCGGGCGTTGTAGCGGCCGTGGATGCGCTCGGCATAGCCTTGGACGTGACGGTGCCCGAATCTACCGTTTGGAGTTATGAGGTGGGTGGCCGCTTCAGTCTTCTCGATGACAGTCTGCTCATGGAACCCAGCCTGTATCTGGCCGACTACGAGGACTATCAGTTTAGCGGTACGCTCGCCGGTAGCGTCGTGCGAATCGGCATCGAAGAAGTCAAAGCCACCGGCGCCGAGCTGTTGCTGCAATGGAATACGCCCGTTGAGGGTTTATCGCTGTCCATGATCGGTTCGGCAAGCAGCACCAAGGTCGAGGCGATCGACGCCGCTGCCGATGCGTTGCTGCAGGGTCTCGAGGATGGCAATCAATTGCCGAACGTGCCGGAATGGGATTTTCGCATCGGTGTCGACTATGAGTGGCCGGTGATGGGCGACTGGACTGCGTACGCCAGCGCATCCTATTTTCGCCGTGACGGCCAGTCAGACTTCAGCACACCGCTGACCTCCCCCGTCGTTTCTGATTTGAGCCTGCGCCTTGCACTCGCCAACCAGAACTGGCGGGCAACGCTTTGGGGCAGGAACCTCACCGACGATGAAGGTCCTGCTGCGATTTCTGCCGGCAGTTTGTTGTACCGCTGGGATCGGCGTTCGGTAGGTGTGACGTTGGAATACACATTCGATTGAATGTTGCGCGACGAGGCGTATCTGGCCGCTGCGCCCGAGGGGATCCGTGGCCTGGTCGGTGCCGACCTGTTCTTTGGATCCGAAAGCTCGACGGGCATCGCCCCCGACCCCGAGAAGGTGGCGAAGACGCTGCTCATGGCGCAACAGTGAGCCGGGCCGAGCGGGGAAGGAACAGGGTGTCGCGGTGGGTCCTCATCGCACTGCGGGGGCGATCCAGATCGGCGAGCTCCAGGCTCGCTCCTGGATCGTCGCGGGCACCTTTGACGTCGGCTCGACGCCGGCGCGGATCGCTTCCCAGGTCGACCAGCGACAGGTCGGGTTCTGCAGCACCCGGGCGTAGTAGAGAGCCCGCTCGGTCGGATCGAACGTCGGGTCGCTCCACAAGGTCACGAGCTCGACGTCTCCCTTGTCGAGCGAGATCGAGCAGTCGTCGAGGTCGACGCTGGCGCCGTTGTCCGGGCATCGATGCGTCTTCGGGTCGGGCGTGAGGCCGTCGGAGCAGGCGACGTCGAAGACGCGCTCGTGGGTCTCGCCGCTTCCGTCGATCCAGCTCTTGACGACCTGCGCTCGCTGTAGCCAGGCTTCCCGCGGGGCGCGGGCGGCCTGGACGAAGAAGCGCGGCGCGTTGCCGGGCTGCGCCGCGAGTTCGCCACCCATCGGCACGCCGCCGGCGTACGCCCGTTCGGCCGCGTGGTGCTGGTTCGGGAGATCGTCGGGATAGTCGAAGCCGGCGAAGAACCGCACGCGTATGCGCGGGCCCGACGTGGCAAACGCCTCCTTGCGGCGGAAGGCCGCGTAGATCGACTCGCGCGTGTTCTCCTCGGCCCACACACCGGTCAGCCCCGAGGCGCCCCACTCGATCATTTCGAGTTCGAACTGCATCTGCCCCAGCCCTTGTCGCCCGTCGGGCAGACTGCCGCGAGCCGCGGGAGTGCCGTCCATCTTGCCCGCATGGCCGAAGTGCTGGTCCTCCTCCACCGATCCGGCCGCATTGTGGCCGTCGCTCGCACCGATGAAGCCGAAGCGGTAGGGGTTCGCCGCGATCTCGCGCTCTAGCTCGAGACCGGCCCGCAGCGCGTCTCGGGCGTAGGCCCCGGTGGTCGCACCTTCGGCGAACACTATCGATCCGTCTTCGCCGTACGTCATCGAGTTCTTCCTCCAGAGCTCGAAATCGGCCCACTCGTCGTTCGGCGACAGCGCCGGATGCGTCTCCGAGGTCCCCTTGCCCTGTGTGATCTCCACCAGCGGCTCATTGCGCCGTCGTTGCTCCGCATAGGCCGCATCGATCGGCTCGCCAGCCCAGTCGGTGCGATCGAACATCCTGCCCTGGCTCCAGTTCGAGTTGTGCGGGATCGCGAGCGCTTCGATCCCGTTGGCGCGTTGCTCGTCGAGCCACGTCCAGAGGTCTTCGGGGTTGACCGAGTCGACAGCGCTGAACGGCAGCGCGGGCACGTCGTTGCCGGAAAAGATCACGTTGCGGTGCAGGTTCACACCGCCCGGCGTGGAGGAGAATTCGTAGGCCACGAAGGTGGTGAAGCGTCCCGGATCGTCGTGGCGCTCTGCCGCCGCGACCGTTTCCTGCCAGATCGAGCGAACGATCGGTGAGGGGTCGAGGCCGGAGACGGGTTTGCCTCGCACCCACCCGTCGAGTGCGAGGCCAGCTTCCCAGCGCTCCTGCGGGTCGCTGCTCCGCAGCTTCACCGCCACGGGGTGGCTGGCCTGGGGATGTTCGGGGTCCGCCAGCGCAGCGGCGACGCCAAGATACTCCCCGTGGTCGGTGACCGCCAGAAAGTCGAGCGGCCCGCCCTGAAGCCGGATCGAGTAGCCGAGCGGGTGGGCGAGGGCCTCTCCTTTGGCGAAGCGGTACGCGTCGTCGGGGGTGGCTCGGACACCGAAGTTGTAGGAGTCGATCGAGTTCTGCGTGTGAATGTGCAGATCGCCGAAGTAGGCGTGGCGCGGCGCGCTCGCGCCGGCCGCACTGGCCGGAGCCGCTCGGTGCTCTGGAGCCTTCGCTTCGACGCCCGCCAGCCCGGGTCGTTCCGCTGCCTGCTCGCATCCCGCGGCCAGCAGCGCCGTTGCGGCGACCCAGCCGTATCTTCGAACGAACGTTCTCACGTGTCCTCCCCAGTCGAACCGGATCGAGCTTGCAAGGAAGTACGCATCCGCCGAAGGGAGCAACGCCGACACTTCCTTACGCATCAACGGCCGAGGGAGCTTCCCCGGCTGAAGGCTCCTGCGGCCCTGCCTGTCGTGAGGGAGTCGATATCGACAGCGACACCCATTGACGAGCAGCGGCCGTTTACAGGAATGACAGGCCCATCTCGGCCGCAACACCGGTGATGTAGTCTCTGGCGAGGTCGTAGTCGTGTTCCTGCATGCCCGTCATGGGCTCGGTCAGCAGGGGCGTATCGGGCGGCAGGCGATTCAGCTCGCTCAGGTACGTCCGGTAGTCCACGAGACCGGTTCCCGTCCGGCATTGCTCAATCCCGAGGGGGAACGTGGCGGGCCGTAGTGTCACGTCCTTGACATGGCAGCTGAGGATGCCACGACCGAGCTTGTCGAAGCATTCCTTGATGAGCTTGCCGTTGTTGAAGCAGCGATCAGGCGAGTTCAGGATATTCACCGGATCGAGATGCACACCGAAACTCTCCCTGTCCACCGCCTTCAGCAAGGCGACATAGCTGTCGGGATCGCTCGGGTGGATAAAGGGCATCATCTCCAGCGCGAACTTCGTTCGCCGGGGCCGCACCGCGTCGATTACCTCGCGCACCCTTTCCACGATCATGTCCCGGCACTCGTCGGTCAGGTTCTTTGGATGGGGCATGTAAAACGAGTCGGGATCACAGGTGCCGGGCATTTCCAGGAAGCACCGGGCACCGACCTCGTCGGCCAGCGCAAAGCGTTCGCAAAGATGTTCGTGCCATGCCGCACGCTTTTCCGAATCGGGGTCGATCAGATTGCCGGCCTCCTCAAAGGAGATCAGGCCATGAAGCTCCGCAATCAGAACATCCTCCGCGGCGAAAGCCGTCTCGACGGCGCGGATGTGCCCGGGGTCTTTCAGCGAGATGTCGGGGCAAAACGCAGCCCCATAGCCCTTGGCGCGGTGCCCTTTGGCCAGCGCGGCCGGGTCGTCGGTCTCCGCAGCGAACACCTCTGCAGCGAAAGGGCCGCCTAATCTCATCGTCTGTCTCCTTGTGGCGGTTGCAAACGCAGCGCTGCTGCCGGATTCAGGCCGCCTCGGCGAGGATCCTGGTCGCGAGCTCGTACCATTCCGGGCTTGCGAGCTCGACCTTCTCTGGATCGGACATTTGACTACTCCCTTCCCGCTCTGCCCGGCTCATTGCTGCGACATGAGCAGCGTCTTCATCGTCTTGTCGGGGTCGGGGGCGACGCCATGCGGGCTTACGGATCCAAAGAGCAGGTCGGCACCGACCAGGCCACGGATCGCCTCGGACGCAGCGGCCATATACGCCTCGTCGCGCAACAGATGCGTGTAGTCCTCGACGGGCTGCGTGTAGAGGCGCTGACAACTCGCATGCAGCAGGGTGCGGACGCCCGGAACGGTACGCACACCCGTCTCGTGCCAGGTCGAGCCGTTCCACATGGCAAACCCCCCTTTCGGGACCACAAGCGGAACGCTCTTCGCCTCCGCGGCCTCCGCCGCATACGGCAAGCGCCGGTGCCGGTGGCTGCCCGGAACGAAACGGGTCGCCCCCTCCTCTTCGGTCATTCCCTCGCAGGGGAGACAGATGGTGGAGACGCAGATGTGCTCGGGCCAGGGTTGCGGAAGCCAGGCATGATCGGCGTGGAGCGGAACGCCCATGTATTCCCCGCCGGGCTGGGATTGCTGCAGGATCGTCCCGGCCATGGTTCCGGCGCGAAAACCCTTCCCGACGTTGAACTCCCACATGGCCTGGATCTTGGGCAACGCGACCACTCGATCGACCACCGGTTTCCCGAGCAGCATGGAGCACTCGGCAACGCCTCGCGCATGGCCGGCTCCTGCTCCCGTGTGTTCATGTGTCCCCAAGCGTTCGACCTCCTCGTGGATCAAGGCTCGGAGCTCGTCGAGCAAGTCGAGTGGGACGGCGTCGGTGACGACGGTGGCTCCGTGCTCTCGCAGCTCCTCGACGTTGCGCCACAGATCGAGCTCATCGATGCGCGGCCGCAGTGAGTCGGACACCTCTCCGGGTGCCAGAGCACGCGCGGCCACTTCCGCGACGAGGCTCTCTTGTTCTGCCATTCTCTTTACCCGTCCTGGCCCCTCGGCAGTCTCGGGTACGGAAGGTCAGGCTGTCAACTGCTCTGCTCTGCTGTGGAATCCCAGACAGGGACCCGTCAAAGTCGGGGTGCGAGGGCGCGGAGGCTCCAGCGATCCGGTGAGGTTGAAGCATTGGGCGACGGAGAACGCGTGAGATTTCGCGATCTAAGGATAGGTTGTTTGTCTGTGACTTCTTTGCTTTTCTGCAAGAAGTTCCTCGAGTCAAGCTGCGGTAGCGAGCAGCTGAGGGAAGTTGATCTCTCGGAATTGTATGGCGGTGGCCATGAGGCGTCGGCCGAGGGCCGTGGTTCTCCAGCGGCGCGAGTGCGGGTACTTGGCGATGAGGCCATGGCTGTGGAATCCAAGCACCCCCCGCGTGCCAGGTAGCAACGAGCCAGATCACGACTGCCCCAGCTTTCCGTGAACGCCATGGTTACGAGCGGTTCGGGGAACTCCACGACACTCGCGACGAGCCGATCAACTCCGCAACGCCTCGATGGGGTCGAGTCGGGAGGCCCGGTAGGCCGGGTAAAGACCGAAGAAGACGCCGACGGCTGCCGCCACGGCAACGCCCACCACGATCGCCGCCGTCGAGACCGAGAAGGGCCACCCGGCGAATCGGGCGATGCCCCATGCCACGGCAACGCCCAGCGCAACGCCCAGCGCGCCGCCCGACAGGGCGAGTGCGGCCGACTCCAGCACGAACTGCTGCTGCACGTCGCGTTGGCGCGCGCCGACCGCGCGGCGCAAGCCGATCTCGCCACGCCGCTCGCGCACGGACAGGAGCATCACGTTCATCACGCCGACACCCCCGACGATCAACGAGATGGACGCGACGGTACCCAACAGCAGTGCGAAAAGTTGTCCCTGACTGCGCATGCGCGCGAGCAGCTGGCTGGCCGTGGCGACATTCACCCGCAACTCCGGCCGGATGCGGCGAAAGTACGCCTCGACCTCGCGCTGCGCCGCTTCCGGCTCGACCCCGGCGCGCACCTTGGCCACCGCCTCGCGGATTCCCCCGCCACCGGCGCGCATCGCCGCCACGATCGGCAGGAACACCGACTCGTCCGGGACGAGCTGCCGGCCGACGGCAAGCGGGGGAACCGACTCGAGGACGCCGACCACGGTGCACAGGCGTCCGAAAACGCGGACGCGTTCGCCGAGCGGCGAGACCGCGCCGGCGCTGCGCATGCCGCGCGCGAGCCCCGCACCGGCGACGCAGTAGAAGCGATGTCCGTCGAGGTCCGACACCAGGCGGCCTTCCGCCAGGGGCAGCTTGCTCAGATCGAAGAACGCCCCGGTCACGCCGAACGCGACGCGCTGGTCGAGGGCTTGTCCGCGATAGCGGATCGGCGTGTTCCAGTCCACCGCCGCCGCGGCGGACTCGACGGTGGACACCGCGGCAGGCAGCCCGTTCACGTCCGCCAGGGCGATGTCGAGGGCGCGCCCGCGCACGCGCGTGAACTGGCGTCTGATCGTGACGATGTCCGTCCCGAGTTCGCGGAACTGCTTCAGGGACTCCTCCCGGACTGTTTGTCCGGTCGAGACCATCGCGATGACGGCGCCGACGCCAACCACGATGCCCACCAGCGCCAGCGCGCTGCGCGCCAACACCGAGCGGAGACTCGTGCCCGCTTCCCTGGCGTTGAGGCGAAGCCGCTCGGCCATCGCGAGTCCTCGAAGCGCCGCCGCGCCCGCGCGGGACCGGGGCGGCTGGGGCAAGCCGTATGCGGGCATCGAGCCGTGGCCGCGACGGAGGTCGGCGCGCGGCGTTGGCGCGGGCGTGTCGTCCACGAGGATGCCTTGCGCCATGTGCAGCTGGCGGTGGCAGCGCGCGGCGACTTCGGCGCTGTGCGTGACGACCACCACGGCGACGCCCTGCCCGCAAAGGGCCTCGAACATGGCCATGATTTCCCGGCCCGTGTCGGGATCGAGCGCGCCTGTCGGCTCGTCGGCCAGCAGCACGGCCGGTTCCCCCACCAGAGCGCGCGCCACCGCCACGCGCTGCTGCTGGCCGCCCGAGAGCTGGCCTGGAAGATGCCCGCTGCGGTCCGCCATGCCCACCCGGTCGAGAGCCTCTCCAGCGCGCTTGGCGATCACGGCATCTGGCACGCCTCGGTATACCAGCGGCAAACCCGCGTTCTGCGCGGCGTCGAGACGCGGCAGCAGGTGGAACGACTGGAAGACGAAGCCGATGTGCGCATTGCGCAGCCCGGCACGCTCGTCGCCGGACAGTTCCGCGACGTCGCGGCCCTGGAGAACACAAGCGCCGCTGGTGGGTCTGTCCAGAAGCCCCGCGATGTTCATCAACGTCGACTTGCCGCAGCCGGACGGTCCCGTGATCGACACCAGTTCGCCCGGCCGAACGGTCAGGGAGACGCCCTTGAGCACGTCGACGCGCACCGGACCGAGCGGGTAGGACTTGCGCACCTGACGCAGGCGCAGAACCGCATCGTGGTCGTCGGACACGGAATTGATCCGATGAGGGGCGGCGTACTAGCGTAGCGGCTCCCGTGCGGTTCGGTCCAGACAGTTTGGAGAGGTTTGGAGAGGCGTTTGGAGACGGGCAAGTCCAAGGCGGCGGAGCGTGCCGGGATTTCAAACCGATGCACGTCGCCGGCAGCTTGCCCCAACCGGCGAAGCTGCTACATTGGGAACCTTGGGGCAATTGGAACGGCAAGATGCGAAACAGCGTGATCGACACGTGCGCGGCATTCGGTGCCGCTGTTCTCCTTGGCATGGCGGCGCAGACCGCAAACGCGAACTCCTACTACGACAGTTCGGCTCTGAACGGCAACCTGCAAAATCAGTGTACCGGCTTCAGCGCCGCGATCGTCGCCGGCACGAGCCTTACCGTCTCGGCGCAGTGCAACCACAAAGGCACCGGGGTAGGCGGCAGCGGCACGACCAAGTCCACGTCGATGGACCTTTCCGGCGAGGTTGTCTGGAACACCGCAACGGAGGTATTCACCTGGGATGCCACGCGGGACGACAACAACGACATCAGCGCGAAGTGCACGGCCGTACGGGGCTTCAGCTACAGTGCCTCCGATGTCACGCTCGAGTTGACCTGCACTGTCGACTCATCCAGCGGCGGCGCCGACAGCGTCGATGCCGACCTGCCGCTGAACGGCAAGCTGACCGTCGACGCCGGCGGCAATCTGACGCGTCGATAGGCACGCGTCGATACGGCAAGCTGGCCGCCGGCGAAGGACACGCCGACAACCCCCACTCTACGTTCTGCGCCCTACTCGGCCTGGAGCAGCAGTTCGTCGCCGGACTCGACGCCGGCGACGATTTCGACGCCGCCCGGGGTCGTCTGGCCGGTTTCGACCGGCACGGCCGCGAACTTGCCCGTTTGCGGGGACCGGACCCGAACGCTCGGACCGCCTTCGCCCGCGAGCACGGCGCCGATCGGCACCAGCAGCGCGTCCTTTCGGTCGGCGGTCACCACGCGCATGTCCACCGACATGCCGAGTCGCAGATCGCCGCGGACCCCGGAATCGATGTCGTCGTCGAGCGCCGCGACGACCGCGAACAGCGCGGGCTGCCCCGGAGGGCGCCCCGCGTTGCTTGCCTGGGCGGCAACGTTGACGACCTTTCCGGCCAGTTCGAGGCTGGGCAGGGCATCCGCCGTCACCGCGACGGGCTGGCCCTGCCGGATCGTCGCGATTTCGACCTCATCGACAAGGGCGGAGACCGACAGGGCCTGGACATCGGCCACCGTGAGCAGCAGTTGACCGCGGCCCACGGACGACCCCCTGAGCACGGGGCCGCCGCCGTCGGCCGCCGCGGGCGGTCGCAGCACGACGCCGGCGGTCGGCGCGCGCACGCTCGCCGAGGCGATGGCCAGGTCGAGTTCGCGCAGCTCCTCCTCGAGGTTGCGGGACTCGAGACGCGCGGCCTCCAGCGTCTCGGCGTCGCCGGCGCGGCGCGCCTCGCGCAGATCCTGCCGCGCCGCCTCGACGTCGAGCCGCAGGCTCTCGTAACGTTCCCGGGCGGCGTCGTGTTCGGACCTCGGAACGATGCCCTGGTCGAGCAGGAACTCCGTCTCCGTGAGCCGATGCCCCTGCTGCTGCAGGGCGCGTTCGGTGCGGGCGAGCGATCTTCTGGAGGACGCGACGACGCGGCTGTTCTCCCAGGCGGAAAGCTCTTCGACGCGACGCAGCGCGACGATGTGCCGCGCCCGCATCGAACGACGCTCGCGGCGGGCCACCGAGGCATCGAGTTCCATCAGCAGCTGGCCCGCCTCGACCGCGTCGCCGTAGCGGAAGTTCAGGCTTGCCACGCTGCCGTCCACCGGGCTCTGCACGTCGGTCTCCCGGCGCGGAGCGAGCCGCCCCGGCACGGTCAGTTCGGAGACGACCCGCCGCGGCCTGACGACGAACGTCGCGGGCGCCCCCGCCGGCGCCGCCCGGGGGGCGGACCCCTCGCGAGGGTCGCCCGCGTCCCACGCATACCAGCCGACGCCCAGGCACACGACGATCACCGCCGCCGTCGCCACGGCGCGCACGACCTGCGCCTTGCGCAGTGCATCGGAGAGGTCGCCGTTGGCTTCGTCGATGCCCCGGTAGGCCTGCTGCAGTTCGGCAAACTGGCTCTCGACCGTCTCCCTCAGCCGCATTTCCTCGCTGATGTCGGTGAATACGGCGACGACTCCGGCGGCGCCCGCCTCGTCGCCGCCGGAACGAGCCGGCGCGATATCGGGAAAGTACGACGCGCTGACCGTCAGCAGCCGACGCTCGCCGCCCACGTCGATCTCGACGGTCCTGCGGCCCAGTTCGCTGTTGTCGATCGCGTCGAGCATCGACTGGGTGAACTGGTCGAGCCCTTCGGCAACGACGAAGACCTCCGCGAACAGGCGCCCCAGACAGCCGTCCGGCGCAATCCCGAGGATGTCTCCGGCGGCGGGGTTGAAGCTCGTGATCAGGCCCTGGCCATCCACGGTGACCACGCCGTCGTCCATGTTGTCCAGGATGTTGCCGTGCAACGAAGGGGCCGCAATCACTCCGGCAGGGCCTCGATGTCCCGGGGGTCCTGAAACTGCGACGGCAGAACGATCATGGCGGCCGAAGTGCCCTGCTGGTACAGTCTCCCCGTGCGTTTCCAGAGTTTGATGGACGCAACCGAACTGGTGCTATGAGAGAGCAATGCCATGAAGAAATCAACGGGACATGCGGGGTTCAGGGGGTACGCGACCGTCGGAACCGTGAGGACAACCGGCCGGTGGGCGCGGATCGTGGCGGCAGCCCTCGCCGCCGTGGTCGCCACCGTGGCCTCGGCTCAGGGCTTCCAGGCCCCCGACATCGAGGTGCAGGAAGGGAACGACGCGACGTTCACCGTCACGCTGCCGCACGGGATGGCCGTCGCCATACGGTGGAAGTACGAGACCGAAGACGGCACGGCGACCTCCGGAAGCGACTATCAGGCCTCGAGCGGCCATCTGGTGGTCGCCGCCGGCGACACGACCGAGTCCGTATCCGTCAAGACGCATGCGGACTCGGTGGCGGATGGCGGCGAGACATTCAAGCTGAGGCTGAGTGACTTCGAGATGCAGCGCAGCAACGGCTCGTGGGCCACCGACGCGGTCTACGGGATTCCCTCCGAGAAGACCATGACGGCGACGATCAAGGAAGGGACGTAGACGACTAGCCCGCATTTCTCACCAGGGGCCGCGATGATCGGCGAGGATTTTGGCCCCTGTGCGGTACACAGGGGCCAAAAGACCGCCGAGGGCGCGGCCGGCGCAGTCCGTCTCCGCGTCACGGCCCCGTAGCTCGGAAAGTCGAGCTGCCGCCGCGCGGTGCTGCGGCGCGCTTCAAGGCTGCGCTGCAGGCCTTCCTCCACCAGTCCGCGAAGAGTGGCACCCTCGCTTCGGGCCACGCGCCGGACCTGCTCCAGCAACTCGTCGGGAAGGTCTATCGTGGTCTTCATACGGGTGGCCCGTATCAACGGTGTTGCAGGACCATTTCGCCGGTTTCGGCGCTGGGCAAAGCAGTTTCACCACATTGACTCCTGCAGGCAAACCCGCGCTATCCTCCCGGTCGATAACGACCCAACACCCGGCAAGTGGATACCAACATGTCCGACGCCGATGTCGCCTTCCTGCCCGCGCGTCAACTGGCCGAGCGGATTCGCAAGAAGCAGTTGACCAGCCTGGAGGCCACCGATCTCTTCATCGGCCGCATCGAGGCGCGGGACGCGGACATCAACGCCGTCGTGGTGCGCGACTTCGACCGCGCCCGGGACGACGCCAGGGAGCGCGACAGGCAACTGGCCAGGGGCGACGGCGTGGGGCCACTGCACGGCCTGCCGATGACCATCAAGGAGCAGTATCACCGCGCCGGCCTGCCGACCACCTTCGGCTATCCCGAACTCGCCCGAAACGTCCCGAGATGGGACTCCGACATGGCGACCGCACTGCAGGCGGCCGGTGCGGTGATCATGGGAAAGACCAACGTGCCGCTCGGGGGTGCGGACTTCCAGACCTACAACGATCTCTACGGCACCACGAACAATCCCTGGGATCGCTCGCGCGCTCCGGGCGGCTCCTCCGGGGGGTCGGCCGCCGCGCTTGCCGCCGGTTTCACGCCTCTCGAGGCAGGCTCCGACATCGCCGGCTCCATCCGCAACCCCGCGCACTTCTGCGGCGTCTACGGCCACAAGCCCACCTGGGGCATCGTGTCCCAATGCGGCCATACGACCGTGCTGAAACACCCGACACCCGACGTGGACCTGGTGGTGTGCGGTCCCCTTGCCCGGACGCCGGAGGACCTGGCGCAGGCGCTACGCGTCGTGGCCGGGCCGTCGGTCTGGAACAGCGGTTGGCGGCTGGACCTGCCGGCGCCGGCGCAGACCCGGCTGGACGAGTTTCGCGTGGCCGTCTGGCCGTCCGACGACATGGCGCCGGTCGACGACGAGATCGCCGACCGCGCCCGCATGGTCGCCTAGGCGCTGCGGGACGCGGGCGCCACGGTGTCGGAGGTGGCGCGCCCGGACATCGACCCGCAACACAGCCACGAGACGTATCGGAACCTGTCGTACTCCGTGGTGTTCGCCTCCGTCCCGCCGGAGGAGTACGAGCGCAACAGGCGCGAGGCCGAACGCTACCCCGCGAGCGACAGGTCGGACCGCGCGGTCAGCGCACGCTCGATGGTGTTGAGCCACGCCGACTGGATACGGGCCGACGCCCGGCGTGGCCGGCTGCGCCTGCGCTGGGCGGAGTTCTTTCGGGACTGGGACATCCTGATCTGCCCGCAGATGGCGGTGCCGGCGTTCGAGCACGACCACACCATGCCCATCGAAGAGCGGACCGTCCCCGTCAACGGCGAGCCGCAGCCGTACTTCCAGCAGGCGTTCTGGTCCGGTCTCGTCACCGCGCCCTACCTGCCGAGCACGGTGTTCCCCACCGGGCTGTCGAGACAGGGCCTGCCGATCGGTCTGCAAGCCGTCGGCGACGCCTACCAGGATTACCGGACCATCGACTTCACGCGGCTGCTGGCGCGGGAGATCGGGGGGTTTCAACCCCCACCGATGGATTGACAACGGCTCCCGGCCGTGGCGTCATGCAGCGCATCAGGAAACGGGGGGCTGCCATGTCCGAGCAAGTGACCGAAGTAACGGACCAACACGAATCGGCGACGCGGCCGGTTGAGCGAATCGTCGCATCGTCGGTCGACGGATTGGACAAGCAGGCGCTGGCGCGTACGTTGGCCACCATCGACCGGCTGGGTCTCGGCGACAACCTCGTCGAACTCGATACGCAGGGGTACACCACCATCCGCGGGGTGTTGTCCGAGGACCAGGTCGAGCGTGCCAAAAGCGCGCTGTTGAACCGGGTCGAGGAGAACACCGGCCAGCGAGTCGACATCGAAACGGCCACCGACTTCCAGAGCTCCATGGGCGCCAGCATGGACTACCTGCACTACATGCTGTACGAAGACCCGGTGTTCGAAGAAATCCTGATGGCCGAGGAACCCCTGGCCATCGTGAGCTACCTGGTGGGCGAGAGCTGCGTGCTGTCCAGCCTCGGCTGTCACTTCAAGGCCCCGGGCCCGACCGGCATCGTGGCATTGCACGCGGACACGAGGGGACCGCAGCCGTTCGCCACCCACGCCCAGACCGCCAACGTGAACTACGCGTTGACGCCTTACACCCGCGAAGCGGGTGCGACCGCCCTGGTGCCGGGCAGCCACAAGTACGCGCGCCAGCCGACGCTGGCGGAGTCCGCCCTGACCGGCGAGCAGTGCAATCCCGCGGCGGTGCCCGCGGACCTGGCGCCCGGCGACTGCGTGGTGTGGCATGGGCACACCTGGCACGGTTCGTTCGAGCGGGAGATCCCGGGCGTGCGGATGAATCTGGCGGTTTATTTCGCACGGAGTCACGTCGTGACCCAGGAACGCCACAAGGACGTGGTGCCCCGGGAAGTGCTCGATCGCCACGCCAACGACGAACGCTTCAAGCGTTTGCTGGCGGTCGACGACGCGTACGGGTGGCAGCGGGAAGGACCGGACTTCGCCCAGATGGGGCGAATGGCGACGGGTTGGTACGACTGACCGGAAGGCCCTACGCCAGGCCGAGCGCCTCGATCCGCGCCAGGGCGCTCGCCTTCACGCTGTCGCGGAACCGACGGACCGGGGCGCCCAACTCCGGGCGCTGCTCGACCCAGCCGATCACCATCAGGTTCCGCATCAGCAGGAAGAGCGGCAACAGCGCCAGGTCCTCGTCGGCGGGTTCGCGCCGGCTCCGGTAGCCGCGAACCAGCCCCCTTTGCATCGCCCCGAAGTGGGGCGAGGTCTGGTTGTTGAAGAGCGCGACCGCCAGTTCGTGCACGTGCCAGCCGAACCCCGCGTCGTCGAAGTCGATGAGCCGGGTGTGCTCGCCGTCGACGAGCACGTTGCCGGGATGCAGGTCGGCATGGATGATCCCGTAGGTCGAGCGACCGGCGCCATACTCCAGAAGCCGCTCACGAATCAGCGTGCGCGCCCGCGCCAGGATCCGGCACTCTTGCGCGGAGAAGTCCGGCACCTCCCAGAAGCGCCCCCACAGCGGCGACTCCCCGACGAGGCCGTCGGCGTCCCAGGCGCGCCGGGTGAACTCCGGCGGCGGCGCCCATGCCGAGGACGCGTCGTGCAGCCCGGCCGCGAGGCGTCCGATCGCCTCGAAGTGTCCCTCGATCCGCTCGACGTCGTCGGTCCCGGCCAGAATCCGGTCGAGGGGCTTCCCCTCCACCCAGCGCGCCAGGCCGACCAGCCGCTCCTCTCCGTCGACCCCGACCGCCACGAACTCCCGGCCATCCGGCGTCGGGACACCGTGCGGAACGTTCAGCCCCGCCGCCGCCAGGGCGCGCAGCCAAAGCCGCTCCGAGACCATCTCCTCAAGGGTGTTGTAACCCGGCCGGTGGAACCGGAGTGCGTACTTCCGCCCGCCAAGCTCCGCCCGGAACGTGACGTTCTCCATGACATGGACGAACTCGACCTCGGCGGTGGCGAGCCCCCACTCCTCGAGCACCCGCCGGGCCAAGGGCGTGTAGACTCTCGCGAGTCGCGCCTCGTCCATGCCTCTCTCCGATCGACGCAGAGGAACCCAACTTGCCCAAGCGCTGTCAGGTGACCGCACTCTACACCTACCCGGTCAAGAGCTGCCGCGGCACGGCTGTCGAGTCGGCCACGATCTCGCCGACGGGGGTCGACGGCGACCGCCAGCTCATCGTCCTGGTCCAGGGCAAGCCCGTGAACCAGGCCCGGCTGCCCAAGCTCGCGACGGTCGCCACCCGGCGGGTCAGCCCAACCACGATCGCGTTCCATGCCGCCGACGGCGCGTCCTTCGTCCACACCGTCACCGCACATGGCGCGGGTTCCACGGTCGCCTACTACGGCAACAGCGTGCCGGTCGTAGACCAGGGCGACGCGGTCGCCGGGTGGATCTCGCGGGCCGTTGGAACGGACCTCCGGATAGCGGCGCTGCAGTCGACCTTTCGCCGGTCCGTCCCCCTCGAGGAGTTCGCCGTGGTGGACGGCATCGACCAGTCGCGTTTCGTCGACGTGGCTCCGATTCTCGTCACCAACGAGGCATCCCTCGCCGACCTGAACGCGCGCCTCGACACGCCGATACCGATGAACCGGTTCCGGCCGAACGTCGTCATCGACGGCCTTGGCGCCTTCGCCGAAGACGCCGTCTCGGACCTGCACAACGATGCCCTGCGCCTCGTCCGCGCGACGCACTGCGAGCGGTGCGCCGTGACGTGCACGGACCAGGAAACCGGCGAGCGGAGCCCCGAGCCCCTGCAAACGCTCAGGTCCTACCGCCACCGTGAAGACGGTTACGGGGGAGGCGTGCTGTTCGGCGCCTACATGGGCGTTGAAGGGGAAGCGACGATCCGCGTCGGCGACACCCTTGCGGTGGGCTAACCGCGCGACCTGCCGGTCGCGGCCCATCGGGGCGGATGGGTGGGAGTTTCGCTGGCGCGAAACTCCTACGGCGCAGGCGCCTCGGCCGTGCCCCAGTGCCGGTCGTGGAATCGCAACAGCTCCACGCCCAGCATCTCGTAGAACCAGTATGGGTTGTGGTCCACGCCCGGCGCGATCAGCCGTTCCGCGGGAACGCTCAAGCCCTCCAGGAAGCCGAGGTACTCCAGCGTCGCCTCGCAGTTGAACCCCTTGGTGCCCACCCAGGTCATGATCTCGAGCGGCGGTTGCGGCGGCTGTTCGGCATGTTGGCGCGCGCCTATCCGATCGAGAACCCTTCTTCGCTGATCGGCAGCGTGCGGATGCGGTGCCCGGTGGCCGCGAAGACCGCGTTGCACACGGCGGGCGCCAGCGGCGGCAGGCCGGGTTCGCCGAGGCCGCTCGGCGGGAAGTCGCTCGCCACGAAGTGGACGTCGACCTGCGGCGCATCGGGCATCCGCAGCATGGGGTACGCGTCGAAGTTGGACTGCTCGACGCGGCCGTTCTCGAACGTCACCGACAGGCCGGCCATGGTGGACAACCCGTCGATCACCGACCCCTCGAGCTGGTTCTCGGCCCCGGAGAGGTTGACGATCGGGCCCACGTCGGCGGCGACCGTGACGCGGTGCACCTTGATCTTCTTCCCGGCATCCACGCTGACGTCGGCCACCTCGGCGACGTGGCCGGCGTGGCTGAAGTAAAACGCGAGGCCGAGGCCCCGGCCGGCGGGCATGGGGCGGCCCCAACCGGCCTTCTCCGTCGCGAGCCGGACGACGCCGGCGGCGCGGCCCGTGTGCAGCGCCCGGGGATTCCCCGGCTCCAGCCAGCGCGGTTCCCCGAAGATCTCGAGCATCACCTCCAGGTGATCGCGTCCGGCGGCCGTCGCCAGTTCGTGGATGAAGCTCTCGATGACGAAACCGAAGACGTTGGAGAACGGGGCCCGCCACGCCCCGCACCGGGTGCGCCATTCGAGCGCCGTCTCCTCGAGACGCAGGTTGTCGATGAGGCCGGTCGGGAAGACGCCGGGCCTGAAGCTCCCGCCGCTGACCGGGCGGCCCCGGTCGGCGAAGGTGATGAAGTGGTCCCGAAGGCCGGAAACCCTGCCCTCGCCGTCGAGCGACCCTTCGAGCTGGTGGAAGCCGCCCGCCCGGAACAGGTCGTGCGACATGTCGTCTTCGCGCGTCCACTGCAGCTTGACCGGCGCGTCGACGCGGGCCGCGATGGCGGCCGCCTCGCACATGAAGTCGTTGTACAGCCGGCGCCCGAAGCCGCCGCCGCAGCGCGTCTGGTGGACCGTCACACGCTCGGGCGCGATACCCAGGGTGCTCGCGACGTTGCCGATGCCGCGGTGCGGGGTCTGGGTCGGCGCCCAGAGTTCGACGGCCCCGTTCGCGAACCGGGCCACGCAGTTCTGCGGTTCGAGCTGGGCGTGGCTCGCGAAGTGGTAGGTGTAGAAGGACTCGAGGCGCTGCGCGCCCGCGGCGAGGGCGGCGTCGACGTCCCCGGCATCCACGACCCGGGTCGCACCGGCCTCGTGACGGAGCCGCCCGGCCTGCGCCACGGCGTCGCTCCAACTGTCCCGGGCGGCGGTGCTCTCGTCCCAGTCCACCCGGAGCTGCCGCTTCGCCGCGAGGGCCGCCCAGGTGGAATCGGCCACGATCGCGACGCCGGGCATCAGTTCCAGGGGATTGCCGTTCCCTTCCAGAGAAAACACATCCTGTACACCCGGCAACGCCTTGATTTCACTTTCATTGAAGGACTTGACGCGCCCGCCCTGGGCAGGGCACTTCTGGTACACCGCGTACTTCATTCCCGGCAGGTACTGATCGATGCCGAACAGCGGCTCGCCGCGTACCAGGGCCTCGTTGTCGACACCGGTGATACGCGTGCCGAGCAGGCGGAACTGGTCGGGGGACTTCAGCGGCAGCGTGCCCGCGTCCGGCACCGGCATCGCGGCGGCCGCGTCCGCCAATTCCGTGTAGGCGAGCCGGGCGCCCGTCCGTTCGTGTACGACGTGACTGTCCCGCGTGGCAAGTTCAGCCGGCGGGACCCCGAGACGCACCGCGGCGGCGCCGACCAGCATGGCGCGGGCGGTGGCTCCGGCCGTCCGCAGCAGGTCCCAGTTCACACGGACCGAGTTCGATCCGCCGGCCGCCTGCGGTCCGTAGGTGGCGGCGTCGATCGGGGACTGGACGACCGCGACGTCCTCCCAGGCCGCGTCCAGTTCCTCGGCGACGATCATCGGCAGCGACGTCTTGACGCCCTGGCCGATCTCCGGGTTCTTGGCGTAGAGCGTGATGCCTTCCGAGTCGATGCGCAGGAACCCGTTCGGGTGCAGCGCGCCGCCCGTCGCGGCGGCCCGCAGGCCCGTGAACGAGAGCATCAACCCGCCGCCGGCCAGGCCGGTGAGCTTGAGGAAGTCGCGCCGGCCGATCTTTGCGATGGAGGGCGTCTCCATCCCGTCGACCGCCGCTTCGACGTCGACCGCAAGGTCCCCTGCCGTATCGAAAGCGCGCTTCATGACTGCCCTCCTTCCGTACGTTTCGCGGCTGCCGTCCTGATCGCCTCGCGAATGCGGAGATACGTCCCGCAACGGCAGAGGTTCGGGGCCATGGCCCGGTCGATGTCGGCGTCGCTCGGCGAGGGGTTCTCCCGCAGCAGCGCTTCGGCCGCCATGATCTGACCCGCCTGGCAGTAGCCGCACTGGGCGACGTCGAGGTTGACCCAGGCCTGCTGCACCGCGCTCAACTCGCCATCGGGCCCGGCGAAACCTTCCACCGTGGACACCTCCGCCTCCACCGCGGCGGCCACCGGATACGAGCACGAGCGGACCGGCTGGCCGTCCACCAGCACCGTACAGGCGCCGCACTGGCTGATGCCGCAGCCGAACTTGGCCCCGACCAGGCCCAGCCCGTCGCGCAGCACCCAAAGGAGGGGCGCGTTCGGGTCGACGCCTTCGAGTTCGTGCTCCTTGCCGTTCACGTTGAGCCGCATGACCTGGCCCTCCTCCGACGAATCGGGTCGATTGTAGCCGCCCGGACGCCGCTTCCGTTATGGTCGTCGCGTGACGTATCGCCCCGGGAGGCCGCCTTGAAGATCACCGACGTAGAAACGTTCGTCGTCGCCACGCCACCGCCGCACCGGGGCGGCCGCTGCTGGATATTCGTCAAGCTGACCGCCGACAACGGCATCCACGGCTACGGCGAGGTCTACCAGGTGCCCTTCCATCCGCTCACGGTGGCCAGCATGATCGAGGACTTCGGCGAGACCTATGCCGTCGGCCGGGATCCGTTTCAGATCGAACGGCTGTGGCGCCACGCGTACTACGGAGACGGGTACGAACGCCTGGTCGCCCACCAGCATCCCGACCACGCCGTGCTCGGGGTCCTGAGCGCGTTGGAGATGGCCTGCTGGGACATCGTCGGCAAGGCGCTCGAACAGCCGGTCTACAACCTGCTCGGTGGCAGATATCACGACCGGCTGCGCTCCTACACCTACCTGTATCCCCCTCTCGATCCGGAGCCCGATACCCGCCCCCGGCGTTCGCCGTTCACCGATCCGGAACAGGCGGCCAGCAGCGCAGCCGCCTGCGTGGAGCAGGGCTTCACCGCCGTCAAGTTCGATCCCCTGATCGACGCCATGGGCAACGAAGACCCGCGCGAACCGCCCCTGGACCGGTTCGACAACGCGGAAGCCGTGGTGCGCAGCGTGCGCGAGGCCGTGGGGGGCCGGTGCGACATCCTGATCGGGACCCACGGCCAGACCACCACCTCGGCCGCGGTGCGTTTCGCGCGGCGCGTCGAGCGGTTCGATCCGCTCTGGTTCGAGGAGCCGGTGCCGCCGGAAAACGTGGACGAGATGGCGCGCGTCGCACGCCACACGACCATCCCGGTCGCCACCGGTGAACGACTGGCCACCAAGTACGAGTTCCGGCTGCTGCTCGAACAGCAGGCCGCAACGATCCTGCAGCCGGCCCTCGGACGCGTCGGCGGCATCCTCGAGGCGAAGAAGATCGCCGGGATGGCCGAAGCCCACTACGCCCAGGTCGCGCCGCACCTGTACTGCGGGCCGATCGAGCTGGCCGCCAACGTCCAGCTCGACACCTGCTCCCCCAACTTCCTGATCCAGGAGAGCATCGGCCGGCTGGACGGCTTTCACGCCGAGCTCCTGACACGCCCATTCGAGTGGGAGGACGGCTTCATCATCCCGCCCAGCACACCGGGACTGGGCGTGGAACTCGACGAGACGGTCGCGCGGGCGCACGCGTACCCGTCGCCGTAGCAGAGGGCTCTCGCACATGCCAAACCACCGGATCGACGGACTCGACATCCACTTCGTCCAGGGAGGTCCCCGGGACGCACCGAAGCGCCTGCTGTACGTCCATGGCACCGGCTGCAACGCCCGCGTGTGGGAAAGGCACTGCCAGGCCCTGCCGTCCGACTGCCAGTACGTCTGCGTCGACCTCGCCGGCCATGGCAGATCCGGCGGAGCGGGCTTCCGGGGCACGGCTGACCACGCGTTCGTCATCGAGAGCCTCGCCGACGGTCTCGGCTGGGACCGCTTCGTCATCGTGGGGCACTCGCTCGGCGGCGCGATCGCGCTCACCCATGCGGTCTACCACCCGGCCAGGCTCGCGGCGATGGTGCTCGTCGACACCGGCGGGCGTCTGCGGGTCGCTCCCGAAGTGCTCGAGAGCGCGCGCCTCGCGGCCGCGGGCGCCGAAGTCCCTCCCCTGGACCGCCGCTGGACCTTCTCGCCGAGCACCCCCGACAGCGTCATCGACCGGGTCTACCGGGATCTCGGCGACGTCTCGCCGGAACTCGTCTACCGGGACTGGATCGCGGACGACTCGTTCGACTTCCTGTCCCGGCTCTGGGCCGTCCGCACGCCGTGTCTCGCGGTGTGCGGGGCGGACGACCCGATCACGCCCGTGCGCAACCACACGTTCTTCCAGGGCAGCATGCCGTCCTGCGAACTGGCGATCCTCGAGGACTGCGGACACTGGCCGCTCTACGAACAGCCCGAGGCCTTCGACCGCATCGTGGTGGACTACGTCGACGGCGTGTACGACTCGGCGCGCGACATCGACTGAAGGAGCAGACCATGCAGACCCTACCGTTCAGCACGAACTTCTTCGCCGACGAGCCGCGCCCCGCGCGGACGGCGGCGTTGACCGAGGACGGCACCGCGGACGTCGTGATCGTCGGCGCCGGGATCGTCGGGCTCTCCTGCGCGTACGTCCTGCGCGAGGCAGGACTCGAGGTCGCCGTCGTCGAGCGCGACCACGTGGGCTTCGCCTCGAGCGGACGGCACATGGGCCATCTCACGCCGCACATGTGGAACTACGGCAGCAACGAACCGCACGTGCTCGCCGCGTGGGCGCACGGCTGTCTCGACTGGATCGAGGAACTGCTGGCCAGGGAGGACATCGACTGCGACTTCGCGCGCTGCCCGTTCTGGCTGCCGGCGGCCACGGAGGCGGAAGCGGAGGTGGTACGACGCGTCGCCGGGTACTACGCCGGGCTCGGCGTCCCCGCACGCTCGGTCCCGGCCGAGGACTTCGATCTCGTCACCTTCCGGACCTGGGGCGCGGTGGTGCTGCAGGACCAGGCGCGGGCGCACCCCTATCGCATGGTCCGCGGGTTGCGCGACGCCGTGCTGCGCAAGGGCGTGCGCCTCTACGAGGGGACGCCGGTGACGTCGGTCGAGGGCGGCCCGCGGGTCACGGTGACGACGCCGGGGGGCACGCTGCGCGCGCCGAAGGCCGTGCTGGCCCTGAACGCCTACTCCGGCCAGTTCCCGTTCCTGCGGGGTTACTGCACACCTACACGATCGTCACCGAACCCCTGGACGAAGACACGGCCAGGACCCTCGGTCCTCCGCGCGCCCGGGACCTCCTCATCTACGACATGGCGGCCGACCGGGACGAGGACCACTTCTACCAGCGCCTGCGGGGAGACGGGCGCCTCTTCTTCGGCGGCGGGGGCACCACGCCGGCCCCGGCGCCCGACCGCATGGCCCCGGACCGCAACGAGGCGAAGTTCCGCCACGTCCACGCGGAGATGCTCCGGCGCTACCCGTCCCTCGGCAACGTGCGGATCGAAGCTGCTGGGGCGGACCCATCTGCGCGACCGTCCACGGGCAGCCGATCGTCACCCAAGTTCCGGAACACGAGAACGTCGTGACGGCGATTCGTGGGCAACGGCAACGGGATCGGCCTCGGAACCAACGCCGGGCGGCTGGTGAAGGGGCTGGTCCTCGGGACGGACGCGGTGGACGCGCAGACGCGGGCGTTTCTGGAGTATTGCGGCGGGGCGGCGGACGCTGGCTGAGTTCCAGACCGATTCGTACAGTAACGGATGGAGCGTTGCCTGCAATATGCCATCATAATGCCCTCATTGGAGGAGCGCGACCATGGCGAACGTGACTGTCCGCAACATTGACGATCAGGTCATCGCCTCTTTGAAGGCACAGGCGAAGGCCAACCATCGCTCGCTGGAAGGCGAAATTCGCCACGTTCTCACTCAACAGGCGCTTCGCTCGGCGCGACTTGAGGAGTTCCGGGAGCGTACGGAGCGGCTCCAGTCGCTCACCGAAGGTACCCCTCAGACAGATAGCGTCGCCCTGATCCGGGAAGACCGCGCCCGGTGAGGCTCATCGTCGACGCGAGCGTCGCCGTCAAGTGGCTCATCGCCGAGCCTCTTTCGCAGGAAGCCCGGCAGCTCCTCGCCCCGCGCATCGTCCTCCATGCACCGGACTTCATCCTGACCGAAGTCGCCAACGTCGTCTGGAAGAAGGCCCGGCGCAAGGAGATTGCTTCGGCTCAGCCTTACGTTGACGAGTTCGCGAACATGACGGACGCCGTCGCACTGCAACCTTCGACCGAGCTTGTCGTCGAGGCGACCGCCTTGGCCGTCCAGATCGACCACCCCGTGTACGACTGCATCTATCTCACCTGTGCCGAAGGGTGGGCGGCACCCCTGGTCACGGCGGACGAGAGGCTGGCCCGGCGGGCCGCAGAGGCATATCCGACGGTTGACGTCTGGAACATCGGCGAAGCCGAAATCGTTCAGCGCATTGCCGCAGCCGCTACCTCGCTCGTCATCCAGGACGAGACGGTCCAGCGGGCCATCGACGCGTATGACGCCTTCAGGAAGACCGTTGACTCCGTGATCGAGACCGTACAGCCAAGGCCCAGCGGAGTTCGGATACTGTCGCCGGAAGATCAGGACTTCTACTTCGAGACTCCAGCGTACCGTCAACTGCTCAAGTTCATCGCCAGCTTCACCCTCGACGAACGAATCGACCTCAAGGCCCTCGCACGGTACGGCCGTCAGATTTCGCCGGGGGCCAGTTGGGGCTACTTCCTGAACCACGCCTGCAGGATGGGTGCCGACGACCTCGACTACGAGGCATCGTTGGGTCACCACTGGCGCGCAGGCCGAGGCCGTCTCCGCGAACACCTCGAAAGACCCAGTTGACCGGCGTTACTGCGCCGCCGAACCCGGCGCGATCCGTTGCGCCTTCGCCTCGTCCCACCACCAGGCGTCCGGGAAGCCGGTGCGGAACGGCGGGTCTTCCGGCCGGCCGAACTTGTCCCAGTACACGACCCGCGGCCCGGCCACGGCGACCAGCGGGATGTGGTAGTGGTGCCAGAGGAGGACCCGGTCGAGGGCGTGGGCGGCGGTCGTCAGGTCGTCCATCGTGCGCGCGCCGAGCACCTTCTCCAGCATCTTGTCCACGGCGGGATGGGCGACGCCAGCCGTGTTCGTCAAGGCGGACGACACCGCCGCCGAGTGCAGCCAGCCCCGCAGCCCGAACTCCGGGGTGATGGCCGCCCCGAAACGACTGAACGCCAGGTCGAAGTTCCCCTCGGTCAGGATGTTCACGTACTGGGAGGTCTCGACCAGGCGGATCGTCCATGCGATGCCGAGGCGCTCCAGGTGGCGCACGTAGGGCAGCAGCGTGCGCCGTTCGTCCGGGGTGCGGATCACGAAACGCAGCGTGAACGGTTCTCCCCGGGCGTCGCGGAGCACGCCGTCGCGGAGGCGCCAGCCCGCTTCGGCGAGCAGCTCGACCGCCGCGAGCAGGGCCGCCCGGTTGGCGCCGAAGCCGGTCGACCGCGGCAGGTCGAACGGGTCGGTGAAAAGACGCCCCGGCAGCGACGCGCGGAACGGCTCGAGCAGCCGTCGCTCCGCCTCCGTGGGCAGACCGGTCGCCGCGAGGTAGGAGCCCGGGAAGTAGCTCATCGGCCGCTCGTACAGGCCGTGATTCAGGGCGCGGTTGGCCCACTCGTAGTCGAACGCCATGCTGAGCGCCCGCCGCACGCGCCGGTCCGCAAGCTTCTCGCGGCGCGTGTTGAAGGCCAGGGCGCGGGCCAGCCCCACATAGGACATGCGGGTGTGCTGCCGCAGCACGAGCCAGCCCTTCTCGCGGGCCGGAATGTCGTAGCCGTCGGCCCAGTAACGGGAGTCCGTCTCGATGCGGAAGTCGACCAGGCCCTTGCGGAGCGCTTCCCGGGCGATGGTGGCATCGCGGTAGACGTCGTAGCGGATGGAGTCGAAGTTGTGTCGACCGCGGTGGATGCCCAGGTGGCGTCCCCAGTACCCGGGCACGCGTTCGTAACGGATGTAGCGCCCCGGCCGGAACTCGGCCACCCGGTAGGGACCGCTGCCGAGCGGCGGGTCCAGGGTCGTCTTCGTCCTGTCCCGGTCCCGCCAGTAGTGCTCGGGCACGATCGGCCACTTCGCCATCACGATCACGTTGTTGGCGCTCAGCCCGGAGAGGTCCCGGAAGCGGAACCGGATCTCACGCTCGCCGAGAATCTCGCTGCCGTCGATGAACTGGAACGCCTGCCGCACGCCGCCCGCGCCGTGCTCCGCGATCCAGTCGAACGTGAACTGCACGTCGCGGGCCGTGACCGGGACCCCGTCGTGCCAGCGCGCTTCCGGGCGCAGCCGGAAGATCGCCCACGAGTAGTCGTCCGCCAGCGCGACGCTCTCCACGAGGTTGCCGTAGAAGCTCCCCGGCTCGTCGTCCGACGGCCAGAACAGCGGGTCGTAGAGCATCGCCAGCTCGATCACGTGCGCGCCGGGCGGGCGGATGCCCTTGTCGATGTTCGGCGTGAAGCTGTCGAAGTTCTGCGCCGTGGGCAGCACCAGGGTGCCGCCCTTCGGCGCGTTGGGGTTCACGTACTCGAAGTGCGGGAACCCCTCCGGGTACTTCAGCGTGCCGAAGCTCGGGACGCCGTGGCTGAACCGCGGCTCCGCGGACGCGGCCGCCGTCAGCAGCGCGAGAGCCAGGAACCAGTGGGCACGCATGGGTCGGGGCGGAACACCGTGGGAAACCATCCGCGATTCTGCACGATCGGGGGCGACGCCGGCTGCGGAGCAGTTGCACGAACCGGCAACCGCAAGTGAGATAGCGGCAGTCGACTACCTCATCGGGCAGGACTGCATCCTCAGCACCCTCACGACCCACATCCGGGGCCGGGGCCCATCCAAGGAGATGCCACACGGCTACCTGCCCCTGCACGGCGACGATCCGCAGCCGCATCCGAGGTACTACGCATCCACCACCGTCAACATCTCCTCACCGACGTGACCGAGGAGTCGGGCTGCCTGGCGCTCGTCCCCGGCAGCCACAAGCTGGCGCGGCAGCCGACCCCCGCGGAGCGCGTGCCCGCGGGCAACGACGCCAACACCGAGGCCGTCCCCGTGGTGGCGCCGGCCGGGGCCGCGATCGTCTGGCCCTCGCAGACCTCCGCGTGACCGACGCGGCCGCCGGGTTCCACCAGGCGGAACTTCTCCGTCGCGCCGAACGCTTCCCGGTAGAACCGGATCGCCGCGTCCGGGCGGCGCCGACATCAGATCGGCGATCCCCGCGGAAAGTCCGGCTCGCGCTTCTCGCGCAGGGCGGCCAGCCCTTCCCTGCTCTCCGGTCCGAGGAAGCCCAGCATCTCGAGCGCGGTGGAGGCGTCGTAGGTCGGGCCCGCGAGACGCAGCCAGTTGTTCAGTGCGTACTTGGTCCAGCGGATGGCGTTCGGGGCGCCGCGCGCGAGCTTGCGGGCCACTTCCATGGTCCGCTCGCCAAGCTCGGCGTCATCGACGCAGAGCGAGATCAGGCCGATGCGCTCCGCCTCCTCCGCGGGCAGGCGGTCACACGTCAAGAGGTAGTACTTGGCCTTGGCCATGCCGCACAGGAGCGGCCAGACGATGGCCGCGTGGTCGCCGGCGGCGACGCCCAGGCGCGTGTGGCCGTCCGTGATGAAGACGGACCGGGCGGCGATGGAGACGTCGCAGAGGAGCGCGGCCACGAGGCCGGCGCCGACGGCGGGGCCATTGATCGCCGAGATCGTGGGCTTGCCGCAGTCGATCACGTTGTAGACCAGGTCCCGCGCTTCCTTCCACGTGCCGACCAAGGCCTCGTAGTCGTTCATGTTGCGCTCGATCATGTCGAAGTCGCCGCCGGCCGAGAACGCGCGCCCCTCGCCGGTGAGCACGACGCAGTCGATGTCCGGATCCTCGTCGACCTCCCGCCAGACATAGGTCAGCTCCCGGTGGCCGGCGGCGTCCAGGGCGTTGAACCGCTCCGGGCGCGAGATGGTGATGCGCAGTATCCGCTCGTCGGGATAGTCGAACTTCAGCCGCTCGTAGCCCTGGTAACGCTCCGCCATCGCGTCTCCCTCCTCCGGTTCTCTTGCTTTCGATCAGTCCACCGACCAGGCCCCCGCAGCGACCTATTCGCCCTCCGCCATCCTCCGCTGCAGCCTGCGCATGCCGTGCAGCCAGCGCTCGGGGTCGTTCGTCTTGCGTTCCATCCAGGTCTGCGCGATCGGATCCGTCAGGATCAGGAACCGCTCCTCGTGCACCGCGTCGAGGACCTGCCGGGCGACCTCCTCCGGTTCCTTCACCGGCCCCACCGCCGACAGCGAGGCCGAAGAGCGGCGGTCACCCACACGCGTGCGCGCCGTGGCGGGGCGCCTGGGCGCCGCCATACCGCCCAGCATCGGGGTGTTCACGCCGAGCGGCGCAAGCAGGGACACGCGTACGCCGCGATCGTGGTAGGCGATGGCCATCCACTCCGCAAGGCCCACCACCGCGTGCTTCGTGACGGCGTAGGTCGCGTTGCCCTGGGACGTCAGGATGCCGGCCATGGACGCCGTGTGCAGGAGGTAGCCCCAGCCGCGCTCGAGCATGCCCGGCAGGACCGCGCGAACGGCGTAGACGTGCGCCATGAGGTTGATGCGCCACTGCTCGTCCCAGACGTCGATGTCCGTAGTCAGCGGGTCCCCGCCGGTTGCGACCGCGGCGTTGGAGAAGAACAGCGCGATCGGCCCGAAACGCGCCTCCGTCTCGGCAACGAGGGCGTTGACGTCCGCTTCGCTCCCCACGTCGCAGTGCACCGCGTGGCCGCCGGTCTCGGCCGCGACGGTTGCGGCGAGATCGTCCTGGACATCGGCGACGACCACGTGCGCGCCCTCCGCCGCGAAGGCCCGCACGCACGCCGCGCCGATGCCGCTCGCGCCGCCCGTCACCACTACCGTCCTGTCCCGCAGTTCCATTCGGTCGCTCCTCGTGGGTGATGCTTCGCAATATACGCGGTTTGCGGGAAGCCCGGCCCCTTATGGGTATCAATCGGACGAGGCTTCGGGGGCCTAGCGTAGCGAAGGTCAGGAGCGCAGCTGGTTAATGGTGAGGAGGCCGACAACGAAGGTGTCGGCCTGGGCGTACCGGCAACGGTACGCCAGTCGTCGAACGCGCGCTTGACGCCGTGGTAGAGGTCGAGGGCTTCGAGGCGGGTGAAGGGGCGCGAGAGGTCGTAGTCGGCCTCGTGGCGGAGTTCCTGGAGGTCGCGGAACATGGCGGCTACGCGCATGAGTTCAGGTTGCAGCTGGAGGTTGTTCAGACCTGGGCGGAGTGTTTCGACGACGCCGCCGGCGCCGCTCGTGAAGCCGGCGGCCGTGTTCTTCATCGAGGCGTGCGAGAAGGCGCGGCGGAGGACGTAACGGAGGGCCTGGCGGTCGTTGCCGGAAACGAGGCGGCGGGTGGCGGTGTCGAGAAGCAGGTGGAAGAGTGCGTAGTAGGACGCGGAGACGCTGCGGCGCAGGCTTGACTGTTTGGGGCGGGTGCGTTCGCGGGTGGCGAGCTGGCGCGCCTGCTCGAGCAGGTCGTGATGGAGACTCACGTGATCGGAGATTCCTCGTGGAGGCCGCGGATGAGGACGTAGGGCCAGAGGTGTGGAGTAGCGGATCGCAGGGCCGCGCGAACGGTGTCGGTGATTTCGAGAGAGACCTCGCGGTTGAAGTCGTCTTCTTCAATGACGGCCCAGACCCAGACGGCGGGGTCGTCCGTCGAGTCGACCCCTTCGCGAATGTCCCAGCCGTGGATGGGCACGGGGAGCCCGGTGAGATCCTCGAGCGTGGAACGGATTGTGGCGGTGTCGGCGGTCATGGGCGGGAGGATAGAAGGGGAAAATCGGGAACGCAAATGGAGCGTGGCGGTGACGCTGCCGGCACTGCGTCTTGACCTCGCCGGTGGCGATGTCGAGCCCCCCGAACAGCGTGGTCGTGCCGTGCCGCACATAGCCGAGGAGTGTCAGGAATTCCGTGTCAGGGCCGTTTCGTGCCGAACCTGATTGGTCCGACTCGCTCTCACCGACATCTCACCAATTTTGACATTTGGGCCGGCCTTGCCGATCCGAGTCCCCCGAACGCCGGTTGAACTCGGACGCCGAACTGGGCACGGAGCGACTTCCACGGGCCGCCTGCAGGCGCGTCCACGGGCGCGGTCCCCCGAAACAGTAGAGCGCCGGTGGGCAGGCGGTGGGAATCGCGGCGCCCGGTCACGAGGCATCCACCACGAAACGCTCGCCGACGCGGATCGCGAACTCCGGCCGGACCTGGTGCCAGTGCAGCGGCGGCGCCCGCCAACCATGCTTCAGGCGCCCCAGCGCCAGATAGATCAGCTTGGTCGCCGCGATCGTTCGGGAAGTGCCCGCGCGTACGCACCGCCCGGCGCACGGTGCTGTTCAGGCTCTCGACCGCGTTGGTCGTGTAGATCGCCCGTCGGATCCTCGCGGGACGGGGCAAGCCCCTCCCCAATTGGCGTTCCGTTCCGCGGCGCAAGTCCCTTAGCGCCGCCAGACTCCTCGCTGACGCTCGGGGTCTGGCCCAGCCCCCACCACCCTGGGGGCTCGCGCCGAAGAACTCCACTGGCGTTCCGTTCTACGGCGCAAGTCCCTAGACTGCTCCCATGGGTAGCGTTGCGGCGCGCGCGATCGTCCTCCTCGCGAGTACCGGGCTTATCTGGGCGGTCTCTCTCTACGGGATCCTCCTGGACCCGGGCATGCTGTACGACCTCGCGCTGTTGCCGCGGCGGGCGGACGGGCTGCCGGGCGTGATCGGGATGCCCTTCGTGCACCGCTCGTGGGCCCACCTGCTGGCGAACTCCGGTCCGCTGCTGGTGCTCGGCGCCCTGGTCCTGTTCCGCGGCGTGCGCTACTACCTGGCCGTGACGGCGACGATCGTCCTGGTGGGAGGGCTCGGCGTCTGGGCGCTCGGGCGCGACGCCGCCCACATCGGTTCGAGCGGGCTGGTTTTCGGCTTCGCGGCGTTTCTCGTCGTGCGCGGGCTCTACGAGCGGCGGCCCGGATCGACGGCCATCGCGCTGCTCGTGTTCGTCTTCTACGGCAGCCTCATCTGGGGCGTCGTGCCACAGGGGGACGGCACTTCCTGGGAAGCGCACCTCTTCGGCCTGCTCGCCGGGATGGCGGCCGCGCGGGCCGCAGTGGCCCTCGAGCGGCCGCGCGACCACGACCCGTGATCGTCCTGATCCAGCAGGGCGAGTTCCTGCTCTTCGCGCTGCTGCTCTTCGCCCTGATCCTGTCCCTGACCTTCCACGAGTTCGGGCACGCATTCGTCGCCAAGCTGTACGGCGACCCCACCGCCGAGCGCGCCGGCCGGCTCACGCTCAATCCCCTCGCCCATATCGACCTCATGGGCCTCGCGATGGTGGTGCTGGTGGGTTTCGGATACGCGAAGCCGGTCCCCACCGACCCGCGCAACTTCCGGTCGAAGCGTGCCGACCTCTGGGTCGCCGCCGCCGGTCCCGCCATGAACCTCCTGCTCGCGGCAATCGCCTGGAACTTCTTCCTCGGCATGCGCATGGCGGGCGTCGAGTACTTCGCGGCGCCGGGACCGCAGACCTTCTTCGTCGTGCTCGTGCAGGTGAACCTGCTCCTCATGGTGTTCAACCTGATCCCGCTCGGCCCGCTGGACGGCCATTACATCCTCCCCCACTTCCTGCCGGCCGGCGCGGCGCGGACGTACCGCGAGTACAACCAGCGGTTCGGCGTGTACGCGCTGCTCGCGCTGATCCTCCTCGCCGTCCTCGGCGTGCCGGTGTTCGGCTACGTCATGTCGATGGCCGCGTCGCTCGTGCCCTACATCACGTTCGTCTGACGCCCCGGAAATCTCGCCCCCAACCGCCGGCCGCCGGCGCACGCAAGTTTCAGACTTGTCCCACAGACCCGGGCCGGGCGCACATCTACGCTCGCGGTTCGAAATCCGTTCCGCGAGGAAGCCCCATGACCGGCCACGTACGAGATGCACAGGACGCCGCGAAGCTGCGCAACCGGGTCGAGACGGTCGCGAACCTGTTGGACCCCGGCACGACGGCCGAACGGGAACGCGCCCGGGCCCTGCTCGCGGACCTCTTCGAGCGCCACGGCCACCAGTCGACCTACCGCGCCCTGCGCGATGCGGCCGCCGCCGGACTCGACGTGCAGACCCTCGAGGCCATGATCGAACTGAAGGAGATCTGGGCGTCGCGCCCGGACTGGTGGTACCGCCGGTCCCGCGACGGGGTCGTCGAGATGGAACGCGGACCCGCCGCCCTGTCCTGGAAGCTCGCGCGCCGCGTGTGCCTGGCGCGGTGGCAGTACCCGCCCGAGTCGATGATCGAGGAGGACTGGTTCGAGGATTGGCTGTCCGCGCCGCGCCGCACGCCTGGCAACTACGACTTCGTCACGTTCGTCCAGGAGAAGATCGAAGGGCGGGCTTCCGACGACCTTTACGCGGGTCTGCGGTTCCTTCACGGGACCGCGGACGCCCACACCGACCCGGACGGATGGCCGCTCCACTCCCTCGACGGCGGCACGGCCGCGGACGCCTGCCATGGCGCCCCGTCCGAACTGCCGTTCTAAAGGTCGGCGATGGGCAACTCACCCAGGCGCGCCGAGGCCCCGCTGGCCCGAACTTGCCGCGGAGGTCTCCGCTCGGACACACTGCGCCCGCTGCCGCGGGAGGAAGCGTTCATGTCATCGACCGAGCCCAGAGGCGTGTGTCTCGTCACCGGAGTCGGGCCAGGGACCGGCGCCGCCATCACGCGCCGCTTCGCCGCCGGCGGGTATCGCGTCGCGATGCTCGCCCGCGACGCCACGCGGCTCGCCACGCTCGAGGCGCAGATCGAGGGCGCCACCGCGTTTCCCTGCGACGTCACCGACACCGAGCGCCTCGGGGCCGTCGTCGACGCGGTCCGCGGCCAACTCGGCCACCCCGACGTGCTGGTGCACAACGCCGTCGGCGGCGCGTTCGGCGACTTCCTCGACATCGATGCCGAGGTGCTCGAACGCAACTTCCAGGTGAACACCCTCGCGTTGCTGCACCTCGGGAAGATGCTCGCCCCGGCCATGGTGGAGCGCGGCGCCGGCGCCATCGTCTGTACCGGCAATACGTCCGCCTACCGCGGCAAGCCGGCCTTCGCTGGCTTCGCCCCCACCAAGGCGGCGCAGCGCATCCTGGCCGAGTCCATGGCGCGCGCCCTCGGCCCGCAGGGCGTACACGTCGGGTACGTCGCCATCGACGCGGTGATCGACCTCGAGTGGACGCGGCGCCGCAATCCCGACGCGCCGGACGACTACTACTGCAAGCCCGACGACATCGCCGGGGAGGTGTGGCACCTCGCCCACCAGCCGCGGTCGGCATGGACGTTCGATGCGGTCATCCGGCCGTTCGGCGAGAACTGGTGAGGACCCGCTCGCCAGCCGCGAGGCAGCCGCGCGCATCGACCTGGACTGCCGCCGGCACGGAGTAACGGTCCGGCCCGGCTTCGACTGCCTGATCGCGCAATCCGCGATCGATGCCGACCTCATACCGCTCCACCATGACCGGGACTTCGGACGCATCGCGTCTGTCGTGCCAGCGCTCCGGCAGAAGAGCTTTCTCCACTAGCCGGCCAGGCAGTTTAGCGTTATTCGAATGCGCCCTTTCCCGACCCCGGGGACACAACCAGCCGTTCTTTGAGTTCGTCTCGATAGCGGTCGATCCAGCGGGCGTTGAGTGCGTCCGCCAGGCGCCTGTTGCGCGTCTCGATCGGGCGCGGACGGCCGTTCGAGGCCGAGGAAGTCCAGGATTTCGCGGGGTGTCCCGACAGGGTCGGCGTCAAGGTCTTCGTAGCGCGCCACGTGCGGCCGAACCCCGACGGAAGCGAACCACGCCCGCCAGGCCGAGTTGTGCTCTTCTATCGTCTGCGCCAGCTTGCGGATCTGGTCGAAGTCGAAGCGTGGTTCCTGTTCCGGCCGGTTCGGCTCCGCCTGATCGGTCCGGGTAACCCGCGACCTCCGTGGACGCCAGCAATCCACACAACAGGGTACCGCCCGTGCGCGGGGTGGCGCAGATCAGGCAGGAATCGAAACGTCCCATCCGGGATGGGCTTTCCCGAACTGCTTCCTGCACCTCAGGCGGTGACTTTGGCGAGCGCCTCGGCAAGCGCCGCAATGTCCTCCGGCCCCACTCCGCAGCATCCCCCGTAGAGCGACGCGCCGTTCGCGAAGGCTTCCAGCGCGCCCTCGACGAACGCGTGCATGCCGAGCTCCTGGTGGTGCTCCGCCTCCGCCTCGTTGTCGAGGGTCCAGTCGTCGGGGATGTGCATGCGGTTCGGGTAGCCCCCGAACGGCTTGTCCGTCAGGCCGGCCAGGGTCGTCATCCCGGCCGCGATGGCCTCGCGGGTCGTGCAGTTGAAGAGGAACCCGTCGATGGCGAGGTCCGCCACGGCATCGAGCGCCCGCGGGATCGTCTCGCCGCTGCGCAGTCCACCGCCCGGTGTCTCCGACAACGTCCACGAGACGTAGACGGGCAGGCCCCGTGCCCGACCCGCCGCCCGCCCGGCGAGCGCCGCATTGCGGGCCTCCCGCGCCGACGACATCGTCTCGCACAGGAAGAGATCGACGTTCGGCTCGAGGGCACGGGCGAGGTTCGCGTAAATCGGCCGCGCCTCCTCCTCGGACGGCACGAGATCGGCCCGGTAGCTCTCGGAGAGGGGCGGCAGGCACCCCGCCACCTGCACCCGCGCGCCCGACTCCCGCACGGCCCGGCGCGCCAGTTCGCCGGCCAGCGCCGTGAGCTCCACGTAGCGCGACTCCAGGTGCTCCTTGCAGAGGTAGCTCGGGATCGTCGAGTAGCTGTTGGTCGTGATGACCTGCGCCCCGGCGGCGATGTAGTCGAGGTGGGCCCGCACCACCGCGTCGGGATTCTCCAACAGGGGCTTCGCGGACCAGAGCCCGGTGCGCTCGGCGAACCCGCGCCGGATGAGTTCGCCGCCCATGGCGCCGTCCAGGATCGTGACCACGGCTTTACAGCGCCTTCACGCAGCAACTCACCTGCCACGCGTCGGCCGGGTCCGCGTCGGGAGGCACCAGGCCGCGCTCGAGGACCATCTCGCGCACCTGCTCGTCGGTCCAGGTGGCGGCGATCTCGAAGCCCCGCCCCCGGTACGCCTCCGCCGGCTGCCCGCCCATCATCGTCATGACCGGCCGTGCCGCGGGGGTCGCCTTGGCGACGACGGCGTCAAAGCCCCGCTCCCCCGCCCAGTCGAGCAAGTGGTCGAGCAGCCCGAGGCCGATGCCGCGGCCGAAGTACGCCGGATCGCGCCGCTCGGAGTCGTCGGTCTGCCCCACGTGATAACAGAACACGGCCAGGGCGTTGTCGCCCAGGTCCGGCGCGCGCTCGCCGAAGTCTCCCCAGTAGGCCGGTTCGTACACGCCCTTGGGGGAACGCAGGTCCGGGTCGTAGCGCCGGAACTGCAGCTGTCCCACATGACGCGCGCCGTCGAAGGCCAGGATCGCGCTGGCGCCGAGGTCGCGGATGCGCGCCGCGATCTCCTCCCTCGGCCCCTGGCAGCCGATCGGGTAGTGGTCGATGTCCGCCTCCACCATCGGTCGGAAAGCGATGCCCTCTTGTGCAGTCATGCCGTTCCTCCCTCCCAACCTGTCAGAAATCCCACCCGAGCTTCGGCTGCGGCAGGTGGATCTTCTCATCGAGCGCGCCCAGGAGCACCCCGTCTCCGCGCAGGTCCGCGGTGGCCGAGAGGACGGTGGCGCCGCGCACGCCGCACCACATGCGGCTGAACGCGCCCACCGAGGCGTGCAGGGTCGGCAGTCCCGGTGACGAACCGCGTTCCGCGGACGAGTCCTCGCCGAGCGTCACGACGTAGTCCCCGCCGGCGCCCGGCCACTCGTTGTCACCGTCCAGGTACTCCGTCACCGGGTCGGTGAGCTCGAGGTTGAACCGGAGCTCCGGGCCGGGGAGCCGCGTCTTCGCCAGGCACTTCGGCACGTCCAGGATCCGCAGTTGCCAGTGCGCCATCGTCTCGTGGCGGTTCGCGAACTTGCCGCGCCCGGTGTTGCGGCGCTGCCGGAACGGCTGCTTGAGCAGGTCCTGCAACTGGATGTCCGGGGGCTCGAGCATCGCCACGGAAGAGACCTGGTCCCCGAGGCCGCGGATGAGGGCCAGCAGCTCCATGAGCTGATCGACGCTCTCGTAGCCGACCCAGTTGATCTCGTACGGCCCGTGTTCGCCGGGCGCCTCGCCCCACACGAAGTGCGACAGGCCGCCGTCCGCCGCATCGCGGTAGCCGAGGCCGAACGCGTCGTCCGTCCACGCCATCTCGCACTCGACCACGCGTGGCGGCGTGAGCGTGCAGCCGCCATGACCCCGGCGGCGGCGCAGCATGCAGGCGTGCACGTCGGCCCAGTCCGCCTGCGTCAGGCGCCGTGGGGGCCGGAACCCGCGGCCGACGTTGAGCGAGGCCGGATCGAAGGCGAAGTAGTGCTCGTACGCGCCCGAGCCGAAACCCACGCGGTCGTAGAAGCCCTGCTCGAACATGCCGAGGGCCGCCACTTCCGCGCCGGCCGCCGCCTGCGCCGCCAGCGCGCGGGCGGTCAGGCGGCCCGCCGCACCGAGCTTGCGGGCGACGCGGCTCGTCGTGACGGCCGTCACCGCCGCGAGTTCGAGGTCCTCGGTCCCGTGGCGCATCGCCCCCGGCGTCGTGTGCACCGCGCACTCGGCCTCGTCGTGCAGACGGAACACCCAGGCGTCGCCGCATTCGAAGTAGCGGGAGACGATCCCCGCCCGCTCGGCGTCGATCCAGCCGACCTCGCGCCAGATGCGCTGGACGGCTTCGGCGTCCCGCGCCGCGTCGTAGCGTCCGATCTCCGCTCCTTTCTCCACAGAGGAAGGTTCCCAGTCGGTCCCCTTACCGTCCGTTCAGCCGCCCTGCCGCGCCTTCAGCTCGCGCCGCCGGGCGTGCAGGATGGGCTCCGTGTAGCCGTTCGGCTGCTCGAGCCCCTTGAAGACCAGGTCGCAGGCCGCCTGGAAGGCGATGCTGTCCTCGAAGTCGGGCGCCATGTTCGTGTAGGCGTCGTCGTCGGCGTTCTGCCGGTCCACCACGCCCGCCATGCGCTCCATCGTCGAGCGCACCTGGCGCTCCGAGGCGATCCCGTGGTGCAGCCAGTTGGCGATGTGCTGGCTCGAGATGCGGCACGTCGCGCGGTCCTCCATGAGGCCCACGTCGTGGATGTCCGGCACCTTGGAGCAGCCGACACCGTGATCGATCCAGCGGACCACGTAACCGAGGATCCCCTGGGCGTTGTTGTCGAGTTCGGACTGCACCTCTTCGGCGGACAGGTTCTCGCCGGACAGCAGCGGGATCGTCAGGATGTCGTCGACGCTCGCCCGCGCACGCGACTGGAGCGCCTCCTGCCGCGCCGCGACGTCGACCTCGTGGTAGTGCAGCGCGTGCAGCGTCGCGGCGGTCGGCGACGGCACCCACGCGCAGTCCGCGCCGGCGTCGGGGTGGTTCGACTTCACCGCGAGCATCTCCTTCATCTCGTCCGGCTTCGGCCACATCCCCTTGCCGATCTGGGCCCGGCCCGGGAAGCCGGCCGCGAGACCCGCGTCGACGTTCGCATCCTCGTACGCCGCGATCCAGGTCTCCTGCTTCATCGGGTCCTTCCGCACCATCGCGCCGGCCTGCATGCTCGTGTGGATCTCGTCCCCGGTGCGGTCGAGGAAGCCGGTGTTGATGAAGACGACGCGCTCGCGCGCCACGCGGATGCACTCGCGCAGGTTGAGGCTGGTGCGGCGCTCCTCGTCCATGATGCCGATCTTGAGGGTGTTCCGGGCCAGCCCAAGGACGTCCTCCGTACGGGCGAAGAGTTCGCACGCGAACGCGACCTCTTCCGGTCCGTGCATCTTGGGCTTGACGATGTAGACGCTGCCGGCGCGGCTGTTGACGAACGCGCCGTCGCCCTTCAGGTCGTGCACCGCCGCGAGGCTCGTCATGGCCGCGTCCAGGATGCCCTCGAACACCTCGTCGCCGTTGGCGTCGAGCACGGCGTCGTTCGTCATGAGGTGGCCGACGTTGCGCACGAGCATCAGGCTGCGGCCGGGCAGCGTCAGCGCCGAACCGTCCGGAGCGGTGTAGGAACGGTCCGCCACCAGGCGGCGCCGGACGGTCGCCCCGCCCTTCTCGAACGCCTCGGTGAGATCGCCCTTCATCAGGCCGAGCCAGTTGCCGTAGACAAGGCTCTTGTCGTCGGCGTCGACGGCCGCGACGGAGTCCTCGCAGTCCTGGATGACGGTGACGGCGGACTCGAGGACGACGTCCTTCACGCCGGCGGCGTGCGCCGCGCCGACATCGTGACCGCGGTCGATCTGGATCTCGATGTGCAGGCCGTTGTGGCCGAACAGCACGGCCTCGGCCTCTTCGCCCTCTTCGCGCGTGGTGCCGACGAATCCGGCGAACTGCGACGCGTCCGCCAGCCCGGCCGCGCCGCCATCCGCCAGGGATGCCGAGAAGGCGAAGCCCTGCCCGGCCCGTTCCACGCGGTACGCCGTCACGTCGCGATGCGAGGCGCCGGCCAGCGGCACCAGGGTGTCCAGCACACCGGCCGTTTCCTCCACCACCAGTTCGCCGCGGGCCGGGTTGTAGCTCGAGCCCTTCTCGCGCCCGGGCGTCTCGGGAATGATGTCGGTGCCGTAGAAGGCGTCGTAGAGGCTCCCCCAGCGCGCGTTGGCGGCATTGAGGGCGTACCGGGCGTTCATGACCGGCACGACGAGCTGCGGTCCCGCGATGCGGGCGATCTCGGGGTCCACGTTGGCGGTGGCGATCTCGAAGTCTCCGCCCTCCGGCATCAGGTAGCCGATCTCGGTCAGGAACGCCTTGTAGGCCGCCGCGTCGTGCGCACGGCCCCGGCGATCCGCGTGCCAGGCGTCGATCCGCTCCTGCAGGGCGTCGCGGTGCGCGAGCAGCGCGCGGTTCTTCGGCGTGAGGTCGGTCACGATGGACTCGAAACCGGACCAGAAGGCATCCGGGCCGATGCCCGTCCCCGGAAGCATCCGCTCGACGACCAGATCGTCCAGGACTTTCGCGACCGCGAGGCCGCCGCGCTGTACTCGCTCCGTCATGTGTCTCCCTGCAGGTAGCTGCGCCGCGCGTCCGTGGCTTGCGCCGTGCGAACGATAAGCGGCGCAACATACAGCCTTGGTTCGCCCCCTCGCAAGCGCCGGCGCCCGTCCGGCGCGTCGAGCCGCCGCAACGTTCGAGTATCATCGCCCGACCGCGGCCGGCCCGCAGCACGTTCCCCCTGTCCATGACCCCTGAAGATCGGGCGCCCGTCCTCGTGGGCGTCTCCCAACTCGACCAGCGCGCGGACGACCCGCTCAGCGCCCGGGAACCCCTCGACCTCATGATCGACGCGGTGCGGCTCGCCGCCGAGGATGCGGGAGCGCCGGCGCTGCTCGGCGAGGCATCCTCCTTCCGCGTCACGCGGGGCATGTGGCCGTACGAGGACCCCGCGCGCGTGATCGCGGACGCGGTGGGGAACCCGGGGGCCGAGACCGGCGTCACCACCTGGGGCGGCAACTCCGTGCAGTCGGTCTTCACCGAGAGCGCCCACGAGATCCGGCGCGGGGCGCGGGAGATCGTCGTGCTGACGGGGGCGGAGTGCGGCAACACGCAGGCGAAGGCGCGCCGCGCCGGCGTGGAGCTCGAATGGAGCAAGGCCCCGGGCGAACCGGACCGCCGTTTCGGCGTCGAACTGAAGATGCGCCACCGCCTCGAGGCCCAGCGCGGCATCGTGGAACCCATGCACATGTACGCGATCTTCGAGAACGCCATCCGCCACGCGCGGGGCGAGACCCTGTCCGAGCACATCGAGCGCGTCTCCGAGCTGTGGGCCGGGTTCAGCCGGGTGGCGGCCGACAATCCGCACGCGTGGATCCGCGACCCGCTCACCGCCGAGGAGATCCGTACGCCGAGCGCCGTGAACCGCGCGGTGTCCTTCCCCTACCCCAAGTTCATGAACTCGAACAGCAACGTGGACCAGGCGTCGGCGCTGATCCTCGCCTCCGTTGGCGCCGCGCGGCGGCTCGGGATTCCCGAGTCGCGGTGGATCCGTCCCTGGGCGGCCACGGAGGGCCACGACACGTACATCGTCTCCTCGCGGGACAACCTCCACAGCGCCCCGGGCCTGCGCATCACCGGCCGGCGCTGCCTCGACCTCGCCGAACTCGACGTGTCCGACCTCGACCACGTGGACGTCTATAGCTGCTTCCCGTCGGCCGTGCAGGTCGCGGCCACGGAACTCGGGCTCGGCGAGGAGCGGCCGCTCACCGTCACCGGCGGACTCACCTTCGGCGGCGGGCCCCTCAACAACTACGTCATGCAGGCGATCGCGCGGATGGCCGAGGTGCTCCGCGAGAACCCGGGCGACCTCGGCCTCGTCACCAGCAACGGCGGCTTCCTGACGAAGCACGCTTTCGGCGTCTACTCCACCGAGCCGCCTCCGCACGGCGAGTTCCGGAGCGACAGTCCGCAGGAAGAGATCGACGCGCTGCCGACGCGGAAGCTCGCCGAAACGTTCGAGGGACCCGTCGAGATCGAGGGCTACACCGTGATGTTCGACCGCGACGGTCCGTCGGTGGGGCTCGCGGCGTGCCGTCTCGACGACGGCGGGCGCACGTGGGGCAATACCCGGGACCCGGACGTGCTCGACGCCATGATCTCCGAGGAGTTCTGCGGCCGGCCGGCGCGTCTCGACGCACAGGGCGCGCTCACTTTCTGAGCGCGTTCCGGCCGCGCGGCAGGCAGGCATCGTGACGGAAGCCGTCCCGGCGCCACTCCGCGTCCGACTGGCCTCGATGCTCTACGACGGCGTCGCCCTGACCGGCATCTGGGTCCTCACCATCGTCGCCCTCGTCACCGCGACCGGAGACGAAGTGACGGGCCCGTGGCTCCAGGCGTTGCTGGCGCTCGAGGCCTACGCCTTCTTCGCGTTCTTCTGGATCCGCCGCGGACAGACCCTCGGCATGGTGGCCTGGCGCCTGCGCTTCCATCCCGACGACGGCGCGATCAGCTTCCGCGAGGTGCACCTGCGGCTCCTCGGCGGCGTCCTGAGCCTCGCCTGCCTCCTCCTCGGGCACGTGTGGCTGCTGGCGGACCGGCAGCGCCGGGCGTGGCCCGACCTGCTGTCGCGACGGCGCGTCGTGCGGCTCTCGAGGGAGGCCGCGCGGGGGTAGCGACAGCTCCGCACGAGCGCGTTCCTCCGGGTCGGCGATCGGGTCACGCGGTAGAATGGCCGCCCGGCGTCCGCCGCTGGATTGGGACGAGGTTCCGAAGTGCGCATTGCGGTACTGGGAGGAGACGGGTTCATCGGCTGGCCCACGTCGCTGCACCTCTCCGACCGCGGCCACGACGTGACGATCGTCGACAACCTGAGCCGGCGCTGGATCGACACGGAACTCGGCGTCCAGTCCCTGACGCCCATGGACTCCATCCAGGAGCGCCGCCGCGTGTGGCGCGCCGTCGGCGGACGCGAGATCGGGTTCGAGCGCATCGACGTCGCGAGCGAGTACGAGCGGTTCCGGGCCTGGCTCGACGACTTCCGTCCCGACGCGGTCGTGCACCTCGCCCAGCAACGCGCCGCCCCGTACTCGATGAAGACCGACACGCACAAGAACTACACGGTCGCCAACAACGTCAACGGCACCGAGAGCCTCCTCGCGGCCCTGGTCGCCCTGGGGCAAGACGCCCACGTCGTGCACATGGGCACGATGGGCGTCTACGGCTACTCGGACATCGGGGCCCCGATTCCGGAGGGCTACCTGAAGGTTGCCGTGCCGCTGGGCGCGGGGCGTTCCGCGGAGCAGGAGATCCTCTACCCGGCCAACCCGGGGAGCGTGTATCACCTGACGAAGTGCCTCGACCAGCTCCTCTTCCAGTTCTACGCGAAGAACGACGGGCTCAGGATCACGGACCTGCACCAGGGCGTGGTCTGGGGCACGCACACCGACCAGACCCGGCGCCACGAACAGCTCATCAACCGCTTCGACTACGACGGCGACTACGGCACCGTGCTCAACCGGTTCCTGATCCAGGCGGCCATCGGCCATCCCCTGACCGTGCACGGCACCGGCGGCCAGACGCGCGCGTTCATCCACATCCAGGACTCGGTGCGCTGCATCGAACTCGCCCTCGCCCATCCTCCCGGGGCCGGCGAGCGCACGCGCATCTTCAACCAGATGACGGAGACCCACCGCGTCCGCGACCTCGCGGAGCTCGTCGCGAAGCTGACCGGGGCGACCATCGACCACGTCCCCAACCCGCGCAACGAGGCCGCGGAGAACGACCTCGAGGTCTGCAACGACCAGTTGCTGGCGCTCGGGCTCACGCCCACGACCCTCGAGGACGGCCTGCTGGAGGAGCTGGTCGACGTGGCGCGCCGCTACGCCCACCGCATCGACCGCTCGCGCATCCCGTGCACCTCCGCCTGGACCCGCGAACGGGCCGCGGAACTGGACCGGGCCAACGGGGACGGTGCTCCTTAGGTGTGCCGGGCGTGTTCGCCTACGCGACCCTCGTCACCAACGCCGACTATGCCCTCGGCGCGACGGCGCTCGCCCGGTCCCTGAAACGCGTCTCCTCCGCCTGGCCGCTGGTCGTGCTCGCCCCGCCCGGGACGCCCGGCCTCGACCGCCTTGAAGCGGAGGGTTGCCGGGTGCGCGAGGTGGCGCGGCCCGAGGTGTCCGACGCGTTCCGGCGCCGGCACACCCGGGAGGCGCAGCATGCGCAGTCCCCGTTCGACAAGGGCACGAAGCCGGCCTTCCACGATCCCCTCGACAACTTCGTCAAGCTGCGCCTCTGGGAGATGGAGGAGTACGAGCGCGTGGTGTTCATCGACGCCGACGCGATCACCGTGCGCAACGTCGACCGCCTGTTCGCCTATCCCGCCCTCTCGGCGGCCCCCAACCTCTATGCATCGCTCGCCGACATGCACCGCATGAACTCGGGGGTGTTCGTCGCGCGGCCGGATCGCCGCACGTACGCGGACATGATCGAGCGGCTCGACGCGCCCCAGGTTTTCTGGCGCCGCACCGACCAGACGTTCCTGGAGACGTACTTCCCGGACTGGCACGGCCTGCCCTACGTCTACAACGTCCTCCAGTACGTCTACTTCAACCTGCCGGAACTCTGGGACTGGTCGCGCGTCAAGATCGTGCACTACCAGTACGAGAAGCCGTGGCAGGCGGACCACCCGAAGCGGGAACTGCTCGCGCCGCTCATCGACCTCTGGCACCGGGTGCACGACGGGCGGGCCCTGCCGGAGCGGATCGACCCGCCGAACGCATGCGCGTCGCGGTAACCGGCGCGACCGGCATCGTCGGGCAGTTCGTGGTCGCCCGGCTGCTGCGGGAAGGATGCGACATCGCGGCGCTCGTTCGCCCGACAACGGCCTCGGAGGCACCGCCACGGCCCGTCGAACACATCGACGGCGACCTCGGCGACCCCGCGGCCCTCGACACGCTGGTCCACGATGCCGAAGGGCTCGTCCACTGCGCGTTCCAACACGTCCCGGGACGCTACCGCGGCGGCGAGGGCGACGACGTGCCCGGGTTCTGGCGCGTCAACCTCGGCGGCACGATCGACCTGCTGGAAGCCGCGGCGCGGGCCGGGGTCGCGCGCACGGTGCTGATGTCCAGCCGCGCGGTGTTCGGCACGCCGGTCGAGGGCCCGGTCGGCGATGCGCATCCGACTTCGCCGACCACCCACTACGGCGCGCTCAAGGCGGCCACCGAGGCACTCGCCGGCGTCTACGCGAACACGGCGGTCCTGCGGTCGACCGGCGTCTACGGCGTCGTGCGCCCGCCCGCCCGCACGAAATGGCTCGGACTCGCCGAGGACATCGTCGCGGGTCGCCGGGTGGAAGAGAGCCGCGCCGGTACCGAGGTCCACGGCGAGGATGTCGCCGACGCGGTCTGGCGGCTGCTGACGGCGCCCTCCGGGGCCGTCGCCGGTCGCGTCTTCAACTGTTCGGACCTCGAGGTCGACACGCGCGGCATCGTGCGCCGCATGCAGGCCGCTCTCGGGCGCACCGGGCCCCTTCCTCCGGCCGCGCCGCCCGTCGACAACGTGCTGCGTTGCGATGCCCTGCGGGCCCTCGGCTGGCGTCCGGGCGGCGAGGCGCGCCTGCAGGCGGAGATCGACACGATATGCGCCAAGGTCCGGGTAGCTACCGCCGATCGATGATCGTGTGCTCCTTCCCGTAGAAGATCGTCGAGCGCTCCATGTCGATGAAATGGTGCTCGTCCTCGACGAAGGCGGCCCCGGCGCGCCTCGCCTCCTCCGTGCCCGGCGCCCTGCCGCGGTCGAACCACGCCTCGGCGTGGCCGAGGTAGGACTCCACTTCCGCGCCCCGCAGGGCCTGCGTCGGTTCTTCCATGGGTGAGTTCGCCCGGTGCACCTGCCGGTAGCACAGGGTCCCGGCCGCTTCCGCGTGCGAGCGGACGAGCGGGCCGTGGTGGGTCAGCCAGTAGTGGCGCGCTTCCTCCTCCGTGAGGGACGCCTTGTGGCGTAGCGGGTAGAACACCCGCACGACGTTGCTCTTCGCCCGGGCGATCACGTTCTCCGGGGACGGGTTTACCTGCGGGTACTCGTAGGCGAACCAGATCGGTGAGCCGGGCAAGTCGATGAACTCCGCTTCGCCGGCGAGGGACGCGGCGATCGCCGCCTGGCCGGCATCGCTTGCGACTGCCGCCTCGAGTTCGGCTTCGGTGGACCACCAGGTCTCGGCGACGCCGTCGTAGTGGGGCTCCATGTTGCCGCCCCGGGCGCGCTGGGCGACCGCGTTCGCGTCGCCCTCCAGGGTGTGGGTCTGCACATGTCGGAGGATGGCGAGGTCTTCCGCGAGACCCGCCACGAGCGGTCCGTGCCGGCGCAGCCAGTGGTCGTGGAACTCCGCGAGCGACAGCCCCGGCTGCCTGCGCAGGACGTGCACCAATCGGATCATCGTGGTCTCCCGCCGGGATCGGCACCGTCAGTCTATCGCTCCGCCGAATCCGCCGCAGATTCCACGAGGAGTTCGAGCACCAGGGCCCGCGTGTCCGCCGCGTACCCGGCGTCGAAGCCCACGTGGCGTCCGCGCACGACTCCGCGGCGGTCGATGACGACGGCCGCGGGCAGCACCGCCACGCCGTAGCGCCGGCCGACCTGCCAGCCGTCGTCCCGGATCATGGGTTGCGCCAGCGCGCGTCCCTCCAAGAACCGATGCGCGTCCTCGACATGCTCGTCGACGTTCACCGCCAGCACCACGAGGCCCCGGTCGGCGAGTTCGCGGTGCAGGTCGGAATAGAACGGCAACGCCTCGCGGCACGGTGCGCACCAGGAGGCCCAGAAGTCGAGCAGCACCACCTTCCCGGAGAGGTCCTCCAGGGCGACCGTCTCCGCCGCGCCCAGCTCGGGGAGCGTGAACGGCGGCGCGGGTTCCCCCACCTGTACCGCGCGCGCCGGGGCGCCGAGGCACAGGACCGCCAGGAGCAGCGCCGCGGCCAGCCGCGGACCCTTGCCGGTCATGGGCCGCCGGCGACCCAGGACAGGGACACTGAGACCGCGTAAGACGTAGTGAACTGCAGCGCGTCGTTCACGTCCCGCCACACGGGCACGCGCGCGGACACCTTCCCCGCGAGCCGGTCGGTGAACTGGAACTGGACCGCGGGCACCCCGTCGAGCCAGCGTCCCCCGGTGTTCGGGATCTGCGCCGCCGCCCGTTCGTCGCGCCCCGCGTCCCGGTAGCGCAACTCGAATCCGAGTCCCCAACGGCCGGTCCGGTGGGTGGTCCCGAGCGCCGCGGTCCAGGCGTTGCCGAAACGGTAGCTGCGGTCGTTCTCGCCGTTCCACCGGTAGCTCAACGAGGCGAACGTGCGCGTGTTCGCGGCCTGGCTCCAGGCGCGTTCCCCGTGCACCCACGCGATCGGCGCCCAGGCGCCGGTGGACGGCTGCATGTCCTCTGCGAGCGTGACGAAGTCGCGTGCGTCGTCCTCTCCCAAGGGAATCGCCGTCCCCACACCCAGCGTCAGGCCGTTGCGCTCGAACGGACCGATGCGCTTGGGCGAGTACTTCAGCATCACGAGACCGTCTCCCAGGCCGCGTCCCGTGGTCGTCTGGCCGCCGACCCGCCGCTCGTGTTCGACCGCGGAGAGGAGCGCCGTCACCGACAGGCGCTCGCCGAAGCCCCGGCTCGCCTGCAGCACCAACGCCCGGCTCGAGCGCTCGCGCCCGGTTTCGTCCGGGACCTCGTCGGAACCGCTGTACAGGTCGCCGATCTCGTGGAACTCGTACCCGCCGGTCACGAGCCAGCTGCCGCCGGCCGGCGCGCCGGTGTCCATCGACCCCAGCAGCGGGACGGCGGCGCAACTGCAGGTCGTGGCCAGCGCCGCGGGCGGGCTCGCCAGCACGGCGGCGACGGCGCAGGCCGCGACACAGGCCCGGATGCGGAGCGCGTTCATTCGCCGGCGATTTCGGAGTCCGGATGGAACGCGCCCCAGGCGAACCAGAACGCGATGTGGGACTCCACCAGCGGCAGCCGCTCGGTCGCCCGCGTGCCCTCGAGCGCCTCGCCAAACACGTCCCAGGTATTGCCCTCGTCGTCGGTCGCGATGGCCGGCAGCGGCGCGGACGCGGCCTCGAACGACAGCACCGTGCCGTCGTCCAGCGTGCGCGCGAACGCCACCGCGAGGTTCTTCTCCGCGCTGCCCGCGACGACGATCGGCACGTCGCCGATCATGTCGTTGTACACGGTGATCCCGGGCCCGAAGTCGTCGATGCGCCAGGCGCGCGCGGCGTCGCCGGCCCACACGCCGAGCACCCGGGTCTTGAGCTGCATGCGGCGGTCCAGCGGTTCGACCCCGAACAGCAGGTTGCCGTCCGTGCGGTACGTGTCGTACGGGTAGTCGTCGTAGTCGCGGCTGTGCCCCGTCTGCCGCGTGAGCAGCAGCGAGTCCGGGTACATCTCCCGCCATGTGCCGAGGGTCGTCTCCACGACGGGCAGGACCTCGGGGACATCCCCGGCGCGCGTCCCCTCGACGGACTGCACGAGCATCTGCAGCCAGTGGCTGTCGGTCTCCCGGTCGTAGGGGATGAGGTTCGAGTTGTACAGGAGGCCGGACACGCCGAACGTCGGATCGCGGGCGGTCATCGACGACTTCCACAGCAACGCCGAGCCGGTCAGGGGGCAGTACGTGAGCGCCACGGGCTCGCCGCCCAGGGTGTCGTTGACGATCTCGTGCCAGTCGAGGATGTCGTGCGGCATGGCCTTCACTTCGGACCCGGCCCGATAACCCACGACCAGCTTGCGCGCGGAGCCCCCCTCCCGGTCGGCGCGGAGGAACACCGGGTTGTCGATCGCCGGGATGCCGTCGCGGCCCGGTCCGCCGTCCACGACCCGCTCCCGGGGGATGAGCCACTCCTCGTCATCGTCGTCGGTCGAGGCGGCTGGCGGTGCGACGCCGCCGCCGCCACTACCGCCTCCCCCACTACCGCCCCCTCCGCCTCCGCCACCGCAGCCGATCAACAGGGCGAAGCACGCGGCGGCCAGGCCATGGCGCGTCCAGCCGCCAGGCACGTCAGCCGGTGACGGTATCGAAGAACGCGCCCATCTCCTCGAGGGCCTCCCGCGACTCGGGGAGCGTCGGCATGATCTGAAAGACATGGAAGGCACCTTCGTAGACGTGCAACTGCACGGACACGCCGACGGTTTCGGCACGTTCGGCGAGGCGCGTCGAATCATCGAGCAGCACCTCGTCGTCGCCGACCTGGACGAGCAGCGGAGGCAGGCCCGCCAGGTCGCCGAACAGGGGGGAGACGCCCGGGTCCGTGAGGCCCGCGGATCCCGCGTAGGCGGCCGCCATGGGCCCGAGAATGTCGCCGCTCAGCATCGGGTCCGCCGCCAGGCGGCTCTGCATGCTCGCGCCGCTGCCGGAGAGGTCCGTCCAGGGCGAGATGAGGATGGCGCCCGCGGGCAGGGGTCGCCCCGCGGCTTTCAGGGCGAGCATGCAGGCCACGGTCAGGCCGCCGCCCGCCGAGTCGCCGGCGATGACGATGCGGCCCGGCTCGATGCCGTTGCCGAGCAGCCGCTCATAGCTCGCGACCGCGTCGTCCACCGCCGCCGGATACGGGTGCTCGGGCGCCAGGCGATAGTCGATGCCGAGCGCCGGCGCCCGGCAGGCGCGCGCGATGCGGCTCATGAGTTCCGTGTGGGAGTCGAGGTTGCCCGCCACGTAGCCGCCACCGTGGAAGTAGAGCACGCCGCGGTCGTCACGGACCCCCGGCGTCGCGACGTGGCGCGCCGGCACGCCGCCCGCGTCGAAGTCCGAGTGGGAAACATCCTCCGGCAGCCCGGCCAGGGAGTCCATCTCGTCCATGGCGGCGCGCAACGTCTCGATATCGTTCACCGCATCGAACTCGCCCGTGGCCCGCATCTGGGCCGCCGCATCGCGCATCTCCTGGCTGGCCATGGCCGTCCCCGGTACAACGAGTGGTGTTGCGGAGTCTACGTGGGGGATCGGGGTCCCGCCATCGGAGTTGTGGTGCAGGCCAGCGTGCTCGTGTATGCAACCCGGGTGGGGGTGGAGCCTCGCCGGTAAGGGCAGGGGCCACCGGGGCTTCGGAGTTGCCTCTTCCCCCGCTCGCCCAAGCGCTCGGGTGTCCGAAGGTACTACACCGGCAGATGCGGACCAATGTAGCCGACTTCCACGACGCGATCTTGCGCAGTGAAACGGATATGAATTCGAACGCTCGAACCAACCCGAGCGTGCCAGCCGAACAGCTCTCGGCTACCGCGTGCCGACTTGAATCGGCGCGCTTCACGAAGCTTGGGTGTCGCCATCACACTGTCCGACTCCGGTGTCACCTTAGTCGTCCATGCCGGCGCAGCGCCGATCGTCCACCCTCGTGCCGCCCGCTCAAGGGCCACCAGCTTCCGTGCTATCTGCGGAAGGAGGGCCGATTGCGCCTTGAGGTTGCCCTCGACCTCCGGACCGAAACTCAAACCCGCGAAGACAGTCGTTCGCCTTGCCCAGAGCTCTTCCGCCGTCGCGCCTGCCCGCCGGCGCTCGCGGTCGCGCTCCACGATCTGCTCCGCATGGACACTACGTGTCAGGTTATCGATACTCTCTTCCGTTACCTCGAACGTCCCGTCCGCCAGCAGCTCTCGAAACTCAACCCGTAGTTGATCGCGATCCCACTCATCCGTTGCGGGGAGACCTACCGCGATCCAGTGCTTAATCGCGCATAGCAGGAGCGGCTCGCCGTCCTCGGGCGAGAGCCGTACACTCTCGCAGCCGAGTAGCCGGTCCGTCGTGCTGGCTACAAGACCTTCTGTTACAGGCACTTTCGCCGCGAGGCCCATGAGCAACAAGTAACCATCCCTATCCAAAACACGAACCGCTTGGCAAGCATCGAACCATATGTTCGCGACCGCGCCTTGCATGCGGAGTACCTTTCTTGCCACGTCCGCCTTAATCAATGCCGCGATGCCACGCGCCAGGTCGGATAGCCAAACCGCCGTCTCCGATCCACCGTGAGCGGCCACGCTCACATGGTTGAGAACCATCTCCGGCATGTAGCTCTCTCGCCCCGCCCCTACAGCTTTGGTGCCAGTAGCCGCACCAAGTTGTCTTCGTGCTGGTCAAAAAAGCCAACTGGCCATGCAGAGAGTCGTCCCTCGTCATCTATCGCGGGTGATGTCACCTTTGCCCGAATCCCATCGCGCTCGAAGTAGTGAATTGCCACGTTCGCAGGGTCCAACAGCCCGTCCCGCACCGCGATGCGGACGCCATCCAAAAGATGATCGCTATGAGTCTCAACGATCACCTGTACGCCAGCCAGTGTTGCCCTTGCTGCCAGCTCAGCGATCCGCGTTTGACCGCGCGGGTGAAGATGCGCTTCTGGGTTCTCGATTATACAAAGAGTACCTTGCTCCGCGAGTAGGGCCGTCAGCACCGGAAGCGAGTATGACAGACCAAAGCCTACGTTAGTGGCCCGAAATCGACGAGTGGCTACGTCATTGGGCCGATCAAAGGAAAAACCAGCGACGAGCGCGTCCGCCTGCACGACCTTGTCGAAGCCCAGATGCGCCCCGGGGGACACCTCTCCTAGCCACCGGTCCACGACGTCGAGAACGCGTCGACCCTCCGCTCCATACGCGCGCGGATCGTCCCGACTCATTAGATGCGCCGCACGCTCACTCAGGAAGTTGAGTGCGTACTCACTCCGCGCGCCAAGCTCCCCTCGCCGAGCCATCGTCTCGGAGTGCGCGTAGAACTTTCGCGGCCCCACCCTCTCAGCGTGAACGTAGTTCACTTCGCCACCGAAGGGCGGAAGTTGGCGCCACCTTTCATTGAACCCACTTTGCGACATCGCCTTCAACTGGTCGCTGTCACCGTCCTCGTCAGGAAGTACCCGGAACGACATTACGCACGGACCGCAACCGTCCCGCAAGACCTCGATCTCGAGAGCATCTGTCTGAGCGTCCTCGTAAAGGGCATCCCGCCCAGTCCCGATTGCCACTAGATCTCCTTCAAGCTCTAACCGGACGTCGGGGGGACGCAAAGCACCAGAAATCGCCGACTGCCGTAAGAGCAAGAGTGCCTGCAAGACGCTACTCTTCCCCGTTCCGTTGACCCCACACAAAAGCGTCAAGGGGGCACAGCGCAACGCTACATCGTCAAACGCCTTGAAGTTCGTCAACCGTACACCGGTCAGCATCAGACGCAGCCCTCGATCAGTTCTCCAACAGCCCGAAACCGTAGGTGTACTTTGCTGGCTGTGCCCGTCGCCGTCGACACCGCCCCTTCAAACTCATCGTTGCACATCAATCTATGAAACGCGTCAACGACTGCCGCGCGGCGCCCCATAAGCCTTTCTTGATCTCTGTCACATCGGCCCGCGATACCCACGCTCCAAACCTCGAATAACGCCTTGTTCACCGGGCGCCGACGTTCGTCCTCAACGCCATACTGCTTCCGAAACGCATAGTCTCCGAAAACGCGTTCCGCCACGGTCATCGACCTCTTGAAGGTCGCAGCTACGTTGTCGCGATCATCTTCGGACATAGCATTGATCTTATGCATGGAGTCCCCGAGCCAACGGTCCAGATCGTCACGGGACTCGTAACTTGACCACGCTCTAAGATGGAATGCCAAAAACCGAAGAACGCATTCCCGATCAGCCATCCTCTGCGGATTCACGGACTCCCGTGTGGCATTCAGGAACTCGTCGCTTTCCGCCAACTCTCGGAGAAACTCAAGCACTGGTCCCTTATGCAAGGCATGACGAATTTCCTGACCCGTCAGCGTCATTCCGCCCGTGTTAATGCGTCGAAAAATGTTGAAGGTCACCTCCTCTGGCGTTCCCGGTTGAATCACGTTAACGACGAGCTGCGTTTCGTCGATACGGCGCTGCATTGGTCTCGGGAGATCTCGATAGAGTTTGCTCTCGAACTTGCCCAAGTATTCGAGACCTCGGAGCGGAAAGTCGTCCGAGACGAATTGGTGAATCGCCGTACAGCGCTGCAGGCCGTCCACAACTGACCAGTTCTCATCTTCATCCGCAGCAAAATAGAACACCGGGATTGGAATGCGCAGCAACAGGGATTCGATTAGTCGACTTTTGCGCTGAGCATTCCAGATACCAGCCCGGCGTTGGAAGGTCGGCACCTGTATCTCGCCGTGGTTCATGCGGCTGGCAAGCTGCCCAATGAGCAAGGTAGAAGACTGCACTTTGATCTTCTCGGGATCGAAGGGACGACTGATCGGGCTGTCGTCCTCGGGCTCGACCTCTATGCCGTCCTCCTCCTGAAGGTCGGGCTCAGCATCCACTTTGCATCCTCATGAGCGATAAGCGGCTTCCGATGCTAGCAGACGTGTCACTCGTCGGTCACCGGCAGCGCCGGCATTCAGTCCGAGGTACGTCGATGCGACGACGACAGGGACCGCCGCTCACTCGGCAGATCACGTCGAGGCGTAGCACGTTCGATGCGCGCCATCATGGCAAGCTCAAGATTCGCTCCATCGCTACTTCCAGGACTACCGGGGTCGCTCCTAAACCCACGTCGCCAGGAACTCCTTCGGGCCGCGGAAGAAGGGATTGAAGGCGTAGTCGAGATCGTCGAGGTTCGTGAGGGTCATCTCCGGGAGCCGCTCGAACAGCGTCCCGAGCGCCACCTCGGTCTCCAGGCGGGCCAACTGCGCCCCGAGGCAGAAGTGGATGCCGCCGCCGAAGGACTTCGAGCGTACGAAGGGCCGCTCGATGTCCAGCGCGTCCGCGTCCTCGTACGCGTCCGGGTCGTGGTTCGCCGCGCCGAGCAGGCAGATGATCATCTCCCCCGGCTCGAGCGTCTGCCCGCCGACCTCGACGCGCTCCTGGACGACCCGCGGCAACTGCTGGACCGACGAGTCGAAGCGCAGGAACTCTTCCACGGCGCGCGGCATGAGCCCCGGGTCCGCCTTCAGCTTCGCCAGCTCGTCCGGGTTCCGGTAGAGCGCCACGAGCGCGTTGCCGATCAGGTTGACGGTCGTTTCGTGCCCGGCCTGAAACAGCAGGCGAACGTTCTTGGTGACCTCCTCCTCGGTGAGGCGTCCCTCCTCGCTCTCGGCACGCAGGAGGTCCGTCGTCAGGTCGTCTTCGGGGGACTCCCGCTTCGCCGGGAACAGCGCGGTGAGGTAGGAGTCGAATGCCTCGCGCGCCTCGCGCGACCGGGCCGCCCGGGTCTCCAGGTCCACGCCCGGCTCGATCCCCGTGCCCCACCGGATGATCTCGTTCGACAGGTGGCCGAAGCGGTCGCGGTCCGCGTCGGGGATGCCGAGCATGTCGCTGATGATGGTGGCGGGGATCGGGTAGGCGTAGTCGCGCATGACGTCCATGCCGCCCCGCGGCTCGAGGTCGTCGAGCAGGCCGTCCACCAGCGACTGGACGACCGGGCGCATGCCCGCCACCCGATGTGCGTTGAACGCCTTCGCCACCAGTCCGCGCAGCCGCGTGTGGTCCGGCGGGTCGGTGTTCAGGATGTTGCGTTCCTCGGCCGGCTGGGGGCGGCCCTGGGGCATCCTGTGCTCGCTTCCCGGCGGCGGCTGCTTGCCGAAGCGGCGGTCCTTCAGGATCCAGTCGACGTCCTCGAAGCGGGCGGCGTACCAGACGCCGTCGTTCCGGAAGATGCGTGCCTGGCGGGCAAACGCGTAGGGACCGTACGGGTCCTTGAAGAACGAGCCGAGATCCGCACCCTCGAAGATGTTTGAAGAACTCATTGCAAACCGCTGTAAGTTATAAGTGTATGGCCACGCCCCGCGTGCTGAGCGGCAGCCCGTCCCCGGATGGTACCCCCAGTCGCGTGCGTCACCAACGCCACCGTTCTGTCCCGCGGCAGGCTGCTATGCTCGCAGCGGATGAACCCCCACAACCCGAATGATCGCATCGTCCCGTTCTCGAGCAAGCTGGCGTTCGGAGTCGGCCAGTTCGCCGAGGGACTCAAGAGCACGGGCTTCGGCCTGTTCATCCTCTTCTACTACAACCAGGTGCTCGAGCTGCCCGGCGTGCTCGCCGGCGCGGCGCTCTTCATCGCGCTCCTGTTCGACGCCGTCACCGACCCGCTGGCGGGTTCGCTGTCCGACAAGTGGCAGTCGCGCCTCGGGCGGCGCCATCCCTTCATGTACGCGTCGGCGCTGCCCCTGGCGCTTGCGTTCGTCGGGCTCTTCTCGCCGCCTGAGGGCCTGGGCCAGTGGGGGTTGTTCCTGTGGCTCACGGCCTTCGCGACCCTGACCCGCGGCGCCATGACCCTCTACCACGTACCGCACCTCGCCCTCGGTGCGGAGCTGACGCAGAACTACAACGAACGCAACCGCGTCGTCGCCTATCGGCAGTTCTTCGCCACGGCGGGCGGCGCCACCGTGATCGCCGTCGGCTTCGGCTACTTCTTCGCCGACGACATGGGCGGCCGCCTGGCCGTCGAGAACTACACGCCGTTCGCGATCGTGCTGGCCGTGCTGATGGCCGTGACGATCTGGTACTCGGCCGCCGGCACGCAGAAGGAGGTTCCCTTCCTTTCCGAGCCGCCGCCGCGGCCGGCACGCAACGCGTTCCTGGTCCTGGGCAGCGACTTCCTGGCGGCGTTCGGCAACCGCTCTTTCGCCTGGATGATCTCCGGGGTCCTGGTCATCTACATCATGTCCGGCGTCCACGGCACGCTAGACATCTACATGTACCAGTACTTCTGGGAGCTGGACGGCGGTCAGATGATGCGCGTCAACCTGGCGCCCATCGCGGGGCGCCTGCTCGGCGTCTTCCTGGCCGCGCCGCTCCTGCCCCGCATCGGCAAGCGGGCCGGCGTCATCCTCGGGTGCGCCTGCGTGTCGACCTGCACGATCCTGCCGGTGGTGTGCCGGCTCCTCGACGCCTTCCCGGAGAACGGCACGGACGAGCTCTTCTACGCGCTGGTCGCCTTCAAGTTCGTGCAGGGGCTCGCCGTGCAGCAGGCGTTCATCGCCGCCGGGTCGATGCTGGCGGACGTGGCGGACGAGCACGAACTCGACACCGGCACGCGCCAGGAAGGCATCTTCTTCGGCGCCATCTCCTTCTCGGGCAAGGCGACCTCCGGCTTCGGCATGTTCCTCGGCGGCCTCGGCCTCGACATCATCGCCTGGCCGACGGGCGCCGAGATCGTCTCCGCGGCGGACGTGCCGGCCGCGACGCTGGTAGATCTCGGCGTGCTCTACGGACCCGTGGTCGCCGGATGCGCGGTGATCACCATCTGGTGCCTCTCGCACTACGACCTCACGCGCAAGCGACACGAGGAGATTCTCGGGAAGCTGGCCGAGCGGCGGCGTGCCGCGGCCGGACCCGGGGCGCTCGACGCCGCCACCGGTAGCGGCAGTTGAGGGGTCGGTCGCGGGACGCTGACGCTCGTGCCCGGGACCGGCCCGGCTTCCCAAACGCCCGACCCACCGGGTTTAATCGGGGCCTCACCCTCTACCGGAGCGACGCATGGCCTGGGACTTCGAAACCGACCCCGCCTTCCAGCGCGAACTCGACTGGATGGACGACTTCGTGCGCGAGGAGATCGAGCCCCTCGACTTCGTGCTCGGGCATCCGAACGACTTCTCGGACCCGAACCGCAACAAGCTCATCCGGCCGTTGCAGGAGGAGGTGAAGCGGCGCGGCCTGTGGGCCTGTCACCTCGGGCCCGACCTCGGCGGGCAGGGCTACGGGCAGCTCAAGCTCGCGCTCATGAACGAGATCCTCGGCCGCGCCAAGTGCGCGCCGGTGGCGTTCGGCTGCCAGGCGCCGGACTCCGGCAACGCGGAGATCCTCGCCCACTACGGCACGGAAGCGCAGAAGGACCAGTACCTGCAGCCGCTGCTCGACAACGAGATCTGCTCCTGCTACTCGATGACCGAGCCGCAGGGCGGCGCCGACCCCAAGGTCTTCACCTGCCGGGCGGAGGCCCTGGGCGACGAATGGGTCATCAACGGCGAGAAGTGGTTCTCGTCGAACGCCCGGCACGCCTCCTTCCTGATCGTCATGGCCGTCACGGACCCGGAGGCGCCCCCGTACGAGCGCATGTCGATGTTCATCGTCCCCGCCGAGACGCCCGGGGTGGACATCCAGCGCAACGTGGCGGTCGGCTACGAGAACCCGGGCAACCACGCCTACATCCGCTACGACGACGTGCGCATCCCGCGCGACCACCTGCTCGGGGCACCGGGTCAGGGGTTCATCGTGGCGCAGACGCGTCTCGGCGGCGGCCGCATCCACCACGCGATGCGCACGGTCGGCAAGGTCCGGCGCGCCTTCGACATGATGTGCGAACGCGCGTTGTCGCGGGAGACCCAGGGCGAGGTGCTGGCGCAGAAACAGCTCGTGCAGGCGATGATCGCCGACAGCTGGATCGACATCGAGCAGTTCCGGCTCTTCGTGCTGAGAACCGCCTGGAAGATCGACCGGATCCGGAACTACAAGGAAGTGCGCGCGGACATCTCCGCCGTGAAGGCGCAGATGCCGAAGGTCTACCACGACGTCTACGCCCGCGCCCTGCAGGTGCACGGGTCCCTCGGACTATCAACCGAGATGCCGTTCGCGGCCGGCGTGCTCGACAGCTTCCACATGGGACTGGCGGACGGGCCGACGGAGGTGCACAAGGTCACGGTGGCGCGTCAGATCCTCGGGCGCTACCAGGGGACCGACGAGCTGTTCCCGGACTACCACCTCATCAAGCGGCGCGAACGGGCGTTGGAGAAGTACGCGGACCTCATCGAGCGGGAGGTGGCGGAGGCGTAGGGGATTTCGCCTACACGGGGGAGCACGATGCGCGCGCAACAGCGCCTGCGTCCGAGGCACGGTCTCCGCCATCGCTCACGGCACCGTACACCGTGAGTCCCACCGCAGGACACGCCATCCCGCGCGAGGGCATGCTCGCCACCGTGCGCAACCGTCGCGGCGTCGTGTCGGCGGTCGAGCCATTCGAGAGCGACGATGGGCGACTGCACCTGGTTCACGTGGAGTACCAGGACGCACACGGCCCGGCCGAGGAGCGCCTGTTGTGGGAGCTTGAGCCGAAACGCGACCTCCTGGAACCCACCGCACTCCCCGACACGCACGCGCCGCCGATGCCGCCCGAGGACTTCGACGCCTTGCTGCGCGCCGCCCGTTGGACGGCCCTGTCACCCTATCTCGATCCCGATGGCGATGGACCCCTGCGCCGCCAGCCGATAGCGAGCCCCTTCCACGGAAGCGTGCGCGTCGAGGACTACCAGCTCGTGCCGCTTCTCAAGGCGCTACGCATGCCGCGCGTCAGCTTGCTGATCGCCGACGACGTGGGGCTCGGCAAGACCGTGGAGGCGGGCCTGATCCTCACCGAACTCCTGCTGCGGCGACGCATCCAGCGGATACTCGTGCTCACGCCCGCATCCTTGCGCCAGCAGTGGCGCGACGAACTCTGGGACAAGTTCTCGCTGCGCTTCGAGATCGTCGACCGCGAGGGCACGGAGCGCCTGCGACGCCGACTCGGCATGGACGCAAACCCATGGCGTTCGTTCAGTCGCATAGTCGCTTCCTATCACTATCTCCGCCAACCCGACGTGCGCGAGGGCTTCCTGGCCGCATGTCATACGCCGGAGGGATCTCCACATCTGCCGTGGGACCTCCTGATCGTGGACGAGTGCCACAATCTCATGCCGTCGCCGTTCGGCGAAGACAGCGAACTCTGCCGGACCCTCCGACTGGTCGCGCCCCTGTTCGAGCATCGCCTGTTCCTTTCCGCCACGCCGCACAACGGTCATACGCGCTCGTTCACCGGCCTCCTCGAAATGCTCGATCCGGTGCGTTTCAGTCGCGTCAACGAGATGAACGAGGCCATGCGCGGCCGCGTCGAGGACATCGTGGTCCGGCGCCTGAAACGCGACATCAACGCGCAGACCACGGACCGAGCGAACACCCCGACCCCGCCAAGCGCACGTCGCTTCTGCGTCCGAAAACCACCCGTGGGACTGCCGCTTTCCGCCCATGATCGAGAGACCGAACTCGCCGCGGCTTTCGACGCCTTCCGGGAGGCAGTACGAGGCGCGATCGCCACCGGATCGAAGGGCAGACGGCGCGCGGGCGCCTTCGCCGTCGAAGTCTTGGGCAAGCGGCTGCTTTCCTGCCCGGTGGCCTTCGCACAGTCCTGGCGCAGAACCAAGCAGGGTCTCTCCGAGTCAGCCGCCTCCGAAAGCGCCCTGACGGCGGCCGAACGCGCGTTGCGCCAGGAAACCGGAGACGATCGGGAGACCCAACAACGCGAGGCCACCGCCGCCACCGTCACGGGCGCCTGGCTCAAGAACTTCGCCGAGGACCTGACGCATGAGATCGCTCGCATCGAAAGCGCGCTCGCAGACCTGGGCTTCGACCTCGACGGGCTGCCCGTCACCGAACAGACGCCCGCCGTCGACGCCCGGTTCGAGGCGCTTGTCCGCCTGATCGAACGCCTCCTCCTCGACTCGAATGCGTTCCGCGACGACGAGCGCCTCATTGTCTTCACGGAGTACAAGACGACGCTCGATTACCTCGCGCGCAGGCTCCGAGAGCGGTATCCGTCCGAGCGCGTGCTGACGCTATTCGGCGCCGGCAGCGGCTCACTCGCGCCAGGCCAACCATTGGGTACCCTGGCCGCCGGCATGAGCGAAGCCGACCGCGAGAACGTCAAGGCGGCCTTCAACCATCAGAGTGCGGCGGTTCGCATCCTCGTCGCCACCGATGCGGCTTCCGAAGGCCTGAACCTCCACCGCACCGCACGATACCTCCTGCACTACGATTGCCCCTGGAACCCTTCACGGCTCGAGCAGCGCAACGGGCGCCTGGACCGCTACGGCCAACCCCGCGACGTGGTCGTGCATCACTTCGTCAGCATGTCGGACCCGGACATGCGCTTTCTCGACCACGTCATCCACAAGGCCAACGAGATCCGCGAGGATCTCGGTTCCCTCAACGAGGTCTTCGACCGCGCCGTACACCGCAGGCTGGTCCGTGGCGAAGACCGGCAGGCCGTGCAGGCGGACCTGGACGCGGGCATCGACGCCTCGCGGGGAACCACCGTGCTCGATGCCGACGCGGCCGTCGTACCCGCGGACGAGTCTCCCCGCGACGCGCCCGCGCTCGACGCCCTCGCAAGGGAACTCGACCTCGACGGGGGCGCACTTGCCGAAACATTGGAGGCCGCCATGGCCACCAACGGCGGGCGACCACAACTCCAGGCGGCCGACGAAGCGGGCTGCCATCGCGTGCTGCATCCGGACCTTCCCGGCTGGAGGGACGTCATCGACGACGCGGTACGTCCGCCCATGCCGGGTGAGGCCGCGGGCCCGATGCCGAAGCTCGCCTTCGATCCCGAGCCGTTCATCGAGCAACTCGGAGACCTGCACGTCTTCCTGCCCAGGCAGGACACCCTGCTGGTCCACCTCGCCCATCCCATGATGCTCCGGGCGCTCGGCGTGCTGAACCGGCGTCGCTACCCGGGGCACCACCAGGTTTCGCGATGGACCGTACGGACGGGAGGCGTTCCCCCGGGGGAGGACGCCCTGGTCCTGTTCAGCGTCGAGGAACTGGCGGTGAACGAGTTGCGCGAGACGTTCCATCGCTGGATAAGGACGTTCGCCTTCCCCGTGCGCGACGAGCGACTCGGGGCGCCGCTGCCGCACGATCAAACGCAACGCCACCTCCGCCTGGCCGGCACGACCGCACCCGGCAACGGCGAGGCGGCGAGGGACCTGATCGACATCGTCAAGCGCGACCTCGAACGCTGGCTGCGAGACTACAAGACCCGACTGGACGGCGGTCTCCGAGCACAGCTTCAGGCGGATCAACGCGCCGCGCGAGCCCGCGAGGACGAGCGGTACCGCCAGCGGCAGGGCGAGGTCTCCGTACTCATCGAGCGCTCAACGTTGGCGCGCCTGACTCGCGAGATCGAGCAACTCGCCGCCAAGCGCCGCCAGGGCCAGCTCTTCGACCAAGGGGAGCGCTTCGCGGAACTCGAGCAATCGATCGAGCGGAAACAGGAGGAGGTCGAGCGCCGTCGCCGACACTACGAAGAGATACGCGAGCAGTTGCGGCACGAGCGCACGCGCATCCTCGATCGCCTGCTACCCGCCCGATTCAAGCTCGCGGCCGTGCAGGCTTTCCCGGTCACGGTGGAGGTTCGCGTGCCGGAGGGCAATGGATGACGTCGCCATCGGCCGTGCCCGTACCGGGATGGGACCGTTTGCGCCACGGCGGCCTGCTGCTTGATGGCACGCGCCTCGCGGACCTCGCGCACTTCGTCCCGGCACCGCTCGACGACTACGCGGAGCGGCAACTCCGGCAGCAGGCGAACGCGATTCTGGACGGCAGCGGAGACACCTCCCAATTCGCGGCGTTCGTTCTGGAACGCGTCTGCGGCCTCGACGCCTCTACGGGGACCTGGTCCAGGGGCAGTGGCGTTCCTTCGTCCGAGGGGCGTCGAGCCCTCACGGGTGAAATCGTCAAGCCGAGCCATCTCTGGGAGGGGCCGCTCGGCGCACGGCTGCCGATTTTCCTGGACCAGCCCCCGGAGCGGGGCGCCGCGGGGCACGGTCGGCCGGGGGCAAGAAGGCTCGGGCTCGGTCGCGGTCGCCGTCTGGTCAGCCAAGCGCTCGGTTGGCTGCGCGCAAGCGGCGATCATCTCGCCGTGCTCACCAACGCCCGCCAGTGGCGACTGTTGTTCGCGGGACTCGACTACGAGGCCTGGTGCGAGTGGGACCTCGACCTCTGGTTCGAGGAAGGCGCCGCCGCACCCCAGGTGACGGCGCTACGGACGCTGTTGCGTGCCGAAGTCTGGACGCCGGAGCGCGAAGACGAAGCACCACCGCTCCTCGAAGCCATCCGAAACACCCGCAAGGGGCAGGCGGAGCTTTCCGAGGTGCTCGGGGAGCGGGTACGCGAGGCCGTCGAGATCCTCATCCGGGCCCACGGCGAACCACTGCTGGCGGTGACCCACGACGCCGGCGTCGACACGGCCGACTACCGGAGATACCTCGCGGAGTATGCGGGCGTCCCGCTAGAGGAAGCCTCCGGCGAAGGGGACCGGGACGAACGCGCAACGCCTTTGCAGGCGGCCCCGGAGGACATCTATCGCGCCGCCTGTCGCGTGGCCATGCGGCTGGTCGTCACCCTGTTCGCGGAGTCCCGCGACCTGTTGCCCCGCGACAATGCGCTGTATCACGAGAGCTACGGACTGAACGGACTGCTCGAGGAACTGGAGCGCGACGCCGCCCGCGGGAGTCCGCTTGGCGAACGTTTCGCCGCATGGCCACGCGTGCTCGCCCTGTTCGCACTCGTACGCGATGGCTCCCATCATCCCGACTTGCCCGTCCCGCGCTACGGGGGAGAGTTGTTCGCACCCGGCGCGTTCCACGCAGGAGATGGGCTGTCCCAAGCCCTCGCCGTGTTCGAGAACGCTTGTTTCGAGACCGAGGTCCTGCCCGACCGCGACGTGTACGACATGCTGAAGCTGCTGACGCGGACCAAGGTGCGCATCCTGCAAGGTCGAGGCCGCCGGATGGCGGTGGCCCCGGTGGACTTCTCCGATCTCTCGTCGGAGTACATCGGCATCCTCTACGAGGGACTGCTGGACTACGAACTCAAGACCGCTCCCGCGGACGATCCGGTGGTCTTCCTCGCCGTCGGCGACCAACCGGCCCTACCGCTCTCGCGCCTCGAAACGATGGACGACCGCGCTCTCAAGGCGCTGTTCGACAGCCTCAAGGACAGATCGACACCGGCCGGCTCCGAAGAGGCGCAGGCGCCCTCCGAAGCAAACCAGCCCGGGATCTTCGACCTCGTCGACACCGACCCGCCAGGCGTCGGAGACGCGCACGCGACGTACGACGGGCGCCCGGCTCCCACCACCGCGACTCCGGTCGCGCGCGTGGACGCCAGACAAGGCAGTCGCCTGCGCGCCGAATCCTGGGCCCGAAGGGCCGTGCAAGCGGCCGGGCTCGTCCGGAAGCCCCGGGGCAAGCAGACCCCCGAGCGCCGCCTAGACTTCGAGCGAAAGGTCGGCGCGCGCGCCCGACAACTGGTCGTTCGCATCGTGTTGCCCGGCGAGTGGTACCTCGTGCGCTGGGGGGGTACGCGCAAGGGTTCCGGCAGCTTCTACACGCGGCCAGGTCTCGCCGTGCCGACGGTGCAGCGGACCCTTCGTCCGCTAGCCTACGATCCCCCTTCCCAAGCCGATGGAACGCCTGACGCCAACGCGCCATCGGAGAGATGGACACCGAAAGCGCCGGAGCGAATCCTGTCGCTGACGGTCTGCGACCCGGCGTGTGGCTCCGGCACGTTCGCCCTGGCCGCCCTGCGCTTCCTCACGGACGCTCTGTTCGCATCTTTACAGCATCACGACCGCATCGAAGCGACCGGCGAACGATCACTGGTGCGGCTGCTTGACCTCGACCGAGAACGGCCTCCGGAACCACGCCTGAGCGAGGAGCTGATCCCCTGCCCGCCCGACGACGACAACTTCGAGCCGCGGCTGAAGGCCGTGCTGCGGCGTCATGTCGTGGAACGGTGCATCTACGCCGTGGACCTCGACCCCCTCGCCGTCGAGCTCTGCCGCCTCTCCTTGTGGATCGAGACGATGGACCGGACGCTTCCGTTCGGGTTCCTCGACCACAAGGTGAAGTGTGGCAACGCCCTGATCGGCGCCTGGCTCGACCAGTTTCGCCACTACCCCGTCATGGCTTGGAAGAACCGCGAAGGCGGCGACAAGAACCACGCGAACGGCGTCCACTTCCCCCGCAACGCCCGCACCAAGGCAATCAAGGCGTTCGTCAAGGACAGGCTGACGCCGGACCTCGCGCTCTTTCTGCAAGGATCGGACTTGTTTCAGGAGGACCTGCTGCAGGATTCGCTCACCGCACATCAGGAAACCCTGGATTCGCTCACCCGCATGCACGCCTTGCCCGTCCAGGACGCCGCCCGGCGGGCGCACCTGTACCGCGAGTTGATCGCGTCCGAGGCCTGGCGCTCCCTCAAGGACGCGATGGACCTCTGGTGCGCGTGCTGGTTCTGGCCCGCCGAGGACATGGATGCCGCACCGCTCCCGAGTGGTTTCGCGGACCCGCCGGAGCGCACGCGACGCGTCTCCCGACGGATCGCTTCCGAAATGCGGTTCTTCCATTGGGAGCTGGAGTTTCCGGATGTGTACCGGGCGGCGGGGTCGGGATTCGATGCGGTGCTTGGGAACCCGCCCTGGGACATCGCCAAGCCGGTCTCGAAGGAGTTCTTCTCCAACCTCGATCCGCTCTACCGATCCTACGGCAAACAGGAGGCGCTCAGGCGACAGACCAGTTACTTCGGCAGTTCCAATGTAGAGCGCGACTGGCTGAACTACAACGCACGCTTCCGCGCGCAGTCCAACTACATGAGCCACGTGGGAAGCGCCTTCGGCGATCCCGAAAACAGTTCCAGAAGTCAGGATCGATTCGCCGTGGCTCGCGGTCGCGCGAACGCCGAAACGCACGACAGATGGCGAAGCGCACGGCAGGGCGCATTGGGGTTCACGGATGGGCAACACCCGTTTGCTCACCAAGGCTCCGCCGACCTCAATCTTTACAAGCTCTTTCTCGAAGCGGCTCATGCGTTGCTCGGAGCAAGCGGCCGGTTGGGTTTCCTTGTCCCTTCCGGCCTCTACTCGGACCATGGAACCGGCGCGTTGCGAGAGCTGTTTCTCAAGCAGTGTCGGTGGGAGTGGCTGTTCGGCATCGAGAACCGCGACGGCATCTTTCCGATTCACAGGAGCTACAAGTTCAACCCGGTGATCCTCGAGAAAGGCGGCCAAACCGATGCGGTGCGTACCGCCTTCATGCGGCGCAGGCTGACGGACTGGGAACGGGCGGAGGACCACGCCACGTTCTACTCCCTGGCCCAGATCGAACGATTCAGCCCAAGGAGCCGGTCCATCCTGGAGATTCAGTCCAGGCGAGACCTCGAAGTTCTGGAGAAGGTGTACGCCAACGGCGTGTTGCTCGGCGACGACGGGTCGGATGGATGGCATGTCGACTATGCCGGTGAGTTCCATATGACGAACGACTCACGACGCTTCTCGCCCCGCCCACAATGGGAAGCCAAGGGCTACCGAGCGGACGAATACAGCCGGTGGTTGTCGGGTCGCTGGCGACCCATCGAAAAACTGTGGGAGGAACTCGGCGTCGATCCATCGCGCCCGGAGCCCGTCGAGATCGAACTCGAGGATTGGCTCTTCGACACGACGGCGGCACCGGGGCAACGCCACGCCGAGGCGCGTTTCCTCCACGGCCAGTTACTGAAGCCCGGCGACGTAGCCCGCACCGACTGGGCATTGCGTTGTGCCCAGCCGCCCCATGATCGGTTGCCGGTGCCGAGAGAAACAATCCCGGCGGGAGTGGTCCTGGCTCGGGAAGCGAACACATGGATCGCGGCGGAGGACATCCGGGACCACGCATTGCCGGTGTACCAGGGCATCATGGTCCAGCCGTTCGTCCCATCCGCGAGAGGCTGGCTCAGCGGCACCGGTCTCCGCGCCAAGTGGGACTATGGCGACTTCGCCAAGCCTCGGTGGAACCCGCAGTTCCTGATGGCGCATGCCATCGCGGCCGGGGAGGTCAACGCAGCGGATACAGTGAAAATCGGGTATCGCGAGGTCGCTCGGAGTACGGACGCCCGCTCGTTCATCGGCGCCATCCTCCCCCCGTTTCCCTGCGGTCACAAAGTGCCCGTACTGCACGTCGGCAACGACGCGATCAACGACGTGTCCACGGCGATGGCTTTGTTCAACAGCTTCGTCTTCGACTGGCTCGTGCGCCAACGGCTCGGAGGAGCGGCCCTTGCCTGGCACGTGCTCGCCGAAGGGGCGTTGCCCGACCGAGCCGTTCCAGGTCTGCAAGAGCTCACGGACAAGCTGAACTTGTTCCCGTCTCTGTTCTCCGCCGCCCGCTTGGGACTCACGCCGGGGGCTCATCATGCGCTGCTCCCCAGCGAGAGGTTGCGCCTGCGCGTCATCCTGGATGCGGTCGCGTGCGCAGCCTATGGGCTGAGCGCAGAGGATCTCGGTCACATCCTCCGCGATACCGATCGCCCCATGGACGACGTCAGCGCTCGATCACCGGGGGCGGCCTTGCTGGACGCCCGCGGTTTCTGGCGCGTCCACCGTGATCGACATCCCGAACTCCGGCACACCGTTCTGACGCTCGTGGCCTTTCGTGATCTCGAGTCGAAGATCCGCTCTGCGCACGGGGACCGCGACCAAGGCATCGAGGCATTCCTCGCCCAGAACCAAGGCGAGGGCTGGATGCTCCCGGAGACGCTCCGCCTGGCCGACTACGGCCTCGGCCACGATGAACGCGCCAAACACCCGCAGCCGGTTGCCAGCCGACTCGGCCCGCGCTTCTACGACTGGCAGCTCGTCCAGAGCGCGGAGGAATCCTGGCGCGAGTGTCACCTCCATGCCCGCAACCTCCTCGGAGCCGACGACCATGCGTCGCTCCTAGCAGATGGCGAGTCAGGGCAAGAGCCCCTTCTGGAGGCCGCCGAGCATAGGGCAGACTATCAAGCGCACGCATCGGTTCCGCAGGCGCAGGGCAGCCTGTTCGAGGACGACAAACCCGACGGCAGGCCGAACCGGGCAGGCCCATCCGAGCGGACGTAGAGCGATGTTCGACACCCAGGACGCGATCCTCGCCCAACTGCGCGCCGGCGAAGACGGCCGGGCCGAGTTCAAGGAGTTGCGGCTTGGCGCCCGCGGCGTGGCTTCGCCGAACGCCGAAGACCTGGCGGGCGAACTGGTCGCGTTCGCGAACGCCGCAGGCGGTACCGTCTTCGTAGGGGTGGACGACCAGGGAAACGTCACCGGGATTCCCTCGGATAGGTTGGACGTCGTGGAGCAGTGGGTGCTCAACGCCGCGACCCACAACTGTGATCCGCCCACGCGGCCCATCGTCCGCAAGGCCTTGCTTCCCGCCGAGCCCGGTGGAGACCGGCACGTACTGCTGGTGGAAGTCCCTCGCGGTCTCTACGTCCACCGCACCTCCCGCGGACGCTACTACACCCGAGTGGGCTCCACGAAACGCGACCTTGCCCCGGCCGAACTGGCACGGCTGTTCCAGCAGCGCGGTCGCGAGTACGTCTTCGACGAACAGTCCGTACCCAGCGCCACGGTCGAGGACCTCAGCCGACCACGGCTGGAGGCGTTCTTCGGACGCTCGCCGACGATCCCCTGGCTCGACCTGTTGCGCAACACGCGCGTGACCTCCCGCGACGAGTTGGGCGTGGACCGGCCCACCGTCGCAGGCCTGTTGGTGTTCGCCGCCGAACCCACGGACTTCCTGGCCTCGGGCTCGATCGAAGCCGCCTGCTACGCCGGCACGCGTCTGTCTTCCGACGACCTCACGCACGCCGAACGTCTGGCCGGTCCGGTCTCCGACCAGATCGACGCCGGCATCGCCTTCGTCGCCCGGTTCATGCGGAAGGCCCCGGGCGGACAGGCCGAGTACGACATCGACGTGGTGGACGAGGCCATCGTCAACGCCGTTGCGCATCGCGACTACGCCATCACCGGCTCCAAGATCCGCCTTTTCCTGTTCCAGGACCGCATGGAACTCTACAGTCCCGGCCGACTTCCCAATACGATCACCCTGCAGGACATGGCCTACCGCACGTTCACGCGCAATCAGCTCCTCGTCAGCTTCCTTTCGCGCATTCGGAGCAAGCGCAGTGGCGAGGTCTTCCTGGAGTCGCGTGGCGAAGGCGTGCGGAAGATACTCGAGGACGGCGAAGCACACTCCGGCCGTCGTCCGGAGTACGAACTGTTCGGCGAGGAGCTTCGGTTGACGTTGTGGGCGAAAGAAAGCCTGGCACAGTCCCCTACCCGAGCCTAGCCGCATGGCCCTGAACCCCGTCGCATACACCGAAAACGTCGTCAAGAGCTTCCTGCGCTACCAGCTCACGGCGTATCCCTTCGCCGACGAACGGCTGCACGCCCAAATGCGCGAACTGCTCTCGCTGGACGAGACACGCAGCTCGCCGCTGCTCAAAGGCCCCTACGTCAGTCTTTCGCGGCCCTTCCGAGAGGGCGCGTCCATCAACGATCTGGCAGCCGGGGGGCTGCTGCATCCTCACCTGCGGGAACGGATCCCATCCGACATCACGCACCTCTACAGCCATCAGGAGCGTGCCATCCGCTCGATCACGGGCGGTCGCACGACCTTGGTGTCGACGGGCACCGGCTCCGGCAAGACCGAGTGTTTTCTGTATCCCATCGTCAGTCAGTGTCTGCGTCTGCGGGACGAGGAAGCCCCGCCCGGCATCAGCGCCGTCATCGTGTACCCGATGAACGCGCTCGCCGAAGACCAACTGATGCGCTTGAGGAGCCTGCTGGCCGGCACGAACGTCCCGTTCGGCATCTACGTCGGGAAGACCCCGGAGCAGGAGGCTGGTGTTGTGGGTCAACGCCTGCCACCCGGCGCGTCGCGCGCGGACTACGAGGCACGCCTGGAGCGCGCGAGGCGCGACGGTCTTGGCGAGACCGTGTACCCGCCCGAAGAGGTCTGCTCGCGGGAGGTCATGCGCACGGCGGGACGGCAACCGCGCATCCTGCTGACAAACGTCAAGCAGCTGGAGTTGCTGTTGACGCGGCAGCAGGACATCGAGCTGTTCTCCGGCGCACGGCTGGACTACCTGGTATTCGACGAAGCGCACACGTTCAGCGGCGCCCTGGGGGCCGAAACCGCCTGCCTGATTCGGCGTCTTCGCGCCTTCTGCAACGCCAAGCCGAATCAAACAACCTGCGTCGCGACATCGGCGACGATCGTGGACCGGCAGGATCCGCAAGCCGCACAGAGCTTCGCCGCCCGGTTCTTCGGGGTTGCATCGGATGACGTCGTGACCGTGGGAGAGGACTATCGCACGGAGGTCTGGGCCGAACCCAGATTCGCGCCGCAGGGCCCGCGCGACGATCCGGCAGTGCTCCTGGACAAGTGCGTCGAGGCCGTGGAGGCGCCGGTTGACGGCGCCGGCCGGCCAGTGCGCGAACTGTACCAGGCGTTGGCCGGGCAGGAACTTGGCCAGGGCGACTGGACCGAGGCGCTCCACCAGGCCCTTTCCCACAACGAGCTGGTCTATCTGCTGGCGACGGAACTTGCGCGCCCGCAAGCGTTGGCCGAGCTCCCCGAAGCCCTGCAACGAAAACTCGGCCGGGCGGTGACGGAGGCCGAAATCCTCGCGTGGCTGACTCTTGGCGCCGCCGCGCGTGACAACGGCCGACCACTGTTGCGCCCCGTGGTGCATGGCTTCGTGCGCGGCGTGGGTGGCGCCGTCGTGACGTTCCCGGAGGACGGCGAGGGCTCCAGGTTGTGGCTCAGCGCGGACGAGGCGGCCAAGGAGCCGGAGAACCACGGCCATGCGCGGTTCCCCGTCACAACCTGCACTACATGTGGCCAACACTACTATCTGGCCTTCCTCGAGGACTTCAGCTTCACGGGCGCCAAGCCGGGCGGGGGCAGAATCGGCGCCGGTGGAGCGTGGTGGGAAGCCCTGGACGAGACCAACGGCGGCAAACGCGTTGTTCTGGTGGACCGCCTGATCGGGGCGGAGGCGGACGAGGATGAACAACCGGTCCACCGCCGTACCGTTCCCCTGCACTTCTGTCGCCATTGCGGTGCGGCGCATCCGGCAGCCGTTTCGCGGTGTCTCTCCTGCGGCATTGCGGAAGAGAGCGTACGGCTTTACGCCCTCCGGCCGGGCAAGGCGCGGCCCGGCTTCATGTCGAGCTGCCTTTCCTGCGGCGCCACCGGTCGCCGTATCGCGGGACGATACCGAGAGCCCGCGCGTCCGGTACGCGCCATCAACGTCGCCGACGTGCATGTCCTGACCCAAGACATGGTGCACCATGCCGAGCGGCGCCGATTGCTCGTCTTCTGCGACAACCGTCAGGATGCCGCGTTCCAGGCCGGGTGGATGAAGGACCACGCCCGCCGGTTCCGGCTACGGGCATTGATGGCGGACGGAATCCAGGCCGGCGCCCGCTCCGTCGGGGACCTGACGGCGCACCTGGACGATGTGCTGGAGCAGGACCAGACTCTTTCGCGAGCACTGGTTCCGGAGGTCTGGGAGGTCGCGCGGCGGGAAGGCGGCGGTGGCCGCCACCAGCAGGAGCGCCGGAAGTACCTGCGCATCCAGGTGTTGCGCGAAGTGGCGCTGTCCTCCCGTCAGGCCCTGGGCCTCGAACCTTGGGGACGGATGAAGGTCGAGTACGTGGGACTCGATCCTGCCCTGCCATGGATCCAGGAGAACGCCCACGCGCTCGGCATCTCGCCCGAGCAGCTCCGGGAGGGCGTCGCGAGCGTTCTCGACTATCTGCGTCGCAAACGCATACTCCGCGATCAGGAGCACGAGCTGTTCACCAAGTATTGGATGGACGGAGATCGGGAAGTACAACAAGGATACTTGCCCGATCACCGCGCGCCCGTCGGCACGAAACTGAGGCGGCAAGCCAACGAGAAGCCGGCTTTGGTCACGCAATGGCTCAGCGATGGCGGGGATACGACATTGCGCCAGATCGCGCGGAAGTGGGGCGCGAGGGCCGAGACCATCGAACCATTGCTTACGACTCTGTTCGACTTTCTGGTGCAACAGCGCCTTCTGGTTGCCGTGCGATTGAAGGGCTCCAGGGGAAGACCGTTGCCGAACGTAGATGGCGTCTTTCAGGTGAACGCCGACATGCTGCGGCTGAACCCCAATCGCGGCGTCCGCCGCTGCGCGAGTTGCCGGCGCTCGACCACGCGGGACCTGCCCCATGACCGCTGCCCGGCCTGGCGTTGCGACGGCATCCTGAAATGGGTGCCGGAAGACGAAGACGACTACAACCTTCAGCTACTCGACGGTGAATACGCCGTGCTGCACCCCGAGGAGCATACGGCGATGGTCCCCGCCGAGGAGCGCGAGCGTCTGGAAAACCTGTTCAAGGGCGCGTCCGACGCCGTGAACTGCCTGGTTTGCACGCCGACCCTGGAACTCGGTATCGACATCGGCCAACTCGACTCGGTGTTGATGCGCAACGTCCCACCGCTCCCAGCCAACTACTGGCAGCGGGCTGGAAGAGCTGGACGGCGCCACCGCATGGCCGTGGATCTCACCTACTGCCGCGCCGCATCCCACGACCGAGCGTATTTCGCCGATCCTCCGAAACTGATCGACGGCAGAATCGATCCACCCGCGTTCAACTTGCGCAACGGCGTGATGGTCGCCAAACACGTGCATGCCACGGTGATCGCCCGACTGTATCGCTACACCCGTGATGTCGGCCGGTCCGAGGAGGACCGGCGCATCATCGACGAGACTCTCCGTCTCTGTCTGCCGCGGCGAGTGGAACCCTACCTGTTCCAAGCAGGAGAGCTCCGGCGGGAGCGCTTCGATTTCGGGCCGTTGCGGGACGCGGTACGACGCAATGCCGACGACCTCCACGCGAGCGTCCAGCGGGTGTTCGAACAGGGTTGGCCGAAGTCGGACGCCGATGTCGTCGATGCCGCGACGCTCCGCGCCCATGTCAACGCGTTCGCCGGTGGTTTGGAGGCCGTGGTCGCCCGGCTCAGAAGGCGCCTCGCTTGGGCGATGGAGCAGATCGGGCGGCTCAACGCCAGGCGCGAGCAGCAGGGAACGCTCGAGCCCCAGGACGAGGCGTTGTTCCGGCGCTGTGATGGCTTGGTCAAGCAGCTCAAGGGCTCCAGCCGGTCCCGGAGGCGGGCAGAAGGTCACGACGACTTCAACACCTTCAGCGTCTTGGCGGCGGAGGGCTTCCTGCCCGGATACGGGTTGGAAGTCGGGTCCGTGATCGGTTGGGCGGACATCCCCTTCTGGCGCACCGGTGCGATGGACTTCAATCTGCCGCGTCCGCCCGCGACCGCCATCAGGGAGTACGTTCCCGGCAACCTCATCTATGCGAACGGACACCGCTTTGTCGCAAGACGATTCCATCGCGACATCGAGGAGGAGAACGCGGAGACGCCGCTCTACGAGGTTTCCGCGAAGCGTCAAGCGGTCAAGGCGACCGCACCGGGCAAGGCGGCGCTTCTGGACGGGCAGATCCTGCAAACCATGGCCGTCTGCGACGCCGATCTGATGCACACCTCGCACATCTCGGACGAGGAGGATCTGCGATTTCAACTGGGCGTTGCCGTCTATGGCATGGAACTCGACCAGCACAGCGGTGGACGAGCCCTCCGATGGGGTTCCCAACCGGTACACCTGCGCCGCGGCGTACGCATGCGGCTGGTCAACGTCGGTGCCGCGTCCACGGTCGCGAACGGCGACTTCGGGTTTCCGATATGCATGGTGTGCGGCCAAAGCGTCTCTCCGCTCTCCTCGGAGCGGCAACGCGAGGACTTTGCCAAGCTGCACAACGACCTCTGCGGTCGCAGGCCAGAGCCGATCGGCTTCCACGCGGACATCACGGCCGATGCTCTGTCCCTGCCCGCGTGCAAGAGCATCGACGATGCGTATAGCGTGCTCGAAGCCTTGCGAATCGGCGCCACGCATGTGCTGGACATGCACATGGACGACCTGCAGGTGCTGGTCATTGGCCATGTGGAGCGCGACGAAGTCGACGGCGTGCTGTGGGATCCGATGCCGGGCGGGTCCGGGTTGCTGGACCGCCTGCACGAACGGTTCCCGGAGATCGTGGATGCGGCCACCGAGGTGGTCGAGGGCTGCCCTGGGGCATGCGAGTCTTCGTGCATAGACTGCCTGCAAACGTTTCGCAACGCCTACCATCACCGGTTTCTCCATCGGGAGATCGCCCGGGAGCGGCTCTCGGAGTGGGGGCGCAGCCTCTCGGTCGACCACGAGATCCCACCCCTGCTCCAATCGAGTCAGACGGCTCGCGAGCAAGCGCTTCCGGCCAATGAGGCCGAGACCAAACTGCGTCACATGCTACTCGGCGCCGGTTTCGGTGAAGGTGTCCGCGGAGAGCAGCTTCGGCTGAGCCGCGTACTGGGAACGACGACCCCCGATGTGATCTACCGCAACGAGGAACACGAGGCCGACGAGGGCGTCTGCATCTACCTTGACGGTTTGAGTGCACACCTGCACGGCAATCCCGAGACCGCCGAACGGGATCGGGAAGTCCGGTCCTGGTTACGCAATCGCGGCTACGAGGTCGTCGAGATCGCGGTGAACGAGCTTGACGACGAGAACGCCATGGTCCGGCACTTCCGGCGACTGGCCAATTACCTGGGCATGCCGGAATTGAGGAATCGAGTACGAGACGACCGCTCGTGGTTTGGCTGAGCCTCCAACGCGTCGGATCCCTGGTTGTTCCGTACGGCGGATTGCCGTACGATTCGGGGCAAGGATCCGCTGAACGGCGACCGTCATGCTCGACCACAACGACACGACTGCTGGAGTCGACGAACCGAAAACCGCGCGCATGGAGCAACGGACCAAGCCGCGCGTGAAGGCCCAGATCCAGTTGGCGGCAGCCTTGCTCGGCGTGGACGAGACTACGTTCGTCATCTCCGCAGCATACGAGCGCGCACGCGCCGCCATCGCGGATCACCAGCGCACGATCCTCTACGATCGCGACCGGAAAGCCCTGCTGGCCGCCTTGGACGCGCCGGCGGAACCGACAACCATCCTTCGGGAGGCGATGGCATTGCATCGCACCCGGACCGGCGGGACGGACGGAGACTGACTCCGATTGTCCCGATTGCGCATCGAGCCGCTCGACCCCGAGAGACACGACCGTGCGGCGTTCGCCTGCGGGGTCGACCGCCTCGACAACTTCCTGCGCGCGACCGCGCGCAAGCAGCAGGCTGCAGACTTCACGCGCGTCCAGGTGGCCACCGAGGGTGATGGCACGATACTCGGCTACTACGCGCTCAACGCGCACGCCCTCGAAAGCGCCGCCGGCGACCTGCCTCCGGAGCTGACTCGCCGCGCTCCCCGATCCGGCGCCATACCGGCGATCTATCTCTCGATGATTGCGGTCGACAAACGTCACCAGAGTCGGGGGCTGGGCCGAGTCCTGCTCGCCGATGCGCTGACCCGTGCCCTCGCCGCCGCCGATCAGATCGGTGTCAAGGCCGTGGTTCTGGACGTTATCGAGGACGGCGGTCCGGAAGTGACCGAGCGCCGCCGCGCTTTCTATCTTGAGATTGGGTTCCAGCCGTTTCCGTCGCGCCCGTCGAGAATGTTCATCGCCCTCGACACCGTCCGTGCAGCACGACGCGATCCCGAGTAAGCGGGCCGGCTGCGACGTCGAGACGGGCGGCCACGAGGGCCGCCCCTCCGATCCGCGTCGAATTCGGGCGGGAGGGCCCCGCCCCGGGTTTGTCCCGCCCCGTCTCGATCTCTTGCGTGAACACTGGGACGGGAGACCGCAAGGGTCTCCCCTAACCTCACCTTCGGCATTGTTGCACGATGGGGGCACGCGGTCAGCCGAGTGACCCAGGATCGCCACGTCGTGCCGGCCTCACTTGACGCGCACACGGCGAAACTTCCACTCGCCGTTCTGCTTGACGTAATCCTCGTGGTAGCGCGCGGCCGTGCCCGGCCAGTTGCTCTGCGTCGTTCCGTCGCTCTGGGTCACGGCCGCGATGAGGTACCAGACGCCGTGTGCCCGATCCCCATCGACCTCGATCAGAGGGTTGGAGACGATGTGCTGCGCCCCGGCGATCACTTTCGGGAACCCGGCAAAGAGCACTCGAATCGCTTCCCGGCCCTCGGCGTTTCCGACGCCCTCCCCGCTCCAGGTACCGTCTTCCGTGAACAGGGACGCCATGGCGTCCGGATCGTAGTCTTCGTGGTCACAGATCTCGCAGTACCGGGCCTTGAGCCGCTTGATGGCTTCGATGTCTTCGAGCCGAGTGATTCGTTTCCGGAGCTCTTCCAGTTCCATCCGATGGTTTCCTCTCGTGTGCCAGTGTTTGCGCTTCGGGCCAGACCCCCTACGCGTACGGGTCGAAGAGGGGCGTGACGCCATCTTCTCGTTGCTCGATGTCGCGGTACTCGCCTTGCGAGAGCCCGAGCACGCGTTTCAGCTCCGGATGACGATCGAGCAGCTCCGGCGATAGCCGGGGCGAGTTTGGAATGTAACTGCTGGCGTTGCGGCCCTGGATGTAGGGCCGGGTGTAGTTCTGGTTCAGCGAGATTCTGAGCCCCGGGCGGGTGCGCGGCAAAGCGGAGTGAAACGTTCCCCCCTGCCAGATCACCACCGAGCCGGCCTTCGCCTCGAGGCGCAAGAGCGGATAGGGCGTGTTGGCGATGTCGGTGTCGTGGGGCAGGACCCGGTGGCCGAAGTGCTGGCTGGCGGGGACGAAAACGGTTGGGCCGTCATCTTCGTCGGTCTGGTCGGTGCAGATCCACGTGCAGTTCAACCGATGGCAGATCTGGCCGGCGCCCATCGGTATGCCTTCCACGTCCTGGTCGACGTGCAGCGGTAGATTGTGGAAGAGTGCGGAATCGTCGTCAGGGGCGTCGGCGGTCGGACCCTTCATGATGATCAGCATGTTCCTGAGCACCGCGCCCTGGCCCAGCATCAGTCGGACCAGCGCCAGGTTCGCCGGGTTGGTCGCTGCCTCGATGAACACTGCGTCCTCGTCGAAGAACGGATCGTAGAAGGCCGCGGTGATCCTCGAGGTTCGAACATCGATGGACACGTCGTTCCTTGTCTCGTAGGCGGCCACCATCGCGTCGCGCAGTCGTTCGTTCCACGCATCGGTGACCCCGAGGGTCGCGGGCGAGACGACGGTAAAGCCGTAGGTCATCAACTCCAGGGCGTTCTGGGCGAGTCCGTAGCGCTCGATGGCGGACATGATCGAATCGAGGCTCGGCATCGCTTGCCGCTCCGCAATGTTCATCATCGTGCCTCTCGAATCTGGAAGTGAAAGCAAGCCGATGTTCGGGGCGCTCGCCGCGCGGCCGAGATGCAGCTCGACGGGCGGACGCGTGTCTCTAGAAGAAGTGGGCAGGCTCGAGGTACGCCGGCTGGGGACCCTCGGGCCCGAAGCCGGACATATCGTCCGCACCGACGAAGAGCGCAAACTGCCTGTTGCGGCGATCGAGTACTTCCTTCGGTACGGCACGCTGGTAGCTCTCGACCGTCTTGAGAGAGCGATTGAAGAAGGTCGTGTTCATGGTGAGCCGCAGCCCGTCCGTCAGCTTGGGGTAGGCGCCGCCATGCCACGTTGCACCCTTCCAGAAGATGAGCGAGCCCGCGGGCGCCTCCACCGGGACCATGTCCTTCAGGCCCTCGCCCGGATAAGGGAGCCGCCCGAGCCTGTGGCTGCCGGGCACCATCGCGATCGATCCGTTCTCCTTCGAGTAGTCCGTCAGGATGTACGCGCTGTTGGTCATGAGATTGCCGCCGTCCAGCAGCTTCCCGTCAGGCCAGCGTGGCGAATCGGAGTGCAGTGCGTCGGTCAGGAGGTCGGAATCGATCTGTCCAGCATCTTTCCACTTGACCAGCGCATCAAAGCTCGAGAGACGCCCCTGCCCCTTCAGGGTGTAGTCGACCAACGTCCCCAGGACCGGATTCTCGATCCACTCTTCGAACACCGGATCCTCGAGCAGGAGATACAACATCCCGAAGAAACCCGGGCTGGACAGGTAGCTTGCGTTCCCGGCGCAGCCATTCCGATCAATGCTGTGCTTTACGCCGGTTCTCTTTTCCGCCACTCGAAGCAGGGCATCCCGAACGCGCGCGGTGAACTCGGGCGGCGCCACGAGTTGCGGAGGGATGACCGTGTATCCACGGACCTCTATCTCGAGAATGCAAGGCTCGAGCCCCAGCTCCCGGATCCGCGCCAGATGCGCGTCCCCGGCATCCAGGGCCCCGGGCGTGGTGAGGTACATCCCGGGCCGGTTGCCGACCGCCTTGAGGTTTGCCGGCTCCGGCGGTGCCGACGGACGTACTTCCGGCTTCGCCGCCGTCGTTTCTGACTGGGTCATATCTACCTTGGCTGACGACCAATGCGTGTCGATCCACCGTACGCCCCGCCCTCGGGGGGCGTCAAGGCCACTCAAGCCGGTGTCAGGACGTGAGGCGGGAGACCACAAGGGTGTCTCCCCTACGGCTCACGTCCCTCCTGCGTCTCGTGCGCGTCCCAGGCGAGATTGATCAGGTAGGCCCGCAGGGCGGCCGCGCCCTCGTCCGCCATCTGGACGGCCGGCATCCCGCGCGTCACGAGGGCCCCGCCGAACACCGCCTGCAGGTACTCCACGCTCGCCGGCGGCCGCATGCGCAGGTCCAGCGCGGCCACGACCGCGACGGCCTCCGGGCCATGACAGGCCATGCAGCCGTATGCCTCGAAGAGTTCGGCCCCCGCCGACGCCAGGGTCGCGTCGAGACGCGGCGCTGGCGGCACGGGGATGTGCGGAATCTCAGCCCACGGGGGCGCCGGCGCGCTGTCGTCGAGCGCGAACGCGAGCAGGCGGGGGCGGCTGCGGGCGCGCGGTACGGAACTGTAGTTGGAGAACCCGGTCCCGCCGGCGGCGGTGGCGACGTTGCCGCTCGCCACCACGATGTACTGCTTCCCGTCCGCCATCACCGTCGACGGCGCGCTGCGGACCGTGCCGCCGGCGGGCGCCGACCAGAGCCGCTCCCCGGTCGCGGCGTCGTAGGCCACGAGGTACCCCTCGGCGAGGCCCTGGAACACGAGGCCGCCGGCCGTGTGCAGCGCGCCGCCGTTCATCGGCAGCGCATGGCGCTGGCGCCAGACCTCCGTCTGCAGCACCGGGTCCCAGGCCACGAGTTCGCCGAAGGCCTCCCAGCCGGCATGTCCCCTGCTCCCGTAATGGCCGTCGAACGAGACGCCCAAACCCGCCGTGATGCCGCCGCCGTCGACGGCCGCCTCGTGGAGCGTCGGCATGGTCTGGGCGGGAATGAACACCACGTGCTTCTCCGGGTCGAACGCGATCGCGTCCCAGCTATGGGCCCCCATGCCCGCCGGCGAAACCACCGCCCGCCCGTCCGGCTGCTCCCAGTAGCGCGCGTCGGGCAGGTAGACGGGCCGGCCCTCCTCGTCGAGCCCGCTGGCCCAGTTCACCGGCACGTAGTTGCGCCCGGACAGGAACTCCCCGGTGTCCGCGTCGAGCAGGTAGACGAAGCCGTCCTTCGGCACGCTGATGACCACGCGCCGCTCCCCGTCCTCCCGGTTGAAGTCCGGCACGTTTGCCAGCATGAGCCCGACGGACGGCTCGAAGTTCCAGCCGTCGCCGGGATTCTGCTTGAAGTGCCAGACGTACTCGCCCGTCTTCGCTTCGAGGGCCACGACGGAATTCGTGAACAGTTCGTCGCCCGCACCCGTTCCGCGTGCCAGGGGGTTCAGCGGCGCCGCCCCCCCGACCCCGATGTAGAGCCGCTCCGAGCCCGGGTCGTAGACCATCGCGTCCCACACGCTGCCGCAGCCCTTCGTGCGTTCGTACCAGCCGTCGCCCCAGGTGGCGGCCGCCATGCGGTAGAGGTCGCTCTCCGGCGGCTTCGAGGGATCGCCCGGCACTGTGTAGAACCGCCATGCGTGACGCCCGGTGTCGGCGTCGAACGCGTCCACGTGACCGCGGCTCATCCCGGAGTCCCCGCAGGCATTGCCCGTGAACACCATGCCGCCTCCGACGCGCGGCGCCGCGGTGATGGTCTGGCTGTTGCCCGGGTCGCACGCCCGGGCCTCCCACCGTTGCTTGCCAGTCTCCTGGTCAACGGCCACCAGGCGGCAGTCGCCGGTGCCGACGATGACGAGGTCCCCGTGCAGCGCCACCCCACGGTTGAAGTTCATGCCGTAGGCCTCGATGAAGGTCCCCTCCTCCGGCCGAGGCCGCGGGTCGAAGGTCCACAGCACCTCGCCCGTACGCAGGTCGTTGGCGTAGATGACGCTACCCGCGCCGCTCTGGAAGATCCTGCCGTCGGCGATCAGGGGATTCCCGACCAGGCCCTTGATCGCCGGCAGGTCCACCCACCAGGCGAGACCCAGCCGGCCGACGGTGTCGGTGTTGACCTGGGAGAGCTCGGCGTGGTGCTGCATCTCGTGGGTGTTGCCGAGCAGCGGCCAGTCGGTGTTCTCCGGATCGTCCGCGTACGCGGGGTCGCCTGCCGCCAGCAGCAACGCGAGGGTCCCCAAAAGCGCCGCGGACGCGGACGAACGGATGAATTTCATGCTGTGCATCTCCAAGAACTGCTTTGCGACACCTCTCTATGTCTATGGTTTTCTATGGTTTGCTCATTTCATCGGCAAACGTCCCGGCCTCTATGACCACCAGTTCCCGGTAGTTGCCCAACGTCTCCCAGGTGCCGCAAAAGCCTTTCGGCATGACCAGGAATTCTCCCGCATCGAATCGCTGCGCGTGACCGTTCTTGTCAGTCAGGATCAAGCTACCGTCGAGCACGTGAATAAACTCATCGTAGCCAACGTCTTCCACCTCGAACTTCTGGGGCTCCAGGTCCACTACAAGTGACAGGATGTCGCCCGCAAAGACCGGTTTGCTCCAGCCTTTGCTGTCGTGGCCAGAGTAAATCCGACGGGGGTTCCCAACCGCTTTTTCTTCAAGCGGCGGATTTTCTTCCATGTCGTCGTGTGACAGGTTGTCTAACGCAATCAGAAATGCTCTATCGCTCATCTGAGGCTCCTTGAGTGCTTCCGTAGTGAGGGATCGGTAGTGGAAGTCTGTTGGCCGCGAGGGGCGCCCCCAAGGACCGCCTTCACGTGCTCCGGGCCGGGTGTGAGGCGTAGCCGCAGGCCGATCACGAATCCCCGAAGCGACTCGGCGTCATGACCATGGCAGCTCGCGCACGCCAGGAACACCACGAAGCCCGCCTTCTCCGCCTCGAGGCGCGGCCCGGCGCGGGCGGGGACAAGCCCCGCCTACATGCCGACGCGGTAGCTGATCCTCGCTCCAGCGGTCCGCGGACGGGTCGCGTTTATTCCGAGCTGGAAGGCGTCGGTGAAAATGCGGATCTGGGCGCTGACCTCGTCGGTGGCATTCTCCAGGTAGGCCACCACCCTCCAGCGCTCACTCTCCCAGCCGGCCTGGACGTTGATCGTGCCGATCGAGTCGAGCTCGCCCAGCGGGTGGTTGTTCAGGTTGGAGTGGACCTCCGACTGCCAGAAGAACTCCAGCATTCCGAGCCACTCCCCACCGGCGAACGGGTAGTGCACGTTGAGCGCGCCGGACGCGGTACGCTCCGGACTGAAGGGCGGCCGATGACCGTCGCAGTCCACGCATGCGGCCGCCGGAATGCCGCGGGATTCTGCTCTGACGAAGCCCAGGGCGAGGTGTACGTCCAGGTACTGGCTGAGCACCCACAGCAACTCGAGTTCCAGGCCCGAGCCTTCCACCTCTCCGATGTTGAGAATGGCGGACAGCCCCTCGAACGGGTCCAGCACGTCGATCTGCCGTTCCTGGTAGTCGTACCGGTAGGCCGCCACCGCCATGCGCAGGCGGTCGTCGAACAGGGTGCCCTTCGCGCCGACCTCGTACGCCCATACCTCCTCGGCGTCGTACGTGGCCACTCTGGCGCCTGGCGGCGGCAGCAGCGTCAACGGATCCGCCGGTTCCGACAGACGCGTGGTGTCGAGCCCCCCGGCCTTGAAGCCCCGACTCGCCGTACCGTAGAGCATCAGGTTGTCGCGGACGAAATAGCGCAGCGCGACCCGCGGCGAGAAATCGTTCCAGGTCTCCCCGCCGGATACGGGGGCTGGCGTGTAAAGCGGGACGATGAAATTTGCCCCGAGGAACTCGAACGTGCCGTCCCGCTCGTCGTTCGTGTAGCGCCCCCCCACGCTCAGGTCGAGCGCTTCGGTGAGTTGCCACTTCGCTTCGCCGTACACGGCCCACCCCTGGTACTCGCCGTCGATGTACACCTGCTCGTCGAAGATGAGCGGAAACGGGAGCCCGAACAGAAAGCCGATGTCCCCGGTGACATGGAACAGGTCGTAGCTGATGTCCTCGCTGTAGAGACTGACCCCGGCGAACCACGACAGGCGGTCGCGGTCGCCGGACAGCACCAACTCCTGGCTGAAGTATTCGCTCTCCTGGTATGTGAGCCAGTTGCCGAGATCGAGCGGGGTCCCGTCCCAGTCCTCGCGGTAGTCGAAGTTGTTGGAGTAGTAGCCCGTCAGCGACCGCAGGGTCGTGGACCCGGGCAGGTCGACGTTGACAGTCAGCGTCGCCTCGGCCGTCTCGATGAGGTCCTGGTCACCCGTTGTTCCACTCACCGTGAGTTCGTCGCCGTACAGCCACGAACCGTCCAGGTTGATGGGCATATAGATGGCGCCGGACTGGTCCCGGTCCTCGTAGGCGAACTTCAGCGTCGCATCGCCCCAGCCGGGCTCGTGGCGCAGCGACAGGCGTGCCGCGCTCAGGTCGTACCAGAGGTGATCCTCGCCCGTCGCGAGGTTGCGCATGTAGCCGTCCTCTTCCTTCTGCAGCACGGCTGCCCGCAGGCCCCAACGGTCGCCCAGCGGCACGTTTACCATCCCCTCGAGGCTCTGCCGGCCCCGCTCCCCGGCGCCCACCTCGAAGGATGCCTCCGTCCGGCCCAGGTTCGGCTGCGCCGTGATGACGTGGATCGCCCCCGAGGAGGCGTTGCGGCCGAACAGCAGCCCCTGCGGGCCTTTCAGCACCTCGACCCGTTCCAGGTCGAAGTAGGTGCCGATCGCGGCCCCGTGGCGGCCGCGGTAGATGCCGTCCGTGTAGAGGCCGAGCGCCGGTTCGGACCCGGCGCTGTAAGTCCCGGCATTGATGCCCCGCACCGTGATGAACATGTAGTTGTTCGAAATGGCGCCGGACACGCCCGGGACGGCCTTGACCAGCTCCTGGGAGTCCTTGATGAGACTGTCGCGCAGCCCTTCGCCCGTGAATGCCGAGATCGCGATCGGCACCTCCTGGATGGACTCGTCGCGCTTCTGGGCGGAGACGATGATCTCCTCTATGGCCGGGCGCGCGGTGTCGTCCCCTTCGGCCGACTCCTCGGCAGAGACCCCGAGGCAGAGCGCGGCGGCGAGCGCCGGCAGCGCGCAGGCGCGCCATTTCGTTTGTGTTCCGTTCATTGCATCCCCTCCCCTACACCTCATGTCTCTAAGCCGTGCATGGCTTCAATCGCCCTCTTGCGCCTCGTGCGCGTCCCAGGCGAGATTGATCAGGTAGGCCCGCAGGGCGGCCGCGCCTTCGTCCGCCATCTCGACGGCCGGCATGCCACGCGTCACGAGGGCCCCGCCCAACACGGTCTGCAGGTACTCCACGCTCGCCGGCGGCCGCATGCGCAGGTCCAGCGCGGCCAGAGGCGCGACGGCCTCCGGGCCATGACAGGTCATGCAGGCGTATGCCTCGAAGAGTTCGGCCCCCGCCGACGCCAGGGTCGCGTCGAGACGCGGCGCCGGCGGCGCGGGGATGTGAAGAGTCTCCGCCCACGGCGGCGCCGGAGTGCTGCCGTCGAGCGCGAACGCGAGCAGGCGCGGGCGGCTGCGGGCACGCGGCACGGAATTGTAGTCCGAGAACGCACCGGCGGCGGTGGCGAGGTTGCCGCTCGCCCCCACCATGTACTGCGTCCCGTCCGCCAACACCGTCGACGGCGCGCGGCGGACCGTGCCGCCGGCGGGCGCCGACCAGAGCCGCTCCCCGGTCGCGGCGTCGTAGGCCACGAGGTACCCCTCGGCGAGGCCCTGGAACACGAGGCCGCCGGCGGTGTGCAGCGCGCCGCCGTTCGTCGGCAGCGCATGGCGGACGCGCCAGACCTCCGTCTGCAGCACCGGGTCCCAGGCCACGAGTTCCCCGAAGGCCTCCCAGCCGGCATGTCCCCTGCTCCCGTAATGGCCGTCGAACGCGACGCCCAGTTGGCCCGTGAGGCCGTCGGCGTCACCGGCCACCTGGTAGAGCGCCGGCATGGTCTGGGCGGGAATGAACACCACGTGCTTCTCCGGGTCGAACGCGATCGCGTCCCAGCTATGGGCCCCCATGCCCCCCGGCGAAACCACCGCCCGCCCGTCCGGCTGCTCCCAGTAGCGCGCGTCTGGCAGGTAGACAGGCCGGCCCTCCTCGTCGAGCCCGCTGGCCCAGTTCGCCGGTACGTAGTTGCGCCCGGACAGGAACTCCCCGGTGTCCGCGTCGAGCACGTAGACGAAGCCGTCCTTCGGCACGCTGATGACCACGCGCCGCTCCCCGTCCTCCCGGTTGAAGTCCGGCACGTTCGCGAGCATGAGCCCGACCGACGGCTCGAAGTTCCAGCCGTCGCCGGGATTCTGCTTGAAGTGCCAGACGTACTCGCCCGTCTTCGCGTCGAGGGCCACGACGGAACTCGTGAACAGTTCGTCGCCCGCACCCGCCACGCGTGCCATCGGGTTCATCGGCGCCGCGCCGCCGACCCCGATGTAGAGCCGCTCCGAGCGCGGGTCGTAGACCATCGCGTCCCACACGCTGCCGCAGCCCTTCGTGCGTTCGTACCAGCCGTCGCCCCAGGTGGCGGCCGCCATGCGGTAGAGGTCGCTCTCCGGGGGTCTCGAGGGATCGCCCGGCACGGTGTAGAAGCGCCATGCGTGTCGTCCCGTGTCGGCGTCGAACGCGTCCACGTGGCCGCGGCTCATCCCGGAGTCCCCGCAGGAGTTGCCCGTGAACACCATGCCGCCCCCGACGCGCGGCGCCGCGGTGATGGTCTGGGTGTTCCCCCGGTCGCACGCCTGGGCCTCCCAGCGTTGCCTGCCCGTCTCCTGGTCCACGGCCACCAGCCGGCAGTCGCCGGTGCCGACGATGACGAGGTCCCCGTGCAGCGCCACCCCACGGTTGAAGTTCATGCCGTAGGCCTCGACGAACGTCCCGTCCTCCGGCCGAGGCCGCGGGTCGAAAGTCCACAGCACCTCGCCCGTACGCAGGTCGTTGGCATAGATGACGCTGCCGGCGCCGCTCTGGAAGATCCTGCCGTCGGCGATCAGCGGATTCCCGACCAGGCCCTTGACCGCCGGCAGGTCCACCCACCAGGCGAGACCCAGCCGGCCGACGGTGTCGGTGTTGATCTGGGCCAGGTCCGCGTGGTGCTGCATCTCGTGGGTGTTGCCGAGCAGCGGCCAGTCGGTGTTCTCCGGATCGTCCGCGAACACGGGGTGGCCCACCGCCAGCAACAGCGCAAGGGCCGCGGTCTTGTGTGCCATTCCCTGTCCCCCGGTGTCCCTTCTCGGCGCGTTGCACGGAGGCAGTTTCGCGCCAGCGAAACTGGAACGCGCGCTTGCGCGCGTGGCCTCCCCTACGGGTCCAAACCCAGTTCCTGCATGCTCTGCAGGTACGTCTGCGCCTCGACGACGATGAGTTCGCGGTAGGTGCCGCCGACCATCTCCCAGGTGCCGCACCAGCCCTTGGGCAGCACCAGGTGGTCGCCGGTCCGGAACGTATGCGCCACGCCATCGTCCGCTCCGGTCAGCACCAGTTCGCCCGCCAGGACGTAGATGAACTCATCGTACCAGAGGTCCTCGACCTGCATGGCCAACGGCGGCGACTCGTACACCGCGGCGACGATGTCGCCTTCGAAGACGGACTTGAAGAACGACCGGACGCCATCCTGCTCCGGCCCCGGTTCGAGGCCCTGCCCGGCCAGCACGGCCGGGTCGATGCGCACGGGCCCGCCGCCCGCGTGCGTCTGCTCCGTGGTGGTTGCCTGCTCTGCCATGTCGATTCCCCCTTGGTTTCAGAAGCGCAGCGTGACGTCGGCGCCGTAGGTGCGCGGCGGGCCGATGATGGCCGCTATCACCCCGATGCCGCGGGCGTCGAGGTAGAAGTTCGTGTACTCCTCGTTCCCGAGGTTCCTGCCCCGGACGCCGACCGTCCACCGTTCGCTGCTGCCGGTAAAGCTCGCGCGGCCGTTCCACCGCGTATGGCCGTTCCCCTCCGCGTTGCCGACCGAGGAGGTCGAGTCGGTCCGGTTCAGGACATCCACGTACAGGGTCAGTCGACCCGCGGGACCGGTGTACGCGTCCCAGCTCGCCGCGACCGCGACCGGGACGTCCTGCAGGTTCTCCGACCGCTTCTGCGCAGTCACCACGACTTCCTCGATGACGGCTCCGCTCCCGCAGCCCGCATCGCCCGCGTCTTCCGCCGCGCTGCCAAGCGCCAGGAAGCAGGCGGCCAAGGCCGGGCCGGCCTGACGCAGGGTCCGCAGGTATACGGCAAAGTTGCACACGGGTCGCCCTCCCCTAGCCAACCATGTTGTATCGGACTATATCACCGGGTGTTGAACGGCTGTTACATTCGGCGGGCCGACCGCCACGTCCGCCGGCCAGGAGGACAGCCATGCCCCGCCGCTCCCCGTGCATCCTGCTCGCAGGGGTTCTGTCGCTCACCGCCTGCGAGCGCCCCCAGGCGCCAGATGCGGCGGAGCCCGCGGGTCCCGGCGCCGGCCAGGTGACGCAGAGCCGCGTGCTCGCCGAAGCCGATTCGGGCGACAACTGGCTGGTCAACGGCGGCCGGTTCAGCGGCGAGCACTTCAGTCCGCAGTCCCGGATCTCGGAGGAGAACATCGGGGAGCTGGGACTCGCCTGGGCGACGGATATCCCGAGCCCCATCGGGCTCTCGGCGGAGCCGCTGGTGATCGACGGGGGCGTCACGAACTCGGTCATCGCGGTCGATGCCGCCACGGGCGTGTATCGGTGGCACTACCGGACAGTCCCGGAAGACGCCCTCGCGAACTACCTGGGAGAACCAGTGCATCGAGTAGGGCCTGCTACTGCGCGCCATGGGCGACACCACGAAGTTCCAGACCGCGCTGGACCGGACGCTCGAGTGGTCCATGAAGCGCAGCGCCTGACCGGCCCGCTCAGCCGAGGGCCTCGCGGATGACGGCGCGGGCCAGCACTGTGCGCGATCGCCCGTCCCGCTGTCACGGCCGCCCCGCCTGCCCGCTATCGCGTCGCGCTGCGCGGACCGTGTCGATAGCGATAAGCGTCGTTGACTCCGGCAGTCGTATCGTTGTGGTCGAGCATGACGGTTCGTCGCTCAGCGGATCCTGGCTCCGAATCTTGCGGTAATCCGCCGTACCGGACACTTGCCGGGGCTGCCCGCCGACGCCTGCGGCTCGGTCTCCAAGTTAACGCTTGTGAGGGCCTCCCCTGCGTCTCCGCCACCTCCCGCTCGATCAGGCGGGACGGGCGGGCTCGCGGTCACGTCACGGACGCCAGCAGAGCGAAGTCGTCGTCGGCCGATTCGATCTCCGCACCGTGCCGACGGGCACATGCCGAGATGACGATGTCCGTAGCGGGGACGGTGATCCCCCGAGATCGGGCGGTCCGGGCAAGTTCCTCCGACAGGTCCCAGACGGCGTGGTCGATCGGGAGTTCGGGCATGACCTCCGCGAAGTGTCGCAACACGCCCTGTTCGTGGCCGCCCCGCGCCCCGTTCCAGAGCTCGAGGCGTACGAGCGGGCACCAGCACGCCTCCCCCGACGTCAGCGCCGCTTCGACCCGCGCGCGAACGCGGGGATCGCCGGTGGGCCGCAGCAGGTGGATCCAGGAAGAGGTGTCCACCAGTATCATCGGAGTCATTCCTTGCGACGCTGGGCCCGAAGCTCCTCGGGCGTGAGCAGTTCCGGGCAGGTGCCAGCGTACCGGACCAAGGCCGCGAGCCGCTGGCGTCGGTTGAACTCGGCGATCACGCCGACCACCGCCTCCCGCTTCGTCGCGGCCCCGGTGAACCGGATGACATCCTCGAGTTCCCGAGTAGGAATATCGATTGTCGTCTTCATGCTTCCATGATGGCCTATCGCAAGAGGTATGCTCAACCATGAATCGTATTCCATACGAACGCGGAAACGGATGCCTCCCCTCCGGGTCATGGCACGTTCTCTCGGATGCCGTGTTGGCGCCCGGCAGGGGCGCAGGCGCGCCTGCCTCGATCAGCCAGGCAGTCGGCCCAAGGCCTCCCGGACAACCGCCCGGGCCAGCACGTCCGCCGCGTCGCACACCGGCAGGTCCGTGCGCAGCCGTTCGACGACCACCGACAGCTCCGTGCAGGCGACGATCAGGCACTGGGCGCCGCACGCCCCGAGGTCCTCCGCGGCACGGTCGCAGGCGGCGACCTGCGCGGGCGTGTGCCGCCCCGCCTTGACGGCGCGGATTAAAGCCATCAGTTCCTGCTGAACGCCCGACCCGGGATAGAGGACGCGCGCTCCGAGCCGCTGGAACCAGGGTTCGTAGAGACGGATCTGCTGCAGGGCGCTCGAGGCCAGGAGGCCGACCCGGGCCAGCTCCGGACAACTCCTGGCCGCATCGCGCGCGGTCATCTCGATCAGGTTCAGGACCGGAACCCGAACGGCCGCGGCCACCTCCGCGTGATAGTGGTGCGCCGTGTTGCAGGGGATGACCAGGAAGTCGGCGCCCTGCGCTTCCAGCCCTCTCGCCATTTCGACGAGGCACCGCACCGGGCTCTCGCCGGTTCCTTCGATCAGCGCCTCGATCCGCGACGGTACCTGGGGATTGCTGTCCACCAGCATGCGGACGTGGTCCGCATCGTCCCGCGCGGGCGTTCCCGCGATGACCCGGCGCATGAGGTCGACCGTCGCTTCCGGGCCCATGCCGCCAATGATGCCGACGGTGCGCCTGGCCCGGTCGGTCATGATTCGCCCTGGTCCGTGAAGCCGAAGGACCCGCGGTACGCGAACAGCGCCTGCGCGCCGCCGGTGTGCACGAACACCACGTTGTCGTCCGCCGCGAAGCGGCCCTTGCGCGCGAGTGCGATCAGCCCCGCCGCCGCCTTCCCGGTGTAGACCGGGTGCAGCAGGATGCCCTCGGTGCGGGCGAACAGCCGGATCGCCGCGAGCGTGTCCGGCGCGGGGAGACCGTAGCCGGGCCCCACGTAATCCGAGTCGGCGACCACGTGGTCACGCCGGACCGCGCCCGGCACGCCGAGGTATTCCGCCGTGCGCTCCGCCAGTCGGAACACGCTCTCTTCCTGCGCGTCGCGCGCCGCGCGTACGCTGATCCCAAGCACGGGAACCCCGCTGCCGCTCCCGCGGAACCCCGTGACCAGACCGGCCTGGGTGCCGGTGCTGCCCGTCGCATGAACGACCTGGGCGATCTCGAGGCCGGCATCGTTGGCCTGCTGCAGCAGTTCGAGAGCGCAGTTGACGTAGCCGAGCGCGCCGATCTCGTTCGAGCCGCCACCCGGAACGATGTACGGCTTCCCGCCGCCGTCGCGCAGCTTCCCGGCGAGTTCCTCCATCGCCGCGTTCATGTCGGTACCGCCCGGATAGCCGTGCAGCGTGGCGCCATGGAGCCGGTCCAGGAGTACGTTGCCGTTGCACCGGTAGTCTTCGTCCGGCAGTGCGGCCCGGTCCTCCAGCAGCAGGTGGCACTGCAGGTCGAGCTTCGCGGCGGCGGCGGCAGTCTGGCGCGCATGGTTGGACTGGGTCGCCCCCTGGGTGATCACGGTGTCGGCCCTCCGCTCCACCGCGTCCGCCATCAGGAACTCGAGCTTCCGCGTCTTGTTGCCGCCGCCGGCGAGGCCGGTGCAGTCGTCGCGCTTGATCCAGAGGTTCGGCCCGCCGAGCTCCGCGGACAGGCGTTCCATGGGCTCCAGCGGCGTCGGCAGGTGCGCGAGCCGAAGGCGCGGAAACCGGGCGAGGTGCATGCGAATGTCTCCGGTTCGGGAGGCGCCCGCGACTGTAGCGACCGCGGCCGCCCGGCCGCAACCGCCGCCGTGGCTCTATCATCGGTGCCCACGCGACACAGGGGGTAGCGGGCACCGTGCGACGCTTCGGGCAACTCGCCGTCATCACCGTGGCCGCCGGCGCGATCTACCCGTTGCTGTACCTGCGGCAGAACTTCGAGGTCTCGATGCTCGAGACGTTCGGCGTCACGGCGTCGCAACTCGGCCAGTGCAACGCCCTGCTCGGCGTGCTCTTCGTCGTCACCTACCTGCCGAGCGGGTGGCTGGCGGACCGGGTGTCGCCCCGCCACCTGATGTCGCTCTCGCTGCTGTGCGCCGGTCTGCTCGGCGTCTGGTTCGCAAGCACCCCGTCCTTCACCCAACTGCAATTGATCTACGCCGGCTGGGGGATCGCCACCGGCCTCACCTTCTGGTCGGCCCACATCAAGGCGGTCGCGGTCCTCGCCAGGGGCAACGAGCAAGGCCGCTTCTTCGGCATCCTCGACGGCGGCCGCGGACTGGTGGAGGCGCTGCTGGCAACGGTCGCCGTCGCGTCGTTCGCGTACTGGCTCGAGGGGCTGGGAGAGCCGACCGATGTCGCGCTGCGCAAGGTGATCTGGCTGTACGTTGGGAACATGCTCGCCCTGGCGCCCATCGTCCTGTTCGTGGTCGACGACAGTCGGATCGACAGCGTTGGCCGCCGCTCCCTCGCGGCGACCGCGCGGGACTTCCGGATGGTTTTCGCCAAGCCCGAGATCTGGCTGGCCGCCGCCTGCATCCTGACCGGCTACCAGTTGTTCTTCGCCACCTACGCCTTTTCCGCCTACCTCCAGCAGAAACTTCGGGCTGACGGCGGTGACGGTCGGCACGATCACCGTCGCGAAGCTCTGGATGCGGCCGATCGGCGCCATCGGCGCGGGGTTCGTCGGCGACTACCTGAACCGCGAACGCGTGCTGGCCGCGCTCCTCGTGCTCGGGTCCTTCGCGCTGGCGACGCTCGCCGTACTTCCCCCCGACGCCGCCACGACCCTGCTGCTGCCGATCGTGCTGATCGTGGGTCTCGTCACCTACGCGGTGCGGGGGATCTACTGGGCCACTCTCGAAAGCTGCGACGTGCCCGACCGCGTCAAAGGGCTCGCCATCGGAGCGATCTCGCTGATCGGGTACGCGCCGGACATCTACCTGCCGCTGATCCGGGGCGCGCTGGTCGACCGCCTCCCGGGCCAGGCCGGCTACAGCCTCTACTTCCTCGGCGTGGCCGCGTTCGGCCTCGTGGGAGCCGTCGCGGCACGGCGTCTCGCGCGCATCGCGGCCAACCGGTAGCGCTCGAAAGGCAGCGGAGCCGGCCCCTTCCTTCCCCCCACCGCACGGCATCGTCATGCGTCCGGCGGATACAGCTCCAGTCCCTCGTCGGCCCGCAGCAACGGCCGCCCGAGGATCATGTCGGCGGCCCGTTCCGCGACCATGATCGTCGGCGCATTGAGGTTGCCGTTGGTGACGGCCGGGAAGATAGAAGAGTCGACCACCCGCAAGCGTTCCAGGCCGCGCACCCGGCACTCGGGGTCGACCACGGCCGCGGTGTCGCCGGCGTCCCCCATCCTGCAGGCGCCCGCCGGGTGGTAGGCGCTCTCGACGCTGTCGCGAACCCACCGGTCGATCGCCGCGTCGCTCACCACGTCGCCGCCGGGCTGAAGCTCCTCGCCCCGGTAACGGGCGAGCGCGCGTTGGCCCACGATCCTGCGCAGCAGACGCACGCAATCGCGCCAGGCGCGTACGTCGTCCGCGTGCGTGAGGTAGTTGAACCGGATCCGCGGTGGGTGGGCGGCGTCGGGCGACACGATGCGCACCCAGCCTCGGCCGCGCGGCCGGTTGTGCCCGAGATGCACCTGGAAGCCATGACCCCGCAGCGCCTGGGTCCCGTCGTAGCGGACGGCGGCCGGCAGGAAATGGAGCTGCACGTCCGGCCACTCCCGCTCGGGGGCGGACCGCAGGAACGCCCCTGCCTCGAAGTGGTTGGTGCTGCCGAGCCCGTCCCGGAACAGCAGCCAGCGCAGGCCGATCAGAGCCTTGCCCAGCGGGTTCATCCAAGCGTTCAGGGTAATCGGCTCGAGGCACCGGTACTGGCAATAGACTTCCAGGTGATCCTGCAGGTTCTCACCCACACCCGGCAGCTCGTGCCGTAGCGGCACCCCGGCATCCGACAGCACGTCCGCGGGACCAATGCCGGAGCGCTGCAGCAATGCGGGGGAACCGATCGCGCCGGCGGCGAGGATGACCTCCTTCGTCGCGCGGGCTTCGACGACGCGACCGCCCCGGCGCAGGCGAACGCCCGTCGCCACGGTTCCGTCGCACAGGACCGTCTCCGCGGTCGCGCCCGTGATCACGGAGAGGTTCGGCCGCGCGCGGGCCGGAGCGAGGTAGGCGCGCGCCGTGGACGCGCGCACGCCGTCGTCGACGGTCATCGGCAGCGCGCCGAACCCTTCCTGCCGGTAGCCGTTGCAGTCCTGCGTTCGCGCGTAGCCCGCCTCGAGTCCCGCCGCGACGAACGCGGAGTAGAGCGGATTGCGCCTGGCGTTGTTGCCGCCCCCCGTCGGAAGCGGGCCGTCGCCGCCGCGAAACGCGTCCGCCCCGCCCTGCCAGGTCTCGGCGCGCCGGAAGTACGGTAGGCAGTTGCCGTAGTTCCAGCCCGCCGCGCCGAGCCCTTCCCAGGCGTCGAAGTCGCGCCCGTGCCCACGCACGTACACCATGCCGTTGATGGACGAGGAGCCGCCGAGCACCTTGCCACGCGGGCAATCGAGCCGCCGCCCCGACAGGCCGGGCTCCGGTTCGGACACGAATCCCCAGTTGCACCGCCGGAGGCGCATCGCCTGCGACAGCGCCGCCGGCATGCGGATGAAGAGGCTGTTGTCGCGTCCTCCGGCCTCCACCAGCAGCACCCGGCGTTCGGGAGCCGCCGACAGCCGGTTCGCGAGGACGCAGCCCGCCGAGCCGGCGCCAACGACGATGTAGTCGTAGCGGGAACACCGCATGGAACCCTGGGTATCCGTTACGACCCGAAGCGCTCCCGCAGGAACTCCCGTTGCACGCGGTACATCTCCTCGGCGCCGGCGGAGAACCACACGATGTGGCCGCCCTGCTCCAGGGTGTGGAGCCGCGAGTCCGGGATCAGGCGATGGGCGGTCTCCGCGTGCTCGTAGCCGACGTCGCCGTCCCGGCGCCCGTGACAGATCAGCGTCGGACACTGGACCTTCTCGAGGGGCAGCGGGCCCTCGATGCGCGCGAACTGCTCGAGGTCGTTCTCCAACCCGGCCCGGCGGACGCCGTACGGCGCGAGGCTGTGCTGGAGTGCGCGCGCGAACGCGAAGCGCACCGGGTCGTTCATGATGCGATCCGCTTCCGCCTCCTTCTCCGCCGCGTCGAACGTGCTCGACTGGGCGAGGAGCGTCTTCAGCGTCGCCCGGGGAAAGCGCTCGAAGAGCCAGGTCTGCAGCCGCGAACCCGTATCGGAGAAGATCATGGCACGAGCCCAGACCGGCACGTGCACGGGATAGACCGTCGTCACGGCGCAGGTGAGCAGGAGCGCCACGATCCGGTCCGGGTGCCGCTCCGCGAAGTGGATCGACGGCGGCCCGCCCGCCGACGCGCCATAGACCGCGACGCGGTCGATCCCGAGGGCGTCGAGCAGCGCAGCCAGCGCGTCGGCCTGCTCTTCGAATGTCCGGCCCGTCGCGAGCGGCGTACGCAGGTAGCCGGGGCGCGAGACGGCGATCGTCCCGAAGTCGGCGAACACCGCCTCGGCGACCAGCTTCCCCTGGTCGTACCCTCCCGGCCCTCCGTGCACGCACAGCACGAAAGGCGCCGCACCCTCCGCGCGGTACTCCATCCGGCCCCGGGCGGTCTCGGCAACCTCGGAGCCCTCGTTCAGTTCCCGGACCAGGCCGTCCCGCCACTTCCGTGTTCCGAGCATCGCCGCATCCTCCTGGCGCTCGCCGTTACCCGCCCGGCGTCAAGACGGTCGATTGTACGGGACGGCGTGGTCCCCTTCCGTCTCGGCAAGCAGCACCATGGCGGAACTACCCGCACGGAAAGCGGCAGGATTGCTCTACCCGGCCAATGCGGGCACGCCGGTACACCGAAGGCGACCACGGCGGTCCCGCGCGGCGCCCGGCACTTCCGCCGGATCGATCAGGCCAACCCGCCGCCAACCCTTGGACAGCAGCCAAGTCCGTGGGGTCGCCACTTCGCGGGCACGACCAGCGTCCGCATACCGCCCAGGCGGCGGCGCACGCCCCTTCCACCCGTCGAACCACAGCCCCGAACTCGCCCCGTCCAGCACCCCCGGCGGCACCCGCCGACGCCGCTGCCGAAAGTGCTTGCGCGCGTTAAGCGTCCACTGCGATCCGCCCTGCATCGAATGCATCGAACTGCACCCGTATGCACGGGCCTGACTTGACGATAAGATATTGATTAGCATTGCGCTAAGGGATGATTTAGGGTGCGCAACAAGGTGCCGTCCGGCGTCATCCGATGCTAACAACGATCTGACGCGGGGCGCGTTCACTTCCATAACCGCGGACCAACTGTACGTGACACCGATGGCGCCACGGCAGTTCGGGATTACCGTTGCCCGGGAATTCTGAGGCACGAGAGAAGAGTCAAGGGGGCTGCCTTATGACCAGGAACCACCTCGGCCTGCCGGTCGAACCACTGCGTAACGTCACGCCCGAGGAACGAGACGCCCTGGCCCGGGACGGCGCGGCGGTCATCCACGGGGTGTTGCCCGAAGCCTGGATCGACCCCCTGCGGGACGCCGTCGAGGACTTGCTGGCCAACCCCGACTATCTCGAACGCGGTCAGACGGAAGACTCCGCCCGGGCGATGGGCGGTCCCATGATCAACGGTTTCATGGGCTGGCTGCACAACGAGGTGTTTGCGGCGCTCGCAACGCACTCGCCCGCATCGGAAATCGCCAAGCAGTTGCTGCCGGGCCAGTCCGTGCAGTATTTCTACGATCAGCTCTTCGTGAAGCGCCCGGGCGTGGACTCCGGGACGCCGTGGCACAGGGATCGAAACTACTACTCGATCGACGGCAAGGACTTCGTGTCCATCTGGGTTCCGTTCGACCCCGTTCTGGCGGACGAAACGTCGGTCACCTACATCAAGGGTTCACACCTGCACGAGGATGTGCTCGATCGGTCGGGACGGGTGCTTCCCGGTGGCCATTCGCCCTCGGGCTTGTTCGGCGATCTCAGTGCGAACCCGCAAGGCGTGGAGACGGTGTCCTGGGACATCAACATCGGCGACGTGGTCGTTCACGATCTCAACACCGTTCACATGGGTGGCCTGGGGCGCACCAACTCGGCCATCCGGCGGGCGGTGGCGCTGCGCTACCTGGGCGACGACATCACCTACAACGAAAGCCTGCCCGGCATTCCCAGCCTGCCGGAACTGCTTGAAATCTATCGTGCGCGCTGGCCGGACCTCGAGGTGGAGGACGGGGGGAAATTCGACACCCGTGCCTTTCCGTTGGTGAGGTAGCCGGGAAGGACTCGATGCGGTTGCGCGGCTCACGGCCGCCGCCGCCCTGAACCGCTCGGTGCGCGGGCGCTCGTCCCGCGCGCCGCCGTGCACACTCGCGCAGCGTCTCCCCGAACGCCCGCACGAAACCGCCCGCAGCGCAGCGGCGGCACATCGTCCAGCACGCGCAACGTGACCAGCACCGGGCAATCCCCCGGCACCCCACCCCGATCGCGGTGCGGCACCCGCGAGTGACGCGTACGAGGACGACCCGCACCGGGGCGCGCGCCACCACGGCCGCAGGGGCGAAACTCAATGCTGGCCTGGCGCAATTGCCGGCGGCGTTCGATGACACGAGAGGGGGTTCCCGGGAGGCTTGCGCTCAAGGGAAGCCTACCCCGGATTACTGTACATGTAAACAGTTATCGGCTGCGAAACCTGAGTTCGTCGACCCCGCCCCCCCGAACAGAACATCGCCCAATTCAATCGGGGAGCCGGCCGCGGACCGTGCCGACGAGCCACGGCGGCCGCAGGATCTTGAAATGGGCGATGTTCTCTTCGGGGCGGCGATGCCCGCGCAGCCTGGCCTCCCCAATGATTAGGGCGATGTTCCGCTGCGGAGGGGATACCGTTCGCGACGCCAGGTCGGCCCCAGCCCGGCTCCTGGCCCTGTTGTCACTGGACCCCACCAAGAGCAGGGAGCGTTTTCCACGGGCCGTCCACGGGCGCGGTCCCCCAAAACACCAGAGCGGCGGTGGGCGGGCGGTGGAAAACGCGGCGCCGCGCCGTCGCAAACCTTGATTAGGGCGGTGTTCTCCAGGAGCTCGAAGCCACTTTCGCCGCGGTGATCACGACCGGTGTCATCCGACCGCCTGTTTCGGCCGGGCGGCCGCAAGGAGTGTCCCTACGGGTCGTTCGCCGGTTCCTGCATGCTCTGCAGGTACGTCTGCGTCTCGATGACGATCAGCTCCCGGAAGGTGTCGCCGGTCATCTCCCAGGTGCCCGACCATCCCTTGGGAAGCACCAGGTGATCGCCCGCCGCGAACGTGTGGGGGACGCCGTCGGCGCCGGTCAGCACGAGGCCACCTTCCAGGATGTAGATGAACTCGTCGTACCCGAGGTCCTCGACCTTCAGTACCGCGGGCCCCGACTCGAACACGCCGGAGACGATGTCCCCCTCGAACACGGACTTGAAGGACGAGCTGTCGTCCCGCTGCGAGACGGTGATGGCCGGATCGCGCGGCGGCAGGGGGTCGAGGCCCTCGCCGGCCAGCACGGCCGGGTCGATGCGCACGGGGGCGCCGTCGGCCCACACGCCGCCGGCGGCTGCCAGCGCCAGGACGATGCCCGCGCCAGCAAGCAGGCGGTCGTTGCGAAATCGCGTCATGGTGGTGCTCTCCTCTCTGAAGGTTCGACGGGACGGCTCAGTGCGCCGTGTCCTGGCCCTCGTGCGCGTCCCAGGCGAGGTTGACCAGGTAGGCATGGAGGGCGTCCACGCCCTCGTCGGTCATCTCGACGGTCGGCATGCCGCGCGCCACGAGCGCGCCGTCGAGGACGGCGCGCAGGTATTCGGCGCTGGCCGGCGGACGCACGCGGAGGTCCGTCGAGGCGCCGCCGACCGAGACGCCGGCATGACCGTGACAGCCGTCGCAGCCGTACGCCACGAAGATCTCCGCCCCCGCCGACGCGAGGCCCGCGTCACGACGCTCGACCGGCGGCGCGGGGATGTGCGGGATCTCGGCCCAGGGCGGCGCCGCCACGCTGCCGTCCAGCGCGAACGCGAGCAGGCGCGGCCGGCTGCGCGACCGCGGCACGGAGCTGTAGCTCGTGAATCCGGTCGCCCCGACGGACGTGGCGACGTTGCCGCTCGACACGACGATGTACTGCCTGCCGTCGGCCATGACCGTCGAGGGCGCGCTGCGCACCGTGCCACCCGCCGACGCCTCCCAGAGCCGCTCGCCGGTCGCGGCGTCGTAAGCCACCAGGTAGCCCTCCGCAAGGCCCTGGAACACGAGGCCGCCGGCCGTGTGCAGTACGCCGCCGTTCATGGGCAGCGCATGGCGGGCGCGCCAGACCTCCGTCTGCAGCACCGGGTCCCAGGCGACGAGCTCGCCGAACGCCTCCCAGTCGGGATCTCCCTTGCTGCCGTACTCCCCGTCGAAGGTGACGCCCTATGTCGCCCATGAGCCCGTCGGCGGCGCTCGCCTCGTAGAGCGCCGGCATCGTCGCGGCCGGGATGAACACCACGTGCTTCTCGGGATCGAACGCCAGCGCCTCCCAGTTGTGGCCGCCCATGCCTCCCGGCGCGACCACCGCCCGGCCGTCCGGCCGCTCCCAGTAGCGCGCGTCGGGCAGGTAGATGGGCCGGCCCGCCTCGTCGAGCCCGCTCGCCCAGTTCGCGGGGACGTAGTTGCGGCCCGACAGGAACTCGCCGGTGTCCGCGTCGAGCACGTAGACGAACCCGTCCTTCGGCACGCTGATAACCACGCGGCGATCCCCGTCGACGTCCGGCACGTTCGCCAGCATGAGCCCGACCGCCGGTTCGAAGTTCCAGCCGTCGCCCGGGTTCTGCTTGAAGTGCCAGACGTACTCGCCCGTCTTCGCATCGAGGGCCACGATGGAGTTGGTGAACAGCTCGTCCCCCGCGCCCGTGCCCCGTCCGGTCGGGACGAGCGGCGACGGTCCCCCGACCCCGATGTAGAGCCGCTCCGACAGCGGGTCGTAGACCATGGCGTCCTACACGCTGCCGCAGCCTTTCGTGCGTTCGTACCAGCCGTCGCCCCAGGTGGCCGCCGCCATCCGGTAGAGGTCGCTCTCCGGCGGCTTCGAAGGGTCTCCGGGAACCGTGTAGAAACGCCATGCGCGACGCCCGGTGTCGGCGTCGAACGCGTCGACGTGGCCCCGGCTCGAGCCGGCGTCCCCGCAGGCGTTGCCCGTGAACACCATGCCGCCCCCGATCCGCGGCGCCGCCGTGATGGTGCGTCCGGTCCCCGTGTCACACGCCTGCGCTTCCCAGCGCTGCGCGCCGGTCTCCTGGTCCACCGCCACCAGCCGGCAGTCGCCGGTGCCGACGATGACGAGGTCCTCGTGCAGCGCCACGCCGCGGTTGTAGAGCATGCCGTAGACGGCCATGAACGAACCGTCCGTCGGGTCAGGCCGCGGATCGAAGGTCCACAGGAGCTCTCCGGTGCGCAGGTCGTTGGCGAAGATCCGGCTCCCGGCCCCGCTCTGGAACACCCTGCCGTCCCGGATCAGGGGATTGCCGACCAGGCCACTGACCGCCGGCAGGTCCACCCACCAGGCGAGGCCGAGCCGCCCGACGGTGTCGGTGTTGATCTGCGAGAGGTCCGCGTGGTGCTGCATCTCGTGGGCGTTGCCGAGCAGCGGCCAGTCCGTGTCTTCTGGCTCCGCCGCAAACGCGCAGTGGCCTGTCGCCAGCAGCAGCGCGAACACGATGCGCGTCGACCCACCGCAAGAACGCAAACGGTGCATGTCCCCCCTCGCCGACGTGGGCCGAGGTGCAACGTGACAGGAGCCTCTCGCAGGCGTCTACACGGTCGCTGGACGCACGGTCACCCCCCGGCGACCAGGTCAGTCCGAGCCGGAACCGCCGGCCCTTGGCGGTGTGCGTGAAGCCGTCGAACCCCTGTTCCAGGTTGGCCGCCGGGGCCTCGGCTCCGGTGACGTTCAATGCCGACAGTGCCAGGTGCAGCCCGCGCGCCGGCAGATGCCACTGCAGGGTGATGTCCCAGGTCACGAAGCTGTCGATCCGGGGGACGGTCGTGTTGGGGATCCGGTCCCGGTACGAAGAGACGTACACCAGGTGGCTCGAAAGCGCGCGGTCCCCCCACAGCCAGGTCAGGGACACGCGGGCCTTCGTTTCGGGCAGTGACGGCGCCAGCGGATGTCCGAAGTTGAGGCGGCCTTCGGCATCCCGTGCGCGTTCCAGCTCCAACCCGTCCTCGACGAGCGCGTCGACGCGAAACTCGGTGGTGTGGCTGAATTCCAGCTCCGGAACCAGTTCACCCCACCGCAGCGGGACCTGGCCGCTCACGTGCAGATCGAAGCCGGACGTCCGGATGCCGGGCCAGTTCACCAGCGGGATCCCTACCCGGGCGATGTCGCCGGGGGCACAGGGCGCGCCTCCGGCCGCGAGGATGCGGTCGGCGCGGCCGGACGGGCACACGATCCGCGACGCGACCAGCGCCCGGGTGGCGGACGCTTCGTACAGGTCGACGAGGGACCCGTGCGGAGCGCCGTCGATGACGTCTTCGAACCGGTACTGCCAGTAATCCAGCGTCGCCTCGAACGCGTCGTCGAACAGGACGATGACGCCGATGTTGTAGGTCAGGGCGGTCTCCGGTTCGAGGTAGGCGCCGCCGGTCCTGTCCACCGGGATGTAGGTTCCGGTCTGGGCGACGAACTCCAGCGTGGTGAGCTTGTCTTCGTTCAGCTCGTCGACGGACGGGGCGCGGAAGGTCGTTTGCGCCGACGCCCGCAGGGTCAGCACGTCGTTCAGGTCCCAGCGCAACGCGATGCGCGGGTCGACGCTGCTCGCTGTGTCGTAGTTCTCGTAGTTCGCTGCCAGTTGCACGTGCACGGCGTCGCCCCAGGCGAGCGCCAGTTCCGAGAAGACCCGGTGGATGTCCTGGCCGACGTCATAGGGGTCGTAGGTCGTGGTGAAGGCATAGGGGCCGAACCGGTCGCGCTCCGCGCAGCTCCGGTCGAAGCGCACCTGGCAGGGATGCACCTCGAAACTGCTTTCGTCCGTCGGCGCAGCCGCCGCGTCGAAGCGCCGGAACTGGTAGCCGACGGCGTAGCTCAGCGTCCCGGGCAGCAGCTCCCCGCTCAGCGCCGCATCGAGCACCAGCAACTCGGCCTCGCTCTCGTTCTCGAGCACGTTCCGGAGCCAGGCGACGAGATCGGCGTCGTTCTCGAGCGTGGGGTCGTGAGAGGGATTCGCCTCGCCCGCGTAGCGGGCGCCGTACTGCCCAGCGTTGCGGAGGGCGTTGCTGAACGGGTTGAAGTACCGACAGCTCCCCTGCCCCCGCGCGGCCCGCGAGGTCGGCGGGGTTCAGGCGCATCTTGGCCGACGAGGATGCTTCGGCGAGGACGCCCACGCCGCAGTCCGGTCCCCCGAATCCCCGGAAGGCCAGAAACAGGCGCTCCGTGTAGGTTCCGTGGTCCGTCATGCTGCCGGTGGTCCGGGACCACGACACGCCGAGGTCGTAGTCGTGCGTACGGTCCAGGAAGGTCGCAAGGCCCCCTATCGATCCGGCCAGGCGGAACACCTCGGACTCGCGCGGCACCTCGAAGGCGGGACCGGCATTGCCGATGGAGCGCCCGCGGAAGTACCAGGGCTCCGCCCCCGCGCAGCGGCCGAGTCCGGCGCCGGACCGGTCGCACAGCGCCACGCGGCCCGGATGGTCCGGTCCGACTTCGAGCACGTCCGTGTTCAGCAGGGTCACGAACGGATAGGAGGGAGAACTGCGTACGCGCGGTGAGCGGACGGACGACCACAAGGCTTCCAGGTGATAGCGCCCGGCGTCGCCCCATGTCCCGTTCAGCTCGCTGAACGACCGGTTGAAACGGGTCTCCTCGATCAGGTTGAAGAAGGACTGGTACCGGTAGCGGCAGGTGCCGGGCTCGGCGACGCCGCCGAACCCCTCGCACTCCGGATCGACGACCACGTCGACGACGCGGCGCGCGTCGTCCCGGACCAGGTAGGCGCCCGGGTTGCCGAAGGACGACCAGCCGCCCCGCTGGCCCGGGCGCCACGCCGCCAGCGTGTAGGGCCGGGCGCGCTCCGGCAGCGCGCGGTACCGCTCCTGCTCGAAACTCGTCACGAAGTGGGCGCCGCCGAACTCGCGGCCCCAGATGGCGCCGAACGTGCTGTTGCCGGCGTCGTCGATGGCCTCGTGCCCGGCGGACAGGTCGAGGCCCTCGAAATGCTTGCGCGTGGCGAAGTTCACCACCCCGCTCACGGCGTCCGAGCCATAGAGCGCCGACGCGCCCTCCTTCAGCACCTCGACGCGTTCGACGGCGATCCGGGGCATCGCGTTGACGTCGACGAAGCGGCCCCCGATCAGGCGCGCCGGCAGGTACACCTGCCGGCGGCCGTTGAAGAGCACGAGCGTGCGGGACGCTCCGAGACCGCGCAGGTTCACGTTGCCCACGCTGGACGCCACGATGTTGAACTTGTTGGAGTTGAAGGCGCTGGACCGCTCGCCCACGATCCCGCGGCTGGCGCCGAGCTTCTTGAAGAAGTCCGACCACGTCGGCGACCCGCCGGCTTCCAGGCGGTCGCGGTCCATCGAGGTCACGGCGAACGGGGAGTCGATCGGGGTGCCCTTGATGGCCGTACCGATCACGACCACCTCCTCGGTGAACCCGCTCGGCGCATGCGCCCCTTCGCGCGCGGATTCCGGGTCGTCGGCGGCGGCGACCGATGCGGCGACGCCCAGCGCGATCCCGACGAAACTCCAGCGCGGCAACCGCGCGACCAGAATCATCGGCCGACCGTCAGTCTCCGGCGCGCTACCCCAACGACGCCGCGAAGCCCCGGATGCCCCGGATGGTCGCCCGATAGACATGCGGCAGCAGCGCCGGGGTGTCCGTATCGCCGCCATGGTACGTGCCGTTCACGGTACGGCTCGCCGTGGGCACGCCGGCGGCCATGAGACGGCGCGCGTAGATCAGCCCCTCGTCCCGCAGCGGGTCGAGTTCGTTGACGGACACCGTGTGCGGCGGGAGCCCGGCAAGCTCTTCCACGCTCGCCTGGTACGGCCAGGCGAGCGGATCGTGGGTGTGCTCGCCGGTGGGGTCGTACACCTTGACGAGGGCCTGGCACATCGCGGGCTCGAGCTGGTAGCCGCCGTTCTCGCGCCATGACACGAGCTCCGGGGGCGCCGGGTCGTACGTCCCGGCGATGTACGGGCAGCAGGAGTAGACGCCCGCGATCTCGTCGATCCAGCCTTCCCGCTTCGCCTTGAGCGCCACGGCGAGGCAGAGGTTGCCGCCGCCGGAGTCGCCGGAGACGACGAGGTGGGAGATGCCGAGCGCGGCGCGGTTCCCGTACGTCCACCGGGTCCCCGTGGCGCAGTCGTTGAGTCCGGCCGGAAACGGGTGGTCGCCAAGCTTGCCGGCCCCGTTGCGAAACTCCACCCCGACGACGCAGAGCCCGGTCGCGGCCAGTTCGTCGCGCCAGCGGACGTACTGGGGGTCCGCCGCCGCGCAAATCACCATGCCGCCGCCGTGGGTGTGGACGATGCCCGGCAGGGGGCCATCGCGGTCCGCCGGTTCGTGGATGAAGAGCGGGATGTCGTTGCCGTCGACACCCTCGACCACCTCCGTTCGCCGGCGGATCCCTTCCACCGGGGGAAGGGCGCCGAAGGTCTCTTCGTAGACCACGTCGAACTCGGCCTCCATGGCGGCCGCGTAGGCCACCACCTCCTCGTACGACGAGTCCGGGCCAACGCCCGGCGGCTGGCCCAGCGCCTCGTCCATCCCGTCGACCGCCAGGAGCATGGCCGGGTCGAGGCGGGGATCGGTTACGAGGGTGAGTTCGGGGTTGCCCAGCTTGCCGGGCAGATGGATTGCGGTCGCGGTCATGCGGCCTCCTCGCCGTCGCCAGCGCCCCGGAGCAGCGCCGCTCCGGTCGCACCGCACAGGAGAGGCAGTCCCGCGTCTATGACCAGCCACACCAGGGAGGCCGTTTCCGGACCCACCGCCGTGTATCCCGGGATCAGGAGATTGAACCAGCTCCAAAGCAGCAGGATGCCGACGAACAGGAAGCCGAAGAAGAGGGCGTTGGCGGCGAGGAACTCGCGCGTCACCGGTCCGTCGTCGCCCTGCTCGTCCACGCTCCGCTTGCGGCGCCACGTCACGACCGCACCAAGCGCGACGGCCAGCACCATGATCGGGTCGAGCACCTCCCAGACGGGGCTGTAGGGCTGGCCCTCGGCCGAGACGTGATACAGCGGCTCGACGACGGTGTGGACGGCGACGACCACGGCCACCGCGAGCAGGAAGATGCCACCGATGCGTGATGCCATGGCCGTGGGGCTCCGGTCCGTTTGGCCCGAATAAACCACGATGGAGCGGCGTCCGCAACACCCGCGCCGGATCGGTCAGGCGCCGCCTTGCACCTTCCCGGCCGCCACGCGCCGGCGCACCCGCCACCACCAGGGAAACCGGTAGCGGCGCAGTCCGCCGATACCCCGGATCGGCGGGCTCAGTCGGCCGGGACCCAGCCAGAGCCGGAAGCGCAGGTCGCGCAACGCCGGGGGACGGTAGTCGGCGACGCGATCCACCCGCAGCTTCACGGAGTGGTGCAGGATCGGCAACCCGACATCCTCACCGCCGTTCGAGCGCACCTCGACCTGTCTGAGGTCGCGCGGGAACAGGGCGGTTCCCGAGCCCGTGTCGGCGTGCAGGGCAGCGTCGAACCTCGGCTCGAGGGCAATGTCGTCCGCGGCGATCTCGACGCCCCCGTCCCCGCGCAACCGCCCCGGCGCAAGATCCCAGGGCAGCGCGAGATGGTCGTCGAGCGCGCGCCGGCACGACTCGATCATGAACTCCAGGGCGAGGTCCGACAGACCGTCGATCCAGTAGCCGCCGCCGATGTCGCTGTGCACGCCGGCGAACCACACCTCCGACACGCGGTCCCCGTCCCCCGGCCCCACCTGGAACAGCGTGGGGGCGAACGCGACGCGGTCTTCGTCGATGGCGAGCACGTGGACGGCCCGCCGGATGCGCTCGTGGAGGCGGCCGGCCTCCATGACGACCTCGCCGCCCCGCAGGCCGCCCATCGCCGCGACCGTATCGAACACCCCCAGGAAGGCGACGTCCCGGCCGTCGTCCGACTCGAGGATCCGGGTCGCGAACTTTCGCGCGAGCGCCGCGCCGCGGCTGAATCCCAGGAGGACCACGCGATCCCCCGGCTCGTACACGCCGGCCAGGTCCGCGGCGGCCTCGTCGAGGATCTGCTGCGCGTCGCTGAACGTGGGCGCGAGGGCGAGGTTCACCACCCGCCGCCCGGCGGAGTACAGGCGGCCGAGCAGCGGCACGGTCGCGCCGTCCTGACGGGTGCCGATGCCGGTGTAGTAGAAGGCCGTCTGCCGGCCTCCCGCGGGCGTCTCCCGCGGGGGCTGCGGGCCGATCCCGCCGCCGAGGAGCACGTGCAGTTTCAGGATGTTGCTGATGCTCTCGTCCTGCCGGAAGCCCTCGGCGTCCGCCGGCTCCTTGCCGGTGCCGTCGAAGCTGAAGACGAGCGTGTTGCCGACGCGTGCCATGCGCGGAAGCGGAGTCTCGGTTGCCGGGTTTCGGGGCGACATGCTAGCTTGCCCGCGTCCACCGCTGTGAAACGCGCCTTGGTCGTTCTTCCGTCCTCCGCACCGTCGTCCGACCGTCCCGCCCGGGGCCACGCTCCCGATCCGTCACCCGACGCCGCCTGGCCTGGTCCCGGGGACGGCTTCTGCTCGGCGCCGGCGCCACCGCGGCGGCTTCGCTGTTCGGGCCCTTCGCCCGGGGCCAGGCGACCGCGGCGACCGTCCCGGGCAAGCCCGGCCTGCGCGTCCTGAGCGAGCGTCCGCTCAACGCGGAGACCCCCGCCCACCTGCTCGACGACGCCGTCACGCCGATGGCTACCACGAGGTCTGGGCGCGAGCCGTGGACGACCAGGGTGTCTCACAGCCCGTCGTGATGCCGGCGTGGAACCCGCGCGGCTACCTCAACAACGCCTGCCACCGCATCGCGCTCTCCGTGACATGAGCGGCCTGCGGTGCATCGCCGTCTGGTGGACCTGCTGCCTCGCCGCAGCGACGGCGGCCGCGGCGGAGATCGACCTCGGGAGCGGGTTCGTTCGGTCGGCCGCGTGGGAAGACAAGGGCCAGATGCATACCGTCGACGCCCTGGCCGAGCACTACGACCCCGAGGCGCCGCCGCTGCGGCGGGCGCCGTTGCCGCAGGCGCTCATGCCGACGCTGCGGCCCGTCCCGGAGCCCGGTTCACCGCCCGGCCCGCCGCCCGAGCATCCGGCGCTGTCCGCCCAGCGTTGCGGGCCCGCCAACCCGCCCCCGCGCCTGTGACGCCCCCGGCCTCAGCCGTCGAGTCGCCCAAACACCTCCATGCTCGTGCGCATGCCCTGAACCGCGCGCGGGAATCCGACATACAGGCACAGATGCGTCATGACCTCGCATATCTCGTCGCGCGTGAGCCCGTGGTTCAGCCCCGCACGCACGTGGAAGGACAGTTCGGCTTCCTGCGCGAAGGCGACCAGGATCGCGATCACCACCAGCGATCGGTCGCGGCGCGAGAGCTGCGGCCGCGACCAGATCTCGCCGAAGGCCCACTTCATGGCCCAGTCGCCGAGCCCTCCGATCACCCCACGCATCGCTTCGAGGTCCGCCGCCGGGTCCGGGTTCGCCCGCCCGGCGGTGAGCGAGGCGCGAACGTCCGCGGCCCGCTCGAGCCGTTCGGCGTCCGACAGGTGCTCGGCCGGCGCGCGCCCCTCGATCCGCTCCACGCCCTCCGCCTCGCGGAAGGCCGCGTCCATCCGCCGGCTGGCGGCCATCGCCGCCGGGAACCCGGCGTACGCCGCGATGTGCAGGTTGATCTCCTCGATCTCGGTGCGGCGGAGGCCATGGCGGAGCCCGACGGTGGTGTGCAGCGCGAGCTCTTCGTCCCGCCCCTGCGCGGACAGCACCGCGATGATCATCAGGCTGCGGTCGCGCCGGTCGAGTCCGGGCCGGTCCCACATCTCGCCTACCGTGGCGAACGCGAACGTGCCGAGCGCACCCATGCGGCGCTCCATGGAGGCGAGCACCTGCGCCGGTTCCGCATCCGGCACGAAACGCGAGAACGTCGCGAACGCGTGCTCGAGCCGTTCTTCCCAGCTTGCGTGGTCGGCCATCCTGTCCTCCTGCCCGGGTCCGTTGCGTCGACAACATCGTACTCCGTGCCGGAACGCCCGCCGGACAAGTAGAATCGTGGCCCCCGCGGCAGCGCACACCCCGGAGACCTGGCGATGGCCAGACTCGACCGCATGTCCCCCCGGCTGCAGGAACACTTCCTGACCATGCCATGCCCGGCGTTCGACGCCACCCCCTGGGTGACGGGGCCTCCGCTGGCGGAACGCCGCGTCGCGCTGATCTCCACCGCCGGCCTGCATCGGCGGGACGACCGGCCCTTCTCGCCCGGGTCCCTGGAGTACCGGCGCATCCCGGCCCACACGCCGCCGGATGACCTCGTGATGAGCCATGTCTCCACCAACTTCGACCGCACCGGCTTCCAGCAGGACTGGAACGTGGTGTTCCCGCTGGATCGGCTGCGCGAACTGGCCGCGGCGGGCGTGGTCGGCAGCCTGGCCCGGGACCACTATTCGTTCATGGGGGCGATCGGCGACACCCACGCGCTCGAGCCGCACGCCCGGGAGCTGGCGCGGACGATGCAGGCCGACGGGGTGGACACCGCCCTCCTCGTCCCGGTCTGACCCGCCTGCACGCGCGCCGTCGGCGCGCTGGGACACTTCCTGGAGCTGGCCGGCATGGCCACGACGCAGATCAGCCTGATCCGGGTGCACACCGAACGCATCCGGCCGCCCCGCGCCCTGTGGGTGCCGTTCGAACTCGGGCGACCCATCGGCCCGCACGGCAACCCCGCGTTTCAGACTCGGGTGGTCCGGGCCGCCCTCGAGTTGCTTGAACGCCCGGAGGGGCCGGTGCTCGAGGACTTCCCCGACGACGAGCCCGCCGGCACGGAGCCGGAAGCCCCGCTGGCGTGCCCGGTCAGCTTCGCGGCAAGCGCGGCCGAGCTCGATGTCGAGGCCGCGCTTCCGGACGCGTTCCGCGCCGAGGTGGACGGGCTGCGCGACTGGTACGACGCAGCCGTGCGTGAGCGGGGGCGCACCACCGCCAACACGGTCGGACTTGCCCCCGAGGCGGTCGCCGAGTTCGTCGCCGCCTTCGCTCGGGGCCAGGATCCGGACAACCCCCTGCCGGGGGTATCGCCCGCCATGGCGCTCAAGATGGCGACCGAAGATCTCAAGGCGTACTACAACGAGTCCATGACCGCGCGGCCGGGCGGAAACACCGACCCGGTCAGCCTGGAGAACTGGTTCTGGGGCGAAACCGCCGCGGCGCGCGTGCTCAACGAGGCGCGCAGGGAATGCCTGCGGCGCGACGGCCGGGAGTACCTGTTCCTGGGCAGCAACTGGCTCGTGCCCCGGCGGCAGTTGCACCGGTTCGAGAGCGGGGCAGCGCTGGCCGCGGCGGTCGCGGCGGCGAGCCCGGAGAGGAGGCGCGACGATGCGCGATGAAGCGGCGCCGCGCCGGGCGCGCGCGGTCGGGATCAACCACATCGCCCTGGAGGTGGGCGACATCGACGCCGCCCTGGAGTTCTACGGGGCGTTCCTGGACTTCGAGATCGCCCGGCGCAGCGAGACCGCGGCGTTCGTCTACTTTGGCGACCAGTTCATCAACTTCGCCCGGGGACGCCGCCAGGCACCGGACGACCGCCGCCACTTCGGGATCGCGGTCGACGACAAGGAACTCGCCCGCGAACGTCTGACGGAGCTCGGGGTGACGTTCCTCGACGGCAGGTTCATGGACTTCCTCGACCCGTGGGGCAACCGCGTCGAGATCACCACGTACACGAAGATCCAGTACACCAAGGCGGACCACGTCCTGCGCGGCATGGGTCTCGGACACCTTCGCAAGACGGAAGAAGCCCTGGCGGAACTGCGCGCTAAAGGGATGGCGCCTTAGAACCTGTGGCCATACGCTCGCTCGCCGCGACACCACGGCCCCCGGCCATGACCGTGAGGCCGGCGCCCACAGCCCGAGGTAGCGCCACGATCGGAACGGCGCCACCACGTCTGACGTGCGCCGTCCGACCAGCCGCGTTGACACCCTTCTCGAAGCACCGGTAACGTCTGCCGTCTTGGGTCCGAGGACGAGGATCTCCTCGCATGCTCCAGAAGCTGTCCGTGAGGACGTTCAAGTCGCTAGCGGACGTCACCGTGGACCTCGGGCTGGTCAACGTCTTCATCGGCGCCAACGGCAGCGGCAAGAGCAATCTGCTGGAAGCCCTCGGGGTTCTCTCCGCCGCCGCGGATGGGAAGGTCGACGATCAAAGCCTCCTGGCTCGAGGTGTCCGCCCCGGCGTCCCCGCACTGTACAAGTCGGCTTTTCCCGCCAAAGAGTCCGAGAAGATCCCCCCTCATTTGTACTTTGCTGCACAGAGCGAACTCGCGCGATACCACGTCTCTCTGCACAACCCCCTGAAAGACCCGTCCCCCGCGTGGAGGTTCAAAACAGAACGGTGGGAGGACACGAGTGATGAAACACCCATCGTCAGTCGCGGACCCGCGCAAACGAAAAAGCCAAACCCGGAACGAGGGCTCGCAGCCCTCAAGGCCGTCGACGTAACGACGGGATCAGCACTAGACCTGCTACGGCGCCTGCAGAGTTACGTCATCTTCTCGCCAACGACTCCCGTGCTGCGTGGCGTCGCCTCCGAAACGCAGCCGAAGCAGCCTGTCGGGCTGTCCGGCGGCAATCTCCCGCATGCAGTCCTGGAACTACTTCGCGCCCGACGCGAGAACAGCCACGTGCGCCGACTCTGCGCGGATGCACGGGAACTCATCGACTGGGCAAAAGACTACTCATCGAGTTCATCCTCCCGGCTAGCCCTGTCACCATCCGCAGCGGCCTCCGACCAGGTGATCAGCTTCCGCGACAGGTTCATGCGACCGGGCAGTTCCCTTTCCGGGTACGACGCCTCTGAGGGTGCCCTTTACGTGCTTTTTCTCGCCGTCATCTGCGGACACCCCAGGAGTCCATCGCTTTGCGCGGTAGACAACGCCGACCACGGCCTGAACCCGCGCCTCGCCCGGGGGCTGATGGAACGCGTGTGCCATTGGCAGCTTGAAGCGCCGGAGCCCCGCCAGATGCTCCTGACCACACACAACCCACTCGTTCTCGATGGGCTTCCACTGCGGGAGGACCAGATTCGGCTGTTCACCGTGTCACGAACGAACACCGGCCGTACCGTCGTCGAACGCGTACGCCTGGACGCCGCCATGCTCGCCCGCGCCGAAGATGGCTGGACCCTGTCCCGGCTCTGGACGATGGGGCACCTCGGCGGCGTGCCGAATGTCTGAACCGCTCCGCGTTGCCGTCGCCGCCGAGGGTCCAACCGACTTCACAGTACTGAAAGCCATACTGGAAACCATATTGACGGTCGAGTTCCGGTTGGACCCACTGCAGCCGGAACGTTCGGCAGCCTTTGGCCCCAAAGAGCACGAGAGCACCGGCGTCGGATGGGGCGGCGTCTACCGCTGGATCCGCCAAGCGCGCGAGGAAGGGGGTGGGGCCGTGTCAGGCTCGTCAGTGTTCGATCGTCATGATGTGCTGATCGTCCACGTGGACGCAGATGTCGCGACCAAAACCTACGCGAGTACAGGTATCAAAGACGCCCCACGCGACCTCCCATGCGGGAGGCCGTGCCCGCCTGCAAGCGACACCACGAACGCTCTACGAACCGTCGTGCTCAACTGGCTCGGCGAAACCTCGATCCCGCCAAATCTCGTGATGTGTATGCCGTCGATGAAGATGGACGCATGGGTGATCGCTGCGGTGTCGCCGGAGAATCCCGTAGTTCAGAAAGCAGACTGGGAGTGTCGCGCAGATCCGCTCTCCCAGTTAGCTGCTCTACCGAAACGCCAGCGCTTCGAGAAGAGTCAGAGCGGCTATCTGGGAAAGTACGACGAGATCATGGCGGGCTGGCGTGGCGTAGCGGAAACGCTGACCGAAGCTGCAAGGTTCCAAGAGGACTTTCTGAGCGGTTTGTCTGGTCACGGGAGCAACCCCAACGCCTGACGTCGAGCGAGGTCTGTCCTTCACTCGCGCTTGCCGCTCCCGTCCCCCACCGAGCTCTCCCTCACCCGCCGTACAGGTGCTCCCGCGCGCTCGCAAAGAACTCGTCCCACTCCGCGTCCGTCAGCCGCCTCGGCTCGCCGAGCCGCCGGGCGAGGAGGTACTGCCGGCAGAGGATCTCCAGGCGATGGGCCTGCTCCACCGCGCCTTCCAGCGTGCGCGCGCGGCAGACCATGCCGTGGTTCTCGAGCAGGCAGGCCGTGCGGTCGGCGAGCGCTTCAGCGGCGCCGTCCGCCAGCGCCGGGGTGCCGAAAGTGGAGTATGGAACACACGGCACGTCGACGCCGCCGAAGAGGCCGACCAGGTAATGAAACCCGGGCAGCGGTGCCCCGTGGCTCGCCACCGCGACGCAATGGTCCGAATGCGTGTGCACGATGGCCCCGGCTTCCGGGTGCCGCGCGTAGATGGCCGCGTGCATGCGCCATTCCGACGACGGCCGGTGCGCGCCGCGCCAAGCGCCGTCGAGGGAGACCTCGACCAGCGACTCCGGGGCGATGCTCTCAGCGGACGCGCCGCTGGCCGAGATCAGCATGCCGCCGCCGGACCGGACGCTGACGTTCCCCGAGGACAGCTCGTTCAGGCCGATCGCGCAGACCCGCCGGTACTGGGCGACCAGTTCCTCCCGCAAGCCGGCTTCGTCGGCGGTGTTCGCCATCGCCGTCCCCTCAGCGACGGTGGAACCGCAACTCGTCGAAGCCGGCCTCCATCGACTGCTCCAACTGGGAGAAGTACGTTCCCGCGCCCCCGAAATGGAACTGCGGCCTGGTCGGCTTCCCCGCGACGTTGGCCCCGAGGAACCAGGAACGGACGTCGGTGCCGTGGCGTATCACGGTGGCGTCCACGTACTGGTTCAGCAGCGTTCCCCACGCGGCCACGCTCTCCGCTTCGGGTTCCACGGCCAGGGCCCGTTTCTCCCTGCTCGCCGAGATCGCCTTCCCTATCCAGTGGACCGAGTTCTCGACCACCGGCGGGATGTTGGCGAACGGGCTCTGCGGGCCCGAGATCATGAACAGGTTCGGGAAGTCGTCGACCATGATCCCGAGATAGGTGCGCGGACCCTCGCGCCACTTTTCCCGAATGGTGACGCCGCCCCTGCCCCTGACGTCGATCGCGCTCAGGGCGCCCGTTCCCGCGTCGAAGCCGAGGGCGAAGACGATCACGTCGCACTCCACCGTCCGGTCGCCCGCGCGGATTCCCGTGGGGGTGATCTCGCTGATCGGTGTCTCGCTGATGTCTACCAGAGACACGTTGTCCCTGTTGAACGCCTCGTAGTACTCGGTGCCGAGCGGCGGGCGCTTGGCCATGAGGGGATACCGGGGACAGAGCGACTCCGCGACCGCCGGGTCCTCGACTATCGCCCTGATCTTGTTCCTGATGAACTCGCAGGCAAGCGCGTTCGACCGTTCGTCCACCAGCAGGTCGTCGAACGTGTCGAAGATGAAGTGAAAGCCGCCCTGCTCCCAGCCGCGCTCGAGAATGCGCTCGACTTCGTCGGGCGCCAGTCCGTCGGCCACCCGGTTGGCGGGAGGAATCGGCAGCGCGAAGACCTGGTTCCGCACCTGTTGCCGGATCTCTTCGAATTCGGACTTCAACGCCTCGCGCTCGTCGTCCTCCAACGGTCGGTTGCGGGCGGGTATCACGTAGTTGGGGGTTCTCTGGAACAGCGTGACATGCGCCGCGGTCTGCGCCGTGATCGGCAATACCTGGACGGCCGTGGCTCCACTGCCGACGATGGCGACCCGCCGGCCGGCGACGTCGACGCCACCGGCCGGCCAGCGGCTGGTCATGTACCAATCGCCCTCGAACGCCTCCAGGCCGGCGAACGCAGGCTGAATCGGGGCGGACAGGATGCCCCCCGCACTCACGAGATACCGGCATCCGTACGTGCCGCCGTCCTCCGTCTCGACCTGCCAGTCCCCGTCGGGCTCGCGGTACTCGGCCCGGGTTACCCTGGCGTTCAGCACGATGTCACGGCGCAGGTCCGTGCGGTCGGCGACGTACTCCAGGTACGCCAGCACGTCGGATTGCCCGGGCAGACGGTCGGGCCAGTCCCACTCGTCCCATATCTCCCGGGAGAACGAGTAGCAGTAGGACCAGGCTTCGCTGTCGCTGCGGGCGCCGGGGTATCGATTCCAGTACCAGGTCCCACCGATTCCGGCTCCCGCTTCGAGGACCTTCGTTTCGAGGCCGAGGCCGCGCAGTTCGAGCAACGCCCGAAGGCCTCCGAAACCCGCCCCGATCACGATGGCGTCAAGCCGCTTCAACGGTCTGCCCCCCTCCCGTCGGTTGTGCCTCCGCATGCCGCCGGGCACCGCCGCGCGTCGCCGGCGTCGCCCTAACGTCGGCCGAAGAACCTCGTCACCTCCACGCCCGCCTGTCGCGGCATGTTCCACGTACCCTGCCGTCCGTAGGTCGTGTTCGACCCGACGAGCTGCGTGACGTACTCCTCGTCGGTCAGGTTGCGGACGAACAGACGCGCTCCCCAGCCACCGTCCGTGCTCCGCCAGTTCGCATTCACATTGAGGATGGCGTACGCGCCCTGGGAATCGTCCTTCTGGCCGAACTCGCGGTAGTACACGCGCGAACGGTAGCTCGCGTCCAGGCTCACCGACAGGCTGCCGCCGGCAGCCAGGGTCGTTGCGTAGGAAACCCCCAGGTTCACGCTGGTCTCCGGCGCATTGTTCAGGGGATTGCCGTCGTTCTGCAGGAGGCCAAGCTCCCCGCGCAAAGTATCGGTGTTCAGGAAATGCCCGTAGCTGGAGTCCAGCACCGTCAGCCCGGCGTTCACGGTCCAACGTTCGTCCAGGGCCGAGGTCAACTCCAGCTCGAGCCCGTCGATCTGCGCATCGCCCGCATTCGTGATGACGCCCATGATGCCGATCACCTGGGCCACCTGGAAGTCCGAATAGTCGTAGTGGAACAGCGCCACGCGCAAGCTCGACGCCCCGGCCCCGAAGCCCAGCTTGTAGCCCGCCTCGTAGGCGTCCACGGTCTCCGGCAGCCACTGGGGGTTGCAGTCGGACTGGTTGACGCCGCCGACCTTGAATCCCTCCGAGTAGCTCACATAGCCCATGGCCGTTTCGGAAAGGTCGTACTCCACGGACGCCCTGACGGTGGTCTCCGACTCGTCCCAGTCCTGTTCCAGGATGCCCGGACCGCAACGCTGCACGACCGGGACCACGCCGAACGGGAACTTCGCCAGGATCGTGAACGCGTGTCCCTCCTCCTTTTCCTCTTCCGTCCTGCGGATGCCGCCACCGATGCGGAGTCGATCACCGACGGACCAGGTGGCGTCCACGAAAACGGCCCTCGAGTCGGTCCTGTAATAGGGCTCCACAATGTCAAGCTGTATCGGCACGGGTAGCGGGAGCAGCGCCGGGACGGGGAAGTCGAAGAACAGGAGCCGCTCGCGCTCGTCGTCCATGTAGAACATCCCGGCGATCCAGTCGAGCCGCTCGTTCTGCCCTGCAATCGTCAGTTCCTGCGTCCAGGTCTCGTTCCGCGCCCCGTCATACCTCTGGAACAGCCCGATGCTGGTGCCGTCCGCCGGCATGATGAACTCGTCCGCCCAGTCCTGGTAGCCGGTGATCGACTTGATGGAGAACCCCTCGAAGTCCCAGTCCAGGGTCAGGGAAAACAGTTCGTACTGCCGGTCGGTGTCGTTGCGCCCCCGGGAGTAGATCTCTCTCGGCTTCACCGTGAACAGCACCGGCGCGGGCGGCGAGTGCTGGATGTCCACCGGGGGCAACCCGGAAGCCGTGCCCAGGGCATAGTGTTCCCTGATCATGGCCCAGTGGTCCCAGGGGCCGCTCGATTCCGTTCGGCCGTAGATCAGCTCGGCGTCCAGGCTGTCCGTCACTTGGGCCGTCAGGGTCAGGCGCAGATTGGACTTCTCCCCCTGCATGAGGTCTTCCTCGCCGGGATACCGGTTCTTCACCCACCCTTCGGACGCATCCAGGTAGTTGGCGGCCACGCGGATGCCGACACGGTCCGTGACGGGTCCGCCATACACCCCCTCCACGGTCACCTGATCGAGCTCCGCGAACCCGGCCCTGACGTAGCCTTCGGCCGTCTCGGTCGGTTTCGCGCTGATGAAGTTCACCGCGCCGCCGGTGGCGTTGCGGCCGTACAGCGTGCCCTGCGGACCGCGCAACACTTCCACGCGTTCGAGATCCAGTTGAGAGAGCTGCGAACCCGAGCCGACCGCCTGCACCACGCGGTCCACGCTCACCATGACGCCGGGCGCATTGGCGAACTGCCCGACGCCGCGGATGGCCACGTTGCGCTCGCCCAGGCTCACGGAGTACTGCAGGCTCGGCACCAGGTACTGGATGTCGGCGATGTCGGTCACGCCCTTGTTCCTGAGCTCCTCCGCGCCCAGGGCGGAAATCGCCGCGGGGGTTTCGAGGACGGTTTCGGCGCGCCTGAGTCCGGTGACGACGATCTCTTCGATGGAAGCCGCGTCGCTCGCGTCCGCGTCAGCGTCCTCCGCCGCCGCGGGCGCCAGGATGGACGTGGCGAGAAGCGCACCGGCCGCCGAGTACAGGGTTCTGCAGTTCATGGTTTCTCTCCAGTCGATCCTGTCCGTACGGCCATGCGAGGCCGAAGAACGTCAAGTACCGCGGATAAGCCAGGGGGCCTGGTCGAGCGCAAGGAACTCCACGCTCTGAGAGGCTCCCGACGTGGGATCAGCGTGGTGGACGCGGACGCAGCTACGCATCCTGCGCCTGTCGGCGGCGAAAGTCGAGAACCGGATCGAGGACGGGCCCGACCGGCAGTCCGGCCCGCGGTCAGTCCGCCGGGGCCTCGATCCCGTACAGCGCCGCCGCGTTGTCCCAGAGGATGGCGCGCTTCACCTCCTCGGTCTGGCCTCCGAGGGCGTTCTCCACGACATCCGCCACCAGTTCCGGGCCGAGGCAGGTGGGGTGCGGGAAATCCGTTTCGAACATGATGCGGTCGAGGCCGATCTCGTCGATCAGCAGGCGCGGCGCGACGCTCTCGAACCAGTAGCAGCCATACACCTGGCGCCGGAAGTACTCGCTCGGCAGCAGATCGAACTCCGGGCGTTCCGCGCGCACGTTGCCGCGCAGGAAGTGGTAGTCGCAGGTCTCGAGCATGAAGGGAATCCAGCCGATGCCGCTCTCCACCGAGACGAAGGAGAGCTCCGGAAAACGCGGCAGGATGCCCGACAGGAGGAGGTCGACGAGGTGGCTCACGGTGTCCTGGATCACGGAGGTCGCGGCGCGCGCGTAGGTGACCGCGCCCCCCTCGATCGCCGTGCGTTCCGGACGAAACAGGTCCGTCAGATCGCCGCTCCCGACGTGCAGGCTGACGGACAACCCCGCCGCCCGGGCTGCCGCCCAGATCGGGTCCCAGTGGCGGTCCGCGAGGTAGGGCATGCCGTGCTCGTGCGGGGCGCCGCTGAAGAGCACGGCGCGGTGGCCGATCGACGCGGCGCGTTCGATCTCCCGCACCGACGCCGGCACGTCCCAGAAGGGCAGCGCCGCGACCGGTACGAAGCGCTCGGGGGCGGGCGCGATCCAGTCGATCAGGAAATCGTTGTACGCCCGCACGCACGCCAGGACGAGCTCGGGGTCGTCCAGCCTCAGGAAGACGGTCGACGCGAAGCCGCCGACGTTCGGGTACAGGACCTCGGCGTGGATGCCGCTCGCGTCCATCACCTTCAGGCGTTCGGCGGCGTCGTAGGAGGCCGGGTGCGCGTCCGCCAGCGTCGGCGGCACCGAGGGCCACTGGTTCTTCCAGCCGTAGCTCGCGCTCGCGGCCGCCGGGCCGAGGTTCTCGTCGCCCATGAACCAGGCTTCCGTCCGGCGCTCCGGGTCCCACTTCACATGTGGAACGCGCTCGCCCCATTTCGACGCCACCCGGCTCGTCCAGAGATCCGCCGGCTCGGTGACGTGAGTGTCCGAGTCGATGATGGGAATCGCCATCATTCGTCCCCTCCCTGGTCCCGAGGATGGTAGGTTCCGAAAAGCGCCGGAGTCAAACCGCGGGCCGAGAGTCATGGAAGTTTCGTTCAGGGACAAGAGAGTGTTGGTAACCGCGGGCACCCAGGGCCTGGGGTGGGCCATCGTCGAGCTGTACCTTAAGGAGGGCGCGCGCGTCGCGTTGTGTGCGCGCTCCGAAGATTCGTTAAACGCGATACGGCAACAGTTCGGCCCGCAAGTGATTGCCCGCCGGGTGGACCTGATGGATCTCGATGCTACCCAGGGCTTCGTGTCCGACGTCGTCGAGCAGTGGAACGGCCTGGATCACGTGATCGTGAATCCCCCGCATTCCGTGCGGACCCCGGTTTCGGAACTTACTCTTTCGGAGTGGCAGCAGAGCTACGACGCGATCTACCGGAGCATGCTCGCCGTCGTGGAAACCGCCCTGCCCTCGTTGCTGGACCAGGACCGGGCCTCCGTCGTGGTGATATCGTCGCTGGCGGCCGTCGAGCCGCTGGACATCATGCCCGCCTCTTCGGTCCTGAGGGGAGGCATCGCCGCCTGGGCCAAGTTGATGACCCGGGAGTATGGTTCCCGGGGAGTGCGCTTCAACGCGGTGGAGCCCGGTTACATAGCTACCCACGTCGTTCGCGAAGGTATATCCAGGACCGCACGGGAAACGGGGCGGTCAACCGAAGAGGTGATCGCCGGGTTGAGCAAGCCGATCCCCCTGCGGCGCCTCGGAACGCCGGAGGAGATCGCACGGGCGGTTTACTTTCTGACGTCCGACCTGGCCTCTTACGTGAGCGGGGCCTGCCTGTTGGTGGACGGCGGCCTGGTAAGAGGGGTGTGAAGGGACCTGGCGCTACAGCTTGACGTTGATCTTGGTCTGCACGTTCCGTGGGTTGTTCGCCCAGTCGAAATCCTGCTCGTCCAGGTAGTCCTCAGGGCCGAGGAACTGTGACATCGGCGTGCCCCAGGTCGCGATTGAGCGGCCGGGACGGGCGCCTGGTCGGCGTGGACGCGCATGCTCGGCGTGCCTTCCCGGCGCACGGCGGCCGTCAGTCCTTAGAGGAGACATGCCCCCTTTTCCGTTGTACGTGAGTAGCGTATAGTCCCAGTCCGTGCTGTTCATCGAGACCTCCACGTTCACCAAGCAACTGCCTCGACACCTCGACGACGACAGCTATGCCGCTCTGCAGGCGTTCCTGAGTGTCCACCCGGACGCCGGCAACGTCATCCGGGGCACGGGCGGCATCCGCAAGATTCGCTGGGCGATCCCCGGGGCCGGCAAACGCGGCGGTAGCCGCGTCATCTACTACTGGGCGGCGACCACATCTATCTGCTCACCCTGTACGCCAAGGGGGTCAAGGACGACCTCACCGCCGCCGAGCGCGACGCGTGGCGCAGGGCTGTAGAGGCCATCGACCATGACTGAACGCGACATCGCTTCCGAGGTTCTCGACGGGCTGCGCGAGATGCGCGAGCACCGCGCCGGCAAGCGCACTCTCAGGACCGTCCGCGTCGAGGCACGGCCACTGCCCGAACTCACTCCCGGCGCGATCCGCCGGATTCGCGAGAGCCTGGACGTCTCCAGGGCCGTCTTCGCGCACATGATCCGGGTGCCGGTCCGCACCGTGGAAGGCTGGGAGCAGGGCCGCTCCAGCCCACCCGACACCGCCGCCGCGCTCATCCTGATGGCCGAGAAGTACCCCGACACCTTCGAGCGCCTCGCCTCGCTCTGAGGCGGCCGTTACAGCCTCACGTTGATCTTCGTCCGCAGGTTCCGCGGGTCGTTCGCCCAGTCGAAGTCCTTCTCGTCGAGGTAATCCTCGCGGCCGAGGAGCTGTGACATGCGCGTGCCATACGTCTCGATGAGTTCGTCTGCCGCGTGCGCGTAACTCTCGCCCGGCCGCATCAGCAGGCGGGTGTAGACGGCGTGCAGCACGGCGCGTTCCCCCGGGAGCGTGCGTGGCCAGTTGCCGTGCCAGATGCTGCCGTCCCAGACGATGATGGAACCCGCCGGGCACTCTATCGCGATGGCGCGCGACAGGTCGGCGGCCTCTTCGTCGCGCGGATGACGGCGCAGCGCCCTGCTGCCGGGAACGACCAGGGTGCCGCCGCCTGCCCGCGTGGACGCGTCGCAGGCCCAGCACGCGACGATCATCATGTTGTGGTCGGGAAACGGCGCGGGGACGAGGGCCTGGTCGGCGTGGACGTGCATGGCCGGGGCGCCCTGCCCGCGCACGGTGGTCGTCAGCCCGTAGAGGAGAAAGCCCCGGCCGACGGAGAACTCCGCGATGGCCATGACCTTCGGATTGAGGGCCGCCTCGGCGTAGGCGGGATCCTTGTCGAGCCGCATGAAGCTGGTGCCGTCGGCCAGGATCCGCTCGCGCAGGCGGGCAATGAACGCCGGATCGGCGGCATCCTCGATGACGGTCCAGCCTTCCCGGGCGAGCTGGCGGCAGTGCTCGACGAGGCCGAGTTCCTCGACGATCGGCAGGAGCACGTCCGAGATCGCGTCGGGCGGCAGCGTGTCGCTGCGCGGCGTCGTCAGCGAATCGGACATGCCCCGCCCATACGTTCAGTCCGCGAACCCGGCCGCCTGCTGCACGAGCGCCTTGATCGCGATGGCGTTGACCTCGCCGAGCCGCGCCACCGTGGGTCCCACGACGCTGATGTCGCCGAGTTCGGCCAGCGCCACGTGCACGTCGTCGTGCCCGTCGGCCTGCATCATGTCGTCGAGCCAGCGCTGCACGTTGGCGTACTTCGAGAAGTCGTAGAGGTTCGTGAACTCCGGCCGCAACTGGCCGAGGTCCCCGTAGGCGGCGAGGTCCGCGATGGTGAGGCCGTCGCCGCCGATGAAGCGCGACTTCGCGAGCGGGCCGCTATCGAGCGCGCCGAGCGCGTACTCCGTCGCGGCCTTCGCGCCGCCCACGATGTGCTCCGGGATCTGCAGGTCCTGCCGGAATGCCGGCGCGATGTAGCCGATGGAGGCCTGGCGGACGCTCTGGTGATGGAAGTGCAGGTACCAGTCGACCTTGGCCGCCGCGCGGGGATCTTCGGGATAGAGGTCGTCCCAGCCGTTCGTGCGCGCCAGGTAGCAGAGGATCGCGTTGGACTCGCCGAGCACGAATCCCGTGTCCGGCTCCTCGATGCAGGGCATCGTGCCGCCCGGGTTCATGGCGAGGAAGCTCGGATGCCGGGTGCCGTCCTCCGCCGGGGAACCGGGGACCTTGGGGGAGAGGTTGAACGCCTTGCGCTTGCGGACCAGTGCCCAGAGCACCGCCCGCACCGGTTGCGAGAGCGGAACCCCGTGAACGATCAAAGAAGCCATGTGATTGCCTTTCTGCCTTCCTGCCAAAAAAGTGTCTGGGTGTCCGGCCCGTCAGGATGCGGACAGGGTAGCCGTCTCGCGAAGGAGGCTTGCGGCCAGCTCTTGGCCGGCCGCATCGCCGGAAGCCGTGAATCCGCCGACCGCACGCCGGTCCGCGAACACGACGATGTGCGAGAGTCCGTCCGGACCCGCGACGACCTCCGGCTGCGGCCCCGCCGACGTCAGCCAGGCGTCGCCCAGCGTGCGTGTCGACCCTCCGACCTCGCAGGACCCGGCCACGACCGCGTGGAACACCTCGGTGTCCACCGTCCCCGCGGGGCAGGCCGGGGCGCCCGGGTCGCAGCGGAGCAGCGCCAGGACGGGACCGGCCGTCACCTCGCCGAGCAGCGAGGTCGCAAGCCGCACGCCGGGCGCGGCTTCCGGCCACGATTCGGAGTCCTCGAACCCCGTGTCCAGGTGCCCGAACTGCGTCTTGCCAAGGTTCGTGCGGATCGCCGGCGCGCCCGGGCACGGGTCGCGCAGCTCGAAGCCGTACGCGTCCGCAAACGCCCGCGCTCCCTGGTCCGCCCCTTCCTGGAACGGATGATCCGGCTCGACGAACCGGATCGGGGAGCCGCGGCGGTCCGCGAACATGATGATCCCGAAACCGCCCTCCGGGCCCCAGGCCAGGTTGTCCCCGGCATAGGGCACGCCGCCGTCCTGGAACCGGAACTGGCCGGGACCGTAGGCATACGTGCCCATGTTCGTGGTGCCCTGGATCGTGATCCGCCAGTTGTCGGACGCGTGTCCGTGCGCCGGGGCGCGCGGCATCTCCTCCGGCTCCGGGGGTCTGCTCGTGAGCTCGATCAGGGGCCCGCACTCGGGGTCGCCGACCAGGAGCGCCAGGTCCTTGCCGTTGGAGAAATCGACCCACTTCTCCGCTTCGCGGAACGAGAACCACGTCGTTGCCTCGTGCGCCCAGGCGCCCTCTTTGCCGATCACGGTCATTTGTCGATCTCTCCCAGCTTGTCGCGGGTCCTGGTTTCGAAATCCGAGGCGTCGTGACGCTCGATGAGCTGGTCCTCGGGGCCGCCGAAGACGCCGTTCACCATCCGCCCGCGCCGGACCGTCTCGCGCCCTCCGATCAGTTCGGCCCAGCGCGCGAGGTGCCCGTACGTGTGCGCCTCGAGGAACTCGGCGGCCTGGTAGGCCTCGTTGGTCACGACGGCGCCGTACCAGGGCCAGATCGCCATGTCCGCGATGGTGTAGGTGTCGCCGATCATGTACTCGCGCTCGGCAAGGTTCCTGTCGAGGACGTCGAGTTGCCGTTTCACCTCCATCGCGAAGCGGTCGATCGCGTACTCGATCTTGACGGGGGCGTAGGCGTAGAAGTGCCCGAAGCCGCCGCCCAGGAACGGCGTGGACGCCATCTGCCAGAAGACCCAGTTGAGGCACTCGATGCGCGCGCGGGGCTCCGTCGGCAGGAAGGCGCCGAACTTTTCGGCCAGGTAGAACAGGATCGCGCCGGACTCGAAGACGCGGATCGGCGGGTCGACGGAGTGGTCCATCAGCGCCGGAATCTTCGAATTCGGGTTCGCGTCCACGAAGCCGCTCGAGAACTGGGCGCCCTCCATGATGTTGATCAGCCACGCGTCGTACTCCGCGCCGGCATGGCCGAGCGCGAGCAGTTCCTCGAGCAGAACCGTGACCTTCACGCCGTTCGGCGTGCCGAGCGAATAGAGCTGCAGCGGGTGCTTCCCGACCGGGAGGTCCTTGTCGTGGGTGGAGCCCGCGATCGGCCGGTTGATGCTCGCGAAGGCCCCGCCGCTCTCCCGGTCCCACTTCCAGACCCTCGGGGGCGTGTACTCCGGCGTGGCGCTCATCGTTCCTCCAGTGCCTGTGCGCGGCGCCTCGCACGCGGGAGTTTCGCGCAGCGAAACTCCCAACGCGACCGCAGGTCGCGCGGTCGCACGGTCAGCGCTTGGCGTTGTTCTGGGTCGGGATGCCGAGGGCCGGGTCGAACCCGCCGGCGCTGTACAGGAAGTCCTCGCGGCCGAGGAGCTGCGACATCCGCTTCCCGTAGCGCTCGATCAGTTCGTCCGCGTGGGCGCTGTAGTCCTCGACGGGCCGCATCATCAGGCGCGTGTAGGCGACGTGGCAGACGACCCGCTCGCCGTCGGTCTGGCGCGGCCAGTTCGCGTGCCAGATGTTGCCGTCCCACATCGCGACCGAGTTGGGGGGCGCTTCGATGGCGATGGCGCCGGCCTTGGCCTCGGTCTCCTCCGCGTTCGGATGCCGGCGCAGGTTCCCGCTGCCCGGGATCACGAGGGTCGCGCCGCTCTCCTTGTCGTAGCCGTCCGGCGTCCAGCACGCGGTCAGGAGCGTGTTGTGCGCCGGGAAGGGCGCGGGCAGCCAGCTGCTGTCCGCGTGGAGCCGGATGGCGAACGGTCCCTTCGGCATGATGCTGGATGCGATCTGCGTGATCAGGAAACCGCGCCCTACCGAGAACTCGGCCATGGCCATGATCTTGGGATTCAGCGCCGCTTCCGCGAACACCGCGTCCTTCGCGAGGAGCAGGTTGGCGCCCCGAGTCTCCCCCTCGGGTTCGGGAGAGATTTCGCGAATCTTGTCGCGCAGCCGCACGTTGAACTCCGGCGGCGCCGCGTCCTCGACGACCGTGTAGCCCTCCATCGCGAGCTGCCGGCAGTTCTCCCGCAGCCCCAGTTCGTCGACCACCGGCGCCAGCTCGTCGGAAATGGCGTCCGGCGGCAGCGTGTCGTAGATGATTTCCGGTTCGGCTACCGCTTCGCTCATGGGGCCTCCACTTGATTTCTCATTCGCCCGTCAGGTGCTCGCACCGCAGGAGTTTCGCGCCAGCGAAACTCCCAACGCGACCGTCAGGTCGCGCTAGGTCGTGAGCCCGTGACGGAGCAGGGTCCCGGGGGTCGCGCCGGTGCACTCGCCGTCCTCGAAGGTGACCGCGCCGTTGACGATGATCTGGCGGTAGCCCTCGGCCTTCTGCGCCAGGCGCCAGTCGTCCGCCGGGAAGTCGTGGATTCGCTCCCGGGGCAGCACGCGCAACGCGTCGTAATCGTAGACGAGGATGTCCGCGGGCGCGCCCTCGCGCAGGAAACCGCGGTCGGTGAACCCGGCCGCCATGGCGGAGTAGCCCGAGAGCCGCCAGTGGGCCTGTTCGAGGTCCATCAGCCCGTGCTCCCGTACCAGCCGGCTGATGAAGTCGGTGGGGTAGCAGCCGAGGGTCAGGAACTTCATGTGCGCCCCGCCGTCCGAGATGCCCGGCAGCACGAACGGCGCATTGACGACCTCGCGCATGGCCTCGGGATCGTTGCGCGGGAACTGCCGGAAGAACACCGTGCGGAGGCTCTCGGAGACCGCGAGGTCGAGCATGGCGTCGATGGGGTGCTTGTTCTCGCGGTCCGCGATCTCGCCCACCGTGCGGCCTTCGAGCGCGCGCCCCGCGTCCGTCCTGCCTTCCGCGACCCACATGTCCGGAATGGCCAGGAAGAGACCTCCGGACCCCGCCTTCGTGGCCGCTACCGGATCGACCTTCCGCAACTCCGCGTACCGGTCGAAGTCCTCGCGGATGGCCCGGCGCAGCGCGGGGTCGTTCATCTTCCGGATGCGCTCGGGCACGTCGCCCAGGGTGACCGCGCGCCAGGACGGGATCGCGTCGAACAGGTTCCAGTCGTCGAGGGAGAACTGCTCGTCCATGTCGCAGGTGACCGCGTGCCCGAAGATGCGCTTGCCCCGTGCGTTGCTCTCTTCGAGCCAGTTCAGGCGGTCCTTGTACGACCCGTAGGTGTTGCCGTGCTGGTCGCTCTGCAGCACCAGCGCGTTCCAGATCACCGGCCGGCCGCTGACCTCGGCGACCTGCTCGAAGAGCTCGGGCGGCGCCCCGATCATCTGGACGACGCCCCTGCCCTTCTCCCGGAGCACGCCCGCGAATGCCAGCAGGTCCTCGGGCGCCATCACGTCGGTGATCATGGGCGTGCCGTCGTAGTCGCGTTGCACGCTGTTCTCGCCCAGGATCTGCGCGGAGAAGCCGCAGGCGCCCGCGTCCATCGCCTCGGAGAGGATCGCGCACATCCGCTTCCGCTCGTCGGCGGTCGCGGCGCGCCCCTTGGCGTCCTGGCCCATCACCGAGGTCATCACCGGCGCGATGCCCACGTACGCGAGCACGTTGACGCCCTTGGGCGTGCGCTCGATGCTGCCCAGGAACTCGGGGAAGGTCACCCAGTCCCAGGGCATGCCGGCGGCCATCGTCGTGGCCCGCACGGCTTCGTTGCGCTCCAGCGTCAGCATCGCGCGCTCGCGGTGTTCCGGCGCCACCGGCGCGAAGCCGAAGCCGCAGTTGCCGATCACCACCGAGGTCACCCCATGCCAGCCCGACATGGTGCAGTAGGGGTCCCAGAAGATCTGCGAATCGAAGTGCGTGTGCAGGTCGATGAAGCCCGGCGCGACGATCAGGTCCTGCGCGTCGATGACGCGTTTCGCGCCCGACTCGGACAGTCCGCCGCCGATCTGGGCGATGCGGCCATCGGCGATCGCGACGTCACTCGTGAAGCGCGGCGTGCGCTGCCCGTCGATGACGGTTCCGCCCTTGAGCAGCAGGTCGTAGCTGGGCATCAGGATCCTCCCTTACAGCCGATAGCCGAGTTCCAGGCCGATCTGGCGGGGATTGTGCCAGTAGAGCGTCCCCAGGAGGTCACGGCCGCGCAGGAGCTCGTCGTTCGCGAGATTCGTCACGAAGAGCGCGACACGCCACTTCTGGTCGGGGCTTCGCAACGTGGCGCGGGCATTCGTCTTCTCGTAGCTGGGAATCACGATCCTGTTCTGCGAGTCCGCGTACTGCTTGGCGACCCAGGCGTGATCGAGGTGCAGGTCCAACAGCCAGTCGCCCCCGACGGGGACGGAGTAGTCGAGCGCGATGGACATGCTGTCGCCGGGGGCGTACCGCAATTCGTTGCCGTCCTCGGCGTTCTGGAACGGCACGCCGACTTCGGTGACCTCGCTCTCGTTGATGTCGCCCGCGAGCCGGACGCTCAACCGGTCGGTGACGAAGGCGTTCACCTCCAGTTCGAACCCCGTGATCTCCGCGCCGCCGCTGTTGACGTTGTGGCTGTCGCCACCCGGTGCGATGGCCGGGTCGTTGACGTATACGAGCATGTCCTTCCAGTCGAGAAAGTAGGCCGAAGCGAGGACCTGGGCGCGGCCGCCCCATAGCGTGGCCTTCAGTCCGAGTTCGTAGTTGTCCAGCTTGTCGCCATCGAAGAACAGCCGGGACAGGGAGTCGACGATGTTCTGCTCGAGCCCCGCGATGACCGCCGCCCGGGTGGCGTCGTCGAAGGCCGGGTTGGTCCTGGCGTTCTCGATCTGCACCTCGAACTGGCCGACGTAGAACTCGAGGTTGTTGTTGACGTTGCCCGGGCGGAAGCCCGTGGTGTAGTTGAAGTACAGCAGCAGGTCGTCCTGAGGCAGCCACGAGAGCACGAACTTCGGCGACACGGGGGTGTCGCTGGTCCCGGTCCCGGTGTTCGTGAACTCCTGCTCGAGATCGGAGACCCGCACGCCTACCGTGACCTCCAGCGTGTCCGTGAGGTCGTAGCTGGCTTCGCCGAACACCGCGTACTCCTCGAGGAAGTCGGTGTGGGTGTTGGCGGGCACCATCAGCAGGGGATCGAACGCGGCCGCGAACGCCTCGCGGCCGGGGAAGTAGCCGCCCACCTGCTGGTTCTAGGTGTGATCTTCGCTGTCCTTCCAGAAGAACCCCGCAGTCCAGCGCAGGGCCCGGTCTCCGGGCGACACCAGGCGAAACTCCTGCACCCAGCGCTCGCTGTAGAACTGGGCCTGGTTGCTGATGGCCTGCAGGTTCATGCCGTCGGCCGTGAAGATCGGACCGCCGAGGTTGAACACCCCCGGCCATCCGGGACACGGGATTCCGAAAGCCACCAGGGCGAGGCAGGCGGGATCGTTCGGATCGGCCAGGGTCGCGCCGCCGTAGAAGTAGTCCAGCGTTCTCGCCCCCGTTTCGGAGGACTCGGAAACCGAGGGAATCTCCCGGTCCGTAAAGGACGTCAGCGAGTGCAGCGTCGCCCAGCCCAGTTCCCACTCGACGTCCAGGCTGTAGATATCGACCGAGTCTTCCGACTTCGGCTCGAGTCCGGGAATCCGGCCGTGCAGCGCTTCGTAGGCCCGGAACGTTCCGAGGCCCCCCTCGGTCTCCTGCACGCCGTGGTGCACGGTGCCCGTCACCGTGACCGTGTCGCCTTCATGGCGCAGGGCCCCGCGGACGCCCGTGGATTGCGCCGTGTTGAAGTCCTCCTCGAACGGCTCCAGGTTCTCGATGAAGCCGGCCGTTTCCGCTCGCCAGGCCGTCAGCCGCAACGCGGTGGCGTCCGACAGCGGCACGTTGATCATCCCGTCTATCCGGTTGGACATGTCGTCCGACTCCGCCATGGAGGCGAAGCCGAGGTTGACCGCGGCATCGAACGCCGTCGGGTCGGGTTTCTTGTAGAGGTAACGGATCGTGCCGCCCTGCGAACCCTCGCCGAACAGGGTGCCCTGCGGCCCCTTCAGCACCTCGACGCGTTCGATGTCGAACAGCGTCCCGCTGACCTGGTTGTCCGGACCGAGCGCCGCGGTCACCGGCGTGCCGTCGAGGTACACCCCGACAGTCGCTCCGGTGGGCGCGTAGCCGATCTGCCCGCTCTGGGACGAAATGCCGCGGATCGTGTAGCGGGCCTCGCCGTTCAGGGCGCCCTGCATGCTCAACCCGGGGATCATCGTGTAGAGGTCTTCCATGCTCTGGGCGCCGAGGTCTTCGACGAGCGCGTCGGAGACGGCGCTGATCGCCTGGGGCGTCTTCATCAGCTCGGTCTCGCGATAGGTCGCGGTGACGATGATCTCTTCGATGACGCCTCGTTCCCCGGCGCCCGCCTCTTCGGCGCTGGCCGGCGAGCCGATGGCGGTAGCGAGGGCTGCGGAGAACGCGAGGGAGGCGACAAGGGCGGTGTTCGCGAGCACGAATCGGGCCACGTTCTCTCTCCCGAGAATCAGATTGAATGTAGGCTGCACGCGCGACCCCATCGTGTCAAACGCGAGCCGGGGGAATCCTCAGCGCGCCCAGGAACGCGATCGCAAGCACGGGCGCGGCCATCAGCACCTGCAACGCCAGCTCATAGCTGCCGTGGGTGTCGTACAGGTAGCCCGTCAGGGGCGCGGCCGGCGCGTAGAAGAGGAGGGAAAGCGGGGTGCACAGGCCCATGATGCGCGTGAGGGACTCCACGCCGAACATCCGGGCGACCGCCAGGGTCACGAGCGGCATCAGCCCGCCAAAGCCCAGGCCCAGCGTGCCGGCGGCAAGCGAGAGCCCGAGCTGGCCCTCGAGTTCGGCGAACAGCAGCACCGCCACGAACTGGCAGAGCATGGAAGCGATCAGCAGGCGCTTGATGGAAAGGTAGTCGGCGAGCGTTCCGAACAGGGGCCCGCCGAGCGCCCCCATCAGGGTCATCACGGAGAACACGAGCGCGGCGCGCTCGCCGCTGAGCCCGGTGTCGGTTGCGTACGGGATCAGGTGCACCAGCATGGCGACCACCGCGAAGTTGGCCGTCCCGATCGCGCCGACCAGCATCCAGACGTCGCGCGACCGCACCGCTCGCCGGATCGTCCACGTCTCGCCCGAAGCTTCCTCCGGGGTATCCGAGGTGTCCGAATCCCCGTCGGGAAGCTGGCCGCAGTCTTCCGGACGGTCCAGCACGAAGAACCAGATCACGGGCAGCAGGATGGCCGTGGCCACGGCAGCCGCGAGCAGCAGGCTCGCGCTCCAGCCCACCTCGTCGACGAGCAGGGACAGGAGCACGGGGATCACGGCGCCGGAGAGGGTCGGCCCGAGCGTGGCAAGTCCGAGTGCCCGACCGCGCAGTCGGGTGAACCAGTTGGAGACCAGGGCGATGCACGGCAGGAACAGGGCCGCGGTACTGGCCACGCCGGCCAGGACGCCGAGGCCGAGGTAGATCGGCCAGAGCGACTGCGCGAAGGCCGCCATGGCCAGACCGAGCCCCATGGCGGCCGCACCCGTCAGCATGATCCCCCGAATGGAACGCCGCGCGAGCAGCGCGCCAACCCACGGACTGAGTGCCGCGTTGACGGCGAGCTTCAGCGTGATGACGGCGCCGAGTTCCGCCCGCCCCACGTCCAGGCTCTCGGCTATCGGCTTGACCAGGACGCCGAGGGCGTTGACCGTGCCTCCGGCGACGAGGAAACCGACCACGAACGTGACAGCCACGATCCACCAGCCGTAGAAGGCGCCGCCCCCGACGGGGGGTTGCGGGTGGCCCTTCGTGGCGGGCGCGTTCATGCCGGGCGTCCGAGCGCGGCTAGTCGTTGGATCCGAACTGGAGCCCGCCGGACTGGAACTCACGGCTCTTCGCGGCCTCGGTCTCCCGCTGGATGTCGCTCACCTCGTCCGCGCTGTAGCCGTGTTCGAGCAGGATCGCCTCGGTGTGCATGCCGAGCTCGCAGGCGAGCGGCTTGACTTCGGCGGGCGTTTCGCTGAGCTGGATCGTGTTGCCGACCACCTTGGTGTTGCCCATTTCGGGCAGCTCGATCTCGCTGATGTAGCCGTTCTCGATGGCCTGCGGATCCTCCAGGACCTCCGCGTAGTCGAAGACGCGCTGGAACATCAGGTACGGGTCGGCGAAGAAGTCTTCCCATTCGGCCGCCGTCCGGCTCGCGAAGATCTCGGCCACCCGCGACCGGAGTTCGTCCGGGGGGTCCTCCGCGAGCCGCTTGTACGCGGTGTCCCAGCGCGTTTCCCGGGCCAGTTCGGGCTTCCCGGCGACCTCGCAGAACGCGGCCCAGAGTTCCGGGGAGAGGGTGTCGAGGAAGGCGACCGCACCGCCGTCCGCCGTGCGGAACACCCCGGAGCTGCCGCCCGGCGCGAGCGGGTGAATCCCCTCCGTGCTCGCGGGAACATGCCCCGTCATGCTCGTGTACGTCAGCTCGAACGCCTGGTGCCAGAGTTGCGCACCGTAGCTCGACGTGCTCACCCTTTGCCCGACGCCGTGGCGTTCGCGCGCCACCAGCGCGGTCAGGATCCCGACGATCAGTTGCCCGGCGCCCGTGGTGTCAGCCAGCGCCGCGCCCGCGAGTACCTGCGGCCGGTCGGGGCTGCCCGTCACGCTCACCAGTCCGCCGCGGGCCTGCGCCATGGGATCGAGCATGGCGCGCTCGGCGACCGGTCCCTTCGCACCGAAGCCGCTGGCGATGGCGTAGATCAGGCGCGGATTCAGGCGATGCAGTTCCTCGTAACCCAGCCCGAGCCGGTCCAGGGCCTTCTCCCGGTAGTTCGTCAGGAACACGTCGGCCCGACCGATCAGCCGGCGCAGGACCTCGCGGCCGCGTGCCCCCTTGGCGTCGAGGGTCATCAGCCGCTTGCCGCGGTTGTTGGCCACGAACTGCGGCGCCGGGACCGCCTTGGGCAGGGACTTGCCATACCCGAAGTGATGCCGGTTCTCCTCGCCGACCGGGGTCTCGATCTTGATCACGTCGGCGCCGTGCTCGGCCAGGTACATGCCCGCGAGCGGCCCCTGGATCGCGATCCCGAGTTCGACCACCCTGATTCCGCTGAACGCCGATTCCATCCCAAGCTCCTATTCGTCCGCGACCCGGCGCTCCGGCGGCAGGTACGTGACGCGCATCCCCACCTCGAGGCAGCGTCCGCCGGACGGATCGTCGACGGCGACGTCGAACATGAAGTAGGGGAAGCGTCGCCCGCGCCCCTTGGCGCCGATCGTTCCGGTGTTGGTGTACGCGCTCCCCTGGAGGACCGGGCGGTGACTGCGCAGGGACACGCCGGACACGACCATCCTGCCGGACGCGCCCTCCCCCAGCATCTCGTCCAGGGGCGCCCCGAAGTCGCTGATGATCCGATAGAGCGCCATCGTCGGAGGGACGACCGGCGGACCCCAGGGGGACGCCGCCCCGAACAGCGGATCCGCGCCGCAGGCGTCGAGGAACGCGGCGATGAGGTCTGCGCCGGGAGAGAGTTCGCTCTGCGTGACGACCGGCCCGGCCGGCAGTTCGGGAAGCACGCCCGGGTCGTTCTCATCCCACGGCGGCGCGGATGTCCCGAGCCCCGCACGGCCCTCTGCGCACCGCTTCCGGTCCCGGTCCTCCAGGTACACCGCCAGGCCGCCGTCGTCCTCCCGGGCGGCGGCCACGCGTACCTCGTCGCCGCCGTACACCGGCGCGCGGTCCCGGTAGTCGAGCCAGCCGCCTTCGTAGAAGGACGCGCCGTACACGGCGTGCAACGCGGGCATGAAGGCGTGCAACACCACGTCGGTGCCCACGATCGCGCGCGAATAGCCCGCCTCCTTGCCGGTGTCCGAGTCGTGGACGGTCACGAACGACTCGCCGGCGCCGAGCCCGGCGAGCCGGCGCGCGAGTTCCGGGGCGTCCTCGGCCAGGTTGCGCAGACGCTGCCAGCTTCCCTCGTAGCCCTTGGCGGTCCCTGCGCTGTTCGTGGTCTCGGCCACAGGCAATCTCCGGTTCTTCAGCTGCGCCCCCGGCGCATCACTCTCATGCTACCGTGCCCATCATGGCAGAGATCCACGGAACCGCAGCACCCCGCTTCGAGCGGGTACGGGACGCCTTCGTCGCGAACTTCGAGGAACGCGGCGAGGTCGGGGCCGCCTTCAGCCTCTATCACCGGGGCGAGATGGTGGTGGACCTCTGGGGCGGCGTAGCGGACCCGACAACCGGCCGCGCCTGGGAGGAGAACAGCCTGCAGAGCGTCGCCTCGACGACGAAGGGGGCGACCGCGATCTGCGCGCTCCTGCTCGTGGAACGCGGCGAACTCGACGTCGACGCCCCCGTGGCGCGTTACTGGCCGGAGTTCGCCGCCGCCGGCAAGCAGGACATTCCCGTGCGCTGGCTGCTCACGCACCAGGCCGGGCTGCCGCTCTTCGACAACCCGCTTACCGTCGAGGAGGCGCTGGCCTGGGATCCGGCCATCGAGGCGCTCGCCGCGCAGCGCCCGGTATGGGAGCCGGGGACCGCGCATGGGTACCACGCCATCACCTACGGCTGGCTCGTCGGCGAGGTCGTCCGGCGGATCACGAGGCAGAGCCTCGGGACGTTCTTCGCCGAGCAGGTCGCGGGCCCCCTGGGCCTCGACTTCTGGATCGGCCTGCCAGCGAGCGAGCACGGCCGGGTGGCCCCGATGATCGGGGAGGAGGTCGAGGACGTCGACCTCGATGCGCTGCCGGAGTCGATGCGCGAAGTGATGGCGCAGTTCGAGGACCCGGACTCCCTGCAGTCCCGGGCATCGAACATCACCACGACCCCTCTGCCCGTCGACACCCCGGAGTTCTACGCCGCCGAGTTCCCCGCGGCGAACGGCGTCACCGACGCGCGCTCGCTGTCCCGCATGTACGCCTCGGTCATCGGCGCCGGCGTCGACGGCATTCGGCTCCTGAACGACGAGACCATCCGCCTCGCGACCATCGAGCAGTGCGTGGGCCGTGACCGGGTGATCCTCGCGACCACGCGCTTCGGGCTGGGCTTCGCGCTCCACCTTGGGCCCATCGACCTGGTGAACGAAGGCGCGTTCGGCCACGGCGGCGCCGGCGGCTCGCTCGGCTTCGCCGACCCGAAGGCCGACATCGGTTTCGGTTACGTGATGAACAAGATGCAGCCGTACCTCGAGGACGCGCGGCCCGCGGCGTTGATCGCGGCGGTGCACGAGTCGCTGGAGGCGTGACGGCATCACGGGACCCCTCGACGACGACTTCGTCCAAGCGGCGCTGGAGGGTGCCGGGGAACAGTCGCGCCCGGAGCTGGATCGCCTCGGGTGAGGTTCCTGCTCGACACCAACGCGGTCATCGAACTACTGCAGGAGAATCGCCGCTTCAGAGAACGCCTGGAGCTTTGGCGCCCCACGGATGTCGGGGTATCCGCGGTGGCCCTGCATGAGTTGTGCTTCGGCGCCTACAAGAGCGCGCGGGCGGAGCAGAACCTTCTCAGAATCAGGGCGCTGCAACTGGAAGCCGTGCCCTTCTCCACGGCCGACGTCGAGCGATCCGGAGAGATTCGGGCACTCCTGCAACGCCGCGGGACGCCCATCGGTCCGTACGATGTGCTGATCGCCGGGCAGGCCGCCGCCCGCTCGTTGACGCTCGTGACGCACAACCTGCGGGAGTTCGAGCGAGTTCCCGGCCTCTCCCTGGAGGATTGGCTCGTGTAGTGCCCGGTGCTCCGAGCAACACGCCGGGCCGGGGCGAATCAACCGGGATGCGTCTGCAACCCCCCGTCCACCCGGATGAGCTGACCGGTGATGTACCGTGACGCCGGCGCGCACAGGAAGCCCACGACCTCCGCCAGTTCCTGCGGCTGCCCGTAGCGTTCGAGCGTGCCGTCTTCGACGAGCCAGGATTCCTGCAAGGAGTCCGCGGCGATGCGGAGAAACCGCTCGGTCGTGAAGCCTCCGGGTACGGCGCAGTTGACGTTGATGTTGTACGGGCGGAGCTGTTCGGCGAGGCATCGCGTGTAGTGGTGCAGCGCCGCTTTCGCGACCGCGTAGGTCGACTGCTTCCATGCTGCGCCGCTGAAGCCCGCGATGCTGCCGACGGTCACGATCTTGCCGGCCTTGCGGTCCATCATCTCCTGCGCCACCTCGCGGCAGCAGAGGACGGCGCTCATCAGGTTCCGGTCCATCACGCGCTGCATGTCGTCGAGCGAGATGTTCAGGCAGTCGTCGGTTTCGGGCATGCCGGCGCGCCCGACGCCGGTACCCGCCGTCCCGATGTTGCCTCCGGCGCAACACACGAGGATGTCGATCTGCCCCCATCGCGCCCGGATCTCGCCGGCCACGCGGCGTACCTCGGCCTCCTCGGTGATGTCCCCCCAGGTAGCCATCGACTCGCCCCCGGCCGCTGCGGCGACATCGTCGGCGACCTGTTGCATGGACTCGCCTTCGTCGAACGTCTTCGGGCTGTCGGGGCGAGTGCCCTGCACCGCGACCCGGGCGCCGAGTCGGCACAGCTCCTCGGCCATCACGCGCCCGAGGCCCCGCGACGAGCCGGTGATCCACGCAACCTGTCCTGCCAGCGGGTGTTCCTGTGCCATCGGTTTCCTCGAAGTGTCGTTGCAGCGGCCAATGCTATGCTCGGCGACGAGACAGCGAGTCCTTGCGCTTCGTCTCGGGGGAGACTCTCATCGTCCGTGGTTCAGAGTTCAGCAGCCGGTATCTGTGGTACGCCCTGAGTCTGCTGTTCGCCGCGAACCTGTTCAACTACATGGACCGGATGGTCATCTCGGTCGTGCTCCCGCTGATCAAGGCCGACCTGGACCTGTCCGACACCCAGCTCGGCGTCCTCACCGGGATCGCCTTCGCCGTGTTCTACGCCACCTTCGGCATCCCGATCGCGCGATGGGCGGACCGGGGCACGCGGCGCACCATCGTGTCCCTGGCGATCGCCGTCTGGTCGGCGATGACCGTACTGTGCGGCCTGGCCCAGAACTTCCTCCACATGATGCTGGCGCGGTTCGGCGTGGGCATCGGCGAGGCCGGCTGCGTGCCGCCTTCCCATTCGCTCATCTCCGACTACTTCCCCACGGAACGGCGCGCCACCGCGCTCGGCATTCACACCGCCGGCGCCACGCTCGGCATCGTGGGCGGGCTCGTGCTGGGCGGGTACATCGCCGAGACCTGGGGCTGGCGCTGGGCGTTCTTCGTGCTCGGCGCGCCGGGGCTGCTCCTCGCCATCCTGACGCAGCTCACCCTGCGCGAGCCGACCCGGGGCGCGCAGGAAGAGCGGCCCGTGGACGTGGCGCAGCCGCCGCTCGGCGAGGTGCTGCGCTACCTGGGCAGGCGCCGGTCCTACGTGCATCTCGTGATCGTGTTCGCGATGGGCTCGTTCGCGGCGTTCGGCATCCAGATGTGGCTGCCGAGCTTCTACGTCCGGAGTTTCGGCATGTCCACGGCGGAGGTGGGCTTCTACTTCGGCATCGCGTTCGGGCTCGGCTCGGCCATGGGCACCCTCGGCGGGGGCTATGTCGCCGACTGGATGGGCAAGGGGGACATGCGCAAGCCGCTGCTCGTGCTGGGCGTGGGCGCATCCGCGATGACGCTGCCGCTGAGCCTGGGCGTGCTGCTCGCGCCGTGGGCCGCGCTGGCCCTGTCGCTGAACCTGGTCTCCAGCACCATCGGGGGCCTCGCCAACGGGCCGCTCTTCGCGGCGATCCAGACGGTGGTCGACAACCGGGTGCGGGCCATCGCGGTGGCGATCCTGATGTTCTCGTCCAGCATGGTCGGCGTCGGACTCGGGCCGCTCTTCGCCGGCATGCTGAGCGACGTGCTCGCGCCCCGCTTCGGGGACGACTCGCTGCGCTACTCGCTGATCATCCTGAGCACGCTTGGCGTGTATCCCATCGTGCACCTGTGGCTGGCCGTCCGCGCGCTGCCGCGCGATGCCGAGACCACGGCGCGGGAGGCCGCCGCCGCGGCTGCGGCCGGCGTGGGGCGTTAAGGACCCGGCTGCTCGACGACGATACGCGCCCCGCACGCGGTGACGGATCGCGGCTCGTCGCCGTAGAGCACCAGGGCGTAGAGGCCATCGCGGTCTTCAAGGAAAGTCGCGACCTCCGCCGCGAACGGGCGGTCGGTGTCACTCGGGCTCACGAACTCGACGACGCCCCCCGACGGCGGCCGGCAGACGAACCCGCGCACGCCCCGCGAGTCGTCGTCGCGCGGCGCGTCGCAGGCCAGCCCGAAACCCGTTTCGTAGACCCTCCTGGCATGGTCCAGATCCCGCACGGCGACGATGGCGCGCACGATCCCCGAGAGGCCACTGCTTGCAGGCGACGTCTCACCCGAGAACGAGTTCACCGGGTAGACCCGGATGAGCACGCCGTGGGTCGAGTTCGGATGCACGTCGCGGCCGCTGGCGCCAGCCATGGTGGGAAGCACGTTCAGGCCGCGCTTCCTTAGGGCGATGGCCTCCTCGTCGGGGTCCGGCGCTTCGAGCATCAACGCGAACAGGCCCTCGCCGCGGCGCTCGAGAAAACGGGACAGGCTCTGCGAGAGCGGCGCCCCGGGGTCGGCCGGCGACATCAGTTCGATGTTGCTGCCGCCTTCGGGAACGCACATCGCCAGCTTCGCGCCGAGGCTTTCGACGCTGCCGGGCGTCAGGTCGACGACCGGCATGCCGAGTTCCCCCCGAAAGAACGCGACGGCCGCGTCGAAATCGTGCATCGCGATGGCGATGCGTGGCATGCCTGTAATCATGTCGGAGTCTCCAGGTAGCTCCCGTTCAAAGCCTCGCCGGCGTCTCAGCCGCAGCCGAGACCCGGACCTTCCAGGGGCAGCACGAGCCCGTCGCGCATCGGCGGCAGCGGCGCCGGGAAGGAAAACGCCACGCCGGGCGGGACCCACGGGATCTCCAGCCACCGGGACGCCGGAGACGTGAATGCCCACTGCACCGACGCATAAAGGGCGGGGCCAAGGCGGAAGTTGTGCGGACAGAGCGCGACGTTGTACAGCTCGGCCAGCGTGCTGACGCGGCGCGCTGCGGTCAGGCCGCCGATCTTCGTGATCTCGGGCTGCAGGTAAGCCAGCGCGCCCGTCGCGAGCAGGCTGTCGAAATCCGCCAGCGCATACTCGTTCTCGCCGGCGGCCAGGTCGCACTCGACGGCAGCGCCCACGCGCGCGATCGCGGCATGGTCCCGCATGGGCCGCACGGGCTCTTCGAACCAGGTGACTCCCAGCTCGCCGAGGCGCGTCCCCACGGCGATGGCCTCCAACGGATCGAAGTGGCCGTTGACGTCGACCATGATCTCCAATGCATCTCCGAACTCGTCGCGCAGCACGGCGACCATGTCCGGGTCGACCTCGTGCAGCTTCACCGCCGTGAATCCCGCCTCCACCGCCCGCGCAGTCTCGGCCACCAGGCGCTCGCGATTCCCGTAGCGCGGAAAGCTCGCGTACGCGGGAACGCCGTCGCTCACCGGACCGCCCAGCAGCGCCGCGACACCCGCCCCCAGGCGCTTGCCCTTGAGGTCCCACAATGCGAGGTCCACGCCGGACAGGCCCATGGGGAAGATGCCCTGGTCCGCGTACCGGTAACCCCAGTCCCACAACTCGAACCAGAGACGCTCGATGGCGTCGGGGTCGCGGCCAATGAGCCGCGGCGCGAGCAGGTCATTGACGACGGCGATGACGGGCGACGCCGTCCGGCTCGGCCGGTCCCGGTCGGCGATGCCCCACCACGCCTCCCCCACGCCCTCGAGGCCATCGGAATCGCGCACGCGGGTGATGACGTTGACGAGCGGCTGGTCGTGCAGGAGTTCGGCGGTGACGCTTTCGATTCGCGGCATGGCACTCCCGCGGTTGGTGACGGTTGATGTCGAGACTCGGCAGCGTGGACGAGATCATACTTCGGCTCGTACCCCGGGTGCCAAGTCGTAGCCTGTTGTTTAAGTTCGAGGATTTCAGGCTCTCGCCCGAGATGGCGCTCCCCTTCAAGGGCCAGGGCCGGAGCAACGCCGACTTCCGGATGCGCCTCGCATGGAACATCCGACGTTGGGAGCGTAGCGACCGGCGGCGGGTGTTCCATGCGAGGACGGCGTGGCTGGGACGCGGGCGGAGCCGTCGCCGAGCGTAAGCGAGGGTGGCGGGCCGGCCATGGGGCGCTGCAGGCGGCCTACGACCTGGCGCAGGCGCCGCAACGAGTCTCGGCGGCGTAGCCCCGGCAAGGCCGAACGCCCGTTCGGCTTGCATGGAAGTACGCATCCGCAGAAGGGGGGAACGCCAACACTTCCTTACGCGTCAGCGGCCGAGGGAGCTTCCCCGGCTGAGGGCTCCTAACGAAGTCTGCCGCGTCGCCGGAGTGGCCCCCGCGCCTTGGTAATCGCGGGCACGGTCGTCAGTTGGATCTCGATCGCGGATCTCACGGCGTCCGGTAAGGGCAGCGACTTCGACGCTTCAGGCCAGATGTCCCGGAATCGTTCGGCCGTTTCGGCAGCCGTATGCACAAAGGGGCCAGGGTCGATGTGGGCTGCGTCGGCAACGGCGGCGAAGTCGTCGAGGGTCAAATCCCTCCAACCCGAGGCCGATCCAAGCCTCAGAGCCATCGTCTCGCCAGGGACGAGTGGCCTTGTGCAGAGAAGGTCGTACGCTGGCGATAGCTTCGGTGTCCGGCCGTCGCGGTAGATCAGCGACCAGTTCTTCGCGTGCAGGTCGGCGTTGCCTGTCAGCGCGGCGTACATGAGCCGTCTCGAGAACTCGTTGACGGATCGCTCGTCGGTAAATGCCGCCAGAATCCGGGCGAAGTGGGCGTAGGTATAGCGCCTGTACTTGTGGTCGGCCCGCATGCTCAGAGCCTGCGCGAAGTCCTCTGCATGTATCCGCCCCGTTGCTGTTCTGTCGTACCGTCGAACCGCCAGCGCGTTCTCGTCGGCCATCCGTTCGTTGACCGCCTCGGGCGGTAGACCTTCGATTCGGCGCATGGGCACCAGCCGGGTTTCGGGAACCTCGATTCCTACCTTCCCGGCCAGCGACATGATGGAGAACTCGTTCTCGGGGATGTCGTCGAAACGCAGCGACGGCAACTTGAGGATCCAATCCCCTCCCATGCCCCGTGCCGGGATCGTCAGGCCTCCCGATGCCTTCTCGATGGCCGAGAACTTCAACTGCACGCCCGCTAGCGAGAACGTCAGTGCACCGCGAGGAGGGAAGGCATGGCGACGGTCTGGCGCGTCAACTGCCACGCGGTCACGCGGCTCCCTGGAGTCCTCGCTGACGACCACTACAGCCCCCGGCAGGTCGCCGCCCAACAACTCGAGCAACTCGAACTCCCGGGTCTCCGGCACGCCTGCTTTGGCCGCCAGGTAAGACCGCAGTTCCCCTTCTGGCAGCAGGTTCGAGAAGAAGTCCGGCACCTCGCCGTTGTTCGCAGGTCTTCCACCTCCCGTGACTTCGCCTGTGTCGTCCAGGAACGACCGGCTCAAGGTGGGGCGGTCCCTCTGCGCGGCGTATGCGGGATAGAACTCGAACTGGATCTGCCCACTTGGCAGCCGGACGATTTCACCAACGTCCTGTCGGTGCAGACGGACGACCAGCACGTCGCTCATTCATCGTCTCCGCGACCCACCAGCAACTCGACCGCCGAAGGCCGAGGACCATCGTCCATGTGCTCGGTCATGAGCCGGTAGACGGTTGGGAGCGCGCGCCGCGGAACGAGAACGAACTCGAGCCCAACGACCCTTGCCATCTGGATGGCGTCGGACACCCTTGCGTCGACCACGCCATTCTCGATGCGCGAAAGCTGGGCCTGGTGGATGCCCGTTCGCTCCTCCACCTCCCGCTGCGACATCCGCCGGGCCTTGCGGGCCTTCCTCACCTCGGTATGCCAAGATTGCGGCAAGAGATTCGGCACGGCCATGATCGGTTGCTCTCACCCTTCCATGTCATCAGAGCATAGTTTAGTCCAAAGTATGCTGTAGCGTCATGGATTCGTGCTTGTGTCCGTAGCGGCCGCCGCGTCCGCCTCCTCGTCGCTGAACAGCTCTTCGCCGCCACCGGCGCCGCAGTCCCGACGCCATCGGCTCGTCCGGCGCCTGGTAGCACAGCGACGCGTTCCGTCGAGCACTACCTCGTTGGACGGCGCGCTCCACGGGCGGGGCAGCCCGTCCTCGGCTGCGAGGTAGTGCTGCGCTGCGCGGTCTCTGGGCCGACGCGATCAGTTGGCTAGGCGTGTCGGATCGGCAACAGGGAACGTGCTGCGGCGGTGCCCGTCAGTCTGGGCTCGCGTAAGATTCAGGTGGTGCAACGACACTCTCGAGAAGGTGGTCCCTTATGTCGCGAACTCCATCCGGGGCCGGCGGGTCTGTCGATCTCGTTACCAAGGCCGACCGCGAATACCTCGCGCGGTTGGCCGAGGGCAATGCCGCCGCGCGCGCGGGTGAACGGCCCGCCGGTAGCCTCGCCGTCGCGCTCGAGAGGATGGGCATGATCGAGCGCGCCATGGGCATTGATGCCCGGGCAACCGCACTCGAGCATTGGACGGACCGTGAATCGCACATGTCCTTCCTCGCGGCGGTGAAGCGGAAGAAGGCGGTCGCAGGGGCCGGTGTGGGGATGGAGGGAGCCTTTTGATCCCTGGGGCCAGCCCGGTGTTGGCGGCCCTGGGAGCGGTCGCCAAGCTGCTGGCGGAACATGACGTCGATTGGGCGGTGTTGGGGGCGTTGGCGGCGAACGTCTATCGGGCCGCCGCACGCACGACGTTCGACGTTGACCTGCTGGTGGCCGTGGGCCACGCAGGGATGGGCGCCATCGCGGAGTCCGCGGAGCGTGAAGGATGGGAGATTCGCCATCTGCACCCCGAAGGCTCGCTGTTGCGCATCGCGCACGACGAACACGGAGCGGTGGACCTGCTCGCTGTGGAAATGGACTACCAGCACAAGGCGTTGAGCCGTGCCCGCACCGAAACCCTCGCCGGCGGCATTCCGGCACGTGTATTGGCAGTCGAGGACGTGATCATCCACAAGCTGATCGCCAACCGGGCCCAGGACGATGCCGACATCGCCGCTATCCTGGAGGCGCAAGAGCCGATGGACGTCGGGTACCTGGAGTACTGGACGCAGGTATGGGAGGTGGGCGACAGGTTTGCTGCCATCCTTGAGAGACATCGGTTGGCGCCACCGGAGCCGCAGCATGGGTCCCGACGTGCGCCTCCGGCCCCGCACCCGCCCGGTCCCGATGCTGACGGCGGCAATTGACCGTGGCGCGTCGGGGACCACGCTCATCAACCGCACTACACCGTCTGGGTAGACTCAGTTGCAGGAGCCAGCGAAACGCGGCGACACGCTCCGCGACCTCCCAACAACACCCGCCCCCCATCACGAATCGATTGGGGGGCCAATCGGAGACCTGGCGAAACAGTCAGAAAAAGTCGAGCAAAAGCAGTAGGTTGCGAAGAGGTTTGGCGGAGCGGACGAACTCCACATATGGAAACCAAGCTAGAGCAACCCGCTGCAACTTACACGACATAACCTACTGATATTCGAATCTAATTCGCCCAATTCCCGCGCCTACCGGCGCACCCCGATGCAAACCAGTCGACGTTTCCAAGTGCTAGGCGTTATAATGAACGCGCCACCCGCAAAAAGTGCTAGCTGACGCACTACCCCCACCAAATCCCTTTGTACCACCTTCGACTCACCGCCGCTTTCGTAGCCACCGTCAAGCCCACCAGTAGCGTCAAGACCTACGGCGACGGCCGTGGCGGCTACGGCCTGACACTTGCCGTGCGGCCGAGCGGCTCCAAACAATGGTATCAGCGCGTCTACGTCAATCGCCGGCCCGTCAACCTCGGCCTCGGCGGTTACCCTACCGTCTCGCTGGCCGACGCGCGACGCAAGGCTCTCGCCAACGCGCGCCTCGTTCGGGCCGGCCAGGATCCAAGGCGCGAGCCCGGCAGCGCCCCGACCGTCAACGACATGCTCGAAGCCGTCATCGAGCGCGACGCCGCCACCTGGCGTGATCCCGAACGCACGGCGCGGGAGTGGCGCAGCGCTCTACATACCCACGCGAACCTCCTGATGAACAAGCGCGTCGACGAGGTCACCAGCGCCGATTGCATCGAAGCCCTCTCCGCCCTTTGGCACACGAAACGCGAGACCGGGCTCCGCGTGCGGCACCGCCTTTCCGCCGTGTTCAAGTTCGCCCTCGCCAAGGGCCACCGCACCGACAATCCCATCGACGCGGCAAAGGCCGCGCTTCCCAACCGCCGCGGCGACGCGCAACGCAAGCAACGCCACCCATCCCTTCCCTACCAAGCGGTTGCCAAGGCCCTCGCGGCCGTCGACGCCGCCGACATCTGGACGGGCACCAAGCTCGCGTTCCGCTTCCTCGTCCTCACCGCCACGCGCAGCGGCGAGGTACGCGGCGCCACCTGGCCCGAAATCGATCTCACCGACGCACTGTGGACCATTCCCGGTTCGCGCATGAAAGCGGGGATGGAGCACCGCGTACCGCTAAGCACCTCCGCCATCGCCGTTCTGGACTCCGCCAAGCGACTCACCACGAACGAGCTGCTGTTCCCCACGGTCAGGGGCAAGCGCATGATGGACAGCCCCATCAGCAAGGCTCTCCGAGATCTTCGTATCGCCGCCGTCCCGCATGGGTTCCGATCCTCCTTCCGCGACTGGGCCGCCGAACGCACGTCCGTTCCCACCGCCGTCGTCGAAGCCGCCCTCGCTCACCGCGTCTCCGACAAAGTCGAAGCGGCCTACTTCCGGAGTGACCTCCTCGAGAAGCGCCGCCAACTCATGCAGCAGTGGGCCGACTTCCTCCAACAGTGGGTTCCACCAGCCTAGCGCCATGCCGCTCAAACTGACCGAGACGTTCGTCCAGAGGGTCAAACCCGACTCCCGCGCCAGAACCTACGGCGATGGTCGCGGCGGGCACGGCCTAACGCTCCACGTCCAAGCCAACGGCGCCAAATGGTGGTACCAGCGACTCCGTGTCAACGGCCAGCCGGCCAACGTCGGTCTCGGCGGCTATCCCCTCGTCACGCTCCCCGAAGCCCGCCACGCCGCCCTGCGCAACGCGCAGATCGCCCAGGACGGCGGCGATCCCAGACCGAGCAAGCGCCCGGTCCCCACGGTCACCCAAATGCTTGCCGCCGTCATCGAAAGGGACGCGCCGACGTGGCGCCATCCCGAGCGCACCGCAGCGAACTGGCGCAACGTCCTCAAGAGACACGCCAACGACATCCTCGAGCTGCGGGTCGACGAGATCACCAGCGGCGACTGCATCGCAGCGCTTGCCCCCCTGTGGAACACCAAACGCGAAACGGGCCGCAAGGCCAAACGGCGGCTCTCCGCCATCTTCAAGCTCGCGATCGCGGAAGGCCACCGCTCGGACAACCCCATCGACCAGGCCAGCGCCGCCCTGCCGAACCGGCGCGGCGAACAGCAGCGCGTTCGCCGGCAGGCAGCGCTCCCTTACGACCAAGTCGCCGACGCCCTGTCGACCGTCGCCGGAACGAACGCCTGGCTCGGTACCAAACTGGCGTTCCGCTTTCTCGTGCTGACGGCCGCACGCAGCGGCGAAGTGCGCGGCGCCACCTGGGCCGAAGTCGACACCGACGGCGCCCTCTGGACCATCCCGCCTACGCGAATGAAAGCCGGCGACGAACACAGGGTGCCGCTCAGCGATGCCGCCCTCGCGGTCCTCGACGAAGCCCTCTCGATCGCCGACGACAGCGGCCTCCTGTTTCCGAGCGTACGCGGCAAACCTCTGAGCGACGTCACCCTGAGCAAGCTGCTCCGCGAGAACCATGTGCCGGCAGTGCCGCACGGATTTCGGTCGTCGTTCCGCGACTGGGCCGCCGAACACACCTCACTCCCGCGCGCTGTCATGGAAGCCGCCCTCGCGCACCGGGTCGCCGACGAAGTGGAGGCGGCCTATTTCCGAAGCGATCTCCTCGAGAAGCGCCGCGACCTAATGCAACAGTGGGCCAACTACCTCGAGCCATAGAACTAGCTCCCCGGGGTCCAACCACCGCGGTAATCTCGCCCCGTCTTGTACATTTTTTCGTTACGGTGTAATGTTCGGTTTGTAACGAACTAGGAAGCCCGCCATGTACACGGTTTCTGAACTTGCTCAAGCCGTCGGCAAGACCGAGAACTTCGTCCGCCAGCATATCCACCGCGGACACCTCACGCCCGTGAAGGACGGGCGCAAAACGCACATCACAACTGAAGAGGCACACCGCTGGTGTCGCGCCCGCGGCCTTCCCTTCACTCCCCCGCCAGCCTTACAGGTCGCGCCCCTGCCTCAAGACCGAACCGTGCGCATCGCCGTCGCCACCTTTGCGCTCCCCAACGGTGACCGGGCCAACGCCTTCACGCACGTCCGCATCCGTCGCCCCGAGCACCTCGGGCCCTGGGCTCCCTTGACCGACGGGAGTTGGCATCGCGAGAAGCTTGACCACGGCTTCGAGCTTTTCTGGACCGACACCGACCCGGAGGGCTGCGAAGCGTTCATCACCGAGGTACTCACCCACGGGACCATCCTTCTAGGCGCCCCCCCCTGCCGCTATGACGTTCTGCCATCCCCGAGACTCCACTGGGTCTACCGCAACCACACCGGCGACCCCGGCGCTCAGTTGACAAGCCCGTTTTCCTCCCACAGCGCCGAGATGCGCGAGTACTGGAGCCGCGATAGCGATGTCCGGAGGATCCTCACGGACGCCTTGGAGGCGCTACCGACCAACCGGGATCGATTTTGTTCGCTCGGATTCCCACTGCACAGCCGGATCGATCGCCTCGGCAACCTCATCGTTTCCACCGCGTCGGATCAGATCACGTGCGAACTCTCCACCCGCGGTCGGCGCAACCTCGCCTTCAACGTCGCCGGCGACCCACTGCCGGACGAGTACAGCGCCACCGTTTGGGCAGCGTACAGTGGAGACATGGTGTTTAATCAGCAGCTTCCCGTGGAGTCAGGCAGGACGACGATCCCGCTGTCCACCCCGCCCGATCGCATCGGCTTCGAGGTGCACCGCGCATCGGACGGTCAATGCGTCGACCGCATGGACGCCTACCTCATCATGGACGTCCACATGCGTCTCGACGCATCTACCGGCACCGCTCTCCACCTCACCGACCAACGCGGCGACACCATCCACACCGTCGATCCGACACGTTCCCGCTCCCGAATCGTCGTATCCGCAAACGACGACACGTCGACTCTAGACCGGATCGTACGCAGCAGAAACCTCGGCTACCGCGCAGCCGAAGCCGAAGCGGCCGCTCGTCGCCAAGGCACTCTCGCCCGATTCCAGCCGGCGGAGTTCCCTCAGGCCGTCGCGCACTTCGTCCACCTCGTCGACGACGACTCGGATCAGGCCACCGCCGTCTACCTTGCCGACCGGTACTTCCTCAGCGAGGTCGACGGGAAGGACGGCATCCGCCTGTATACCGACCTCCTCAGCGCCGCAGCGGGCCGGGAGCTGCGCGTTCTCTGCACACAGCCCCCAACCAAACACCCCCTTCCCTGGTGGAAGAAGCTGCCACGCGATCTCACCCGCAACCTCGTCGTGCGCAGTTTCCTCACGCACGATACCAAACCCAGGCCAGCCTTCCACGACCGCTACATGGTCACGGCCAAACGCGAAACGCTGCTGAGCCACTCGCTCAACGGATGGCCGCACGACGGCGTCACCTTCGTCACCCTTCCATTTGACGTTTACCGGGCCGAGGCCGCATACCTGTGGTCGATCGACGTCGCCTCCACCAGCGCACCCCTGTCAGTCGAGGAGTACGCCTGATGCCAACTGACCCGATCACCTCACTCGACCTCCCGCCCCAGGCCCGGGAACTCCTGTGGCGCATCTTCGGCAACGGCACCTCGCCCGTCACCCTCAAGTCACCCTACGACTTGATCGAGCCTGTCATCAACAAGCGCGCCTCGCTGCCCGCCTCCGAGAAGACTGCCTGCATCGCCCGGATTCGCGGTTGGTTCCAAGCTCACGGCGACAGCCGTTGGCTCGCCTCCGACCTAGCCAAGCCCGTCGCCCAGGCCATCATCGACGGCGTGCGTGACGACCTCTCCAGGACCGCCATCTGGGCCATCGGATCCATCGACTTTGAGGTCTCCCAACCCCTGATTCGCGCGCATTGGTCCCACGACCACATCCGTCGCTTCTGTGCAGCCGCGGTGGCTGCCATACAGCATGCCACCACGCGCGAGCGGATAATCGATCCCCGTCGTGCGGGCCCCTACCGCGATCTCGACCCCGCCAAGAGCAGGGTTCCGCGCCAAGCCATCGAGCGCGCTAGCCCGCTTCGCACCTTCCACCACCTCGAGACCCACGGCTGGGAGCTCCTCCACTATGCGCTCCACCGCACCGTCGCCAACCTCATCGAACTGCTGGTCGCGCTGGAGCCCGAGCGCTTCGAGGCACTTGTGCCAACCCTCGATCACCCGGTCCTGCAAGCACTGGCCGCCGAGTGCTTCACCTTGGCAGTCGTGCCCACCGACCACCGCGCTCCGCTCGCCTGGATCAAACCGGGCGCCTCTGAACCTCTAGTGGCACTCGGCGTCTACCACACGCTCGCCACGATCAACACACTCGATAGCGACCGAGGGCGCGACCCCGCCGACTACTCGCACCCGTCCTCGCGCACCGAACTCAAGCCCGGACGCGACGATCCCGACGCCGCCCCCCGAGAACTGCTCCACGCACTGGTGGATAGCCTCTCCGCACTACCTGCGGCGACGAGCGCCCGCTGGCTCGGCGAACTCCTCACCGCCGCCCCCGACATCCTTCACGGCAACCAACATGGTACGAAACCCAAGCGCGTGGCAGAACTCGAGGCACACTGTATGCAACGCCTCTCTTCATGCCTCACGTCGGATCACGACGACATCCTCGGCCCGCTCCGCGCAGGTCTTCGTCTCACCCCGAGAAACACGTGGAATACGCATGTTGCCGACCTCGCTTGGACACAGCGCACCGACGCCCCCGACAGCGCCCGAGAGCTAGCCGATGCCGCACTCGACTGCCACATCCGGCAAGTCCGCTCCGAGCTGGCCAACAATAGCTTCTACCTGCACTGGGACGTCTGGCACGACCGCGACTGGATCGACGCCATCGGCCGCGCCCTGCTGCTGTCCAACCCAGGCCAGTCCCCAACACACTACACCGACTGGGTTCGCGCCCGCTGCCTCGAACTTCCTTTGTCCGGTTGGGACTCCGAGGACCGCCTTGCCAACTTCTTCACCGCGGACCGCATCGCTCATCACTGGTTCCTCGTCGCCATACACGCCGCTCGCCACGCCTGCGAACTCGGCCAGCCACCCGACCCAACCGACATCCGCGCCCTAGCCGAACTCACCTGGTCTCATGGTCACTTCGCGAAGCAGCGCGGCTGCCTCGACGCAGACGTCTCCGTCGCCGGCGAAGCCGCTGCGCGCCTGGTGATAGATGTCGGCCAAGTGGCGGACGCTTGGCTCATCCACCAGGCCAGCAGTCTCCGCTCCTCCCGCGCGCTATGGGCACTCGCCGATCAATACAGGCGTCCGAACCGCCAAGGTTCCCCGCTCAACGAACAGCGCTACGCGGATTTCGCCGGCACCTTCGCACACGCTGCATCCCTCCAATTCGGCGACCCCACCCAGTACACTCCGGTTTCGCTCTACTACTGGGCCTTGCTCTGGCTATCGGTTCGCGCCCCCGACCCAGCGGTGCAGACTGCCACCGCCTTCGTCCAACCCACCTACCGCAAAAGGCGAAGTCGAGCCGAGGACATCCTCGTTCTCAAACTGCTCGCCATGGCCACCGCAGGCGGACGATTCGATGAAGACCTTGAGCGCCTCTTCGTCCAAACGTACGGTGACTTGTGGTTACCACACACACCGACAGACGAGCAATCGGAGCGGGCTGCAGTAGACGCATACCTCCGCGAATCCGGATCGTTCCTGCGCCAATCGAGGTGACGCTCCTCCGTCGTCTTTCCGCCGTTCCGCGCACCGTCCGGCATCGACTGCCCCCGACCCCGATTCGCGCCCGAATGCGAACGAATCCGGAGTTTCCAAACTACCGAGCCTACTCGCCCACCGTCCCAAACTGACCCCCCGCTTCCGAATCGGAGCCGGCCACCGCTTGAACAACCGCGAGTTCCCATCCCTCCGGCTGCCTCCGCAGCACATCGGCCACCGCCGCGCATCGCCAACGGTCCCACTTGAGCCCGCTCGCCCGGGCGGCCGACCAGACGCAACCTTCCAGCCACGCACGGTCCGAATCCTTGGCGGCCTCCGGCGTCAGCGTGGCCGCCAGCCGCCTCCCGAGACGAATCCCCGCAGCCGCTTCCGTTTCCGCCGCGAGCACCGCTTCCACGTGTTCCGCCAGTTCCGCCTGCTGCTCCGGCGACTGCTCGTGCGCACGGACCTTGACGGACCAGTTGCCGGCGTCGTCCCGGTCGATCCTGGCCGCCACCACGCCGCTCCCCGCGCGACCCTTCCACCGCACGAACACAGGCTCGCGGCGCTCGGGACGGTCGGGTTCGGCGAACAGGCGCTGGTAGAGTCGGTCCGCGGCCACGTCCCCGGGGTCCAGACGCTCGGCGCGGGGAACGGCCTTCGCCCGACGCCTCTCGTCGGCGCAGGCCTCTGCGAGGCGGTCCGCGGCCCTGCCGGCGAACTCGTGCATCACGGGACGCGCCAGGCGCTCGATCCACGCCTCGCCGAACAGCACCGACGCGGTCTTGAGCGCGCGCGATACCCGGGCCCGGTGGCAGCCGATTTCCTCCGCCAACGCCGACTGGCTCTCGAACACGCCCGCGTCGAGCATCGCCTTCCACTGCAGCGCGTTCTCAAGGTAGGACACGCCTTCGGTCCACTCGTTCTCGCCGTGCATCAGCGCCGCGCACTGGCTGTCCGAGAACCCCGCTTCCCGCACTTCGGCCCGCCACCGCACTCCGGCGCGGCGGCACGCCTCGAGGCGGCGCACCCCGAAGATCACCTCGACCTTGTGCGCATCCCCGGGCGGCAGCCGGCGCGCGAGTCCGAGCTGCTGCTGGCCGTCGCGCCGGATCGACGCCGCCAGGGCATCGAGCGACGCGTCGTCCATGCCGGACCCGGCCCGGTTGTGGAACCGCCATGGACGCACGTCCGAAGCCTCGAACGCCTCGACGTGAACCACCTCCGTCGCGCCACCCGAGCGGTCGAGGGGCTGCAGCGCCGGCGGCAGCGGCCGGGTATCGCTCGTGCCGGTACTTCCGCGCTCCACGAACATCGACGCGCCGGACGTCTCCCGTCGGCCCTTGCGCCTGCGTCCCGCCCCGAGGGCCTTGCCGCTCCGGTCGTCGTCAGTCATCCGCCTGCTCCCACGCCTGGACGATCTCGCCCGCGATCTCCGCCAGCGCCGGCAACATCCAGCGGAGGACTCGACGGTCGGGGCGCTCGCCGCCGCTCAGCAGGGTGCCGCCACGGGCAGCCCGGTCCGGAATGGCGCTGGTCACGAACAGCGGCGCCTCTGCGAGATAGTCGCCGAGTCGCTCACGCATCAGTTCCAGCGTCTGCACCTGCCGCCGCTTCGTGCGATCCACCCGGCTCGCGATCAGCCGCACGAAACCGTAGCCGCGCTCTCCCAGCCGACCGCGCACATCGCCGGCCATGCGCAGATACTGTTCCGCGCTCGCGAGATCCAGCGCGGTCGGCGGCACCGGCACCACCACCCCCGTCGCCGCCACCATGATCGCCACCGACAGCATCGACAGCGCCGGCGCCGAATCCAGCACCACCACGTCATACGCATCCTCCACCGTCGCCACGGCACGCGCCAGCAGGCCGTACACGCCGGCCACCTGCTCGGCGCGGGACGCGGTCAGGGTCATGCGGAACAGTTCGAGGTCCACCGCCTGCAGGCCGATGCACGCCGGGACCAGGTCGACGCCATCGAAGCCCGTCTCGCGGACCGCGTAGTCGAGCGCCTTCTCGCGCCCGAGCACGTACGGCACCAGCGTGTCGTCCTCCGCGAAGTCCAGATCCGGCACATGCCCGAAGCTCGCGGTCGCACTCCCCTGGGGATCGCAGTCGACCAGCAGCACCCGGTAGCCCTGGCGGGCGAGGTACTGCGCCAGATGCACCGCGAGCGTGCTCTTGCCCACGCCGCCCTTGAACGCCTGCACCGCCACCCGCGCCGGAGGCGCGTCCCCTCGCCCGGGCCGTTGCCCCGCCGCCTCGCGTAGCGCGTTCATCTCCCGGAGACTCAGGCGCGCCGGCCCGCGACCGCCCAGCGACACTTCCGCTTCAGCGGCCAACTCCCGAACACGAGATCGTTCCACTCCCAGCGCGGCTCCGGCCTCCGCCAGCCCGAACGGCAGGCCCGACCCGGGCCCGGTTTGCCCCCCGGCTTCCCGGTCCGCGAGCGACTCCAGGAGCCCGCCGACCGCGTCCGCCAGCGCCCCCAGGTCGTCCGCGACCACGCCGACGCCGCGGCTACCGTTGCCGACTCGGCCTGTCTCCACCGCCTCCGTTTCCGAACCGTCGAGCCATCCCGCCATTGTCGCCCATTCCTGCCGCCAGCGCAGGCCGCGGGCCTTCCCGCCACCGCTTCGAAGCCGCCCGCGGGACGCCTTGCGCACTGTCTTGCGCTACGATGGACGCACCCATGCGGCAGGCATCCAAACCCACCGATCGGCGACGCCCACGAGTCGAACGAACACCCCCCAGCGACGAGACCGCGCAGTTCCTGCGCAACCTGACGTCGTTGCCCGACGCAGAGTTCGCGGCCACCTACTCCCCCGCCATCGCCGCCGTTCTCGCCCGCTATCGCGCCCTTCCGGATCCGGCGGCCGCCAGGCGCGCGCTGCTTCTCGCGCTCAAGGCCGCCCTCAAGCGGCGCCGCGCCTTCATCCTGCCGCGTTTCACGCAGGCGGAAGACAGTTGGCGCATCCGCGAGTGCGCCACCTACGCGGTCGCCGTCGCCATCCTCGTCGAGCATGCGGCCGCAACGCTCGCGCCCGACCGCAATGCGCAACCGACCGATCCCGACGTGTGGACGCGGCTGCTCGCCGACCCGGAGGCCGAACCGGACGCCGGTGGCTCCCGTTCGTGCGACGCGCTCTTAAACGCCATCGTGCCCGCGCGCGGCCGCCGCTGGATCGCCCGCGAGCCCCTCGTGCGGACTCTGCTCGCTAACTACTTCACCGACACAGCGCCCAACGAACTCCGCGACATCGTCGGGCCGGTTGTCGCCGCTTTCGGGCATGAGCGCCAAGCGCTATCGCCCGCCGGCAACGACGATTCCCCCGCTTCGCCCACCCGTGTCCCGGACGATTCCGCCAAGCCACCGCTCCCCAACCGACCGCGGCTCCTCGAGCGCGCGCTCGCCCGGGCCCGCGCCGCGTTCGGCCATCGTCGCCGACCGCAGCCCGCATCCGGCGCCTCTCACGTGGCGGAAACGCACCTATCCGAGACGGTGCTTCCAGACCGTCACCTCAAGCACGACCACGACGCCGCATCAACCGAATCCAACCCCACGGCCCAACGAGCCGGCGCGGCCCGCTCGACCAAATCCGAGCTCCCGTCCGACACCCCCGCCAGCGCCACGCGACCCGCAACGCCGGCCGCCCGCCCGTCCTCGCCATCGCCTGCGGCACCCGCCGACACCGACGCGCATCGCCCTGACACACCCAACCCGTCCCGACAGCGCCGGAGCGGAGGGCGCGTCTCCGACCTTCTCCACGATCTGCCTGCCGCGTCTGCGTCGCGGGGGGGCGCACGGTCCGAGCCGCCATCCCCGGTCGCGGCACCACGGCGCGACATCGGCGACCACGGTGCCGCCGCCCCGCGGATCGGCCACGCGGCCGACTACGCGCGCAGCCTTATCGCCCAGAACGCCTCGCGCCCAACGCAGCAAACGGCGTCCTTTGTCCTGCCCGGCCCCGCCCCCAGCGCAAGCCGACAGCCCCTCGACATCCACGCCCTCCTCCCCCCAATAGCCGATCCCAGGCGCGTTCCCTCTGACGCCATCTCCGCCTGGGTCGCCTTTCGCAACCACCTCGTCGAGGCGTTGCGCTCCGGCGCGCAGAGCGCCAACGGGGACCGCTCCCTCGTCCACCTCCTCGACGTCGGCGTCTTCCTTGTCTGGCCCCACATCGTCCTGGCTTTCGGCGACGAGTTCCGGCTCCCTCCACAAGCGATCAAGGCCGCCATGCGCACCGCAGGCGTCCTCGCGGTCAACCGGGCGGACCGGCAGGACGACCGGCACACCTTTCCCGCCCTCACCGGCGACCCGGCGGTCACCTGCCGCGGCCTCGTCACGCTGCCCGAGTACCTCTGGCCGGACCCGTCCCGCCGTCCGGCCGCCGCCTCGACTTTCGTGCGCCCACCCGCCATCTACGGGCAACGCTACCGCCGTCCGCACTGATCCTGCACCCGTCCGCGCACGTCTGCGCCGCCATGCGCACGTTGGCCCAAGAAACTTATAACGCTACTATTTTCAGACACCTATTGAATAGATCGTCCGCCCGATCGACCGCACACGCAAGTGACCACCGACACGCCCACGACGCTGCCACCCGATGCTGTCGACGACGATGGCAACGAGATCTTCGAGTCGAGCCACGGGGTCCGCTTCCTGTCCTCGCCGGAAGCCAAGTTCGCCAACGTGCCGGCGCCGACACCCGACGAAATCGAGCGGGACTACCGCAACGTCACGCCAACGCCGGATGCGCGCGTGTTCATTCTTCGGACCATGCAGGCCAGGCAGCTCTGGCTCGGCCGCCTGCCGCCGACCCGTCCGGGCGACGGCGTGCGCATCCCCGGGATTTCGTTCGCGCACTTCATCCTCACCGGCCTGCTAAGGCGACGCGCCGGCACGCTCGACGTCTGCCTCGACAACCTCGCCCGCCACGCCGACGCGGCCGTGCGTGGCATCAACGGCTGGCGGCGCAGGAACGACCGCTGGGTCCAGCGCACGATCCCGGACGGTGCGAAACCCCTCTTGGATCCCGCCACCACCGCGCGTTTCTTCCTGGAGACCCAGTTTCCGGCCCTGATGAAACTCGGTACCGCCATCGCGCACTTCGATAGCGTGTTCGCCGAGGTCGCGGCCGCCACAGAGATCGCCAAGGACGTGCGCCTGTGGAACCCCAACCTGAGGTACTACCGCGTCCACTTCGGCGCGATACGCTCGATCCTGTACGCCGTGCAGGCGTCCCGCAAGCTCGATCTGCCGCGACCGGCCAATGCGCCCCAACGGTTCGACCTTTTGGATCAGGGACCGCTACCGGCCCGAAAGGCGACGAACGCCGCTGACCCAGCTCCTGCCCCGACCCGAGACTGACCGTGCCCGTCGTCAGCAAGACCACCGTGCGGCTGTATCCGCCCGACATCGAGATCATCGACGCGTGGGCGGCCGCCAATCCCGATCCCGACACCGGTCTTACGCCGAGCCGACCGAGCGCGATCCGGCGCATGATTCGGACGGCGTTCCGCACCCCGACGGACGCCACGAGCAGCGACCAAGACCGACCCGCGTCCCGCAAGGACATCGAGTTGGCCATCGTTGCCATCCTCGACCGATTGCCTTCCCCAGAAGGCAGCCCTTAGCCAACCGCCACCGCCGGAGCACGGTGCCGTCGACCCCATCGCCGCCCTTCTTGACGGCGCGTTCTCTTGCAACGGAGCCCACGAACATCGCCCCCCACGCCGCTCCCGAGTCGAACGGCGCGCTGTATCCGCGCCCGCCTCACCCGCCTCACGTCCCTCCTTGACATGCGGTTGGCCAAGCTTGTTACTGTCGCAATCGAGCCACGCTTGTCCAACCGCCTACAACGACACCGACCCATGAACGCCAACTCCAGACAGCTCCTGAACCACGTCCTCGTTCAGAAACGCCAGGAACTTGCCCCTGAACTGTCAGAACAGGATTACTTCGAGATCTTCAGCGCAGAGCAGATCCTCAAGAACTTCCAGCTTTCCTACGACGAACTGCAAGCAGGCATAGTCGACGGCGAGCACGATGGCGGCATCGACTCCGCGTACGCGTTCGTCAACGGAGATCTCGTCTACGAGGATTTTGATACCAGCAGCTTCAGAAGCAACGTGCACATCGAGCTGCACCTCATCCAATCCAAGACTTCTGGAGGTTTCAGCGAAGCGACCGTAAACCGTCTCATTTCAGCCACCCGACACCTTCTGGACCTCGAGGCGAACTACGCCGAACTCACGCAGTACAACGGGTCCGTGAAAGCCGCCCTGGACTGCTTCCGTCGAACCTACTTGGAACTCGCCTCCAAGTTCCCGTCCCTTAAGATCCGCTACTACTACGCATCGAAAAGCGCTTCAACCAACATCCACGATAACTTGGAGACGAAGGGCGACGAACTCGTTGACCTCGCAAAGGCCCTCTTCCCCGACGCCGACATCGCGATGGAGTTCTTGGGCGCCCGCCGCTTACTCGAACTTGCCCGGACCCTTCCCCAAACTACCCACTCGCTCAGGGTCAAGAAAAACCTAACCGACGCCGACGCCTACATCGTCCTCACGCCGCTTTCTTCCTATATCGATTTCATCAAGGACTCCGAGGGCCAGATCAGGGGAGACCTTTTCGAGTCGAACGTCCGCGACTTCCAGGGGAGCACCGAAGTCAATCAGGACATCGCGGACACACTGCAAAGCGAGACCGTCGTTGACTTCTGGTGGATGAACAACGGCGTCACGATTCTCGCCAGCAAGGCGACGCTGAGCGGCGACACCGTAACAATGGAGAATCCCCAGATCGTCAACGGCTTGCAAACCTCCAAACAAATTGCCGGCCATCTCGGTCCCGATCCCGACGACAGTCGCAGCGTCATGGTCAAGATCCTCTCTTCCGAAGACGACGAGACGAGGGACAAGATCATCAAGGCCACCAACAGTCAAAATCGGATCCAGCCGGCGTCGCTCCGCGCCACTGACCGCGTTCAACGGGACATCGAGGACGCGCCAAAGACCGTCAATTTGTACTATGACCGCCGCAAGAACTATTACAAGAACGAAGGCAAACCCCGCGACCGAATCATTGGCATTCCCCTCATGGCGCAGGTCATCATGTCCATGATTCTGGCGCGGCCAGACTCGGCACGCGCCCGACCCTCGTCGCTCATCAAGACCGACGACGACTACTCGAAGATATTCTCGGACCACTTTCCGGTGTCCCTCTACATCAACGCCGCGGTGCTGCTGCGCAGGACGCAAGCGGTGCTCCGCACGCGGTCCGAAATGACCCCCCGAGACCGAACCAACCTCCGCTTCTACGTCATCTACTGGTTGGCGGCCTCGACCACCGGCAGCGAGGTTCCCGCCCCGCCCAGCGTCGCAGCGCTCCAGCTCGACCAGGTCACTGACGACCACATCGAGGCGGCGATCGACGCCGTCTGGGCGCCTTTTGCCGCCCTCGGAGGACACGACGATGCAGCGAAGGGCCCTGAACTCATCGGCTCCCTCCGCCAGACGATCTCGTCGAACCTCTCGTCCCAGACGCCGGAGGCCCAATCTTGATCGTGAAGAGGAGCCGGATCCGCTCCTCCCAACCCCTTGCGTGTTCTCTTTCGCCGCTGTTCGTTCAAGTCGGGCCGTCTGCCTTCTCCTTGTCCGTTGACCGCTCACCCGACGCAGCTTAAGCACCCCTGATTCCCTGATAGGGATTTGGTGAAGTTATCGGAGAAGCCCGGCGCACAAGGCGGGTATGGGAAAATGGGAGGGTTCCCGGAGAGCACCTGCGAGGTGAAGGTTGCGCAAGCGCAAGATGCGGCCCCCGAAGGTCGAGATGGAGTTCACGGACCTGAACCTGACCGCCTACGGGGGCTCGTCGATTCTGGCGCAGACGGCGCGGCAGTTTGGGTTGTTCGAGCTGCTTGATGAAGCCGTTCGGGTGAAGGTCCGCAACCGCGGTGCGAGCGACACGGAGACGCTGTGGGCGCTCATTGCGTGCCTGGCGCGGGGCGACGGTGCGTTGTCGGACCTGGACGCACTGCGCGCCGACCCGGTAGCACGGATCCTGCTGGGGCTGGATAACGTTCCGGAGTCGCGCCGGGCGGGGGAGTGGCTGGGGCGGTTGCGCACCGGCGACGTGAAGGGTCTGTGGCAGGCGGCACGGCGGTTCGCGGAACGCGTGGCGCCGTTGATCGTGTCGCACGAGGTAGAGACCAAGGGCTACGTACCGGTGTTCATCGACGCCACCGGGATCGAGGTGGACGGCGCGCTGTTCGAGCGGGCGCGCAAGGACTACGAGGGCCGGCGCGGCTACTGGCTGCACGCGACGTTCCTGGGCGGTCTGTGGTCGGCGGGGCAGTTGTGTCCGGGCGGCGGTCGGGTGACGCTGAACTGGCGCACGCTGCTGGAGTGGACCGCCGGGATGGTGCCGGCCGACACGCCGGTGTGGCTGCGGGCGGACAACGCCTACTACAAGGGGGATCTGGTTCGGACCTGCGCGGCACGGGGCTGGGACTACTCGATCAGTCTGACCAACGACACCTGGCGGCGGCCGGTTCTGGAGCAGCTCGCGGGGCTGCCGGACGCGGCCTGGACGGACCTTGGCATGGAGGAGGAGGCGATCTTCGCGACACACCGTCCGGAGGGCTGGGACACGCAGCAGCACTACGTGGTGATCCGGCGGCGCACGCAGCACGGCCAGGGTCTGCTGGTTCCGCACCACACGGTGATCCTGGTGTCGCGCGCCGACCTGCCGCTGCAGGAACTGGTGTTGCGGCACCGCGGCAAGCAGGGTCAGGAGAACGCCTTCAAGGGGCCACTCATCGACCTGGACCTGCACCACCCGCCGTGCCGTGGCTACCGGGCGAACCAGGCGTTCTACGCGCTCGGCTGGATCGCCCAGGTGCTGCTGCGGGCGGTGCAGTTCACGGCGCTGCCGAAACGGGCGCGCAAGCATGGTCTGCGACCGGTCATCCGGCACGTGATGCGCACCGCGGCGTACATGGTGCGTTCCGCGCGGCGGCTGTGCGTGCGCTTCGCGAAGACGAACTTCCGGCTCGACTGGCTGTATCAGGCGATGGTGTCCCTGGAAGCGCGCGCCCCGCCGTCCGCATCGGTGTCCTGACCGATCCCCGCTGTTCGCCGCCCTGCGGCGCAGATGCCCTCACCCGTGCTACGGGCCGCGGTCGCCGCGGACCCGTCACCGGGCATATCCGCCGACCACATCGCCGCCCGCAGACGGTCACCGGCCTTTGTTCGAGTCTGCCGCAACGTCACTCAGGTGCCAAAGACCCCTCCAACCGTCAAATCCACCGCCCGCCCAGCCTTAACAGGGGATCGGGACTTAAGCACCATTGACACAAGCCCCCCCCTACACTAGGGTGCGGAATGCAGCACTTCGCGGCATGATGCAGTGGCGAACAAGGAACGGCTCACAGTCAACATCGACTCCAACCAATTCCAGCAGCTCCAACGCTTAGCCGAGGAGCATGAGGTTTCCTTGGCTTGGCTCGGCCGTCACGCGATCGCCCGCTTCCTCGCCAGCGAGAACCGCCAATCTGAACTGCCGTTCCCACCCGTTCAGGCCAACCGCGGCCAGCGGGAGCGATCTGCGTGACCCGCACCTTCTACGAATTCTTCGCCGGCGGCGGCATGGCGCGCGCGGGCCTCGGTCACGGCTGGCATTGCCTGTTCGCCAACGACTTCGATCACAAGAAGGCGACCACCTACAAGCGGAACTGGGGCAGCACCAACCAGATCCTCTGCGACGACGTGCGCAACGTCACGACCGCCGACCTGCCCGGCACCGCCGATCTCGCATGGGCGTCGTTCCCCTGTCAAGATCTTTCTCTCGCCGGTGGCGGCGCCGGCCTCAAGGGAGAACGCTCGGGCACATTCTGGCCCTTCTGGCGTCTCGTCACGGGTCTTGCCGACGAGGGAAGGCCCCCCGCGATCATCGCTCTCGAGAACGTCTGCGGCGCGCTCACGTCCCACGGCGGCAGCGACTTCAAGGCCCTCTGCGGGGCGATGGCCGGGGCGGGTTACAAATATGGGGCCTTGATCGTCGATGCCGCCCTCTTCGTTCCCCAGTCACGTCCCCGCCTGCTGCTCCTCGCAGTGCGCGACGGCGTTCCCGTCGGACCTAGTCTCCGCGTTGCTGCTCCCGCCCCGCCGTTCCACTCCAGAGCCCTTCGCACCGCCGTGAACGGACTTCCCGACGAACTCAAGCGCCACTGGGTCTGGTGGTCACTACAGCCCCCCCAACCCCGCAATATCGGCCTAGCCGATGTCGTCGAGTCCGACCCGCCGGACGTCTCGTGGCACACCCCCGAGCAAACCGCCAAGCTCCTCGCCATGATGAGCGACGTCAACCTCGAGAAGGTCCGTGCAGCGCGGTCTCGAGGCCGCACCGTCGTCGGCACCATCTACAAGCGCACACGGCGGGACGCCGCCGGTCGCAAGGTTCAGCGCGCCGAAGCCCGCTTCGACGGCATCGCCGGCTGTCTCAGGACGCCCGCCGGCGGCTCCAGCCGACAACTGGTGATCGTTGTCACCCGCGACCGGGTGCGCTCCCGATTGATCTCCACCCGCGAAACGGCCCGTCTCATGGGCCTTCCAGACGACTACGTCTTGCCTGAGAACTACAATGAGGCTTACCACCTCACTGGCGACGGCGTGGTGGTCCCCGTCGTCCGCTTCCTCTCGGACCGGCTACTCGAACCCATTTTGGACGACCCTGCGCTCCGGCCGCCCCGCGCCGCATGAGCATAATCCCCTGCGAGAAGAACCTCGACCTCCAGGGGCGCATCAGGGACTTCGCGGAGGTCTTGAAGACCGAGGCTCACACCCTTGGGCGACATGGTCTAGACGAGGACGAGTTCTACGCCAACGTTTTTCGCGGCGCCATCGAGCGCGTTCGCGGCCAGTTCTCCGCCACCATGCGGGAGAAGCGCGAGTTCGTCGCCCACGTCCTCAACTACATGCAGGATCGCAGCTACATCGCCGATTGGGAGTCCGCCGGCGAAGCCAACCGGCACGACTATTCGGTTTCGCTGCCGTCCGGCCGCGTCGCCATAATTGAGCTCAAAGGCTGCCTCGATGGCAACAACACCAACATCTTCGAGCGGCCCCCGCACGCCGACGAGTTCGTCCTCTGGAGCGTGTGCACGAATCCCGGCGCGGACCCCCGCCACAATGCGTGGTCGGGCATCCACACGCGGCTCAGCGCCGAGATCATCTCCCGCTCGCAACGCGTCGATGGCTTGATCATCTGGGACATGGTCTGCGGCACGATTGGCAGACCCTGTCCCAAACTCGCCACGGATCCCGACCGCCGCACCGCGGTCGGGCCCTACGCCCTCCCGCCACCGTGTCTGTACCTGTTCCCCGGCACCATACCGAGCCCACGCAACAACCCCGCGCCTTCCCCGCAGTCGATCGCGCAGGTCCAGATCCTCCGAGCTTTCTTCGACTGTTTCGGGTGCCGCGCGCCAGAACTCAACCACGTCCGCTTCGAAGTGGAGCACCGTGGCCGTGACACCGTTCGGAGCACGTCGGTTGCTCGCGACGGCATCGTCCAACGAGAGTCCAATCCCACCGCCATCCGTCGGTCGTGACAACGGTCTCCGAGCAACGAAGCCGCACCATGCGGGCCATTCGCTCACGCGACACCGGCCCGGAAATGGCCGTCCGGCGACTACTCCACGGCATGGGCTACCGGTATCGTCTCCACCGGCGGGATCTCCCGGGCACGCCCGACATCGTCTTCGGGCCCCGTCGCAAGCTGATCTTCGTCCACGGCTGTTTCTGGCACGGCCACGCCTGCCCGCGCGGCTCCAGATTGCCCTCCACCAACAAGCAGTATTGGTCATCCAAAATACGGGGCAACGTCGAGCGCTTCGCCCGCCAACTCGAACAACTCCAACGCGCCGGATGGAGCTCTCTGACGATTTGGGAGTGCGAGATCTCCGACCAAGCGGTACTCGCCAAGAGGTTGCGCAGCTTCCTCGACATCCCGCGGGCCGGCGGTACGACTCGCGCGACCGACCGCCAATCTAGGTCTCCGCTCCCGACAACCAACGCGCGCGAGATCAACTCCCTCGACACGTCCCCCAGGTAGACCGCACCAAGACCCGCGCAAACACCAAGTCGCCGTGCCCGCACCGGAGTATGCTTCCCAAAAGGCTTAAGCCGCATTCCCTGAGGGGACTGGCGCTGGCGCGGCGCGCCCCACGCGGCCTGCCCGTTCTCGTAGGCGGCGTCGTCCCGGCCGCTGTTTGCGACCCGTCCGTCCGCTGACAACGCGCGCGCATCAGATCCACGGCGGCGGCCGCCAGCTCTCCTCTTCGATCCCTGGCAATGGGCGACCGCGGGGACTCTCGTAGCGGTCCTCCGCCTCCGTCAAGAAACGTACGATCATGCGATGCACCAGGTTCATATTGGGGATCTGCCCATGGAACCCCGAGAATCGAGTCACCATTCGATCGCGAACCTCGCGGCGCAGGAAGTCCCCCGGCGCGACACACACCACACTTGTCGGCTCAAGAAAGGGCGGTAGCGAGCCACGCAACGGCACAGTACCGTCACCTGTGTCAAAGGGCTGGCGATCATCCAGCCAGAGATCCCTCGGAGTCGCGGTGTTGATGCCAAAACGTGGCTCCCCGTCGTCGTTTCGGACTTCGATACTCTGCACAGTCTCCGCGCCTACCCCTACCACCGCAAGCCACTTCTCGTTGAGCCCGATATTCGCCAACCGAAGGCCATCGACCTTTTCGCGGTACATCGACGCGAACTCCAGCATCTCGCGAAACGCCGTTCTGGCCGCCTCCAAGGCGTCGGCCCTCTCGTCCGAGATACCAGAGCTTTCTACATACTGCCAGATCGAGCGAACAACGCTCGGCTGCCAAGCCTCAGGGTCAGTCCGCCAACCCTCCTCGAATGTAATGGCACCGTCGTAGGTCGGCAGTAGGTGGTAGAGGGCCGGGGTCACACGGGCTGCACGCCTTCTCCTCGCCCCACTGGAGTCATCTGCGAGGCTACTCCCCGTACCGGTGAGAATCTCTATGATCGAGTCGCACGAACCTCGAAACGGCGTTGCCAACGTCACAACTTTCGAGACCAACTGCGCGCCCCAAGACCGCACGTATCCCGCGATCACGAGACCACCCATCGAGTGGCCAATCAGATTCACCTTGGGCTCGTCGGCAAAGCCGCCGACCCGATAGTGGCGCTGTAGCTTAGTCCGTTCGATGACTTCGTCGACGAACCAAGCCAGACGGTGTTCCGTCAGTTCCAGCGGCATGCGCCAGTCGTACGCGAAAGGATAGACCGGAACGGCGTATCCATCCGCTCCGGGGAGATCGTCTCTTAACTCTTCGATCAAATCCTCGTACACGAGCGGAAAGACGTGACTCGCGCCTACCTTGGCCGGTTCCCGAGCCTCGAGAAGGAGGTTCTCGGGATGCAGCGCGATGCGGTCGTAACTCCGCCGAAAAAGTGCAGTCCATACATCCGACGGCGGCAGGTCGTACTCGTCTCGCAAGACCGACGCCGTAATGCCAGGGACAACGATTACCGGGTGCAACCAAACTCCCGCCAGCCACATGCCCCTCTCAATCCATCCCACGAGAAATCCTACGGCGACGATACGCCGACCCATACCCCATTTCCTCAACGATTTCCATCCGCAGAACTCCCGGCGACCGCTCCGGCCCGCCCTACTTCCCGGTCTGCTCCCAACATCTCGCCGCGCTCGCCCCCAATCTAGCAACCAGGCACCACCCAGCGCCTTAACGCTATCCCCCCACACCAGTCTCGATACACCTACACCCTTACCTCTCGAAACGCCGGCGATCGCTCCAGCGCCACGCTGCGCCGGTCCCCGAGTTCCACGAGTGCGTCCAGGACGACCAGCAACCGGCGTGCGAGGTCGGCCTCGAGCGGATAGTTCGCGTCAGCGAGTCGCTGGACCGTGGCCGCCATCCGGGCTGGAATCGTCGTCCCGGCTAACCCACCATCCGCCGAGTCGACGACCCCAGACACCTGGGCCGCGAATGCGTCGATCGGATACGCTCCACCCGCCCGCTCGCAGAGTTCAAGAAACCAGTGCATGACGTCTTGAGACCACCCAAGCTCCGTCAGCACTTTCGACACGATCGGCATCACGATGCCGAGCTCCGACCAGTCGCCGTTCGCGTACCGCGCCGACCCGCTCCCCTCGTCATCGATTGGCACGAAAAACAAGGCACGCACCACCCCGGGAAGCGACCACCCGTTCAGTTGCCCGGCGCGATGCCCGCCCCGACGGAACGCCGGATGGCGGACTACCCGGTCAACACAGTGGTCAAGCAGCATGACCGTCCCCGCAGGAACCTTCGGCGCGTCAATCACCTGTCGCACCACCGTACCGACAATGAACTCCCCCAACACCGAGAACGAGTCCTCGTTGTCGACCGGGAACGCATCGAGGTATTCGCGCCGCACCACGTCCGCGTCGAGGAACGGCGCCGCTCGCGCGAGCAGTCTGCCAAGCCTGCGATTCCACTCCATCAGCGACGTCGCCGCGCGACGGGCAGTCCGGTCACCGCGCGCAGCTTCCCAATCCGGAACCAGCTTCGCTGCTGTCCACGCCACGAGCCGTCCCAGACCTTCGCGCAGCAGGTCCAAGTGCACCGGAGACCGGCACCACGTCTCCACCGGAAACATGTCCAGCAGCTTCCCCGCCGCCTCCGCGTCGAAGTACGGATCCGGATCTCCCCACTCTTCCCACTCGCGGGAGCGCGCCCCGTACGCCCTCCGTCGCGTAACCTTCGCCCAAGGCGCCGGCAGATCGGGCCACGGAAGCGGCGGCCGCCCCAGCCGATCCACTTCGCCCTCGACCACTCCCCGTCTCCGCTCGGCCGAGTCGGTCCCCGTATCATCCCAGCCCCAATCCGGACGAGGTTTGACCGACAGGGCCAGCAGCAGCCGCCCAGCCGCCCACTGCACCTGCACGTCCGGATCAGCGAGCAGGTACGCAAACGCAAGCCTCGCAACATCCTCTTCCATTGGGTGGGCCGTCAGTCTGAATAACCGCGCTGCCGAGTCCGCACGCGCACCGGTTCTGCGTCGGTCCCAGGCCAGAGCCGCCACCAGGTGGCGCGCAGGATGCCAAGGGATCCGAGAGCCGGGCCGCGTGTCGCCGGGTTCCGGCATCCCTTCCACGCGCCCCATCACATCCCATGCCCACTCGCGGTCAGAAGCGCTCAGCCTCTCATCCAGCAGCGCCGCCGCGCCAACTGCGGCTACCGCCGTTTGCGGCGAGTGATCCTCGACATCGCGCCGTTCCTCGAACAATGCCGCGCTGTCCCGTTCCCTGGCCGCTCGGATGGCATCCACCATCGATTCGCCCTCGACAACTGTGCCGGCCTCTAGGCACCGCGCTGCCCATGCAATCAACCGATTCTCCTCAAAGTAGGCGTTGCTCGCGTCCGCCAGCCGCTCTTCCTCTGCAGTTCGCGGCGTCGGCGACTCAAACGCGACCGCACGCCGCTCGCCGTCCAGCTCAACCCGACGGTAGTTCTCGATGTCTGCCATCTCCGCCCAGCGCTGAGCCCGTTCCCTCAGGTAGTCCGTCACGCGGTCGTTCTCGCGTTCCCCCTCCGTGGTGTACGGCAGCGCGTCCGGGAATTGCGCCAAAAGTGCCGCAAACCGCTCGCGCAGGACCGGGTCGCCGCTCGTCGCGAAGCGCATCGCGAGATGTCGAATCTCGCGCCTGCGGCACTCGCGCGAAAGCAGGTACTCCTCGGCGGCGGCCTGGTCGCCCGCCTGGCGCGATTCCAGTCCCATGCCCAGCAGACCGATCCCGCGTGCGTTCTCCTGAACGAACCTGCGTAGGTCGTCGTGCCAAAGCCGCTGGCAAGTCACGATCGGCAGAACGGTCTCAGAGACGTGGAACGTCTCGAGCGCGAGCGCCAGGGCCAACCCCAGTACGCCATAGCTGGTGCTACCCTCCACCACCTCCCGGATGACTTCGTCCACGGGCCGTCCCGCGTCGAGTTCCTTGAAGGCCCAGTACCGCAGCCCGAGCAACGCGCACTCCAACGGCTCCGGCGACGCGCGGATCGTGAACCACTCGTAATGCTCGGCATCGCCCCAGAAGACCTGCTCGCCCCAAGGGAACGTGAGAGTCACAGGAACCGGCGCGTCCGCATCGCGCAGATCCTCGTTCTGCCGCCATCCCTCCACCGCGTGATTCACCAGGTCCCGGACCAAGGCCACGGCGGTCTTCGGCACTGTTCCGAACAGCGCCGCGAACGGCTGGTGAACCGGCGACGGCGGACTGTAGTAGGGAGCGTACCGCTTGATGCCGACGTCCTCCGGAAGGACCCTGTCCTCGCCCGCCGGCATATGCACATGGCTTAGCACCCGTTGCTCTTCGGGCGTCCGCTCGTCCTCGGCCTTCTCCCGAATCCGCCGCAGATACGCGAAGACCGCGTCCTGTTCCCGCCGACGTCGTTCCACTCGGTCGCCCGGCAGCTCCTCCATCAACTCCGCCTCGACCAAGGCGACCAGCGCGTCCGGACACAATTCTGCGGCCGTCGTCCCGAAGGCCATCAGTTCGCCATAGATGTTCCGGCGCATGTCCGCCGACTCCACCGCCCGCCAGTACAACGCGCGCGTCGGTTCCGGACACACCGACGCCGACCGCGCGATCGCCAAGCGCAGGTTCGTAGCGAGGTCCGATCCGCTCGACTCCAGATTCGACCAGTCCGTCTTCGGCGGCCCTTGCTCGGGCGGCCCGTAGAGGACGCCTTCCAGTTCCACCAGCCAGGCGCTACAAAGCTCCACGATTGCGGCCGTATGGTCGTTCGCCGACTTCGCGAACGCGTTCAGCCATACGGAGAACACTTGCACCACCACCGGGACGAATCGCCTCGGCAGGGTCGGCGACACCGGAATCAGCCAGCCGAGCATCCGCACCCAACCGGCGATATCCGACGGCCAGCCCAGCAGGTCGGCGAAACGCATGCGGTCGGTTTCTCCGGGTACGGCGTCGCTGGCCAGCACCTGAGGGTTCGGGATCGTGTGGTGCGCCTGAAACCACACCAGGAACCTGCCGAGCAAGCGATGGTCGTCCTCCGCAAGCAAACCGCCGAACTCCTCTTCCCTGCCGGCGAACGCCGAACTGAGGGGCGGCGCCGTCAGCCACTCACGTCGCCACTGGGGCCGCAGGTCCGTCGACTCCAGACTTCGGTAGCCATTGCTCCACTGACCAGGCACCTCCAGCGCCTTCTGGGCGAGGAGCCCGACGACCCGACCCAACAGCGGCGGCTCCCTGGCCCGGACCAATTCATCGGTCCACTCGTCCCCCAGCTCCACCAGCCGTCTGAAAAACACCCATTCGAAGAAGATGTCGTGCGCGAACGAATACCAAACGCCGTCTTCATCGCTTTGCAGCACGCCGTCATCGACGAGCCTTCGCGCCTCATCCAACGTGGTTGCTCCCAGTTTCCCCGCCGGTACTCTGCGGCCGAGCGTTCGCAACCCCTGCACCGCGACATCAAGGAGCGCGCGCTGCCGCCCAACCACCGACGAACGCCACCCGTCGTATCCGCCGCCCCGCCACCACGCGGTCAACAGATCGATCTCCGTCTGCGGGCCTCCGTCCCGCATCGCCCCGCTGCGCGCCAACACCGCAGCAAAGAAGGGGCGTCGCGCGATCTCCGCCACGTTCCCCGAGCCCAGGAGCAGCGGGGCCAATGCGGGCAACGCGCGCGCCAACTGCGCCGACTCTGCATCGTCGAACGGAGGCACCGTCACGTCTCCTATCCCCGCCTCCCGATAGAACCCCGCCGGGAACCAGGTTCGGTAGCCCTCCAACCCTTGATCGCGCGATGTCGCGAGCACCGTCCAATGGTTGAGGTTCTCGCCGCTGTCGATAGCTCGGACGATGTCGAGCACGACTCCTTTATGGTCCGGGTTGATCCGGTCAATGCCGTCGACGAACAGCGTGGGCGTTCCGCTGCTGCCCATCTCGGCGAGCAGCTCCACGGCGTTGCTGTGCTCAAGCCCGAGAGCCTCCGCGAATGCCGCCCAGCTACGGTTCTCAAGCCGGTCGTGCTTCAAATACAACAGCGGCCGGCCGGCCGCGAGCGCCTCCGCCACGTGTTTCAGCACCGCTGACTTCCCGCTGCCGGGCAACCCGCTGAGGTTCACCAGACGGTGGCGTTTCATTTGCTCGAGCACGCCGCGCTCGACGCCGGGCCTGTCGATCCGCACGCCACCGATCTGGTCGGCTACATCCGCGATCGCCGCCTTCGAGAACGCCTCCAGGCGGGCCATGTCGGCTGCGTAGCTCGGTGCAACCTTAAGTACAGCCCTATCCCCCAACTGACGGAGCAGCGATTCGCGTGTCCAGCTCTGCGCGGTTCCAGCGCCCTCCCGGGCTATCGTCCGCAGCATGTCCAGCAGCGTTTCGCCCCCCGCTGAAGCATCGGCGTTGAGTTCCCGCAGCCGGTTGACAAGCTCGGTACGCTGCGGCCCCTCCGCCTCCAGACCGTCCATTCGAAGCGGCACAAGGTGTCGATAGAACTGCCACTCTTCTGTCGCCGATGCCGCCCGGATCGACCCCGACAGTTCCCGACGGAGCCTGCCAACCGCCTTGCTGGCCCGCCCGGTTGCGAAGTGATCCTCGAAAGCCGCGGCGTCGGGGCTAGTGCTGGCGAACCGAACAAGCCGCTTCAGGTCTCGCAACCGGCCTTCCGCGATGTACTCCGCCACGAAACCGTACGCGTCCGTACCCGCCCTGAAACTCGAGTCTGCGAGCGTGGCGGCGGCCGCCTGGAGAATCTCCCTGAACCCAACGTTCGAGTCTGCTGCGCTGACCACGATCCTGCGCCTGACTTGCAGACTGAGGACCCTCTGATCACCGAACCGGACCACGAGATCGTCTAGGGGATAGCTCGGTGCCTGTTGGACCGACACGCCGGTCACGACGCCCGTCTGCCCTGCCGCACCTTCCTCTCGAAGCAGCGCGGCGAGGTAGTACGCCACCACCGTGTCCTCATACGTGTAGCCAGCGCCGCCGGTCAACTCGGGCGACGCACCTTGCGTTATGGCCATCTAATCGACCGCCTCGTTGTCTCGACCCCGTCCGCTTCCTCGGCCCACTACCGCGCGCCTGACGACCACACGGTACCGCCGGCCGGTCACTCCTCGTCTCGGTGCTGGCCCTACGTTCAGCGCCCGGGCCGCGCCGCGGCTGCCAGATTCACATCGACCTGCCGTTCGTACGACGCCCAGTCCTTGTAACACCTGAGACTCAGTTCCTTCGGCGGCTTGGGCGCCGTATCCGTCTTCCGCAGTCTGGCTGAGAGCTCTTCGAGCCGACGGTTCATTTTAAGAAACTGACCATACGCCATGCGGTTTGGCACGCGCCACGAATCGATGAAACCGCGCCCGATGCTCCCTGGCGTTTCCCTACGGTTCGCCTCCCAGTTCCATCGCCGCTCTCCTTTCAACGGCTTCACGACACCCTTTACGAAGTCCTCCCGCCACTGATCGAAGTCGCCCCGCAGCCTCTCGAAGAGGGACTCGGACACCGCGAAGAAGTCCAAGTCGGAACACTCCGGGCGATACGGATTGCCCCAGCGTTCGGGCGCCAGCGAGTAGCCGAGACGTCCGCTCCCGCGAACACTGATCTCCTTGGCGTCCAATTCCAGCCCCGCCGCCAGCCACTGGCGGACTTCCTCGTACAGAGCAGGACACTTCCGGAAGGAGAACGGGATTCCCTCCGAGATCCAAAGCCGCGCCAATACCACCCTCTCACGCTCCCCGGCACCCGCCGCCGCGAGCACTTCGTCCGCCGGCGGATACGGGCCCTTAAGCTTGCCCAACCGCCAACCGACGCGAAACACACTACTGACCTTGTCCACCCGACTCCAACCGCCCGATCAGATACTCGCCGCGCCCCTCGATCTGCACCCGCCTGGCTGCCGAACAGTGTCTCGGCTGCGGGTACTTGAGCCTCGCCACCAGCATCGCCGAATCCCGCAGCGAGCAGGTCTTCGGGTCGATTCCAAGCCGTCTGCAAGCTTGCCTGAACCCGTTCATCCGCCAACCGTAGTAACCGACCCAAAGATACAACGACGTCAACTCGCTCCAGTGCGCCTCGCGCGTGGCCGCGATAGCCAAAGCCATCTCCCGCATCTTCCTGCGCCAGGTGTTCTCGAAGCGGCCAGTCAACACCCGCGCCAACTGCATGGCGACCGTCGACCCCCCTTCCACCCGACCGCGACCGTACGTTCGCCACGCGGCACGGCAGAGCGCCAATGGGTCCACACCCGGGTGCAACGCGATCCTGTGATCCTCACCCGCCACCAGCAGCTCGCACATCTGGCTGCTCGGCCGCACGTCCGCGACCTCCAATTCGGCCCTCGCGGCTTCTACGGCGAGTCTCAGCATCTCGCGCGATCCTTCGCGAACCTTGCCGCCATCGATCTGCCGCCGCGCGCGCTTTCCCATGCCGCGCACCATGCCGCCCCGAGCGTCGCCAGCGTAATCCCGGGGGCCACCCCGACGAACGACCGGGCCACCCAATCCTTGAACGCCCTTCAACACCGACGGCTTCCTCCAATCCGTTCGAACGGTATCCCCCAGTCGACTCACTCCCAGTCCGTTCCAAACCGATCTGCAGTTTCCACCGCTCCGAGGACCACACCCTTAACGGCCCATCCCTCTTTCGTTTCGACCCGGACCATCAGGGCACGTTCGGCTACTCCTCCGCTTCGCCTTCGGGCACCTGAACGATCCTTGCGCCTTTCGTTCGCGTGCTCTCGCTGCCACCGCGCATGACCTCGCGCACCAGCCGACCCTCCTTGCCGTCCTCGTCCCCGTCCACTTCGACATGAAAGACGCACCCGTGGTCGGGGTGCTCCCAGAAACGCACCGTGAGCTTGCCGCCGGGCGTCACCTCCTTCTCCCCGTATAGCGTGCACAGCCACATGCCCTCCGGCATCTCCTCCTCCGCCGGGTAGTTCTCCCTGACCTGGAAGCCCCGCCGGACAACCCATCTCATTTCCTGCAGCCGCCGCCCACCGCGGAATCTGTCCTTGAATCGGAACGCCCCCGGCGGAGGCTTGTCAGCCATGATCTGCGGCAGTTGCCAGGGCAGGTCCTCGAATCCGTTGGTCTCTTCGTTCCACCGCACTCCCTGGGCTGACCCCCGGTGCCCCGCCGCCCGGGCCATGAACGTCCGTTGGTCCGACCGGGCCTGCGCCACGCCCTCTTCGCTCGCCCGCATCCACCCCCTCAGAGACTCCGCGAAAAAGTCGGATAGGCCATCCGCTTCCGCGTCGGGCAGCAATCCGCGATGCGCGCGATGGGTCAACTCCGCAAAGGCGTTCAGCAGTCCCCCTCGCGCTTCCATCCAGTCCGTCGCCTCCCGCCTCCAGTCATGGTACGGCTGTCCTTGCCCGATTCGATCGCTGTTGAGTGCTTCCATCGTCGCTGCAAGGCTCCGCCCGAAGCCGTCGCGGAGCTGCTCGTACACCCCTACCAACTCTCCTCCGTCACTCTCCCTCTCGCAAAGCTGCACGGCGACATCCCAGATCCACAGCAGGGCCTCGGCGCTGTTCCTTGGGATTTGCCTTTCTGGCGCGGTCAACGAGTACCGCCAGCGCTCGTAGCCGCTGCCGCCCTTGGCTGACACGACGTTCAGGAACTCGCCCGCGGTGGAGGGTTCTATGTACGGATGGAGCGTTCTGAAGCGGCGGTACTGCTCCGCCAGCACCACACGCGTCGGCTCCTCCAGGCAAGCGAAGAGTCTCCCCAGGTTGTGGTGCTTGTAAGGCGGGCGCGCGTCCCCCTTCGCGCCCTTGGGACCGCGCGTGCGCACCAGTTCCTCGACGGTCTGCCCGCGCGCTTCCGCGATGTGGAACTTGAAGGTCTGCTCGATCCCGCTGTAGGCGGCGGTGATGAATGGCCACGCGCCGGCGATCTCCGTCCCGGCATGCAAGTCGTGTCCCTTGAACGTCGCCTCGTATGCCTCCCGGGTGCGCTCGTAGGCGATCTTCAGGCGTTGGACGATCTCGCTGTGCTGTCGGCTCATGAGCTGTTCCTCGCAGGGCGCGCAACGTAGTCGAACGTTGTCCATGCGTCCAGCGGCGCTGCCTGACTCACCACGCCTGCAGCCCGCAGGTCGGACGTTTGGGGGCGCCGCCGCTACGCGGCCCGCGCTCTAGTCGCCTGCGGCGACCCGAGCCCCCTCCGGGGTCTCGGCCCATGCGGGTCACGATCGCTGGCGCCTGGCGCGCTCCGCTTGCCCGTGCCGGGCGGCTCTCGATGCGCCTTTCCGATCCCTCGACTCCGAACCGAGCGGCGAGACGAGGCCGCGCCTCCCGCTCCACACCGCGTTCCGAAACGCCATCGACGCTCGGGGCGAATGGACGGGGCGCGCGGAGCGTGGCGCCCGCCCGGCCGCGTCGATCAAGGCCAGTGCCCTTGCGGGCGGCGCTCGCGCGCCGGCCTTGACGCCGCCGCCAGGGGCGGCGCCGGGGGATCCGCGAGTCCATTCGCCTGGCAGGGGACGAACGCAGCCATGCCCTCCCGCAACAAGGCCCGCCGGGCCCAGCTCGAGCTTTGGGCGCCGCACGAGCTGCTCGTCACGCACCGGCGCTGCAGCACGTGCCTTGGCGTCTACCGCGTCGACAAGGGCTGCCTGTGGTGCGCCTCCGGCGGTAACGCCCGCGCGGTGGCGGCGCGGTTCGCGAACGGCTGGCTGGTTGCCCAGTTCCCCTCGAAGGCGCGGACGATGCCGCGCGCCGCGTACGCCGGCTGACTCCACCCATGCAACCCGTTCCGAAGGAGAGCCACATGCAGATCCGCAGAATCACCAACGAAGGCCGCGTCGTGTCGCGCTTGCGCGCCTTGCACCCCACCGCCGCGCCGTACGCCTGGGAGGCCACGGAGGGCATCCGCCTGTCCGCCCTGGCAGAGCCCAGTTCCATCGGCCGGAACGGCGACACCGTCGAGGTCTGGCTGGACGCCCGCTCGCTCGCCGCCATCGACGCGATCCGCGCGCAGCGTTCCGCCGACGAGGCCGCGATCCTCGAGGACGCCCGGCGCTACCGCAAGGCGTGCGCTGCCGTGAACAACGCGGGCCGGGCGCACCGCCGGGCGCCCACGCCGGATACCGCCGCCGCGCTCGCGACCGCCCGCGAGGAGCGCATCTCGGCCGAAATCGCCCTGAAGCTCACCGCCCGCGCCGGCACCGCGGGGCGCATGCGCGACGCCTGACGCCACCGCCAACCCCACACGCAGCAGCACCCGAACCATGCAATGCGAATACCGCGACAACGCCAGCGGCCGCATCACGGCCGCCGCCGCATCTCGCGAGCGCTCGGGATTCCGGCGGGCGCGGACGACGACCCCCGGGGCCGGCCGGTCCAGGACCCAACCGGACCGCCAGGCCCGCGCGCGGGCCACCTCGTGGCTGCACTGCGCGCTCCGCACGCGTTTCTCGAAGACGCCTGATCTCCAAACCAACGCGGCAGGGGGCCGGACCGCGCGAGTCGCCGCACGAGCCTCGCCCGCCGTCCGTGCGCGCGCAAGGCCAGGCCC
>JAJDVW010000160.1 GCA_022825925.1 Pseudomonadales bacterium | reverse complement strand
CGCGGCGCAAGGTCCTGTACTCGGTGGGGTCTGGCGGCGATAGGGCCTTGCGCGGCGGGACGGAACGTAGAACGCGGTGACGCGCCGGGTGCGCGAGTCAGTCCGGGTAGACCTCCCGGAGTGCCTGTCCCAAGGCCGAGTGCGCCATCGCGGCCGGCCCGGAGAGGGCGTCCACGTCGAGCGTCATCGCCTCGGCAACGTCGGTTTCGATGTCGAAGAAACGCCCGTCCGCGTAAAGCTTGAAACGCCGGTCGCGGATGTAGGTGACTTCCGGAACGCCCGGGAAACGGGGCCGGAAGTCCGTGAACACCCACTCGCGGGCACCCTCGCCCGCCCCCGTCAACACCGGCACGAAGCTCCGGCCGTCGATGGTCCGGTCCTCCGGGACGGCCGCCCCGGTCACCTCGGCGAGCGACGGCAGGAAGTCCGTGAAGTCGACCAGCGCATCGGACACGCGCCCCGCCCGGATCGTGCCCGGCCACGACGCCAGCAGCGGCACGCGCGTCCCGCCGTCGGTCGGTCGGCTCTTCTCCCCGGGCACGCGCGTCCCGTCGGCGAGTGCGCTCTCGATGCCCAGCGGCGTGCCGTTGTCGCCGGTCAGCAGCACCAGCGTCTCCTCCCGGATGCCCTGCGCTTCGAGCGTCGCAACGACGCGCCCGACGATCCGGTCGACGTAGGCGACCATGGCCGGGAAGTGTGTGGTGTCGTTGGCATGGCGGTCGCCCCGCCACCCCGGGCCGTCCGGGGTCGGCGCGAAGGGAGCGTGCACCAGCACCATGGAGTAGTAGACCAGGAACGGCTGCTCCGGCCTTTCGGCCGCCTGCCGCTCGATGGCGTCGACGACGAAGTCGGAGAGGAGGTCCGGTCCGTAAGCTCCTTCGTGTGTCTCCGCCTCCTCTCCGGTGCCGGTCAGCACCGGATCGGCATAGCGCCCGCCCTTGGCGCCGAGGTACCACAGCAGGTACTCGTCGAAGCCGGCGTCGGTCGGCGTCTGTCCCTGCCGCGGGCAGCACGGGCCGTCCGGGTCCCATATCAACGTGTGTCCCCAGAGCTGCCACTTGCCGGCCACGTACGTCGCGTACCCGGCGTCCCTGAGCAGGTTCGCGAACGTGATCTCGTCCTTCGGCAGCACGCCCCACTCGGTGTAGTTGCGGTGGGTGTAGCGCCCGGTCATGAGCTGCAGGCGCGACGGCGCGCAGAGCGGTGTCGCATAGGCGTGGGTGAAGCGGACCCCGGAGGCGGCCAGCCGGTCGAGCGCCGGCGTCTCGTAGCTCACCCCGCCGTAGGCGCCCAGGGCCTCGTAGCCGAGGTCGTCCACCAGGAACAGCACGACGTTCGGACGGTCCGGCGCCGCTTGGGCCACAATACCGCCGAGGATCACCACCACCGCGCACCACAGGCGTCCGTATCCGGCCATGTCCGCTCTCCTTTCGCCGAGGGTCCTGCTCTACACCCGGCGTTCGCCACCCGTCAAGCGGGACGGCCCGCGCCGCCCGCGCCCGGAACCCGCATGAGCGCACTCTCCGCCTTCCACCCCGGCGTCGCCGCCTGGTTCAACGACCGCTTCCCCGCCCCCACGGACGTGCAGGAGCGGAGCTGGCCCCGCATCGCCGCCGGGGAGCACCTTGTCATCACCGCGCCCACCGGCAGCGGCAAGACCCTGACCGCCTTCCTCTGGGCGCTGAACGCCTTCGCGTCCGGCGCCTCCGAGCCCGGCGCCACCCGCGTGCTGTACATCTCGCCGCTGAAGGCGCTCAACAACGACATCCGGCGCAACCTCACCGAGCCGCTGGGGCAGCTCCGCGAGGCGTTCCCGGCGCACGGCGAGACGTTCCCGAACGTGCGCGTGCAGACCCGCAGCGGCGACACCGAACAGAGCGACCGCCAGCGCATGCTCCGGCGGCCGCCGGAGATCCTCATCACCACTCCGGAAAGCCTCACCCTGCTGTTGACCACGGTGCGCGGACGCCTGGCCCTTTCGACGGTCGAGACCGTGGTGCTGGACGAGATCCACTCCATCGTGGAGAACCGGCGCGGGGTCATGCTGATGACGGGGCTCGAGCGCCTGGTCGACATCGCCGGCGAGATCCAGCGCGTCGCCCTGTCCGCCACCGTCCGCCCGCTGGAGACGGTCGCGCGCTACGTGGGCGGCTCGGACGCCGGCGGCCGCGCACGGCCCGTGGGCGTGATCGAGTCGACCGCCGAAAAGCGGATCGAGCTGGCGGTCCGTTTCCCCGAAGCCGCCCGCGTCGCGGCGGAGAACGGCCAGAAGATCTGGGAGCCGCTGTCGGACAGCTTCAGGGACGTGATCGACGCCAACCGCTCGACGCTCTTCTTCACGAACAGCCGCCGCATGGCCGAGAAGATCACCCTCAAGCTGAACGACGAGGATGTCGCGCCGCTGGCTTACGCCCACCACGGGTCCCTGGCGCGCGAGATCCGCACCGAGGTCGAGCGGCGCCTGAAGGACGGCGAGTTGAAGGCCATCGTCGCCACGAACTCGCTGGAGATGGGCATCGACATCGGGGACCTCGACCAGGTCGTGCTCGTGCAGTCGCCGCCGTCGATCGCGTCCGCGCTGCAGCGCGTCGGCCGCGCCGGACACCGGGTCGGGGACGTGAGCCGCGGGCTCCTGTTCCCGACCCACGCCCACGACTTCCTCGAGGCCGCCGTCGTCGCCTCCGCGATGGCGGCGCGGGACATCGAGCCGCTGCGTACCATGACCAACGCCCTCGACGCGCTCGCCCAGGTGATCGTCTCGACCGTCGCCTCGGAGACCTGGAACGCCGACGACCTGTACGCCGTCGTGCGCCGCGCGGCGCCGTACGCCACCCTGCCCCGGGAGCAGTTCGACCTGGTCATCGAGATGCTCGCGGGCCGGTACGCCGGCGTGCGCGTGCGGGACCTGCAGCCGCGCATCGTGCTGGACCGCGTCCAGAACACGCTGAAGGCGCGCAAGGGCGCCGTGTTCGCGCTCTACAGCGCCGGAGGGACCATTCCCGACCGCGGCTACTTCCAGTTGCGTCACGCCGACTCCGGCGCCGCCATAGGCGAACTGGACGAGGAGTTCGTCTGGGAGGCGACCGTCGGGGAGACGTTCACCCTCGGCACGCAGAACTGGCAGATCCACCGCATCACGCACAACGACGTGCTCGTGAAGACCGCGCGTCCCACCGCGACCGCGCCCCCCTTCTGGCGCGCCGAGAACATCAGCCGCAGCTTCCACTTCGCACAGCGCATCGGCGAGTTCCTGGCCTTCGTCGACGAGCGGCTCGCCACGCGGCGCCGGGACGAGGTCCTGGAGCACGTCCAGGCGGAACTGGGCTTCGACGAGATCTCCGCCGAGGAACTCGTCGACTTCCTCGAGCGCCAGCGCGAGGTGACGGAACGCGACCTGCCCCACCACCGCCACGTCCTCGTCGAGCACATCCGCTCCGGCCCCGGCGGCTACACCGGTCCCGACCGCGAACAGCAGGTCGTGCTGCACACGTCGTGGGGCGGGCGGGTCAATCGTCCGGTCGCGCTGGCCCTCGAGGCCGCCTGGCGCGAGCGCTTCGACGGCGAGGCCGAGATCCACGCGGACAACTACGCGATCGCGATCCAGATCAAGGACGACGTGGACCCCGGCGTCTTCCTGTCGCTGGTGACCCCCGCGAACTTCGAGAAGCTGCTGCGCCAGTCCCTCGAGGCGAGCGGTTTCTTCGGCGCGCGCTTCCGGGAGTGCGCGGGCCGGGCGCTCCTGCTGACCCGGCAGCGGTTCCGCCAGCGCATGCCGCTATGGCTCGCGCGCCTGCAGGCGAAGAAGCTGATGACCGCGGTCTCGAAGCTCCCGGACTTCCCGGTCCTCCTCGAGACCTGGCGGACGTGCCTGCGCGACGAGTTCGACCTGCCGGCGGCGGTGCAGGCGCTCGCGGACCTCGAGTCCGGCGCGACCGCCTGGTCCCTCGCCACGGTGTCGGTGCCGAGCCCGTTCGCCTCGGTGATCACCTTCAACCAGATCGGCCGCTACATGTACGCGGACGACACGCCCGAGCTGCGCGGCCGCTCCGCCCTGTCGGACGATCTGATCCGGCAGGCCGTCTACGACCGCAACCTGCGGCCGCGCATCGACCCGGCGATCGTGGCCGAGTTCGAGGCGAAGATGCAGCGCACCGCGGACGGCTACGCGCCGCGCGACGACGAGGAACTGGCGGAGTGGGTGAAGGACCGCGTGCTGATTCCCGCGGCCGAGTTCGACGCCCTGCTGGCGGCGACCGGCCGGGAACGCCCCGCGGCCGTCCGCGAACTTGCGCGACCTGACGGTCGCGTTGGGAGTTTCGCCGACGCGAAACTCCGACGTCGCAAGCTCCCGGCCCACGATGACCGCAGGTGGTTCGCGCACGCGGAGAACACGGCGCACCTAGAGCGCACGCTCCTCGGCAACACTGTCCCCGCCGAAACCGGCGACACGCGCGACCCCGGACAGCTCTTCGCCGAATTCGCCCGCTTCTACGGCCCGCGCACCCCCGGAGAATGGGCCGAGCGCTTTCCGCTCCCGCGAGAGCGTCTCCTCGAAGTCCTCGCGGCCCTCATCGACGCGGACGACTTCGTGGACGGTCCCCTCCTCGCTCACGACGAGACGCGCCGCCTGTGCGACGCCGAGAACCTCGAGACCCTCATCCGCTTCCAGCGCGCGGCCAACCGGCCGCACTTCGAACCGCGGCCCGTGGCGTCGCTGCCGGGCTTTCTCGCCGCGTGGCACCGCGTCGGGGCGGAAGCCTCCGAGAACCATCTGCTCGACGCCGCAGACCGCCTGCGGGGGTTCGCCGCGCCCCCGTCCTTCTGGCTCGACGAGGCATGGCGTTCGCGGCTGCAGGGTTTCGAGCCCGAACTGCTCACGACGGCTTGCACGAACCAGGGACTGACGTGGCGGGGCGTCGGGCGCGAACTCGTCACCTTCGCCTTCGAGGACGAGATCGATGCGCTGGTTTCGGCCACAGGGGCCCCGGAACTGGACTCCCTGTTCGCGGACCCCGCCGCGCGCTACACGTTCGTACAGCTTCTCGACGCCGCGGGGCAGGACGTCGAAGCCTTCAACAGCCGGTTCTGGGACGCCGTCTGGGCGGGACACGTCGCAGCGGACGACCCGCGGCCACTCAGGACGGGGCTGGAGAGACGCTTCAGGGTTGCCCCGAACTCCACCGCTCACGTGCGCCGACGCGTCCGGGCGCGCGCACGCCAGGCGGCCGTCGGGTGGCCGGGGAACTGGTTCCTGGTGCCCGGCACCGAGCTGCCGCAGGACGCGCTATCGCGCCTCGAAGCCGGCAAGGAACGTTGCCGCGTGCTGCTCGACCGTTACGGAATCGTGTGCCGGGAACTCGCGAACCGGGAAGGCGGCGCGTTCCGGTGGGCCGCGGTCTTCCCGGCCCTACGGGTGATGGAACTCGCCGGTGAGGTACAGGCGGGTCTCTTCTTCGAGGACCTCTCCGGCCCCCAGTTCGCCCTGCCGCCGGGCCTGCGGCAACTCGAACGGCTGGACAGCGCCGGTTCCACCTTCCTCGTTTCCGCCAACGACCCGATCGCGCCCACCGGACTCGGTCTCGACTGGGACGGCCTGCCGCAGCGCCGCCAAGGCAACCACCTGGGCTTCCACGCCGGCGCCCTCGCCTTCGTCGCGGAGAACCGGGGCAAGCGCCTGCACTTCACCCTCGACCCCGACGACCCGGCCCTGGACGCGCTGCTCGGCCAGTTCGTCGCGGTCACGGGCACCGAGCGGCGTTGGGTCATCGAGACCGTGAACGAACGCCCCGCGCTTGCGAGTCCGTACCTGCCGACCCTCGAACGAAACCTCAGGCTCGTCCGTGACCATCGCGGCGTCTACGTCGAGCGGCAGGTTTGACCTCGCATCGAACCGCCGCCGTCGGGGGGACGGTCCTCGCGGCGCGATGGGGCCACCGGCTACAGGCCGTGGGCATCTGCCGGCCGGCGGAAGTCGAACTGCCGGCAGCGGAGACGCGGGCCATGGCCGACACGTACCGAAGCCATGCCGCGGACGCCATCGCGCTCGCGGACGCACGCTGGGAAACGACGTGCCGGGAAGCGCCGGAGATCGTGGCCGACGCCTTGACCAGACACTCCGCGGGATGACCCACCGGCCTGCCCCAACGCCGGCCTTTCGCTACCGCCACACGCCGTCCCCCAAAGTTTGGTCGTGTTCGGCCGCCGTGCTGCTCGCCGCCCTGTTTGCGATGCCAGGGACGGCCGGCGACACCGCGGCAAGCGCCGAGGGCTTCGTGGACATCCACGCCCACGCGGCCGGCATCGGCGCCGGCGACAGCGGCGTCTTCATCGGGCGGGAGATGCGCGAGAGTTTCCGCTTCCCCATCTACCTGCGCGCGTTCGGCGTCACCCGGGAGGAGGTCGAACGCGGCGGAGACCGCGTCGTCATCGACCGCATCGCGTCACATGTCGCCTCTTCCCGGCGGGTTCGCAAGGCGGTCGTCCTGGCCCTCGACGGGGTGGTCGGCCCCGACGGCGAGCTCGACCGGACAACCACGCAGGTCCATGTGCCCAACGACTTCGTCGCCCGCGAGACGGCACGGCACCCGCAACTCTGCTTCGGTGCGAGCGTCAACCCGCACAGGCCCGATGCGCTCGAACGGCTCGACCGGGTGCGCGAGGCCGGCGCGGTGCTCGTGAAGTGGATCCCGAACATCATGGGCATCGACCCCGCCGACGAGGCGATCCGGCCCTTCTACGAGCGACTCGCGGCGCTCGACCTGCCCCTGCTCACGCACGCCGGCCAGGAGCGCTCGTTCGCGACCGCCATCGATCTGTACGGCGACCCCCACCGCCTCCGGCTGCCGCTGTCCATGGGCGTCACCGTGATCGCGGCCCACATCGCGACGACGGGCGAGAATGCCGGCGAGGACAACTTCGGCCGGATCCTGCCCCTGTTCGACGAGTATCCGAACCTCTACGCCGACATCTCGAGCCTCACGCAGATCAACAAGCTCGGCTACCTGGCTCGCGCGCTCAAGGTGCCCGACCTCTCCGAGCGGCTCGTCTACGGCACGGACTGGCCGCTGCAGTTCTTTCCGCTCGTGTCGCCGTACTACCATCTGAACCACATCGGCTTGGCCGAAGCACGAGCCGCGGCGGCGCTCGACAACCCTTGGGATCGGGACGTCGCCCTGAAGGAAGCGCTGCATGTGCCCCGCCACGTCTTCGCGCGTGGCGAGGAGTTACTGCCCGTGGAGCGTTGTGAAAGTCGTTTGACCGAGATGCGTGCGGGTCTCTCCACGCGATAGCCCCGGCACGCCGTCCAGGCGCCCGATCTCGATGCCCGCGGCCTACTCCGCTTCCGCCGGCAGGAACGCCGCGGCACGCGCCGACCTTGACCCGGGGTTGCGGTCCAAGGACCCTGCACGTTCACACACCACGACTCAGAGAGGCCCCCCATGTCCGACGCGCCCGTGACCGCCATCGTCGAGTTCCAAATCCGCCCCGAGAACGTCACCATGGACGGTTGGCTGGACATCTGGGACAAGCGCGCCCGGGACGCGTGGGAAGGCGAGCCGGAGACGTCCGCCTATGCCGCCGCCGTCAACCTGGACGACGAGCGCAACGTGCTCGTCTTCGAGCGCTACACGCATGGAGAGGGCAGCATCGGGAAGCACCAGCAGCGCGAGGCCCACGCGGAACTCACCCGGACGATGGGCGAGCGCAACGTCACGAAGCGCCGCGTGATGTCGGCCCTGTTCGAGGACATCCCCGACTACGGGTGGTGGTCGCGTGCCGACGCCGACGGGCGGGCCGGAGCGGCCGGCGCCATCGTCACGCTCCTCGGCATGCGCTTCGCGGACGACGCGACGCGGGCGGCGTTCATCGAGGTCTCCGGGGGGCACGCGGAGTACTGCTGGCGCGAAGAGCCCGAGACGCTGATCTACACAGGAGGCCTTGCGGCCGCCGACACCGACCGCGAGGTCGACCTCAAGACGGGCGACCTCGTGTTCGTGATGGTCACCACCGACATGGCGGCAACGGAGAAGCACGCCAACGATCCGAACCATCTCGCGCTCGGCGCCAAGTTCGCGGAGCGGGGCATCGCGATGGAACAGGTATTCCTGCGCAGTTACCGCGCCACGGGCAACGGCTACTTCTGGCGCTAGCGCGACCCGACGGTCGCGCCTAAGGTTCCCCGCGGATGTAGTGCTCCAGGTGGTCGATGGTCTCCGCCTGCTCCGCGATGATCTCGCTGAAGAGGTCCCGGAGCGACAGCATGCCGGTCACGACCCCCGCATCCTCCACCACCAGGTGGCGGATGTGGTGCGTCTGCATCTTCTCGATGCAGGCTTCGACGCGGTCGCGTGGCGACACCGTGATCACTTCCCGGGTCATGATCTCGGAGACTCTCGTGCGCTTCGACGACTTGTCCTTCAGGATCACCTTGCGGGCATAATCTCGCTCCGAGACGATGCCCACCAGCTTCCCCTCCTGCAGCACCGGCAACGCCCCCACGTGCCGGTCCGCCATCATCTCGATGGCCTCGTAGACGCTGGCGATCGGTATGATCGAGTAGATGTTGCCGCCCTGCTTGTGGCGCAACACGTCGCCGACCGTCTTCATTGCGCCCCTCCCGTTCCTTTTGCGTCAGTTGGCGCGTTGACATCGATTGTGCGCGCATTTCGCGGCCATCGGCAAGCGTCGGCGCGAGCTTCGGCGCGAGCTTCGCTCGCGTTGGGAGTTTCGCCGGCGCGAAACTCCTCCGGGCCTTGGCGCACCGGGAGCCCGCTGGAACGAAACTCCTACGGCTCCCGGGCGGCGTCCGACCGCCGCCGGGCCTCTAGCTGCCTGCGGACGTCCGCGTGGTAGCGCCGGTCGATGCGATAGCCGGCGTAGAGGCACGCGGCGATGAGGCCCCACACCATCGCGAACGGCCCGTCGACGATTCCGAGGCGGAACAGCACGTCCGGAGCGACCTCGCCGGGCCTCGCGTGCGACTCGAGGAGGATGTAGTGGTCGAGCGCCACGCCCGCGACCACGTGGCCGATGCCGTTGGTGGTTTTCGCGAAGAACGTGCGCGCCGAGTAGAAGATGCCCTCCTGCCGGCGCCCGGTCCGCAACTCGTGCTCGTCCGAAATGTCCGCGAGCGCCGACATGACGCTGATGTTCAGGATCGAACCGCACGCCGCGGAGAAGCAGCCGATGCCGACGATGAACGCCACGAGTTCCCAGGTGGTGTTTGCCGGAGCCAGATCGAACAGGCGCAGCGTCACCGCGAGCGACCAGAAAACGCTGAGGCCGGCCGCGGTGGCGACGATCGTCCAGCGCTTGTCGAAGCGGCGGTGCGCGGCCGACGTCAGCGCGAAACCCAGGTGGAACCCGATCACGTTGTTGGCGATCAGCCAGCCGATCTGCCGCGGCGTCAGCTCCCAGTAGAACGTCGCCATGTAGATGGCCAGCGTCTCGTGGGTGCCGATCATCACGGACAGGAAGAAGAGTCCGAGCAGCAGGAACAGGTAGTGCCGGTTCCTGACCGCATCCCACATGTCGAGGAGGAGCCGCCCGGCGGAGAACCCGACGCCGTCGGCGGGAGGCGGCTTGAGCGTCGGGATCCGGTCCCGCGTGAACCAGGCGCAGCCCAGTATCGTCACCACGACCAGGACGCAGCAGAACCAGACGATCGGCTCGTACGCGGGCTGGTGGAGCTGACCGCCCTGCTCGGCGAAGAACTGGTCGAACACCACGAACCACACGAAGCAGTGCATCAGGAAGCCGCCGTAGAAGGTGAAGAGGTTGTTGTAGCTCATCACCTTCGAGCGCTGGATGTAGTCGTCGGAGAGTTCCGCCCCCATGGCCAGGTGCGGCACCGCGAACAGCGTCGTGAACGTCCGCATCAGCACGGTGAACGCCATGAACCAGACGAACAGGCTCGCCTGGGAGTCGAGGAACGCTTCCGGCGGATGGAAGATCAGGTAGATGGTGGCCGCGAGGGGTACGGGGGCGGCGAACATGAAGGGGTGGCGCCGCCCGAAACGCGAGCGGAAGCGATCCGAGATCGAACCCATGAGCGGGTCGGTGAACGCGTCCGAGAAGATCCCTATGGTGACGGCGATGCCGGCCAGCGTCCCGGACAGCCCCAGGATCTGCTGATAGTAGAAGAACGTCAGCGCGTTGAAGATCCAGTTGGTCGCGGCCTCTCCGCTCGCCCCGAACCCGAACCAGAGTTTCGTACGGAGGGGAACGATGTCGTTCAGTGCATTCGCCACCGCGGCTCCATGCCGGCGCCAAAGCCCCGCATCCTATCCCAGGCGCATCCCGACCGCCCCCGGCCGGCCCCCGCGATGGGGTTACACTCCCACCTTGGAGGATCCTTGGTGAACACCGAACGATTCGTCGAGCGCGCGGAAGCGCTCGCACCGCTCATTGCCGCGCACGCCGACGAGGCCGAACGGGAACGACGCCTGCCGGCGCCCATTGCCGAAGCGTTCGCCCGCGAAGGGCTCTATCGCGTCGGCGGACCTCGGGAGTTCCACGGCGCCGAAGCCGATCCGATGACCCAGATCCGCGTCATCGAGGCCGTGTCCCGCGCCGACGGCAGCGCCGGCTGGAACCTCATGATCGGCATCGAGACCTTCGGCATCATCTCCGCCGGCTTCCACAAGTGCCCGGACCTGATCGCGGACCCGATGACGGTGATGGCCAGTTCCACCGCCGCGGTCGGGCGCGCCGAGCGGGTCGCCGACGGCTGGCGGGTGAACGGCCAGTGGCAGTTCGCGAGCGGGGTCCACAACGCCCAGATCTTCGGCGCCACCGTGCGGCTTTACGACAACGGCGCGGAGGTCGACCGCCTCAATCGCTACGCCGTCGTGCCGAGCGAAGAGATCGAGATCGTCGACACCTGGCACGTCGCCGGCCTGCGCGGCTCCGGCTCCCACGACGTGCGCCTCACGGATGTCGTCGTGCCGGAGGAGCACATCATCTCCGCCATGGGCGGCACGCGCTCCGAGTCGCCCCTGCTGCGCATTCCCCTCGGCACGCGCCTGGCCTACAACAAGGTCGCCGTCGCGCTCGGCATCGCGCGGGCGGGGATCGACGCGTTCGTGGACGTGGCGACCGAGAAGCACCCGCGCTTCTCGGACAGGAAGGTGCGCGAACGCCCCTTCGTGCAGCGCGCCCTCGCCAACGCGGAGGTGCGTCTGCGTGCGGTGCGCGCATCGGTGTTCGAGATCGTCGAAACCGTCTGGAGCACCGTGCTGCGCGGCGACGAGGTGCCGGTGCGCGAACGGGCGCTGCTCCAGATCGTGTGCTCCGACGCGGTGCGGACCGCCGCCCTAGCCGTCGACACGGTCGTCGAGGCGGCCGGCACCACGGCCAACAGGCTCGGTCACCCGCTCGAGCGCATCGCGCGCGACGTGCGCGTGGTGCGGCAGCACTTCACCGTGGCGCCCCACCACATCGAGGACGGCGGGCGGGTGCTCCTCGGCCTCGAACCGGACGGGCTGATGCTGCGGATGGTCACCGCGGCGATGCCCCGTCCGGCGCCGCCGGCGGACGTCCGGCGAGACGCCTGAGCCAGGGCGCGCGGCGCGGCGTCCGGCGACGCGCCGTCCGGAACCAGGGTTCAGGGGACGACGGACTCCTCGCCCAGGTGCTCGACCAGCCACGCCCGCAACGGCACGTCCGCGTCGCTCGGCGACGTGTAGCCGAAACCGCCGGTGGGGCTAGCGCCGAGCAACTGACGCCGGATCGGGTCCGCTTCCGCGAGGTACCGGTCCACGGTCATGTCGTCCCGCGGCCGCAGCCAGCGGTAGCTGTAGCCGAAGAAAACGGCCTTGCGGGTGACGTTCGACCGGTTGCGGCCGGCGGCGTGCCAGAGGCGCCGGTCGAAGAACACCGCGTCCCCGGCACGCGCGCGAATCGGCGTGGCGTCAGGATGTTCCGCGCCGACCGTCGGGAACTCCAGCGTGTTGCGCAGGTGGCTGCCCGGCACGACATGGAAGTTGCCGCGGTCGGGCTCGGACGTGTCCGTCAGGAGGAAACCGACCTTCAGGGAGACCCGTGGGCGCGGATCGGTCTCGAGGTCGAGGTTCAGCCGTCCGCTGTCCTGGTGCCAGTGAAGCCGGGAGGACCCGGACTCCGCGTCCGGCGGCAGCGGCGGCGTGACGATCAGGTGGCTGTGATAGAGCTGGATGTGCCAGCCCAGGATGTCGATCACCCGGGCGATGGTCTTCGGCCATTCCAGGAGTTCGAGGAAGGCGTCGTCGTAGCCGATGCAGTCGAGGTGGTTGAGGGGCTGGCTCGGCTCGAGCCCCCGCAGCGGCCGATGCTCCGCTTCGAGGCGGTCCACCGCGTCCACCAGCCGCGTCAGCAGTTCCGGCGGCAGCGCGTTCGGGACGACGAAACAGCCGCGCTCGTCGAACTGCCGCCGTTCGTCCTCCGTCAGGCGATGGTCCAGGCAGGCCTTGTCCATGCCCGAAGTGTAACCGCCGCGAACCCGCGTGCTACGCTCCCGGCGACATTCCAGGCAAGGCATCGCGATGAAGTTCGGGCTCTTCGTCTACTGCACGGTCGGCCGCCGCCGCGAGCTCGAAGCCGGCATGGCGGGACGCAACCCGGTCCTGTACCGGCGCATGATCGACGAACTCGGCGACTATGCCCGCTTCGCCGAGGAACGCGGCTACTTCGGCTTCGGCCACCCCGAGCACCACCTTCAGATCGAGGGTTTCGAGGCTTCGAACGACCCGGCGCTGATGGCGATGTGGCTCGGCCGGCATACCGAGAAGATGCGCATCGTCACCTGCGGCTTCGTCTCCACCGTGAACAACCCCCTCGCCACCGCCGAGAAGATCGCGACCATGGACCACATGCTCGATGGCCGGTTCGGCGTCGGGCTCGTGCGCGGCTACCAGGCGCGCTGGGTCGAGAACTTCAAGGTGCGTCCCGAGCTGAAGGCCGTCGGGCCGTGGACGAAGGACACGGCGGACGACGAGCTGAACCGGGAGTACTTCACCGAGTTCGTCGAGGTCGTGGTCAAGGCGCTGCAGAACGAGACCTTCCGCCACCGCGGCAAGTTCTGGAACTTCCCGCCGGTCGACTTCGTCAACCCGCACGAGCATCCCGTATACGTGAACTACGGCCAGGGTGTCGATGCCGACATGCGCGTGCGCGAAATCGGCATCGCGCCGCGCCCGAAGCAGGACGAAATCCCGCTCTACGGGGGCTTCTCGGCGAGCCTGCGCACCGCCAGGTTCTGGGCCCGCTACAAGGGCCGCCCCATCGTCCTGTCGGACAACACGGAGTTCCTGCAACTCCTGTGGCGGGAATGGCGCAAGGAAGCCGAGGCCCACGGCCACGACGTCCCGCCCGGCCGGGAAGCGTGCTGGGGCGGCGTGATGATCTGCGCGGAGACGGACGCGAAGGCCGCGGTCCTGCTCGAGGACATGCGCTGGTTCTGGAACCAGTGGGCCATCCCCTTCGGCCAGGGCATGCCGCAGCTCCTTGTCGGCTCACCCGACACGCTGAACCGCCAGATCGAGCGGGTTTCGCAGGCGGTGCCGATCGAGGAGGCGTTCCTGCTGATTCCCGCCGGTATCCACGGGCCGCGGGAGATCCACGACTCCCTGGACCTGTTCGCCCGGAAGGTGATGCCGAACTGGGGGTGAGCGGAGCGGCGTAGGGGACGTGCGGGTCCCGGACCCTGCCCTACCCGATGCCCCTGGCCCCGCACGGGACGTTCGTCGAGGGCTGAAGGAGGAGCCGCCGGGCCTCGGGGTCCGGCTCATTCGCCTTGGCGCACCTCCGCGCCGCGCGGCAACTCCGTGACGTTGGAAGCGCTGCGGGACGGGGACGGGCCGCGGCGCCGCGCCTCCTGCCACACCAGGTCCTCCACGTCCTCGATCGGCTCGTAGTCGACCACCAGCTCGAGGAGCCGGCGCGTGCGCTCGCAGTCGAAATCCGCCCCCGCCTGCCCGATCCGTTCGAGGATCCCGTTGAGTTCCGGCCACGGGATGAACTCCTCCCGGGCGCGCAGGATCATCGGGTGGCGCGTACCCGTCACGTTCCGCCCGATGGCCAGCTCCTCGTAGAGCTTTTCCGCCGGACGCAGGCCGATGTAGCTGACCTCGACGTCGCCGCCCGGGTTGTCGTCGTCCCGTACGGTCAGTCCCATCAGGGCGACGATCTTCTCCGCGAGGTCCTTCACCCGAACGGGTTTGCCCATGTCGAGGGCGAACACGTCGCCGCCGTGCGCCATGGAACCCGCCTGGATGACCAGCGACACGGCCTCGTCGATGGTCATGAAGTAGCGGGTCACCTCCGGATGCGTGATCGTGACGGGCCCGCCGCCCCGAATCTGTTCGAGGAACAGGGGCACGATCGAACCCGACGCGCCGAGCACGTTGCCGAACCGGACGATGGACAGCTTCGTTCCGCCCCCCCGCTGCTGGAGCCCCTGCAGCACGAGTTCCGCCAGACGCTTGGTGGCGCCCATGACACTATTGGGGTTCACCGCCTTGTCGGTCGACACGAGCACCATGTTCTCGACGCCGGCGCGCAGGCACTCCTCGGCCGTGTAAAGCGTCCCGAACACGTTGTTCTGGACGCCCTCGATCATGTTGTACTCGACCAGCGGCACGTGCTTGTACGCGGCGGCGTGGTACACGGTGTGCACGCGATACGACTCGAGCACGTCGCGGAGCCGGGCGCGATTGAGGACCGAGCCGATGAGGGGGACGACGAGGTCGTCCGGCAGGCCCTCGCGGGCCACCACGGCCCGCATCTGCTTGTCGATGTTGTAGAGCGCCGCTTCGGACAGGTCGAGCAGGATGAGGCGGCGCGGCTTCTGCGTGAGGATCTGCCGGCACAGGGCCGCTCCGATCGACCCCCCGGCGCCGGTCACGAGCACGTGCTTGTCGCGGATGCAGGTCTCGAGGAGGTCCTGCAGCGGCGGCACCGGATCGCGATCGAGCAGGTCCACGACATCGACGTCGCTCACCTCGGTCAGCCCGACCCGCCCCGCGATCAGCTTGGACACGTCCGGAATCGTCTGGACCCGTACGGGCAGCGGCGCGAGGCGCTCCATCACGCGTCGGCGCTCGCGCCCCGGGGAGATCGTGAGGAGGACGCGAGAAAGGCCCAGGGCGTCGATCAGCCGGGGCAGATCCGACGAGCGGTGCACCTCGAAGCCGTCGATGGAGTGACCCACGAGATCCGGGTTGTCGTCGACGAGGGCCACCGGGGCGATGCTCCCGTGACCGCGGATCAGCGCCGCGAGCCGCGCGGCCTCGTACGCATCCCCGTAGACCACGACCCGCTCGCCGCGGGGGCGCGCGACGCCCGCCAGGCTTCCGGCCGCGAAGCGGCTGCCCGTCACCCAGACGAGTCCCAGCGCGACGAACGCCACGCCGGTCCGGACGGCGGTCTCCGCGTCGATCGCGAAGGCCAGCACGGCGCCGACGAACACGGCGCACGGCAACAGCGTCCGCACGGCCGCCATGACCAGGCCGATGTCCATGACCCGCACGATGGTCCGGTACAGGCCGAGCCAGCCGAAGGCCAACAGCGCGACGAACCCCGCAACCGCCGCGAGACCGAGCGCCACGCCCTCGGCTTGCGCGCCCGCCACCCACATGGACAGCCAGAGCAGGGAAGGGAGCGCGACCAGGTCCGCCGCGATCATCGTCGCACGCCGGGCGTTTCGCGACAGCCCTCTGGGGCGACGCAGGCTGCCGCGCCCCTGGGTTGGCGGTACTTCCAAATCCATTCCCCGACATGCCGATGCGGCGATGGGGCAGTTTACTCGAAGCGCCCCCGGAATCGGAGCGGCCGGAGCCCGGCTTGCCTCCGTTCCGCGCGCCCGGAAGTCCGCAGGGGCGAGTCGGCCGTTCCGGCCCGACTCAGCCCCTGCGGCTACCCGATCACGCCCCTCTCGGGGCCTCTCTCGGGGCCCCTCTCGGGGCCCGGTCAGAACTCGAAGCTGACGCGCGTGTACCAGTAGGCCCCGTTGAATCCGAACGGTGAGTGTTCGTGATAACGCTGCCCGCTGTCGCTCGCGCCGCGGGGGTGCTCGTCCGGCGCCCCGTCGAAGATGTTCTGACCGCCGGCCAGGACCGTGAGGCCGCCGTCCATGCGATAGCTGGCCTCGAAGTCAACCAGTACCTCGCTTCCGTAATCGTCCGGCGAGGGAACCCCGGAGTCCTGTACCTCCCAGGCGCCCCAGTAGCTGACCCGCGCGGTCAGGCGCCAGTTGTTGCCCAGGAAGTGGTTCGCGGTGACCACGGCGCGTTCCTGCGGCAGCATGTTCTCGATATTGAACACGCGCCGCGCGTCCAGCGTACCCGCGTCGAAACCGGCCACTTCGGTGTCGATGATGCTCCCGGCGACGGTGAAGTCCGTGTCGCCTCCGGGGAGTCCGATATCCATCGACCAAGAGGCCACCAGCTCGACACCGCTCGTTTCGGTCTCCCACGAGTTGGTGTAGTAGGTGAGGGTGCTGCCCTCGGTGACCCCGGAAACGCCCTGGCTGTCCAGCGCGTCGACGTCCGCCTGGCTGAGCTCGAACTCCCGCGAGGGGGCGAGCCGGTCGTCCACCTCGATCCGGAAGGCGTCGAGGGTCAGCACGAGGCCCCAATCCGGTCGCCAGTCGATGCCGACCGTGAAGCTGGTGGAATCCTCCGGTTCCAGCGGTTGGCCGCCATAGAACATCGCCACCGGGTCGGTGGGCGGGGTCAGCCCCTGTTCCACGAGGTCCCGCAGCGTCGGGTTGTACACCGTGCTGACGTTGCTGACGTTGGCCTGGCCCGGCGTCGGCGCGCGGAACCCGGTCTGGAGCGTGCCGCGCAACCCGAGCGTGTCGGAGAGCTGCACGCGGCCGGCCAGCTTGCCGTTGGTGGTGCTGCCGAAGTCCTCGTAGTCCTCGAGGCGAATCGCCGCGCCCACGCTCACCCGGTCCGACAGGTCCGTCTCGACATCCAGGTACACGGACGTGTTGTACCGGTCCCACTCGCCTGCCACCTGCGGCGAGAAGCCGGAGAAGCCGTTCGAGGCCGGGGTGAACCCGGCGAGATTGAGCAGTTCTTCCGTCGTGCAGGGCTCGCCGCGCGCGGGCGTCATGCCGTTCCGCAACGCGTCGAGCCGCTCGCCGCAGGTCTTGGAGTTGCCCGCCCCGATGGCGAACATGTCGGCCGCCTGAATCTCGAAGGTCTCCTCGCGCCACTCCGCGCCGAAGGCGACGTGCACGGGCCTGGCGAACATCTCCTCCACCAGGTAGGCGAAGTCCGCCTGGGCGCTCCGCTCGCTCTGCGTGTACACGCCCGGGTCGAAGAAGGCGCCGTCGGGCTGTGCCGGCCCGCGGGCGGAGTTGACCGTGTTGAAGATGAAGAAGTCCTGCTCGTTCTCGCCGGAGTACACGCTGAGGTCGTAGCGCAGGCCCGAGTCGAGCTCGCCCTTGATCCCCGCGGTGATGCTGTAGTCGCCCACCTCGCCGCCGAAGCGGGGCGTGAAGCCGTTGGGGAAGCTCGCGTTGTGCGAGAAGCAGTTCGGATCGGCGGCGAGGGCCGCAAGGTTGTCGAGGTCCGCCTGCACCGCGGCGGCGCCGTCCGACGCGCTGGCCGCGACGAGGCGGTACTGCTCGCAGGCGCCGCTCAGGGCCGTTGCCTCGTTCAACGGGCCCACCAGGCGCCGCCCGCCGGAGCGGAAGACACCGTTGCGCGTGTCCGGGTTACGGAAGTAGAAGCCTCCCTCCACCTCGCGCTGGGCGTAGTTCCCGAAGGCGTAGAGCTTGGCCTGGTCGCTGATCTCGATGCCGGAGTTGACGAAGACGTTCAGCGAGTCGTGAATGATCGGGCTGCCCCAGATCTGCGTCTCGCCGTGCAGGCCGCCGGAATTGACGCCCGCCAGGTCCCGCTTCTCGATCAGCGCGGCGACGTCGGTGCGCAGCACGCTGCGAATCGTCTCGTCCTGTTCGAGGTACTCGGCGGTGACGTTCACGAAGCCGTTGTCGCCGAGGGGCAGCCCGAAGTTGGTCTTCACCTCCCGCGTTTCCCCGTCGCCGGCGCCGGTCATCCCGTAGCTCGCCTGCACCCGGCCGCCCGAGTCGTCCTCCTTGAGGATGAAGTTGATGACGCCGGCGATGGCGTCGGAGCCGTACTGTGCCGCCGCGCCGTCGCGGAGCACCTCGACCCGGTCGAGCGCTCCAGCCGGAATGACCGAGAGGTCCGGACCCTGGACGCCCTGGGTCAGGCCGTCGGAGATGAAGTTGATGACGGCCGACCGGTGCCGTCGCTGGCCGTTGACCAGGATCAGCGTCTGGTCGGGCGCCAGACCGCGCAGCTTCGCGGGACGCACCAGCGTCCCCGCGTCGTCGATCGGGTGACTGTTGACCTGGTACGACGGCACGTTCGTGCGCAGCAGGTCGTCCATCTCCGCATAGCCCTGCTTCTCCATGTCCTCGCCGGACACGACGTCGATCGGGGAGAGAGACTCCGTGATCGTGCGTCCCGGCCGACGCGTGCCGGTCACCACCACCTCCTCGATCACCTGGTTGGTCGCCCGTTCTTCCGCGCTCACGGCGGCGGGAGCAATCACTAACCCCGCCACCCACAAAGATACGGCCACTACCAATGCCCTGACCAATGCCCGGCCCAACACTTGCTGCTCCCCTTCGGACACATCGCCCTCCTCGTTCGCACCATCACCTAGGTAGGCGTATTATGAAACTTCCGGGACGTTCGTGCGATATCTCGCTTGCGCCTCTTTCGCCTTTTGAACAGTGCGCCCCGGACGTGCTCGCTGCCAGGGGAGACCGCCATGTCCGTTGCCAACCCCATCGCCCTGCGCGGCGCCCCCGGCTCTCCGTACACGCGCAAGATGCTCGCGGCGCTGCGCTACCGGCGCATTCCGTACCGGCTGGTGATCGAAGGGTCCGGGTCGGGAGAGACACTCCCCGAACCCAAGGTGTCCCTGCTGCCCACGTTCTTCTTCGAGGCCGCGGACGGCGGACTCGAGGCCGTCGTCGACTCGACGCCGATCATTCGCCGGCTCGAAGCGGATGTTCTCGGACGGTCGCTCATTCCCTCCGACCCCGCCATTGCCTTCCTCGACTACCTGCTCGAGGACTACGCGGACGAGTGGCTCACCAAGGCGATGTTCCACTACCGCTGGTACCACGATGCGGACATCGCGCTGGCCGGGGAGGTCCTCCCGCGCTGGAGGAACCTCGCGGGTACGGACGCGGAGATCGCCCCCATGTCCGCGTTCGTCCGGGACCGACAGATCGGGCGCCTGTACGTCGTCGGCAGCAACGACACGACGGCGCCGGTCATCGAGGCCAGCTACCGGCGTTTCCTCGAAGCCCTCGACGCCCACATCCAGAACGGCCCGTACCTGTTCGGACGGCGCCCGGCCTCCGGCGACTTCGGGCTGTACGGCCAGCTCACCCAGCTCGCGGCCTTCGACCCCACCCCCGCCCGGCTCACCGAGCGGCACGCGCCACGCGTGCTGGCCTGGGTGCAGCTGGTCGACGACCTGTCCGGGCTGGAGCCGGAGGAGGAGCACTGGTTCGACCGGGACGCCGTTCCGGAGACGCTCACGGCGTTGCTCGCCGAGGTCGGCCGGACCTACGTTCCGGTGATGCTCGCCAACGCGCGGGCCTTCGAGACGCGGGCCGAGACGGTGGAGGCCGAGGTGGAGGGCCGGCCCTGGGTGCAGCAGCCCTTCCCCTACCAGGCCAAGTGCCTGCAATGGGTCCGGCAGGAGTACGCGCGCCTCGACGGCGCCGACCGCGACACGGTCGACCGATGGCTCGCCGGGACGGGTTGCGAACGGCTGTTCGCCCCGTAGCGGGACGCTGCGGCGTCGCGCCGCGTCAGTCCTGCCGGACGGCGTCAGGCGCGAAGACGCGCCCCCCCAGCCCCGACGCGAGTGCCCGCACGCCCTCGGGCGTGCGCATGCGCAGCCGGAACCCCGGCGCAGGGCCCGCGATCACGCTCACGGAAACGCCGATGCGCCCATAGAGGTCCGACAGGCCGTCCGGTTCCGGATGCACGACCTCGAAGGAGAGGAGTTCGAGACCCTGCGCGGATGTCGCCGAGGGATGCGGAGTCTCGCCCCAGTCGATGAAGAACGGCACCTGGTCGCCGTACGCATGCCCCGCGGTGAACAGCGCCGTCCAGGAGATCAGACGGCCGTCCGGGGCCGCCCTCGAACCCGCCGCGGGAGACGGCGCGGCCAGACCCGCCGCCTCGACCGCCGCGGCGGTGGCGTGGATGTCCCGGGAGCGGGCGGCGAATCCGCCGACGCGCGGCTCTCCCTGCCCGGCCAGCCGGGCTCCCAGGCCCTGCGGGGTCTCGAAGGAGGGGTCGGGGCCCATGAACTCGATGTAGACGCCTTCTCCGAGCGAGGCCAGCAGGTTGGCCGTGCCGAGGCCGGGATGCGCGCCGCCCACGGTGAGCGAGACGCCGGTGTCCGCTTCGAACCGCGCACGGAATGCCTCGAGGTCCGAGGCGAGGACGATGACGTGATCGAGCATGTGGGCCTCCATGGCGGGTGCGCCCGCGTCAGCCGAGCGCGGGGATGACCTCGTCGGTCAGGCGCAAGAATGATTCGTGGCTCAACGGGGCGGCAAGGAGGTAGTCGAGCGGCAGTTCCTCCTCGAGGCGCCGGAGTTCCTCGATGACCCGCGGCGCCGACCCATGCACGATGATTTCGTCGACGTACCGCTGCACGGGATCCCGGGCGTGCACGACGTTCGGCGTGCCCCCCGTCGAGTGCGTCTTGGGACTGGCGTAGGACCCGACGGTCCAGCGGGCGCCCGCACGCGCGATCTCCTCCCCCTCCGCGTCCGTGCGGCCGATGGCCACCAGGCGCGCCATGGGGGTGTCCCGCGCGTGACGGTGGCCGTGTTCCTCGAGGCCGCGCCGGTACGACCGGTACTTCTGGCCCAGCTCCGCATGCGGCGCGTGCGGGTCCATGAGGATGGCGTGGCCCTGGCGCGCCGACCAATCGATGGCCTCCGGCGACGACGAAGCGATCCACACGGGGGGATGCGGCTGCTGCAGCGGCTTCGGCAGGACCTCGACGTCGCGCAGGCAGTGGAACTGGCCGTCGTAGTCGAGACGCTCGTCGCGCCACGCCCGGAGCACGATGTCCACGTGCTCGCGGAACCGCGCGTACGACTCGTCCCGCGGGACGCCGAACACCTCGAACTCCTTGGCGTCGAAACCGCGGCCGGCGCCCCAGTTCACCCGCCCGCCCGACAGCACGTCGAGCAGGGCGACCTCTTCCGCCAGCCGCGTGGGGTGATACAGCGCGGCGAGGGACACGCCCGTCCCGATGCGCAGGTTCTCGGTCATGCCGGCGACGTGCATCCCCATCAGGTGCACCGACGGACACACGCTGTAGGTCGAGAAGTGGTGCTCCGCCAGCCAGACCGCGTCGTAGCCGGTCCGGTCCATGATGCGCACGCGGTCGAGCGCCCGCTCGTAGACCGTCGGCAGGGCGACGCGCGCCTTCTGCCAACTGAAGAACTGGAGGACGCCGAACTTCAAGAACCGGCGCCCTCCGCGCCGCGGCGCGGCGTGAGGTCCTCGTACTCGGCCTCCTCACCACGGGACTTCGCCTCGAAGTACTTCGCCATGTCGCCGCCGTGGCTCACCGCGCCCATCCACACCTGCTGGTAGGCGAGCGTCTCCCGCACGCCGTGTTCCCGACCGTAGTTCAGCAGGTGCTTGGTGCTCGTCACCGCGAGCGGCGACTTCGAGGCGATCTGGCCCGCGATGCCCGCCACCGTCTCGAGCATCGACTCATGCGTCTCGAACACGGCGTTGACCAGGCCCACCTCCTTCGCCTCCTCGGCGTACATCCGCCGGCCCGTGTAGGCCAGTTCCCGCATCAGGCCGTCCGGGATCAGCAGCGGCAGGCGCTGCAGCGTACCTACGTCGGCCGCGAGGCCGATGTTGATCTCCTGGATGCAGAAGAAGGCGTCCGCCGTGCAGTAGCGGATGTCGCAGGCGGCGATCATGTCCACCGCCCCGCCGATGCAACCGCCCTGGATGGCCGCCAGGACCGGGATGCGCACGTCCTGCAGGACGTTGAACGCGTCCTGGAACCGGGCGATGCCGCGGATCCCCGCCTCGCCGAGACGGCCCCGCTCGCGGGTCGCGGGGGGCGCGGCTTCCGTGAAGACCTTCAGGTCCATGCCCGAGGAGAAGTGCTTGCCCGTGGACGAGAGGACCAGCACCCGCGCGTCGCCGCCCGCATCCGCCTCCGCCACCGCCGCCGGGAACTCGTCCCAGAACGCCGGCGGCATCCGGTTGAACTCCTCCGGGCAGGACAGCTCGATGTTGGCGATGCCATCCGACCGCGAAACGCGCAATCTCGTGTAAGTCATGTCTCTCCACCGGCATTCCGCCCGGGACCGGGCGCAGGGCGGCAATGGTACCGCAGGGGGCAGTACCGCAGGGCGCGAGGGCGCGGGGCGCTTGGCGATCGCGCGGACTCCTGCGGTAACCTTCCCCCCGGCGCAGGCGCTACCCGGCACGGGACGGATGCTCACCCCGCAACAGATCCAGCAGTACGAACGCGACGGCTTCCTGGTGCTCCGGCAGCAGTTCGACGACGCGGAGATCCGCACGTACGAGCGGGCGTATCCGAAGCACGGCTGGCACACTTCGGGACCGCCGGGCAAGACCTACCCGGAGCCGGCCCGCTACACGCTCGCGCGCAGTTGCATGGCCGACCCCGACCTCGCCGCCATCGCGGAGCATCCCCGCGTGCTCGAGCCCGTCACCGCCCTGCTCGGGGAGGACCCGATCCTGACCGCCTTCGTCCTGTACGACCGCACTCCCGGCGGCCCGGGCATCCCCAAGCACAACGACTACAAGCGCTGGCGGCCGGTCGGCTCATCGATGCTCTGGCTCTTCGCCATCGTCCCCTTCACCGACTACGACGCGGAGGTCGGCCCGCTCTTCGTCTCGCCCGGGTCGCATCGCCCGGAACGGGTCCGGGACATCGGCGGACGGGCACTCCACGTCACGCCGCCCCCGACGCCCGACGACGACACGTTCATCGACCCCAGGCTCGCCCGCGGCGACCTGCTCCTGATGAACATGCACTGCTGGCACCGGGCGGCGCCCAACCGCTCGACGCGCCACCGCGCGGGGTTCTTCAACAAGTACGCCGCGAAGAGCTGCCCGCCCGCGACCGGCTACTACGTGTTCAACGACGCGGCCTGCGAGGCGCTCTCACCCGCCGCGCGCCGGATCGTCGCGGTGCACTCGGACCGGCCGGTCGCCGTCACGCGGATGCTGCTCCAACGGCCCGGGCCCGACGGCCCGCTCTTCCTGGTGGTCCCCGACGGGGACGGCGGTCTCGGCCTGCCCGGGGGGCCCACCTTCCACGAGCACGCGATCCCCGACTGGGACCATGGCAACTACGTCGCGGCCGTGCACGCGGCGATGCGCGAGCAGGTGAAGATCGAGACGCCGTGGGCGACCTGCGTCGGAGACTACGCGGAAGGCGACGCGCTCTCCCGCGTCTACGCCTACGAGATGAGCGGGCACGGCTTCCCGGTGCCCTACCGCGGCGAGTGGCTGTCCGGCGACGACCTGCGCGATGGAACGTTCGCCCAGGACTACGTCGGCGCGGCGGTCGCAGAATGGATGAGGCCCGACGTCACCCGGGGCAAGGGCGTCTCCCAGGCCCAGGCCCGCGTCGACCAGTACGCGTACTGATCCGCCGGCGAGTCCGTTACGGGCCCCAGTCCACGCTGACGCGGAGATAGGCCACGCGGCCGGCCAGCCCGAACGGGGTGTCCACCGGGTAACGGATGCCCCACAGCACGTTCGAGAGGTGCGTTTTCCCGAGTTCCGTCGGCAGTTCGTCGGCGACGTTGTTGACGCCGATCGCCGCCCGGACCGACCCCATCCCGAGCCGGGCCTCGATATCGACGGTGGTCGCCGCGTCGATGGTGATCATGCCCGTGTCCAGCGGGTGCTGCGTGGTCTTCCCGTAATGGTTCGCGCGCAGGAGCACGCCGAACGTGCCGCGTTCCCAGTCCGCGGTGAAGTTGCCCTGGCGGCGCGGCTGCCCCCGCTCGAGCGTGTCGGCCGCCCAGCCGCCGAAGTAGTCCGCGAACGCGAGTCCCGCCGGGGCGCCGGCCGGCAGCCGTTCGCCCGCGATCTCGGTCTTGCTCGCGTTCGCGTTCGCGGACAGCCAGAGGTAGCCGCCCGCCGCCGGCACGCCCCAGCGCACGGCCAGGTCCGCACCGCGCGTCTCCGTATCCACGCCGTTGAAGAAGAACGCCGCCGTCGAGACGCGCTCCGCGTCGCACACGGGCACCCCGGCGCAGCCCAGGCCGCGCGAGCGCACGACCCGCTCCTCGATGTCCGTCCGGTAGACGTCGAGCGTGACGCGGAAGCGGTCCCCGGCCGTGTAGATCAGCCCGGCGCTCCAGTTCTCGGCCGTCTCGTGCTCCAGGGAGTCCACGCCGAACGACCTCGGGATCGAGTGTCCCTCGTTAGCGGCGAACACCGTCGTCAATCCCTCCTGGCTGCCGACGAACAGGATGGAGTTGAACCGCCGCTGCGCGAGGCTCGGAGCGCGGAACCCCGTCGACCCCGCCGCCCGCAGCGCCAGTCCGTCCGCGAGCCGCAAGTGCGCCGCCACCTTGCCGCTCGTGTTCGACCCGGCGTCGCTGTAGTTCTCGGCGCGCAACGCGAAGGCCACCGAGAGCGCCGGCAAGGGCTGCGTCTCGAGTTCGACGTAGGCCGCCTGACTCTTGCGGCTGTCGTCGGAGAGCTGGGCGTTGCGCGGGCTGTACCCCGGATACCCCTGGAAGCCGCACGCCGCCACCGTACCGGTGAGCGGCGCTCCGTCCGGGCCGACGGCGAACCCGGCGTAGTCCTCGGCGTGGGGCAGCCCGCAGGACCAGGAGGCCTCGTCCCCGGCGATCTGCGCGTAGCCCTCGTGCCGGTGCTCGAGCCCCGCCGCGACCGCGGTCAGGACGCTGTCCTCGAACGCGCGGCGCGCGTCGAGGTTCACGGTGAGCTGGTCGAGCTCGATGCCGCCGCTGTCGCCCGACAGCGGCCCCGCGTTGGCGACGATGTCGGCCACGCTCGCCCCCGGGTTGCGATGGAGGTAGTGCGCGCCCACGGAGGCGTTGATCGAACCGGAGACGCCGAAGCCGTACTCGTTCCGGCCGTAGACGGCGCTGGCGTCCAGGTCCCATGCGCCGAGGGTGCGCCGCATGCCGGCGGCGAAGGAGACGTCCTCGATGCGCGTCTCTTCGTAGGGCAGGAACCCGTCGGGATACACGGGGTGGGTGTTGCGCTCGTGGAAGTTGACGAAGTTGGGGAGCACGAAGTCCCAGACCGGATCGCCCGAGTCGAGCCCCTCCCAATAGTTGTGGCGGAAGCGGTACGCACCGCTCGACCGCCCCTCCCGCCGCGACACGCCGCCGAACGCGTACAGCTCCGCGTCGCCGACCGGCAGGCCCGCGTTCACGAAGAGCGAGCGGCCCTTCACGCCGGGGGAACTGGTGGTGATGAGTTCGTCCTGGAAGTTCGGGTCGTGGCCGCCGTTGCCGCCGTTGCGCCGCAGGGGATTCTCGTCGTGCCATTCGCCCGAGACGTGCACGAACCCTTCCGCGCCGAGCGCAAGTCCCTGGTGGAAGGACACGCTCTGGGACGAGCCGTCGCCGCCGCCCTCGCCGCCGTAGACCGTCACCTCGCCGCCCTCGGCGTCGTCCCGCAGGACCAGGTTGAGCACGCCCGCGATGGCGTCCGACCCGTACTGCGCCGCCGCTCCGTCGCGGAGCACTTCGATGCGCGCGAGCGCCGCCGCCGGGAGGCTGCGCAGGTCCGTTCCGCCCGTGCCGTAGCCGATCACCCCGTCCAGCACGCGCAGCCACGCGATGCTGTGCCGGCGCTTGCCGTTGACGAGCACCAGCGTCTGGTCCGGCGCCAGCCCGCGCAAGGTCGCGGCGCTGTGGGCCGCGCCGTCCCCGACCGACAGCCTGGAATAGTTGAACGACGGTGAGAGCTTGGTGAGCGCGGCGCCGAGGTCGACCTCGCCGGCACGTTCGAGATCCATCTCCTGGAACACGTCCACGCCGACCGGAAGGTCGTCCGCCCGGCTCTCGTCGCGGGCCCGGCTGCCGACGACGACCACGATCTCCTCGATCCCGGAGAAGTCTGGCGCACCCGCCCCGGCGCCGTCCTCGGCAAACGCGGCGGGACCCGGGACGCCGGCGGCGAGAACCGCAACGAAGGCGCCGGCGCGCGTGGACATCGAGGCCGCCCCTGTCATGGCGTTCCCTCCTCACAAGCTTTCCCCCGCACGTAACGATACTCCTCCGCGGATCGACCAGAAAGCCGGCGGGCGGGCCCGAGGATCGCGAGCATCTGTACGATGCCGTCGTGTCGCGCCGCGGACCGGACGACGGCTTCGAGGGGCGTCCGTACGAAGCGGTGGCGCGGCGCCATCGCCGGCGCATGCCCGCCGCGCGGCCGACGGTCGCCGCGGCGCCCGCACCGTACCGGAGAACCCGTGGCGCCAGCGGGTTTTTCGATCCCCTGAGGCGTCCTGCCCAGCGCCCGTCTCCGCCCCCTGGGCGCGGACGCGAACACGGTGTTGGCTCTCGAGCCTGCCGCCGCGCGCATCACGCCGCATCGCCTATACTGCCCGACGACGATGGCGACGCCGATGCTCGGGGGTGGCGCGTGGCGAACGACGGCGCGGGCGGCCCGCCCGACATCGCCGGCATGCGGGAGTTCCTGGACCGTCGCGACCGCGACCGTCCCGATGTCTTCGCCGGCCGCGAAGACATCATCGACGAAGTGACGCGGGCCGCGCGGCTCGCCGCGAAAAGACCTCGCGGCGTCCCCGGTGCGACGCGAGTCGTGCATGGCGCCCCCGGCGCCGGCAAGAGCGCACTGCTCCAGGAACTCGCCGAGCGCCTCGCGCCGCCGGGCGCGCGCCCCGGCCCCGCCGCGCCGCTCGTCGTGGAGCTGTCGCCCCAGGACTTCGCCGCCGGCGGCGTGTCGGCCGTCGTCGAGGTCGAGGCCGCGATGGCCGCGAGGGCCGGCCGTCGCGACCGCGAT
>JAJDVW010000105.1 GCA_022825925.1 Pseudomonadales bacterium | reverse complement strand
CGATGGCGGTGGAGCGCGAGGCGGATGTGCAGTTCGGAGATGCAGAGGCCGATGGCGAGCGCCAGCAGGAACACCACGGTGGCGAGGATGCCGGCGATGACCGAGTGCTGGGCGAGGATCGACCAGCCTTCGAGGACGGTGGTGCCCGTTGCCTTGTCGTAGAGCAGGAGGCCCTCGACGCGCTCGTGGGCGTTCAGGGCGAGCAGGACGGCTCCGGCGATCAGGGCGACGATCAGGAGGAAGACGAACACGGGCTACCGGCCGCCCCGGCGGCGACTCCCGGCCTGTCGTCGATCTGCGGGCCGTCCGGAGCCGGTTGCAGGGGGCATTTGGAATCCTTTGGCCCGGAGCGCCCGTTCGAGGCGGCGTTCGATGCTGCCGTAGTCGTCGCGCACGGGCATGCCCAGGAGGGCGGCCTCGGCGCGCACGGCGAGATCCCGGTACCGGTCGCGGGATGCCTTCAGGCGGTCGATCAGCCTGACCGTGCTTTCGTTGTCGATCCGGGCCGCGGAGTCGCCTGTGGCGCCGGGAGACTCGACGACGGCGGCGTTGCACGCGCCGGCCTGATCCTCCGGTTCGCGCGCACGGTCGAGGATGAGTTGCTCGACCGCGCACCGTCTTTGGTTGTTGTCGTGCCTGTCGTCGCTGCCCAGTATCCGGTCGAGCGCCGCGTCGTGGCGCGCCGTGAGGTGGAGTGTCAGCCGGCGGCTCACCTCAAGTACTCCTCGGTAATCTGCGGGCGGAAGTGACCGATCTCCTGGCTGACGACTTCGAGCGCGTCGCGGTAGACGAGGCGGCGCTGCAGTTCGGCCATGCGCTCCTGGGCAAAGCTGTGGCGTACACCGTGGGCGCCGCGACTCCAGCCGAGCGCGTTGTGCGAGGCGCGGGAGAAGCTACGGCTCCACGCCTGCCCGCCGCCGATGTCGTAGCGCGATAGGTAGCGAATGCCGCGGTCGGCAACCGGCTCCGGTCGGTCGAGGCGCCGCTCCTCGAGGCGCTCGGCCAGATCGTCGGGAATGCGGACGACGCGGATCAGGCCGCCCTTGCCGACGACGGTGTAGTCCGTCCCGGACCGGCCGTCGAACTTCTCCGGGCGCGCGGGCCGGAGGTCGGGGGGCTGCTCGGCGGGCCGGGCGAGCGTCAGCAGCTCGTGCGCGCGCAATCCGGCCGCGTGGGCGATCAGGGTGGCGAGCGCGTTGGACGCCGTCTGCCGGGCGGCGACCATGGGGACCTGGTGCGGTGCGTAGGCCCGCCCGACTTTGCGCGTCGGCCTGAGCGATCGGACGATGGTCAGCTTGCGGCCTTCGGGCAGAGATCCGCGGACATGGATCAGCAGCTTCTGGAGCGCCTGGCGGTGCCCATCGAGAGCCTTCTGGCCGAGATCGGCGGCGCGGGAGCGGAGGTAGGCGTTGGCCCTCGCCGGGTCGAGGTCGAGGAGTTCGAGGCCGTCCCCGGCGAGGTGGCGGGCGATCTGGGTCAGGCACTGGCGGATGTTGCGCACGGTGCCGACGGACGCGGGGGCGTTGGGATTCCGGCGCAGGACGCCGAGGTTGACCAGACGGCCAACGACGGCCCTGGCTTGATCCTCGGGCGACCGGGTCTTGCGGAACTTCGGCACGGGGCTCTCAGTCGCAGTTGCGGCGGCGCAGCCAGCGGCCGACCGTGGTCTGGTGGACGCGCACGCGGCGCGCTTCGAGCCAGCGCTGCAACTCGGCGACGGTGGTGCCCGCGTCGTGCAGGGCGAGCAGTTCGTGCGTGTGGCAATCGAGACAGGAGCTGGTGCGGCGGCGGCGACGCCGCGCCCGGGTGTCGGCTTTCAGGCGCGCCGCCTCGGAGGCAGCGTCGAAGGTCGGTCTGTCGCGCGAGCGGGACAAGAGGCGGGTCATCCGGCGGGCCGCGGGAGCGGCTTTCCGGCCGTGGCGCGAAACGACGAAGGGTGCATGGAGACGATCTTCGCCGAAGCTGCCGATGAACGCAATTACTCTTTTCTTATCAAATGCTTATGGAGTTATCAACAGGATACCTACAGGCACTTTCTGGGTCGTTGCGCGCTCTGTTGATGCGGCCCCGTTGTTCTCGCCACGCGGCAGGGATGGCGTCGCGGAAGGAGGAAATTTCCTCGTCGTTGCGCAGATCTGGTGCCGGAGGGGTCGCGGTCGCCGTCCTCGTTGACAGTGTGGCCGCGCCTCGCGGACCGTGGAGGGTTCGCCGCGCCGACGGTACCGGTGCCGCTTGACGGGCCACGCCGCGCCGTGGAGGGCAGTAAGGCGCAACTGGCGCAGTGCTGAAGCGCGACCAGGAGATCGTGTGCCGCGAGTGGCGGCGGTGGCCGCGACAGGAGAAAAGGCGTGGCGACCGGAGCCGCCGCGCCCGGACCGATGATCCTAGCCCGGATCCGTCACCGATCTACCATCGCATAGGTTGTCCGAAGACCCTTGTTACCTTCGGTTATGGCTGCGGTCGTTATATGAACGTGGCGGCATGAGTGAGGGTGGCCGCGTCGCGTTTTGACGGCTCGAAGGAGGGCTCGGAGGCCCTGCGGCAGGTTGCGGGGGCGGCATCGCGGGGACCGGGGCGAAGCGTGCCCTCGGCGTGCGCCGACCGCTATTCCGTTGGCCGTGAAGGACGCGGCGGGGGCGTCACGAAGGGTGCCGCCAAGGCTCCCGACGCAGGTTCGCCAGCACCGTGGCGAGGACCTCCGCGTGCGGATGGGCGCGCGGGAACGACAACCACACGCGCCGCGCCGTGATCCGTACGCGCACCGCCACCTTCAGGAGCTTGAGGCGTAGCGTGCCGCACTGCGCGCGCGCCAGTTCGGTGCCCCGCGCCCCGAGCCGTCGCAGCCCGTGCAGCAGCACGTAGGCGAACGACGAGAAGTACAGGCGTAACTGGTTGGCGCGCATCTCGTGGGCGCTGGTGCGGTCGGCGAACAGGTCGAGTTGCTGCTCCTTGATCCGGTTCTCCATGTCCCCGCGCGCGCAGTACAGCGTCTCGTACAGCCGCTTCGCGGCGGCCTTGCGGCGCGGCAGGCTGGTCACCACGAAGCGTGGGTTCGGCCCCTTGGCCAGGTGTTCCGCCTTGCCCACCACGCGCCGCGCGCGGCTCCACGAGTCGCGCGTGCGGTACTCGAAGTCGCCGAAGCGCCGCGCCGGCTGGCCGGTGCGCTCGTGCGCCGCGCGCGCCGCTTCCATCGCGTCCCCCAGGGCCGCCACCAGGCGATCGTTGCGCGCCAGGCCGAACAGGTAGTCGAGGCCCCGTGCCTCGCACCAGCTCATGATCGCGTCGCGGCAGAAGCCCGAGTCGCCGCGCACCACGATGCGTGTGCGCGGCCAGCGCCGGCGCAGTTGTTCGACGATGGGCCCGAGTTCCCCGATGGCGCCCGCGGCCGGGTCCTCGTCCGCGCGCCGCAGCCGCGCGCGCAGCAGGTGATCGCCGCAGAACACGTACAGCGGCAGGTAGCAGTAACAACGGTAGTAGCCGTGGAAGAAGCGGCCCTCCTGGGCGCCGTGCAGCGGATCGTCCGTGGCGTCCAGATCCAGCCACAGCTCCCGCGGCGGCTCAGTGCGGGCCTCCATGAACAACTCGACCAACAGATCGTCCAGCGCCTCGGTACGCGCCACGACGCGCTTGTAGCGGTCCCGCGGCTGCTCCGGCCGGCCGAGTTCCAGCCGGTTCAGCGTGCTCGGGCTGGCCAGCGCCGCCCCCCGGTGCCGCGCCCGCGCGCGGTCCGCACCGGTCGGGTCCGCCCGGCCAACCAGCAGGGACAGCACCGCGTCGCGCCGCAGCGCGTCGTGGTCGTTGAGATCCTCATAGCCCAGCGCCAGCGCATGTACGCGCTGCGCTACCAGCGCGCGCACGTCGTGCTCCACGCTCGCGGGGTTGCGATGGTCCACGAAGCAACCGGCCAGCCGCTCCGTCAGTCCGATGCGTCCGTCCACCTCGCGCAGCAACAACCCGCCGCCGTCCGAACTCATGTGGCCGCCGTCGTGGCGGCCCGTCACCAGACGCCTTCCGAAGGGCTGGAAATCGAGCTGTGCGCCGCTACACTGTGTGTCCAAAGGCTGTTTCCTTTTGTTGGCGTAAGACGTTGATCGCACAGCCCTTATGCCACGGGAAACAGCCTTTTTCCACTACATCGGTGAGTTATCCGGGCTAGAGCCAGCCGAGGCGGTCGGCGGCGATGAAGGCGAAGGCCACGGCGGCCGTGATGACGGTCCACTTGACGATGTCGAGCACGAGGCGGACGCGGTCGCGGCGCATGCCGGCCTCGATCAGCTGCGTTTCGAGGCGGATCTTCTGGATTTCGAGGCGCACGATCTGCTCTTCGATCGAGTCGGGCTGGTTGTTGTGGTTGTCGTTCATGGTGGAGATTCCTGTGTGGGTTGATGGACCGGGACGCGCGACCCCGAAGAGCCGCGCGCCCCGGCGTTGTGATGCGGTCAGTGACGCCTGTACCGCCAGCCGGTGTCCGAGATGGCCTTCGCCCACTCGCGCTCCTCGCGCGGCTCCGGATCCGGCAGCGGCGACCAGTAGGCTGCGCTGGCTTCACGCTTCGGTCTGCCGTTCCACGGGGATATGCCGCGGTCCAGATCGCTGGCCTTGTGGACGCGCTCGGGCTGCGCGGCGAACTCGTCGATGGCCGCCGCGTCGATGGCGTCCTGGCGCTTCTGCGCGCGCTCGATGTCGCGCTCGTCGCGGCACCGCTGGCAAAGGAAGTCGCCCTCCAGCCTTTTGCGGTACGCGCATCTTCTGCATCCGCCTTCGGCTACCAGCGCGGCTCGGCGGCGCTTGCAGGACTTCGCTCTACGAATCCTGCAGGGCTCGCACGACTTCGCGTACTCCCCGTTGGCCTTAAGCGAGGCTGGTCGTTTGCATCTCGGCTGCACGCATCGTGGCGGCTCCAGCTGGACGACGGCGTGCCGAACGAAGCCCGGCGGGAGCTTTCCGCTCCATTGGGCGATGAGGATCTCGAGGTCCATGTCGGTCTCCTGTTCAGGTGTTGCGACGCGGAGTGCGTCGGTGCCTGGACAGGCGGCACGCGCGCGCAGGGCGGTCACCTCGCGCCAGCGAGGTCGGAGCGAAGCGGAGAACCGTCCGGTTGACCGCGCGAGCACGCGTGGCACCCTGGCGGGCATACGACGGAGTCGTGTCGTGGTCTGCGCCCTTCAGCAGGGCGGTGAACACTGCTGCCGAGCGGCACGGGCGTTGTGGTTCAGCGCGGCGGCGTTGATTTCGTGCTTTCGGACGCTGAGAGAACCGTCGTCAAGTTCGTGAACGTGTCGGTCGCGGCCTGTTGAGGCGTCAGACAGACCAGCAATACAGCAGACCTCGGCATCGGCGCCCGGAGGGCGCAAGCGTTAGCGACCGTCACCCGAATGGGCCGAGACCGCCGTAGCGGGCTCGGTTCGCCGTAGGCGAATAGGGCGCGGGCCGGAAGGCAACGCCCATTGTCTTGTATGGCTGGCCGTCGATCTCGCTAGACGGGCGAGCGCAGCTTGGCGGAGGCTAGAATAGGTCGAGGAAACGCTCCGATTGTCAGGATGCTCGGGCAGTTGTGGGCTGGAGTGGCGAGCCCAACCGCGTCTGGCCCGAAGCAGGCTGGCGCCAAGCTTGGTGTGCGGCAGATGTGCGCGCTTGTCCCGATATCTCAACGTAACTTGTGGGAAAGAGCCTAGTGGACACAACCAGGGAGAGCCGACAGGCGTTCATAGCAAAGTTGAGCGAAGAGAACCGCGCCTTCTACGGGTCACCAGATGGGCTCGGGCTGCTGAACGTGATTGAGCTGAGTTTCGACGGCCGGTGGGTATATCTCTTCGAGCTGGTCCAGAACGCCCTCGACGCAGGAGCAAACTCGATTTCCGTTCAGGTCGTAGAGGCTGGGGACGTATTGGTGTTTCAACACAACGGAATGCGGTCACTGGAGGAGAAGGATGTTGAAGGGCTCTCGAAGGTATTTCGCTCAACGAAGGGAGCGCGTTCCGTCGGGTTCATGGGAATCGGCTTCAAGAGCGTCTTCATGCGTTTTCAAGAGGCTAGAGTCTCGGGCTGGGACTGGAAATTCAGGTACGAGATAGCTCAAGAGAAGGGCGAAGAATACGGAGACGTACAGCGACAGTTCCTCGGCGCGGTAGTTCCGATGTGGGATGAGGCGATCGCGCCACCAGGCCACGGCTATACGACACGGTTCGAGTTGCGGCGACGAACAGAGGAAGACAAGGCACTAGCATCAGACATATCGCACCTGCTACCCGACGAAGACCGCGCTCCGTTAGCCATCCTGGCGATGTCCGGCTTGGAGAGGCTTCAGATCAACCGCCAGATCTGGGAGTTGGGCGCCGTAAGGGAGAGCGAGGGCAACTACGAGGTTGCCGCGCTTTCGGACGATGAGAACCTGCTCTGGCGCGTCTTCGAGGCGGAATTCGAGCCTTCGAAGGCGGCGATCGCCTGCTTTCTCGAACACCGCAAGATCAAGCCCGCGCGAGAGGACCGAGCGCAGGTCTACGCTGAGGCAACCAGGGCTCGTCGGGTACTCGGGGTGCTACCCCTCGATAACGAGGGGATGCCCGAGCCACCGAGGAGAGGACGCGTCTACGCGACGTTGCCTACCGAAGTGACGCTGCCGTTCGGTCTACACATCAACGCTGACTGGCTATTGAACATCTCGCGGAATGGTCTCCGGGAGATCGAGGACAATCCGTGGCAACGAGGTATCGCAAGGGAGATGGCGGGCGTTCTCGCGCTGGTGCTCCGATGGTCTGCGGACACTCATCGAGACCCGGCTGCAGCGCGGGCGGTGTTCAAGGTCCTTGCCCGACCCTCGGCGGAGGCCGGCGGTCTCGAGTCACTTCTCGTAGAGGAGGAATGGCGGTCGACGTTGCGTGAACGGATCGGCGAGGCCGCGGTGATACCCGTTTGGGCGGACACGGCGAATACGGTGGCGTATGCCTCGGGGAGGGAGACGCTTGTCCCGCCTCCCCCAATGGCGCGCGCGTTTGACCAGCAACCGGACTTGCGGCCAGCAATGCTCCTAAAGGGGCGCGTGCTCATGGACGACGTGCTGGGACGCGGGGCGGCTGGACTTCTACGAGACATTGGGCTTCTCGGCGAGATGTCGCCGGGGGAACTGGAAGAGATTTGGAAAGACGGACTTGAGGATTGGTGGCGGGCGCTCGCTGGAGAATCGGTACACCGGAGACAGCAACTCTTTCGCCTGTGGGCCGCTGTCGCGGAGCTGTCTTCGAACGACGACTGGGGAGACCTGGATTTGCGGTGCGTTCGTTCGGTGGCGGGAGAGTGGGTTGCTGTTCGACGAGCAACTTTTCTGAGCGACGCGCTTCCCGCGGAAGGTGAGCCAGGCGGGACAGCGGCTCGCCGCCTAATCAAACCGTTCGTCGCTGATAGAAATCGCTTGGATACTGAGTGGGTCGCTTCGCTTCGCCAACGGAGGTCGCGAGAGTCGGACCCAGGGGTACACGCGGCGGGCTTGGGCTTGGATCGAAGAACACGCCAATAGCGTAGGCCTTCGAGACGTCGCGGAGGCTGCACTAGGGGATTTGGACTCGCAGGTGGAACCCGACTGGTCCTTACTCGTTCCGTTCGGGCAATGGGCGAAACACCGAAATCGGCCCGATTTGTTGTATCGCGTTCTGGTTCGGTCGGAAGGTGAGGAGTTTGGTGTTCCTGTTGGAGACTCGCTAGTCGCGGATCCGTATGTCGGGCATGGCCAAGATCTCCGTCGTATCTGGCCGGACTCGTCGGGGATCACGCCGTCCTATGTGGAAACGGATCCAAAGGGGGCCAGCTCCCACGAGTGGCGCATGTTCTTCGAGAGCGCCGGCGCCAAAGGTGGCGTGGTGGTGAAGAGCATCGTGGCGACAGCGGGCCGATGGGAGCGCGAGGTTGTCGCGTCGTTCCTGGGGGATGACGCGAGCGACATTCCAGAGTCCAACGACAGCGGGTACACGCTGCTTGATTACGACATCGAACCACCATTGCCCGACCCTGATGCTCCCAGAGAGCTTCGATCGGCCATGGCGGCGTGGCTCGAAGACGGTTTCAGGAGACTAAAGGGCAAAGGCAGGCGGGAGGCGAGGTACTCGTACTACTCACGCTTTGAGCGACGAGGAAACCTCTCTAGCGCCTGGGTGAGGCGGCTGTCTCAGCTCGCGTGGGTGCCTTGCGATGACCGTGAACTCAGATTGCCGCAAGAAGCTCTCCCGGGATTCGATGCGGCACGTGAGGACGCGCCGTTCGCGACACTATCCGCCGAGCTTGTCTCCATGCTGGATCAGGAAGGTGTGAGATTCGGGGTCGAAATCCCCGAAGCGAAATCGCTCCACAGGCTGGCCAAGACCGGATCCCATCTCGACTCGTCGGAGCTCTCGGGCCTCCTTGCCGAGTGCCGTGAAGAGATCGCGACGGCGACGGACGGCGAGTTGCTCAAGGGGGTGTTGAGTCGTTTGGCCCTACCGACGCTGGACAATCGGCGAGTCAGACTCGACCGGCTCGTCAAGCGGTCAGGGGGGCGTCTTCGCGGCGCACTCGGTGGCTGGGTTGTCCCGTTGGACCGGATAGAGGAGGCGCTCCGGGCGGAACTGACGCATCCGGATTTCCCGTGGGAGATTCCCGAGACGACAACAGGTAGCCAAGCGCTGGACTACATATTCGACGTTTGGGGTCGTGCCAGGAGTTCGCCTGAGGGTTTGGCGAACGAGGTCCGTGATGTGCTCCCGACCGCCTATGCGTACTGTCTGGACGATAGCGCGACCGATCATCGGCTTCTTGAGCGGTGGCAGTCTGGCCTACCTCAGGCGATGGTTTTCGCCGACAGGGAATGGCTCCACTTGGCGGACACGACGGATGTCTATCTGGACGACATCGACGATCGGCGATTTCTTCCGAGGCAAGGCGAGTTCCGCACGGTTACCGGGGGCCATTTGGGCCGCTCGCTGGTGGAGCAACTTCGCGTGGCCGAGTCGATCGGGCTGCGGACACTTTCGTCGTGCATCACGATGGACTGGCGAGGTGACGAGCCCGTGCAGGTTCCTGCGGAATGGGAGTCCAGATTCGACCTGGTCTACCAGCTCGTCCGAGGTGTCCGGGGAGGCGAGTCGACGGACGAAGACAGTGAGAATCCGCGTGTCTTGGCGCAGTCGAGACCAGATTTGGTGCACGTGGGTGAGCTTCATTTGAGTGTCGGTATCGGGGATGCCCCGGTGGAAGTGGTACCAGTTAACGCTCGTCTGCACGCGGGTTCGCTGACGCTTGCCGGGCGCGCCGCTTCAATTCGGTGCGGACGCGGCGAAGGAGTTGCTAAGGGACTTCTCCTTTGGGCAACGCGCGGGGCTCGCGGCCGATCTCACGGGGATGCTCACGGCGATCGGCAATGGCGATTTCTTCCTGGCAGCGGAGAAGTTCCGTCGTTCACACGCGCCAGCGCTGGTCTGGCCGGGCGCACCAGAACCGGGCGCGGCTGCTGATGGAAGCGCGGGATTCGAAAGTGTGGCGGATGAGGGCAATGAGAGGCCGCAGGATATCTATGCGGGAACGCGAGGCGATGTGCAACGCGGCGGAGGATCGACATCCGGGGGTGGTGGCGACACTGATTCACCCACGTCGGGAGGCGAACTTTCGGACGAGATCAACGATGGAGGTGGCGAGGAGTCAGGATCAGAGGACGCAGGGTCGCTGGGCGGGTCGTATAGCAAGGACAGAGCCTTGGCAAAGCAGAAAGCTCTCGTGCGCGAGTTACGGGGGTCGCTCAAAGGAGAGATCGTGCCGGACCCGGCCGAGGACGACACGGGTGAAGACACGATGACCGACGAAGGCAACGGCGACGGCGACGAGGTCAGACTATTGGGTGACGAGGAGTATCGAGAGGCCGCGGCGCAGTACGAGATAGAGGCCGGACGCGAGCCGGAACTTGGCGATCCGCATCAGGCTGGCTGGGACATTCGTAGCACTGATCCCAAGACGCAGGAGGTCCGGCTCATCGAGGTCAAGGGTAGAGGGCGGCCCTGGAACGGCGACGAGGTCGTGGAACTTAGTGGTGCTCAGATCCGGAAGGCTTTTGAGACGGAGAACTCGTGGTATCTGTACGTGGTGGAGAAAACGGACGAGGGGCGACACCGAGTACTACCCATAGAAAACCCCGTCCGACTCGCCGGCAAGTGGATACTCTGCGGTGAGTCGTGGCGCATGGTGGCAGAGAGTAGCGAAGGCTTGGGGGATGGCGCTGAGTCCGTCGGCGGAGCGGAGCGGTGAGCGGGTCATCAGGCGCAGAGCGACCCCGCGCGCTGTGGGTTCAACTCGCTGAAACGGCCGAGATCTGGACTGACGTCAACTCGCGCGTTTGGCCGATATAGGCTGACCACTGGGCCATCAGTTCTCTTCGCTTCTCGAAGAGGTCCGAGCGCCGGTAGGCGGCCTCGACGCGGTCGCTGTTTACGTGAGCCAAAGCGAGCTCGCATACTTCCCGCGGGGCATCTGAGCACTCGGCGGCCCAGTCGCGGAAAGAGCTCCTCATGCCGTGGGGCACACAACCAATGCCGTTTTCCCGCACAAGTTTCGAGATTGTGCTGTCGCTCAGTATGCGGCCGGTCGGTGATGGGAACACGAGGTCGTGGTCGGCGGACAGTTCCCGAGCCTTTTTGAGGACCTGGATGGCGCGGTCAGAGAGCGGTACGCGATGCGGGCGTGCCATCTTCATGCGGGACGCGGGGACGGTCCAGGTGGCAGATTCGAAGTCGACCTCCTCCCACCGGGCGCCTCTGACCTCGCCCGATCTACAGGCGGTGAGGACTAGAAACTCGAAAGCGAAAACGGTCGAGCGGTACGCCCCGGAAGCGCGAATTTTGGCGACCGCGGCACCGACCTCGGCATGAGGCAGGGCGCGGTGGTGAATCTTTGTGGACGTGCCGTCGCGCGGGAGTGCTTCGGCGATCGCATCCCCGGCAGGGTTGTCCTGTCGGTACCGGTGGGCGACGCTCCACTTCATGACAGCGCCGATGCGTTGGCGAACTCTGCGCGCCGTCTCGCGCTTCGTGCTCCAGATCGGAACGAGGACGGCCATGACGTCAGCCGTCGTGATGGAGTCGACGGTCTTTCGGCCAAGGCGCGGCATGGCGTAGTCCCTCAGGCTCGATCGCCAGATGGCGGCGGACCTCGCGCCGTCCTTCCAGGTCGGCTCGTGCATGGCGATCACCTTTTCGGCTGCCTCTTCGAAGGTTGGCACGCCCCCGGCGCGCGGGTCGCGTCCCTGTGCGACCGCCCTGCGATTGGCTATGACCGCTCGGCGGGCCTCGGCGAGCGTTACGATGGGGTAGCCTCCCAGGCCGATGTTGGTTGGCCGGCCGTTGACGAGTAGCCTTTGCGACCAGGACTTGGAAAAGCCGCCGGCACGCATTGGCTTGACGAGCAGGGAGAGTCCGTGGCCGCCACGCCCGTCGCCGTAGCGGCCTGGGACGTTGACAGTCTTGACGAAGGAGGCCGATAGTCGTTGGGGTCGGCGCATCGGGTAATCACTTGAGTTATCAGTTATTGTGTGAGCCTAAGCCAATCGGTATGAAACGTCAAGATTGAAAAATAGGTAAGTTATCAGTACGTTAAGTGAACTTTGAGAGGCGTTGAGAATCTGCCGAAAACCCCATAGTGGTGGACGCCGCCTCCACCAGTACGTTTCTTAAGTATTTGTTTTGGTTGAAGCTTTAGGGGTCCGAGAGGTCCTTGGATTCCTGCGTCTTAAACTCTGCCACGGATGCCCTCCGACGCCGGTTGCACGCTCCCGTAATCCGTGACTACGGAAGGGCCAGTCGCAATTCCGAGCACGACTGGCGGCTCGGTTGGTAAGGAGCACGCGTCGGACGATGGAAGCCAGGGCGGTCGTAGAGCGACTCAAGGAATTCGGCGAGTCTCGAGGCGTCTCCGACTGGAGCGCGTTGGACCCGGAGACGGAGCGCCTCGTCCGAAGCAACCCGTTGGCGTTCCTTCTCGCCGTGGCTTTCGATCGGGGCATGCCCTGGCAGAAGGCATGGCGGAATCCGGTAGAGATCGATCACGCAGGCTGTCTGGATCCCGCGCGGCTCGCATCCATGAGCGAAACGGAACTGATCGAATTGCCTGACGGCTTGCCTGTCCGTCCGAGGTACGGCACGAAGACAGGCGCGAGAACCGTGTCCGATGCTTCGCGCCTGGTCTGCGACCGGTTCGGCGGAGCCGCTGACGGCATCTGGAGCAACGCTTCTCGGGCGGAGGTGGAGAAGACGCTGCAGGAGATTCATGGGCTCGGGGCCGGGATCGCTGCCATGGCGACACGGATCCTCCGGGACGACTTCGGCTGCTTCAGGGGGCAGGAGCGGCAGATAGACGTGAAGCCGGATGTCCATCTCATGCGCGTGTTCCGTCGCGCCGGGCTCGTGGAAGGCGACTCCGCGAGCGAAGCGATTCGGGCTGGCCGGCGGCTGAATCCGGGGTTCCCGGGCCAACTGGACTGGCCGGCGTGGCGGATCGGGCAGCAATGGTGCCACGCCACAGAACCGGACTGCGTTCCCTGTCCGTTGACCCAGGTGTGCCCCAGGTGGATCTGACTTTGCATGTAAGAGAATGGGCGTGGTTCCGGTCGGTCGGTCGTCGCGCGGATTGATGGTGGCGCCTGGGGATAGGAGGGAGGACGCTGGCCATGCCTGAGGCGTCCCTGGCAGAGCGGATTCGGCGGTACGCACTCGACCATTACGTTGAGCCTGCGCGGCTGGCTCAGGAGCGAACCGTGACCATTCGGGCCGGCGATGTGCACCGGAACCTGGGTTTGACTTGCCGCGTTCCAGCGGTGTGCAGCGCATTGGCGTCGACGCTGTTCCGCTACCGAGTGGAACCGCGCGCCGGGAACGTGGTCCCCCGTCGCGCTGGTACCGCCGCACAGTCTCGACTGCGCACGGCGAAGCCGCCGGGACCCGCGGCTTCCCGGGTTGATTCCGCAGAGGCGGTTGACGCCAGTGCCGTTGGGCGGCGGCTGTTCCTCGTGTCGTGCGTGAAGACCAAGCTGCCGCAGCCTGCCAAGGCGAAGGACCTCTATGTCTCGGACTGGTTCCGGAAGGCGCGAGCCTACGTCGAACGCGAAGGCGGCGCGTGGCGCATCCTGTCCGCCAAGTACGGTCTCGTCGATCCCGAGGACGTAGTCCGGCCTTACGAGAAGACCCTGATCACGATGCGGAAGGTGGAGCGGAGCACATGGGCAGGCAACGTGCTCGAGGCGCTTGAGCCGTGCCTCGCCGATGCGGACACCGTGGTGTTCCTCGCCGGTGAACGTTATCGCGAGTTCCTCGAGCCGGCGTTGAGGAGCCGGGGCGTCGCGCTCGACGTGCCGATGAGGGGGCTCAGCCAGGGACGGCAGCTTGCGTGGCTCGGGGCGCGCCTGCGTGGATAGAGTCGCCGATACCGCCCGGTTCTATCGACTGCTTGAGCGGCTCGAGGCGAGAGTCGGAGGGGTGCGCCGGCTGAGCGAGTGCAACGGGCGAATGGACTGGCCCCGGCGCGGCGTGTACTTCTTCTTTGAAGCGGGCGAACCGCGTTCGGGGGCCGGTGAAGGACGGCGGGTCGTCCGCATAGGAACTCATGCGCTTGCCGCTGGAAGCCGGAGCACGCTGTGGCAAAGGCTGTCGCAGCATCGTGGCGTGGAAGGCGGGGGCGGCAACCATCGGGGATCGATCTTCCGCCTGCTCGTCGGGGTGGCGCTTGCACGCCAGGACGTCACCCCGCTGCCCGTGTCCTGGGGCGTCGGAGCCGACGCCGGCGCTGCGGCGAGACGGCTCGGCATCGACCGCGCGGATGTGAAGTCAGCCGAAGCGGACCTGGAGTTGCGCGTCAGCCGTTACGTGGGCGGGATGCCGTTTCTGTGGTTGGACATCGGCGACGAGCCGGGCCCGTCGAGCGAGCGCGGTCTCGTCGAGCGCAACGCGATCGCTCTGCTGAGCAGCTCTCGCGAACCGGCGGCGGATCCGGCGTCGCCCGGTTGGCTGGGGGCTTCCAGCGACCGCGAACCGGTACGGCGTTCGGGCCTGTGGAACAACCGGCACGTGGACGAGTGCTACTCCCCGTCTTTCCTCGATGTCGTGGCGAGGCGAGTAGAGGGCGCTCGCATCGCCTAGCAGCATATGGCTCGCTCCGGTCGGTGGTGTCCCCTGGCGCCGAAACGGAGACGAACCCGGTTTGCGGCCGATCAGGCCGGCCCTCATGATCCGAGCTTTGAAGTATTGAAGGTTGCACGAGGACGTGTCTGCGCCGTTGTTTGTGACCGCGTGTTCGCTGACCAAGGCGGCGGGCGGCGTCCCCGATTACGAAGGCGGCGCGGGATCCTCGGGAGCCTGGAACAACACCAGGTCGAGGTGCTGTCAGACCGCCGCAACGCGGCGCGCGAATGGGTGAAGGGTGGCGGCGACACGGATTGGCAGGGGTACGTCTGGCGGACCATCCCCACAACCGGGCGCTGGCGCGGGGCCCCGACTTCGGCGGCACTCGGCGGGTCGAGTTCATGCCGGCGGTCGACAGGTACAGGGGGCGTTTCTTCCTGACGTTGGACGCCGACAGCCGACAGCGGTGCAAGGCCGAGAGGCGGACTTTGGTGTTGTCCGGCCTGTACGGCATGCTGCTCGCAGGTGAGCCGATACAACTCTATAGCTGCCCCTTGACTCCGGACGTGGCGGAGATCTGGCAGGCGGACTCCCTGCTGACCGACATGCTGTGCGGCTACGTGCAGCGAAACGGGATCGCGTGCGTGGTCGACCTGACGGCCATGGAGGCGTACAGAAGGCTGATCGACTGGCAAACGGTCGGCACCCACGCGGGCGTCATCCATTGCTTCGACACCGCTGCGGCGGGCGAATACGCGCTGACGTCGTTCGGCGGCGTGTTCCAGCAACTCCTGTCGATGGACGCGGAGGAGCTCTTCGTGCTGGAGGGGGAAGGTCGTCGGATCGGGACGTGCTCGCTGCACGCGAACCCCGAGCCGCCGAGCGGCTATCCGCGGGAAGTGTGGCAGCCGCACCAGGCCGAGGAGGTCCTGCGCGGGGCGCTCCCTGGTCCCTCGGGAAGCAGTGTTGACGCGGGCAAGGGCCTCTGGGTTTTCGACATGGGGTCGCGTTTCTACGCCGACGTCAAAAGCCGTGGCAGACGAGATTTCGGGACGATCGTCAGAGCCGTCGTGGAGATCTGCCGAGCGCCCACGTCGCGGAGGAACCCGGGGGTCAGGCGTCTCGAAGGGCACGGCGGACGGCTCTGGAGGTATCGGGTTGGCGAAGACCGGTTGGTGTACGAGCCGGATGGAGCGCGGGGCGTTATTCGGCTGCTGCGTTTCGGTTCACGCGGAGACGTGTACAAGGGCCTGCCGCCGTAGCGGCCCATTGGCCGGACGTTGCAGGCGCAAGCGAAGGCCGACGGTTGGGGGCCGAGGCCTGGAAGTCCCGTCGGGGGATCTGGGTCGGTTGCCTCGTCGGATTCCGTCCCCGGCTCGGCCTGTTCCGTCCTTTCGGACGCGGTTGGGGCTGCTCTCGGCGTTGCAAGTGGTTGTCGCGCCGTGTAGGCGCACGCTGCCGGAACGGTTGAACGACTAGCGGTAGGAGAGAAAAGGCAATGAAGCGCCGAAGCGTCCCAAAGCCTCCATCTGAAACCCTGCTCTAGTGTTTCAAGGTCGTCAAGCGGTTGTGAGGCGCGGAGCTGGCTGGGGGCGAGATACCGTTGAGGACAGCCTGAGCATGCGTGGCGACCACCCCTCGTCTGAGATGGCCACGCGCAGGCAGCGCAGCCGCAAGACGGGGACAGGGAGCGGCTTGGTTCAGTCCGGGTTCATCACCCTGGGCATATCGTTGGCAAGGTGAGACAGCGCGCCCGCGCTTCACAACTCGATAACGGACCAAGAGTACGCGCATGCCCGACCCCGCTTGCAGAAACACCGCTCGCTCAGGATTCCGTCGCGGGTTCTGGATCGGTTGCGTCCTCGGTGGTGTCAGCGGCTTGGCTGTGGCCGTTGTCCTTCCCGTGCTGGCGGTTGCTGCCGGAGGCATCGCCATCGCCGTACTGCTATGTCGCCAAGCGCGCGAGCCCCAACTCCACCACACGCGGCGCTGGACGCTGAACGCTTGAGCCGACGTGCGAGCCGGCTTCCGCTTCGAGAACCGCGTGAGGCAGCTTCGAGAGGTCGGCGTCCGCCGGGATCAGCGGCACTTTGGGGCCCGACGCGGAGAGCGGGATACCCTTCAGCTCAGGGTTGGGCCCGATTGCGTTGGCGAGAGAGTCGAGGAAGGTAGGCCGCGCGATCGAGACGGGATTGACGTCGGAGCCGGTCGCGGTCTCGAACGTGGTTTCGGCTTGCTCCCGCAGTTCAGGCGCCTCGGTTGGCCGGGTCGCGTAGGTCGTTGGGGATGATGCTCCACAGAAACTCTACAGCGTCCTCTACGCGTGTCTTGATCGCCGAGAGTTGGTCGAGTGAGAAGCGACCGGCGGTGCCGTGAGTGCCGTCGTTGAACTCCCGGAACAGCTGCAGGACGTTCTTCATGTCCTCTTCGACGAAGTCCTCCAAGGGCTTTTCGGCCATGTTGCCGTGGTGCAAGAAGAAGCGAATCTTCGATCTGCGAGTGGGAGTGCCCTCGCGCACCTTGTCGCAGTCAGGCATCTCAGCCAACACGGTGCGATTGGGCGCGCATGAGTCGAGGATGCGCGTGAGAATCTCGCGCGCGCTGGTGCAGAAGTGGCGGGCAGCGTCCGGATTGTTGGGGTTCAAGGAAAAAAGTGCGCCGTGCCAACGGTCGGGCAGGTCGGCACTGATCAATGTCAGGATCGGATCTAGCGTGGTCGACCGGACATTCTCATCGCCGCCTGAGGGCTCCGGATTCCCCAATATGGCGTTCATCACGCTAGCGCTGTTAGCTGCCTCTCGCTCAGAGAGGTCGAGGATTTGGTTGTAGTGGTCGCCGTATTGGCGCGTCTCGGCCGCGGATTCGAGACGCACGTATGTGCGATGGACGGTCTCGACGGACGTTCGAAGGGTCGTCCTCCGTGTGGGTCTCGACGCCGCGCGTGCCAGTTTGTCGAGTTCTTGGCGCAGACGGCTGCGATTGGCGCGGACTCGGCTGTTGTGCGCTCGGACCTTGGCGTTGTATTGGTTGACGGCTGACCTGACCTTCTGGTTATAGGTCCTGACCGCCTGGTTGTACCTGTCGATGGCCTGCTTGCGTTTAGCTTGAGCTTGACGCAGTTGGCTGCGCAGCTGTGAAGGGCTGACTCTACGGGCCATTCCGAATGCCTCGCTGCATGTTGGGTCGGTGTGACCAAGGCGTGGCACTGGGTGAGCCACCCTTGAACTGATCGAACATACAGTATAGAGCTGGCGGCTACCAGTGACGGAGGGGGCGCTCGCAGAGTGGTCTCGTTCGGCATCTAGGTCGCGTTTTCGGAGACGGGGCGTCCGAGTGACGGGGCGTTGCGGTAGGGTCTCCGTGGCGATCCCGTGGAAAGATGCCGTCTTCGGGAAGGTTGGCACGCCTCCGGCGAGCGGGTTGCGTCCCTGTGCGACCGCCCTGCGATTTGCTATGACTGCTCGGCGGGCCTCCTTCGAGGCGCGGCAAGAGTCTGCCGAAAACCCCGTATCGGTGGACGGGCTCCACCACCACACAGGGCGCGCCCGGGGCAATCCTGTTCGGTAGTCTGCCGCGCCGCCCACCCCCGAAGACGCTCGGGTGGAAGTGCACTCGTGCGGAACCGGGCGGGATAGACAATCCTCGGAGGAGAAATGTTATAACGTAACAGTCGTTTGGGGCCTGCCCGGCGACCATCGGGTGCACGTGGGAGGCAGACCTCGGATGCGACAGGTGATCAGCGGTCAACTGGGCGACTTTGCCGCGATCTACGATGAGGATGTGGAAATCGTCAGCGTGGCACGCCCGCAAGCGAGCGCTTGCGAAGCCTTGTCAAAGCGCTTGATCCGATCGCGTCAGGTGCCGCAGTTGCGTTGGGTCCAGGCCGCGGACGATCCCGAAGCCCCGGCGAATGAGCTGCCGGGGACAGTCGACGCCGACGTGCATGCCGCGCTGCGCGATCAGATCGCCGAGGCCAGCGAGATCTTGGGCGAGCTCATGGACTGCGCACGGGTCGGTGTTCGACTCGAGACGCTGAGCGCTCCCGTGTGCCCGCGATTTCACGCGGACTACGTGCCTTGCCGTATGTTGATCACGCTCAGCGGAGTCGGCACAGAGTGGATTCCCAACAGCGATGTCGATTGGGACGTCTTCGCCGATCTCGAAACCGCGGCGCCTCCGGTCCAGGCGAACGGGCAGATCCGGCGACTGACCACGGGCCACTGGTCGTTGCTGAAGGGTGGGGCGTGGCACGATGGCTTTGGCGGGGTCGTTCACCGATCTCCCCATGGAGTTGGTGAACGGCTGCTGCTGGCGCTTGATCCGGTGTTCTGAACCACCGACGTACCGGCGCCCGCAGGGCTGCACCAGTCGGGCCTGGTCCAGATCGACCCGTCGAACGTCGTCGGCCGGAGCCACGATCTCGCGTTGCACGCCCGTGTGTGGGACTGCCGCCCCGAGCATCTCGACCACTCGCTGCAGGACCGCGACGCCGAAGCGCAACTCCGCTTCGCTCATCGCGGTCAGATGCATCGCTGTAGCGTCGCGCTCGGCAATCCACGCGACGACACTCGGAGCCGGCGATGGCCGCATGAGTTCGGAGGCGACATTGGTGTCCAGGATGAGCATGCCGGCCGCTCAGGAGAAATCGGGAGGCTCGCGCAACGGACCGCGGCGAGGAGGAAGTTCCAGTTCCACGCCGCCCAGGGGCGCGAAGCACTCCCGGGTGAACGCTGCCAGGTCTCGAGGAGCAGTGCCGTCACGGTTCACGGCGTCGCGGAGGATGAGACGTGCCTCCTCCTCCATCGAACGGTGATGCTCGGCGGCGCGCACTCGCAGGCGCGTCTTAACGTCGTCGTCGAGATTGCGGATCGTTATGCTCGCCATCTGCGTGGTTCCAAGTGGCGTGGACACGGCTAAAACTACGGCATGATTGCAGTGCAAGCGAGCTCCCTGTGATCGGACATGCGCATGAGGATATTCGTCGTTGACCTGAAGGTTGCGTAACCTGTGCCGCAGCTTGCGGCCACCACACCTGTGGGCAAACGGTGCCGCCCGGGATTGGAGATACTGGCATGACGCTGGAGGTTGACCTCGCCGCGACGGCGCAGACGCTCATTCACAAGCCCGTGCCGGAGGTCTTCGACGCGTTCGTGAATCCGGAAACCATGAGCAGGTTCTGGTTCACGCGGCGCGACGATGGCCTGCGAGCCGGCAAAACCTCGGCCTGGTACCTTGGTGCGCGACCGGATGCGCCACAGTTCGAGGTACGGGTCACGTCGCTCGTGCATCCCCGCTTGATCGTCATGGAATGGGAGAACGCTGGGAGCCTCACCACGGTGACGTGGAGGTTCGAGCGGAAGAGTCAGGACACAACCCTTCTCCGCGTGGAGGAGACCGGGTATTCCGGCGATCCGCAGGCGACCATCGCTGCCGCGCTCGACTCGACCGGCGGCTTCAATCAAGTGATCATCGCTGCGAAGGCCTGGCTGGAGCATCGCGCGCCGATCAACGTGGTGGCGGACCATGCCGGGGCCTGATTGATCGGTGTGGCCGTCCTGACGGCGGAACCGGGAGAGGATCGTTGACCCCACTCTCGGTCTCCGCGCAAGCCGCCAGGCGGTTCATCCTCGGCTGTCAGGGACTCTGGCCCGGGCGGCGGTCGGCCGGTCGTGCCGGCGCCCGCAGGACCCTGCACCAGTCGGGCCTGGTCCAGATCGACCCGTTGAACGTGGTCGGCCGGAGTCACGATCTCGCGCTGCATGCCCGTGTGTGGGACTACCGCCCCGAGCATCTCGACCACCTGCTGTACACGAGCCGCGAGTTCTTCGACTACGGCGGGACCCTGTACGTGCTGCCCATGGGCGAGCTCCCGTACTGGCGGGTCCCCATGGCGCGTCGGGCGGCAGAGGAGAAGCAGCGCGCGTTCGCAGCAGAGCACGGGCAGCTTCTGGAGACGCTCCGGGAAGACATCTCGTCCCGAGGGCCGGTAGCGAACCGGGACTATGCCGGGCGGAATCGTCGCGGGAGGTTCCGCTCGGACAAGGACACGGCCCGCGCCCTCCGACATCTCTGGCTGACCGGCGAGCTGATGACGTACGGGCGCCGGGGATTCGAGCGGCTCTATGCCTTGCGCGGTGACGTCGCACCGGTCGAGCTCCAGCACGCGGCGACGCCGGACGAGGCGGACGACTTCTTCGCCCGCAAGGCGCTCGCGCTGCAGGGCCTGGTGACGGCCCGCGAGTGGGCCCGTCGGTTCCGGCACCTCGCCCGCCTCCGCTCGGATCCCGGCGCGGAACGTCGCAGGCTGGACGAGCTGCTGACGTCAGGCGCGGCGGTACGGGCGCAGATCGGTGACGGGCCCGCGCATTACCTGCCTGCGGAGCGGGCCGGGGAGCTGGAAGCCGTGCAGCGGGGATCGGTGCCCCGGGCCTGGCGCACCCGACGGGCGGACACGCTGACCGAGGCCACGTTCCTGCCGCCGCTGGAGTTCGTCACGGCGCGCAGCCGGGCCGCGACGTGGTTCGGGTTCGACTACGTCTGGGAGGTGTACAAGCCTGCGGCCGAACGGCGATGGGGCTACTACGTGATGCCCATCCTGCATGGCGACCGGCTCGTCGGGCGGGCGGACCTGCGGATGGATCGGGCCGCGCGCACGCTGATCGTCCCGCACCTGTGGCTGGAGCGCTCCGCGAGCGCCCGAGACGCCGATCTCCTGCGAGCGATCAGCCTCGGGTTGCGCCGGTTGGCGGAGTGGGCCGGTGGAGACGGCGTGCGTGTCGACGCCACATCTCCGTCGCGGCTCCGGGTGCCACTCGACTGACAGATCCTTGATCAATACTCCGTGTTGGTGGACGACTTCACGGAGAGTCGCGTTGCGGCCCCGGGGGGCGACTCAACCCGGCGCCGACATGCGGCTGTCGCCTGCGAGGGACGGCAGGCGTCCGATCTCCGCGCCGTGCTCGCGTTCCGCACGCCTCAGCTCGTACAGCTTTTGCAGGTTGAGCCAGAACTCGCCCGACGTCCCGAAGAACCGGCCCAGACGCAGTGCGGTGTCGCCAGTGACGACCCTTTGACCGTTCAGGATCTGCGTGATGCGGTTCACCGGTACTTCGATCCGCCGCGCCAGCTCCGCCGCACTCATGCCGAGCGCCTCGAGGTCTTCCCGCAGTGTCTGCCCCGGGTGTATTGGTTCGCGCGCCATGTCCTGTCTCCCTCTCTCAGTGATAGTCGACGATCTGCACCTTCGTTGGGCCGGGGCTCTCGTCCTCCCACTCGAAGCAGATTCGCTACTGGTCGTTGATGCGTATGCTCCACTGCCCCTTGTGATCGCCCTTCAACCTCTCCAGGCGGTTGCCTGACCCCGCCAGGTCGCGCAGCCCGCTCGCCGCGTCGAGCTGGTCAAGCTTGCGCGACGCAGTCCGAGTGCGTCGAGACTCGTGCGCGGATCTTGATGTAGTCACGAATAAGCGGCAAGAATTGGCCCCTAAAGGGCATATCATAGTTTTTGGAGGCCCAATGTGGCTGAAACAGGAGGCTACCGGGACACGGCGCCGGGCCTGCAGGCCGAGATCGGCGAACGCCTTGCCAGGCTCCGGCTTGCCAGGAACGTCACCCAGCGGACGCTTGCCGGTGAAGCGGGTGTCGGTCTTCGGACCCTGCGCCGGCTGGAGGGGGGTCAGTCGACGAGCCTCGACACGTTCCTGCGCGTGGTCATCGCCCTCGGCTGTGGCGACGACCTGCTCGCCGCGTTGCCGGCGTACGACATCCGCCCGATCGAACGTGCGGACGCCCGCGGGACGGAACGCCGTCGCGCGCGTCCGAGGAGTCAGGACTCCGCGACGATGCCGTGGACCTGGGGGGACGAGTCGCGTGACTGACGGCGCCCGGATCGCGCCTTATCCGCCCGCCAGCGACTGCGCGAACATGTAACGGTTGCCGTCCGGGTCGAGGAAGGTCGCGAGCTTGACCATGCCGGGAATCTCCTCGGTCTCGCCTTCGAACTGCACGCCCTTGGCCTCGAGTTCGGCGCGCGCGGCGTCGATGTCCTGGACGCCCAGCACGGGCGTGGTGCCGCCGCCGGACCCTTCACCGTGCTGGTTGAGGCCGATGCTGACCCCCTCGGTGGGCGTTCCGACCTCGGCCCATCCGGCTTCGGGGGCCTTGAACCTCTCATCGAGGCCGAGTTTGTCGGCGAACCACGCCAGGGAGGCGTCGAGGTCGCTCACGGGCGTGGACAGGGTGATGATGCCATCGTAGTCGGGCATGGCTGCTCCTTGGGTTCCTGGAGGGTGAAGCGAGACTGGCCGGGCGCAAGTGTGCCGCGTTGCCGGGACGTTCGGAAGTCCTGCGGCCCTGGCAGGCTGTGGCCGCAGGCGCTGAGCGTGGCGTCGGGCGACGCTACTCGCGGGGCCGCGAGCGCCGGATGGGCCGCAGTCGCGGATACGGGACGAACCAGACCGTGTCGCCGCTGCGCACCTTGGCGCGCTTGGGGTTCATCCGCTCGATGACGCCCGTGCGGACCTCTCCCCGTCCGGTGAACTCGACGGTGTCGCCCGCCCGGAATCCCGCCCTGGCCGCCTCCCGCGTTCGGCGCGCCGCGTCGCTCTCGTGCGCCCGGCTGGCCGGCGTCGCCCCCAGCCGCCGGGCGATCGCCTTCCAGGCGGGTCCGTGACCGGCCTCGGGACCGGCGAGCGCATGCGCGATTTCGTGGAGGATGGTGTCCGCGACGTCGTCGGGCGCGCCCTGCGTCGCGTGCGTGCGGCTGAGTACGATCAGCTTCTCTTTCGCGCGGCACTCGCCCAGCTTCTGCCGTGCGTTGCCGAACCGGAATGACCATGCGTGGAGGCCGTTGCGGTCCATGAGGGCGCGGGCATTGGCGGCGACGTCCTTGAGTCTGGCGGCGCGTTCGCCGCGTTCCCGTGCGGATGCGCCGGAGGCGTGATCGAGCCCGGCGTACGGCACCGTCCAGACATCGGCGCCGCAGCGGACCCGTGCCCGCGCCGGGTTGAGTTTCTCCACCGTTCCGGTCAGCGTGCCGTCGGCGGTGGGGAACCGGACCCGGTCTCCGACCTCGAACAGGACCTGTAGGTCCTCGACGCGCAGCGTCACGCGAAGGCCGCCGCCGCTATCGCCGCACCGCCGCCAGCCCCGCCTGGATCCCCTCGGTCGCCCAGCCCGCCCAGGGCAGGGTGAAGAACCGGAAACCCTTCTCCATCAGCTCGGCGGGCGAGATCCCTGGCGGGACGAAGAACATCCCCGGCGCGACGCCGGCGGCCTGGCAGGCCGCCCCGATCCGGTCGAGGGCGGCGTGGTACTTCGCGTTCGTGTAGTCGAGCGGGACATCGATGTTGATGGACAGGTCGGACGGACCGACGAGGAGGACGTCAATGCCGTCCACGCGCAGGATGTCCTCGATCCCGTCCAGGGCCTCCTGCGTCTCGATCATCGGGATGATCAGGAGCTGTTCGTTGACCGCGTCCATGTACTCGCGGTAGCTCGAGAACTCGCCCCAGTCGCCGCGCATGCCGGCGGAACTGCGCGCGCCGGCGAAGGGGTAGCGGCACCAGTTCACCATCTGCGCGGCCTCGTCCGGGTTGTTCACCATCGGTACGACGATGCCCTTGGCGCCGATGTCGAGGGCGTAGCAGATCTGGTCCGGCCGCAGGTCGCCGACCCGCACGATGGGACTGGCGTCGGTGCCGCGGGTGCCGCCGACGGCGCGCACGAGCCCCTTGATGTCGTCCGTCGAGTGTTGCGTGTCGAAGAGCAGGAAGTCGAACCCGGCGCCGGACAGGAAACGCGTGTCGCTGCCGGCATGGGCCGTGGTGCCGACGACCGTCTCGCCGGCCTTGAGCTTGTCTTTGGTGCGGTGGATGGTGCGGTGGATGGCGGGAACTCCTGGAGAAAGGAGCGCAAAGACTAAGTGCTGCGAGGACCGGGCGCCAGCCGAAGTCGACCCGGGCGGGGTGTCGATCGAGCGCCCGGGCCGGCGACCCCGCCGCTCTCGCGGGGCGGTCAGCCGGAGCTGGACGACCGGTCCGCGCCCGCCGCCGCGCGCTTGCGCGACCGTTCCTCCGATGCGCCCTTGTTGGCTTCGGGGCGCGGCAGCGGCGCCGTGGCGCGCCGAAACAGCCAGCGCAGGGCCCCGGCGGACCGGGCCGCGGCGCTGGTCGTGAGCACGATCGCCCGGACGTGCCCCCGTGGCACCTTGACCTCGGCGCCGCTCGCGAAGCGCGGATTGCCGTGGATGCGGCGCAGGGTCAGGACGGCGAGACCGAGCGTCCATAGCAGGAAACGCCGGATCCCCGTCTCGCGGGCCGGGATCAGGACGGTGTAGGCGAAGGCCGCGTCGAGGTACCCCTGCGCGGTCGCGACGAGGTGGGTCAACCCCTCGACGAACCCCGGCTGGCCGCGCGTCGCGGGGGAGGACAGGTCGACGCCGTTTGGGAATGCGGCTCGCGGGAGCCAGCAGACGCCCCGACGCTGGTCCTCCCACACGTCCTTGAGGATGTTGACGAGCTGCAGGCCGTGACCGAACTGCGCGGCCAACGGATAGAGGCGGTCGCGCCGCGCCGCGATGTCCTTGGAGTAGTCGCACACGAGGTCGGTGATCATCTCCCCTACCACGCCGGCTACGCAGTAGGTGTAGCGCTCGAGGTTGCGCGGCGTCTCCAGACCACTTCGAGAACCCCCACCGAACTCGCTCATGCCGACGGTCATGACGTCGATGCAGCGCTCGATCGCGGCACGCTGGGCGGGGTTGAACCCGTGGGTGAGGCCGGTCACGACCGGCGTCCGCCGGACCAGCTCCTTCTCGCCGTCCGCGGTCGCGTCGGACAACCCGGGCAGCAGATGCGCGGCGAACGGCTCGGCCGGAGCCCGGCCCGCGACCACGTCCGAAAACTCGCGGAGGAGCGCTACCTTGTCCGGTACGGACAACGCCGGCTCGTCCTCGATGGTGTCGGCGATCCGGCACAGCAGGTACGCGTTGCCGACCACCTCCCGCAACGCCTGCGGGAGCTGTGGGATGGTCAGCGCGAAGGTGCGCGAGACGTGCAGGAGCGCCTGCTCCTGATAAGCGACGGCTTGCTCGCCGTCGAGCAGACTGGCCGCCGCGGTCATGCCGTCACCAGCGCCATCGCCGCCTCCTTCCGAGAGGCAAGTGCCGTCCGCGCCACTCTACCACCCCTTGCATACTAGAAGCTGTACACAAGATCCAGCCCCACGAAGCTGTCGTCGCGCAGGGCATGGAGCAGGTCGGTCGTGCCGACGTTGCGCAGCAGCACCGTCTCGAACCGGAGCGACCAGTTGCCCCACAGCCGGCGGTTGATCTCCAGCGAGACGAACTGCGAGTCGTGGTCGCGGTCGGTGAGCGCACCCAGGATCAGCTCCGTGCCCTCGGCGTCGTTCAGCGCGACCCGCGTGCCGAAGAACAGGTCGTTCTGGAAGCGGCTGGTCGCGCGCTGGCGGCGTCCGTCGTAGTTCCACTCGGCCAGCAGGCCGAGGTCCACCGCGGACCCGAACAGGCCGTACAACGTGTACTCCCCGCCGACGACGAACGCCGTGTAGTCCTCTTCCCGGCCGAGGAGGTTGTACGCGCCGCTCCGCCGGATGGCCTCGAGCTTGTACAGGCCGGCGCCGGCGGTGAGCTGCGCGTCGAGGCCGAACTGGCCGATCTTGCGGTAGTACGGATGAAGAACGGGCCCCGCCCGGGCGTCCAGGACCGGGAGCAGGAACGGTTCGCGCGCCGTGCCGTCGAAGACGCTCAGGCCCACGTCCAGCAGACCGATGCTGCGCGTGTAACGGGCGGCGACGTCCATGTGCCACTCCCCGGCGCCGCTCTCGTAGACCGGAGCGTCCTGGTCGATGAGCAAGGGCAGGCGCAGGCGGCCGGCGCGACCGGAGAACGTGCGTGCGCGGTGGCCGGTGATGCCGAACAGTTCGAAGGCGCCCCAGTCGCCGGACAGCGTTGCGTGCGCCATGAACTGGCCGAGCCGGGCCTTCTCGTTCGGGTGCTCGACGAGATCGACCTGGTTGACGATGTCGACGAGGTGCTGCGACTCGGTGACGCCCCAGAACACCCGGTCGACCCCCAGCCGCAGCTCCCACTCGCTGGCGCCGCCCACCATGCCGAGCAGCAGGACGTACGCCTTGTGCAGGTCGCCGTGCGTGCGGTCGGGGTCGGCGGCGTCGTACCGGAAGAACGGCGCGACCGTCAGGCTCCGCCCGGCGCGGTCCTCCAGGTAGAGTTCCGGCCGCAGGACGAGGCCGTTTGCGTGCGCCCGCTGGCCGGGGTGCAGGGGCGGATTCGGATGCCAGCGGCCCTCGAGGCTGACGTCGCCGGAGAACGCCCAGTAGTCGATCCACGGTTCGCGGCGCGACGCGGGAGGCGTTTCCTGCGCGGCCCTCGGAGCTTCGGGGACGCCCGTCGGTTCCGAAGCGTCCGCTGGCCCGTGGGGGTCCGCGCGCTCCGCGACGGACGGCGGCGTCTCGTCGTCCGCGGTCGGGGCGACGGCCGGAGCCGGCGGACCTTCCCGCCAGTACCACGCGCCCAGGACGCCGGCCAGCCTTGCACGCTCCACCAGCGCGCGCGCCGTCGCCTCGTCCGGGGTCTCGGTCGACACGACGCGGTACAGCGTGACGCCGTCGGTCTCCACCGCGACGACGGCCAGCGGCACCCGCAGCAGGGCGCCGAGGCGCTGGTGTTCGCGCGCGGCGTTGTCGAGGCTGCGGAAGCTGCCGAATACCGCGGCGGTGGCGTGGGCCTGGCTGGCGGCGGCGAAAAGGACCGCCGCGGCCGCCGCGCCGAGGAGTCGACGGGCGAGCCTTGGACGCCGGCCGCTCAGCGCGCGCGTCTCAGGCCGGTCTGGGTGAACTCGCGCGGGCTGACCTCGGCGCCGAACACGTAGTCGCTCCAGGTGAGCACGGTGCTCTTGCCCGTAAGGTGGTTCACCATCGTCATCTCGGCCGCGTGCCAGTAGCGGCCGGCGTAGCGTTCGTAGCCGCGCACGTCAAGGGTCTTCAGCAGCGTGTCCCGGCGATCGTAGTACTCCACCTTCCACAACCGCAGTTCGTCCGTGTCCTGCCACGCGAGCTGGCGCCGGTACGCGGAGCGCGTGTCCACCGGCGTGCGCTCGACCACCGTGCACGTCAGTTCGCCGCACGCCTCGTCGCGGAGGTGGGCGTAGGTGAACTGCTCCACCTCCGGCGGCGTCATGTCCTCGTAGGCGAACTCGCTGCCCATGAACGAGCCCGAGCGGTTGGCCGAGCTGATGCGCTTGACCCGGTCCAGCGCCGGGAGGTAGAGCCACTGGTCGTCGGCCCGGTCCTTGTGCGCGTGGACGAGGAAGGCGGTGCCGCGCACGTCGCGCGGTTCGTCGAACACGAACAGGCTGCGGTCGCCGTCGCCCGCGGCCTCGAGGACCTTGACCCGCAGGTGGCGCAGGCTCTCCCTGCCCGACTTGCTGCGCAGCAGCATCGTCTGACCCGCGGTGAAGCTCCCGAAGCCGGCCTTGCGATCTCGCGCCTCGCGGGCGATGGAGAGCCCCCGCTCCTCCGCGGCGGTGTCGGCCTGCGCCGCCACCTCGGTCGGCATGCCGACGGTCACGCAGGCGCCCGCGAGCAGGGCCGCCGTGCAACGGAATGCGGGAAGGTTCATTGCTTGCTTCTCCGGTCGAGCGCCATGAGGATGGGCGGTAGCAGAAGGAAGTCCGCGAACAGCGCGAACACGACGGTGATGGCGACCATTGTGCCGAGCGCGAAGCTCACTTCGAAGCCGGACGACGCGAACACGAGAAAACCGGCGGCGAGTATCGCCGTCGTGGTCCACAGCGCCCGGCCGGTTGCGGCGAATGCGGCGCGCACGGCCTCCGCGGCCTCGGCGCCGGCCTGTCGCGCGCGCTGGTACTTGGTGAGGAAGTGCGTGGTGTCGTCGACGATGATGCCGAACGCGATCGCCGTCATCACCGACCCGGCGAGTCCCACCTGCCCGACCACGTAGCCCCATAGTCCGAACGTCAGGAGCGCCGGCACGTAGTTCGGCACCAGGCTCATGAGCCCCACGCGCCAGCTCCGCAGCACCCAGATCAGCACCAGCGAGATCGCGCCCATCGCCAGTACGGTCGCCCGCAGCATGCTGTCGATGTTGCGTTCCGACAGGTGCGCGAAGGTCATCGTGAAGCCCGTCGCCGCCGTGTGCAGGTCCGGCGCGTTGGCGCGCAGCCACGCCTGCGCACGGGCGTCCAGCGCGCGCTGCTGCGCCGAGGTCAACCCGCCTTGCGCCGTCGCGGTGAGGCGGGTCGAGGACTTGGCGACGTCGATCCGGTCGTTCAGGTCCTTCCCGAACGGCAGTGAGAGCTCGTACAGCAGCAGGTACTGGCTCGCGAGCCCGGCGTCGTCCGGGAGCCGGTCGTACGCCGGGTCGTCTCCGTGCATGTTGCGGTTCAGGCGCCGCATGATGTCGGGGAACGCCTGCACGTGGCTCACCTCGGGCTGTTCCCGCAGCCATTCGGCGAACGCATCGACCTGCCGCAGGTATTCCGGGTCGGTGATGCCCTGCTCGCGCCCCGCGTCCAGGGAGTACTCCCAGGACTCGAGTCCGGTCAGGTGGTCCATGACGAAGTCCGTGTCACGCCGGAACTCGTAGCGGTCGTCGAAGTAGCGCGTCCAGTTGTCCGTGAACTCGATGCGCCAGGCGCCGGTGGCGAGCGCCACGGTTGCGAGTCCGACGGTCCACAGCAGCACGTGCCGCCGGCGCGTCACGAAGTCGGCGAGATGGTCGAAGAACGCGGCCCCGCTTGCGGGCCCGAGCGGCTCGCCGCGTGCCCGCAGCGGCAGCAGCGACAGCAGCGCCGGCAGCAGCGTCATGGAGTATGCGAAGGCGGCCAGCACGCCGAACGCGACCAGGTTGCCAAGGACGTGGAACGGCGGCGATTCCGAGGCGTTCAGCGTCAGGAAGGCGATGGCGGTCGTCACGGAAGTCAGGAGCACGGGATGCGCGTTGACCCGCAGGGACTCGATGATCGCCGCGTTGCGTTCCAGGCCCCGCCGCAGGCCGGCGAGGGTCGTGGTCACGATGTGTATGGAGTCGGCCACGGCGATGGTGAGGACGATGATGGGGACGCCCGCGTTCACCGGGTTGAACACGGCGCCGGCCCACCCGGCCAGCCCCATGGTCGTGTTGATCGTGAACATGAGCATGCCGACGACCGCGAGCGTCGCGACCAGCGAACGCAGGAGCGCGAACGTCATCGCGACGATGACCAGGAACACGATGGGGGTGAGCTGCTCCAGGTCGTCCCGCGTGGCGTCGGCGAAGGCGCGGTTCATCGGCACCTCGCCCGTGACGTGGAACGATGCGTCCACGCCGCGCTCGCCGGCCGTGGCGCGCCACTCGTCCAGCAGCGCGCGCAGGTAGTCCGTGATCTCGAGGACCGCCGCGTCCTTGTCCTCCGGCAGCGCGAAGTTGATCGATACGGCCGCCACCCGGCCGTCGTGCGAGACCAGGCGCCCGGCGGTCTCGACGGAGCCGAGCGCGATCGACTCGACCCGCGCGATCTCCGCGGCGTCGAGCGCCGACGCTCCGACCACCAGCGGCCCGACCACGAGGTCGTCGCCGTCGGCCTCGCTGTGCGAGTAGTTGGTCAACGAGTCCACGCGGGTCGCGTAGGGGACCTGCCACGCCGCCTCCGTCAACTCTTCGACGATCGTGAGTATCGGCTCCGTGAACACGGTTCCCTCGGCCGGGCCGACGGCGATGAGGGCCGTGTTGGACTCGGTATAGGTCTCGTCCAGCGCTTCCAGGGCGAGCAGCTGCGGGTCGTGCTCGTCGAACAGCACGCGGTGATCGTTGGTCACCCCGATGAAGGGGACGCCGGCCGTCGCACCGAGCATGACCGCGGTGGCCATGGCCACCACCAGCCAGCGGCGCTGCAGGACGCCGGCGGCGAACCGATCCAGCAGGGGCGCGCTCATGGCCGCCTCCGTGGCTTCGGGCACGCCGTCGCCCCACCGCCGCACACGGGTGGGGCCGCTACCATTGGCTCGACCTCGTCGAGTCGTAATGGTCCGGCATGCGGTAGGTGACGTCGGGGTCGTCGTACACGGAAATGTCCAGCATCTGCGTGAAGTTCTGCGAGCGGACGCCACTCGCGCCGGCACGGAACTTCTCCAGCCGCTGTCTCAAGCGGAAGCCGAGCAGGGCGCCGCTCGTGTACATCCTGGGAAACTCCAGCTTATCGGCGAGGTCGTGCCCGATCAACGCCCGCGACAGCCGGTACGCGAGCTTGGACACGCGGCGCTGCTCAGCCGGATCGTCGATGCCGGCCACCAGCGGAATAGCGCCGATGAGGGCGTTCGCCATGGCGGCCGAGTCCGTGTCCGGCTCCGGTTCGCACAGCCGCCCTACGGTGACGATGCGATCGGCATGTTCCCGGTCGGCGAACAGGGCCGTCTCCGGCACGCCCATCACGTGCCCGGCGTAACGCCATACCTGCATCACGCTGGCCTCCTCCTCGTCGTCGAAGACCGCGCCGACGAGCGCCGCATGGTGGAGCAGGCGCGCCGAGAACACGCTGGTGGCGAACGCCATGTGCGCGGCGCTGATCGGCGTGCCCAGATGCGCGATGTCCCAGACGGGAGAGTGGGCCAGCAGGTGACGCACGCGGGCATGCACGAACCGCAGCCGCATGGACAGCTTCCAGCCGTCGCCGACGCGCTCCAGCCCGCCGGGAAAGAAGACCTCCAGCAGGTGGCGGTTGTTCTGCATCAGGCGCCGCCGCGCCGACGCCGGCGTCAACACGCGGCCCGTCGCCGCGAACGACTTGGCGATCAGGGTGGAGAAGCCCTCGATCAGGACGCCGGCGACGAAACCGATCAGCACGTTCGTGCTGTTCGCAACGAACGCCCGCTGCGCCGGCCTGTGCGCCTCGTGGTCGAGCCATGACGGCGGCTCCGCCGCTTCCGCGAAGAAACGGCGTAGCGCGTCGGGCGCGTGGCAGAGGTCGCTCTGCTGTTCGATGCCCGCGCGGATGAACCGGTGCAGGTCCTGGGGCGGGAGTTCGCTCAGCTCCTCCATCACCGGATCGAGCTGCGGATCGCCGACGCTCGTGTGCGCCACGTAGCCGTCCGCGAGCGCGGCGTCGACGGCGCGCCCGCGCGGCAGGCCGGCGCTGTAGGCGGAGGGCACGTGCATCCTTCAGTCCCGCTCCAGCTCGGCCAGTTGGCCGGCGGCCCGAGCATGCAGGATGCGCTCGAAGGCGTCGCGTGGCTCGAGCGCGACCGCCCGGCCCAGGAGTTCCTGCGCACGCGCGCCGTGCTTGCGCCGGCCAAGACGCAACAGCCCGCGGCCGATTTCCGTGTAGACGACGAGGTCGTCGCCCGCCAACTCGAGGGCGCGTTCGTAATGTTGCAGCGCCTTCTTCTCCGTCGCCCCGTGCGTCAGGCGCGCGACGAGGCGCCCCGCCTGGCCTACGACGTCGGCGTGCCAGGAACCGAGCTGCAGGCGTGCCAGCACCATGTCGGGGTCCAGTTCGAGCACGTCTTCGACCAGGTCGCGCGAGCGGCCCACGTAGCCTTCCCGAAGCGCGCGCATGGGCGACAGGTGCTGTGCATAGCGGCCCACCGCATGCGCGAGCTGGAAGCGTGCTGCGGGGTTCGTCGGCTCCGCCAGTACCGCTTTCTCGGCCAGCGCCATCGCCCGCTGCAACAGCGCCTCGCGCTCCGCCTCGGGCGCCACGTAGTGAGCGTGGATGGCCAGGGCCTCCGTGGCAACGGCCCATCCGTCCGCCGTGCCCGTTGCTTCGCCGAGGTCCGCGGCCGTCTCCCAGAGGCCCGCGGCGAGCGCCGTGCGGGCTGCGTCGCTGGGGGCCGCATCGGCCGCGGCGTCCGTCCATGAGGCCGCCAGCAGACACACGACGGCCCCCATCAGAAGGGCCCGACCGCCTCCATCGAGACGCGCATGACTCCACATGCGCGCGGTCACGACACGGCGGAGCGGGCTCGACGCCGCATCGCACCGTGGGCAATGTGCGATGGATGTTGTCCGGGTCTCATGCCCTCTCGTCTCCTCGCCCGCCGCGCACGAGCGGGACGCCCCGTCGTCGCATCGCACCCCCCTGCGCCCGGGCGAAGCCCAAGCGCGCTACGCAGCGTCCAGCCTGCACCATCGGCAGGTCGGCTGCAAGCGGGACAACGGGCAACGTCGGGCAACGCAAAGCGGGAGTGTCCCCTTCTGGATCAGGACGTTGGGGAGGTGCCGGGGCGCTACACGGTGACCGCCAGGCTCGCAGCGACAACCGCACAGATCACGCCCGCAAGGCCGATGACGATGGCCAGGCGTGCCGGGACCGACGGTCCCTCGTACTGGGCGGCCGCGCTCCAGACGGCGACCAGGACGAAGAGCGCGTAGGCGACGACGAGCAACGAAACCGCGGCGGTCGCGAGCGCGATCCACAACCGGGGAGCTGCTTCCAGGGCGAGCCCGAGCGCGGTCACGAGCGCCACCCCGACCGCGATGCCCAGGGTTCCAACCCAGAAAGTGCTTCGCAGACCGTAGGCCCCACTGGTTGCCCTGGTGACGAAGCCCATGAACTCCCCCTGACCGTCGCCTGCCCGCAAGCGGTCAATCTACCACGATGACGGGACCGCACCGGGCGGAGGTTCGGGAGCGCAGGCCGGTACGGCGCCGTCGTGCTGGCATGATCGGCGCCCGCGAGTACCCAGGTCGCTTGGACATGCGTGGAGGTGATTGGATCTCATCAGGTTTCTCGAACTGTCGGGCCGTGACGCGGAGACGGACTGCGCCGGCCGCCTCCTCGACGGTCTTTTGGCCCCTGTGTACCGCACAGGGGCCAAAGTCCTCGCCGATCATCGCGGCCCCTGGTGAGAAATGGGGGCTAGTCGAACAGCTCCCCTCCGCAGGCCGAGGCCGTCGTGCCGTGCTTCTCGAAGGCCTTCACGACGTGCGCCCCGGTGCGCCAGCGATGGACCTCGTCCGGGCCGTCGACCAGGCGCTGCGAGCGGATGCCCGTGTACCAGCGGGCGAGGGGCGTGTCGTGGCTGTAGCCGAGCGCGCCGTGGAGCTGCAGGGCCGTGTCGACCACCTGGTGGACCATGTTGGCCAGGAACACCTTGGCGATGCCGTTCTCCTGCCGCAGGTCCATGCCCCTCTCCGCCTTGTAGGCGACGTGCAGCAGCATCAGCCGCGCCTTGTAGATCTCCGCCGCGCAGTCCGCGAGCATCCAGCGCACGCCCTGGCGGTCGGCGAGCCGCTCGCCGAAGGTCTCGCGCTTGACCACGTGCGCCGTCGCGAGGTCCAGGGCGCGCTGCGCCATGGCCACGTTGTGCATCCCGTGGCGCAGCCGGCCGTACGCGAGACGGTGCTGGCCCATGTTGAAGCCCTGCCCGCGACCGCCGAGGATGCTGTCCCGGGGCACGCGCAGGTTGTCGATACGGATCTCCGAGTGGGAGCCCCCGAGCTTCAGCCCGAGCTCCGTGTGCGGCTGCATCGTCTCGATGTTGCGCAGGATCTGGTAGCCCGGGTTCGGCAGCTCGACGAGGAACGTGCTGTAGCGTTCGTGGCGCGGTGCGTCCGGGTCGGTCTTGGCCATCACCAGCGCGATGTCGGCGACGCTGGCGGACGAGCTGAACCACTTCTCGCCGTTCAGGACCCATTCGTCGCCGTCGAGGACCGCCGATGTCTGCATGCCGGTGGCGTCCGCGCCGGCCGCCTTCTCCGTCATCGAGTAGCAGATGCGTTTCTCGCCGTTCAGCAGTGGCTTCAGGTACTTCTCCTTCTGCTCGTCCGTGCCGTGCTCGATGAGCGTGAGCATGGTGGCGTCGTCGGGACCCTGGGTGTTGAGGGCGAGGGCGCCGAGGAAGCTCTCGCCGAGCTCCATCTGCACGAGCGCGTTGGCCAGCGGCCGCAGTCCCATGCCGCCCTCCTCCACGGGAACGAACGGACACCACAGGCCCTGGGCGCGCGCCTTCTCCCGCAGTCCGGCGAGCACCTCGTCGAAGTTGTCCGCCGTGCAGACTTCCTCGGCGGGGTGACATTCCTCCTGCACGAATTCGCGGACCTTGTTGCGCACGGCCCTGGCGTCTTCCGGTATCTCGAAATCGATCATGTCGGCTGTCCCCTGTTGCGACTCGTTGCGATTCGTTGATTGTGGCCCATGCGGCCGGCGGCGGTCAGTTCCGTCCCAGCCGCGCCAGCTCGTCGTCGATGAACTCCATGCGGTCCTTGCCCCAGAACAGTTCGTCGCCGATGCAGAACGACGGCGCGCCGAACACGCCCCGGTCGAGCCCCGCCCGGGTCTCGTCGATCAGTGCTTGACGGATCTCCGGGCCGTCGCACAGGGCGACGAACGCCGCGGGGTCGAGACCGATGTCCCGCGCGACCGCCTCCATCCCGGCGACCTCGGCGATGGACGGGTCGTTCCGCTCCCAGTAGCGGGCGAAGACCGCGTCGAGGTACGGTGTCTCGGCGCCGAGTTCCCGCGCCGCGAGCCCCCCGCGCAGGGGTCGGCTGGTCTTGATCGGAAACCGGTCCGGGACGCGGAACGGCAGGCCGTGTTTCTCCGCCCAGCGCGCCAGGTCCCGGCCGCGGTTCCGGAGCTTCGCCGCCGGCTCGTCCTGCAGCACGTAGTCGTGATGGCGGAAGACGAAGCCGAGGTTGAACGGGTGCATCACGATGTCCGCGCCGTGCTTCTCCGCGATGGGGCGGATGAGGTGGAACGCGAAGTACGTGTTGGTGCTGCCGATGTCCCAGTAGAAGTCGATGGTGGCCAAGCGGGAATGCCTCTCCGGTCGGTCGTGCGGTTCGTGGCGGCGATTGTCGGACGAGCGGCTCGCCAATCACAAGGCGGCGCGGCGCGGGATCGCCGGGAACTGAAGCGGGCAGGGTACACTCCGCCGCCGGATCACGGCTTCCCGCGGGGGCACGATGGCGAATCTCGGCGTCTCGGGGATCAGGACGTTCGTCGGCACGCGGGACTTCGAGGACTCGCGGGACTTCTACGTCGCCCTCGGATGGAAGCTGAACTGGGAGCGGGATGGACTGGCGGAACTCGAACTCGGCGGCTGTCCGCTCTTCCTGCAGCGCTACTACAACAGGCAGTGGTGCGAGAACTCGATGCTGCACGTCACCGTCGAGGACGCGCAGGCATGGTACGAGCACGCGAAGGCGGTGATCGAGGAGGGTTCCTTCGGCGGTCCGCCCCGGGTGAACCCTCCGCAGGAAGAGGACTACGGAGCCCTCGTCACCTACATCTGGGACCCGGCCGGCGTGCTGCTGCACATGGCGCAGCCCTTGGGACGAATAGCGCGATAGCGCCGGGACGAGCCTACCCCCGCAAGCGTTCCTCCAGGGCCGCGAGCCCGTCCCGGTAGGCTTCTTCCACCCAGGCGGGGTCCCAGAACCACACGCCGATGCCCCGGTACTCCTCGTGCTGGATCGCCCGCGTGCCGCCGGGCGCCGGCTCGAGGCGCCACGTGTGCTCGAACGTGAGGACGCCGCGCGTCCCGCCGAACTGGTGGATCTCCCGCCCGTCGACGAGCCTCGTGACCACAGACTCCACGGGCGTCGCGCCGCCGTCCCCCGTTCGCATCCGGTAGCGCATGGTGCGCCCTTCCTCGAACGCCCCCTCGGCATGTACGAGGACCGTATTCCAGTCTCCGTATCCGTCCGCATCCATGAGCACGGCCCAGATCGCCTCGGGCGGATGCGGAATGACACGCTCGGCGTGCACGGACTTGGCGCCCGTCAACGCCAGTACGCCGACTGCGACGAGGAGCGCGACCGCCCCGATCAACCATCTCGACATCACTCCTCCTCCGCCGGCGGCAGCAGCATCGCGGCGACCTGATCGACGAATGCCTGCCTCGAACCCTTGCCCATCAAGCCCATCAACATCTCCGCATCCCGGCCCACGGAGTTGCGCACCGGCATGTCCGAGGTGGCGCACCGGTAGATGACGTCGGCCACCTCGGCCGGATCCGCGGTGGTCCCGCCACCGCTCGAGACCGCGCGCTGCACGTGGGCGCGCAGCCGGCGGGCGTACGCCGCCAGCTCCGGCGCGCCGGAATCCAGCGCGTCCACGGTGTTCGCCTGGAACGCGGTCGTCAGGTAAGCACCGGGAGCGACGCTACTGACCCGGATGCCAAGCGGTCGGCATTCCAGGGCCAGCGCCTCGGTGAACCCCTCCATCGCGAACTTGGTCGAGCAGTAGACGGAATCGAGGGGCAGTCCCATCAGGCCGCCCATGGAGGTCACGTTGATCACGCTCCCACCGTTCCGCCGGCGCAGGATCGGCAGCACTTCGCGCGTCGCGTTGATCGCGCCGAACACGTTCGTCTCGTACATGCCGCGGACCATCTCGTCCGTCGACTGTTCGAGCAGCGCGTGGCCGCCGAAACCCGCGTTGTTCACCAGGCAGTCGAGGCGGCCAAAGCGGTCCTGGCCGGCCCGTATCGCCTCGACGATGCTCTCGGGGTCCGTGACGTCGAGCCGGGTCACCAGGACGTGGTCGAGCGCCTTCAGTTCGCGCTCCCGCTCCGGCCGGCGCATCGAGGCGATCACGCTCCAGCCGCGGCGCTGGAACGTTCGTGCGGTCGCCCGGCCGATTCCGGTCGAGCAGCCCGTGATGAGTACCGTCCTGCGATCCGACACCCGCTTCCTCCTCGACGGCTATACAAAAGGTCAATGTTTGTAAAGTTGTAAGTTTCGGGTAGCCTTCCAGTTCGTGTCAAGCGGTTCCGCCCGATAGAATCGATGCCCATCGAGACTGCTGCCGACGACGGCGTGACAGACCGCAGGGACCAGCTAGTCGAAGCGGCCATCCGGACGTTCGTGCGCTTTGGGGCGCGCAAGACCTCGATGGCCGATGTCGCCGCCGAGGCAGGGGTATCCAGGCAGACCCTCTACGATCTCTTCGGGACCAGGGACGAGCTGATCGTGCGCTCCATCCTGCACGTCACCGAACGCAACCTCGACGGCGTACGGGACGCCCTGACCCGCTGCGGCTCGCTGTCGGAGCGCCTGGATGCGTATTTCGAGGGTACGGTGGTGCGTTCGTTCGAGTTGCTGGAGGACGCCGGCGATGCGGAGGACCTGCTCGGCGGACACAACGAGGCGGGTCGCGGCGCCATCGCCGAGTCGCACCGCCGCCACGAAACGCTCGTGCGGGAAGTCCTCGCGGGCCACGCGTCGGCGATGGCCCGCCACGGCCTGACGGTGGCCGACGCGGCCTACTTCACCGTGACGTCCGTCATGGGTTTCAAGTACGGCGCGGCATCCCGCGAAGACCTCGACCGGCTCCTCGCAGCCCTGAAGGCCGGAGTGCTCCTGCTGGCGGAGGAGGGCGCGTGACGGCTCCGCTGGTCCCTTTCCTGGTCGCGGCGCTCGCCTGCGGCAACGCGGTCCTGGCGGCCGAGACCCCGGCGCACCACGCGGACGGGGGCTTCCGCAACCCATTCTCCGACGCCGTCCAAGGCGGGGTGGGCAACTTTCTCCGGGTGGTGCGGATGCGATTCTTCTCGGACGCATGGTCGACGTATGACGCCGACCGCGACAGGGTGCCGCTGGCGACACCCGTCCCGGCATCGGACGAGAGCGCGAACGCCACGGTCACTTGGGTCGGGCATGCGACCGTGCTGATCCAGCACCAGGGCATCAACGTGCTGACGGACCCGATGTTCAGCGAGCGGGCCTCACCCCTGTCCTTCGCGGGCCCGAAACGCATCACCCGGCCCGCGCTGACGCTGGGGGACCTGCCGCCGGTGGACGTGGTGGTCATCTCGCACAACCACTACGACCACCTCGACGCGGCCAGCGTGCGTGCGCTTGGCGACGGCCCCGTGTACTACGTACCGCTGGGCCTGCGCAGGTGGTTCGAGCGGCTGGGGATCGATTCCGCCCGGATCGTCGAGATGGACTGGTGGGACGGGCGGGACCACGCCTCGGGCGAGCGCTCCTTCCGCGTGACGGCCACCCCTTCGCAGCACTTCTCGGGGCGGAGTCTCACGGACCGCAACGCGACGCTCTGGGCCTCGTGGAGCCTCGCGTGGGACGACTTCCAGGTCTGGTTCGGGGGCGACACCGGCTACAACGACCGGCAGTTCCGGGAGATCGGCGAGCGGCTCGGCGAGATCGACCTCGGCATCATCCCGATCGGCGCCTACGAGCCGCGTTTCTTCATGCGCTCCGTGCACGTGAATCCGGAGGAGGCGGTCCGGATCCACCGGGACATCGGGGCGACCGCGTCCATGGCCATCCACTGGGGGGCCTTTATCCTGTCGGCGGAAGGCGTGTTGACACCGACCCACGCGCTGGCGGCCGCGCGCACCGAGGCCGGCATCGCGGAGTCGGAGTTCGCGGCGTTCGCCGTGGGCGAGACGCGCCGCTATCCCGCGGGGCGCTGATCCTCCGTCATGCCGTCGCCGCGCGCAGGTGGCGCGGCGACAGCACCCGTTCGACGCCTTCGAGCGCGAACTCCGTGAAGATCGCGAGCAGCGCCGCCGGCAGCGCGCCCTGCAGGATCAGCCCGTGGTCGTTCAGGGCGAGGCCCGTGACGATCGGGTCGCCCAGCCCCCCGGCGCCGATGAACGCGGCGAGGGTGGCGGTGCCGATGCTGATGACGGCGGCGGTGCGGATACCGGCGAGGATGCTCGGCACGGCGAGGGGCACGAAGACGTGCCGCAGGCGTTGCGTACGCGTCAGTCCCATCGCGAGCGACACCCGCTGCAGCACCGGATCGATGGTCGAGAGCGCCGTCACCGTGTTGCGCACGATCGGCAGCAGCGAGTACAGGAAGAGCGCGACGATGGCCGGGGTCACGCCGATCCCGAACAGGGGGATCATGAAGGCGAGGAGCGCGATCGACGGTATCGTCTGCAGGAGCCCCGCCGCGTACACGACCGAGCGGGCGAGCCAGGCGATGCGGAACACGAGGAGCCCGAGGCCGATGCCGACGAGCGTCGCGGGGACGAGCGCCATGACGGTGAGTTCGAGGTGGCGCAGCGTGTTGCGCGCGAGCTGCCGCCACTGTTGCGACCCAGAGTGCGACCCAGAGCCCGAGCCCGCATGGTCGCTCTCGATGCCGATGCCGTCCAGGTAGCCGGCCGCGGCTGCGGCGAAGTCCGCGTCCTCGAACAGCACCGACGCGTTGAGCGCCTGCATCGCGGGGTCGTCCAGGGTGTCGGCCACGATTCGCAGACGGTCCTTCGCCCGTTGCGGGAGATCGTTCCGGACGAGGGGCGCGGCGAGGTAGCGCGGGAAGAAGTCCCGGTCGTCCCGGAGCACGACGAGGTCATGGCGCACCAGTTCGCCGTCGGTCGAGTAGGCGTCGGTGAGGTCGATCGTGCCCTCTTCCAGCGCCTGGTAGGCGAGCCCGTGCTCGATCCCGTCGATGGGACGGTCGAAGCCGTACGTCCGGGACAGCCCGGGCCAGCCGTCCTCGCGTTCGAGGAACTCGTGGGAGACGGCGATGCGGAGGTCCGGGTGGTCGACGAGCGCGGAGATGGTCAGAAGGCCCCGTGACCGCGCGAGCGCCCGGGGTACGGCGAGGGCGTAGGTGTTGTTGAAGCCGAAGGGGGGCAGGAGCGTCAGGCCCTCCTGGGCCAACACGTCGTTGAGCGCGTCGATGCCGGAACGGTCGGGGCGTTTCAGGATCGCCGTGGCGAGCGTGCCGGTGTACTCGGCGTAGAGGTCGATCTCGCCGGTGCGCAGGGCCTCGTAGCAGATCAGCGTCCCGCCGAGCCCGAAACGCCGCTCCACCTCGAAGCCGTCCGATTCGAGGAGCTGCGCCATGATCTCGCCGAGGATGTACGACTCGTTGAAGTCCTTGCTGGCGACTACGAGAGGTTCGCCCCCGGCGGCGAGGGCGAGGGAGACGCAGAGCGCGGCGGCGCGGAAGGGGTTCACGTCGGGCCGGCGCGCGTGGCGAGAAGGCGGGCCACGTAGTCGTTCGCGGGTTGCGCGAGCACGTCCTCCGTTGCGCCGGACTGATGTACGCCGCCGGGCCCCAGGATGACGAGATGCCCGGCAAGCCGTACCGCCTCGCCCATGTCGTGGGTGACGAGCAGCGTGTCGACGCCCTCGTGTTCGCGCGCATGGAGGAACTGGTCGTAGAGGCTTTCCCGGGTGATCGGGTCCACCGCGGAGAACGGCTCGTCGAGCAGCAGCATGTCCGGACGGAGCATGAGCGCCCGGCAGAGTCCGACGCGCTGCTGCTGGCCGCCGGAGAGCTGCACCGGGTACTGGCCCGCCAGGCCGGCCTCGAGTCCCATCTCGTCGAGGAGTTCGTCGAAGCGGGCCTCGATGGCGTCGCCCGTCCAGCGTTTCAGGCGGGCGAGCAGCGTCACGTTCTCGCGCACCGTCATGTGGGGGAAGAGGCCGGCGCCCTGCACCGCGTACCCGATCCGCCGCCGGAAGGTCTCGATGCCCTCCCGGGGAACGGCTTCGCCGAACACCTCGACGCGCCCCGCCGTGGGACGCAGCACGCCGTTCACGAGTTGCAGGAGGGTGGTCTTGCCGCAACCGCTCTCCCCGACAATGGCCGTGGTGCCGCCGCCGGGGAGAGACAGCGACAGGTCGCGGAACACCCAGTGCTCGCCGAAGCGCTTGCCGACCGAGGAGAAGCGCACGCCCGCGCTCATGGCAGCGTTCTCGCTTCGAGTTCCGCTCCGTAGGCCTCGAGGGCCTGGAGCACCTCGCGCTCGGCTGCGTCCGTGACCGCGTCGAGCCGGTCGGCGACTTCCTGCCGGTAGGCGGCCACGGTCAACCGTCGAGGGTGCTCCGTGGTCAGGCGCGCCGCGACGAAACGGTGCCAGTCCGCGCGTTCGGCGGCACCGAGGTCCGAAGGCCGGATACGGGCCTTCAGGCGCCCCGCGAGTTCGGTGAGGCGCGTATCCGTGAAGCGCGGCTCCGGCCAGGGGGCATGGGCGCGCAGTTCCCGTTGCAGCCGCTCGCAGGCATTCCGGTCGGGGTCGGGTGTGAACCCGTCGTAAAGACGCTCCTCGACGTCGGCCGCCGGGTCTCTCGCGGAGTCGCCGTCGTCACGCAGGTAGACCCGGGCGATCTTCTCGTGGAGTCCGGGCGTGGCGCGGAGCGTGGCGCGGCGCTCCTCGACGAGGGCGGTGTCGATGCCGAGGCGCCTGGCGTCCTCCGGCCGCAGGACGGTGATCGGCGCCACGAACGGGCACCGGTTGAGCCGCACCTGCTTGAGCGGCGGGCGCTCCTCGACGTCCTCGGCGAACAGGGTCTCGCGCAGTTCCTCCGCGGAGCGTTCGACGAGCGGCGCGACGTCGCGTCCGAGGTCCGCGACGATGATGCCGTTGTCCATCGTGGGGTGCTGCGCCACCGAAACGACCGGCGCCGTGCAGTAGCGTGCGTTGGCGATGCGGCGGGAAACGTGCACGCACGGTTCCTTCCCGAAGGGGACCAGCAGCCGGCGCGCGGCGTGCTTCGAGCGCAGCGTCAGCCCGTACGCGAAGAGCCGCGGCTGCCGGTCGCGCAGCAGCCGGGCCAGGGCGATCGTGGCGCGCACGTCGGACATCGCGTCGTGCGGCGTGCCGTGCTCAAGTCCGTTGGCTTCCGCGAGGGCCTGGAGGCCGAAGGTGGGGACGCCGTCGGAACTCGGCCACTCGAGGCCCTCCGGCCGCAGGGCGCCCGTCGCGCGGGCGACGTCGATCAGGTCCCATCGCGAGTTGCCGTCGCGCCACTCCCGGGCGTACGGATCGAACAGGTTGCGGTAGAGCGCGTGGCGCAGGAACTCGTCGTCGAAACGCAGGTTGTTGTACCCCGCGACGCAGGTCCGGCCGGCGGAGAAGACGCGGTGCAGCTCCGTCATCGCCTGCCACTCGTCGATGCCTTCGGCGCGGGTGCGCTGCGGCGTGATCCGGGTGACGAGGCAGGACTCGGGGAACGGGACGATGTCCGGCGGCAGCTTGACGTAGGTCGCGAACGGCGCGCCCTCCGGGTTGAGGTCGGCGTCCGTGCGTTGCCCGGCGAACTGCACGATCCGGTCGGTGGCGGGGGACGTCCCCGAAGTCTCGAGGTCGTACCAGTAGAAGCTCTGCGGCCCGTTCGGCATGGGTCAGTGGCCGCCTTCCGCGGCCAGAGAGGTCGCCCAGGCGGGCACCACCGAGGGATCGATGTCGAACACCACCAAGCCGAGCGTGTAGACGACGCTCGCGATGACGAGGGCCCCGAACAGGTTGAGCACGATGCCCGCGCGCGCCATCTCGGAAATGGAGATGCGGTTGCTGCCGAAGACGATGGAGTTGGGCGGCGTCGCCACCGGCATCATGAACGCGCAGCTCGCGGACATGGTGGCGGGGATCATGAGGATGAGCGGGTGCGTGCCGGTGGCGACCGCGACGGCCGCGAGTATCGGCAGGATCATCTCGGTGGTCGCCGTGTTGCTGGTCAGTTCGGTCAGGAAGGTGATGGCGAGGCAGACGAGGAGGATCAGCGCGAACGTCGGCAACGCGGCGGCGGCATCGAACTGGGCGCCGATGAGCTGGGCCAGCCCCGTCTGCTGGAACGCCGACGCCAGCGCGAAGCCGCCGCCGATGAGCAGGACGATGTTCCACGGCAGCCGCGGGATGATCTCGGGGCCCATGATCCGCGTGCCGCCTTCGCGGTTCTTCGCGGGGATGAAGAACATGAGCGAGGCCATGGCGATCGCCACGGTACCGTCGTCGACGAGTCCGGGCCAGGGCAGCACGTCCGACCAGCCGGGCACCGTGAAGCCGCCCAGGTGGAGATCGACGCGGAACACCCAGAGCAGGGCGGTGACCGCGAATACGGTGAGCACCGCGCGTTCCTCGAAGGAGACCGGACCGAGCCGCGTCCGTTCGTCCGCCACGGTTGCCGGGTCGATGCGGAGGTTCCGCGGCGCCCGGTACATCACCTGGGTGATCAGCAGCCACGCCGCGACGAGCATGATGACCCCGACCGGGAAGGCGACCACCATCCACTGTCCGAACGCGATCGTGGGGGCGTCCGGGAAGAGGATCTCGTGGATCCGCACGAACGAGAGGTTGGGCGGGGTGCCGACGAGGGTCGTCATCCCGCCGACCGAGCAACCGTAGGCGATGCCCAGCATGAGGCCCACGGACAGCGGATGCGCCGCGTCCCCGGCGCGGCTCTCGACCTGCAGCACGATGGCGAGGCCGATCGGGACCATCATGACGGCGGTGGCGGTGTTCGACACCCACATCGACAGGAAAGCCGCCGCGATCATGAACCCGAGCACCAGGCGCGCCGGACCGCCGCCGACGCGGTGGATGATGTCGAGCGCGATCCGGCGGTGCAGGTTCCACTTCTGCATGGTCAGGGCGATCATGAACCCGCCGATGAAGAGCACGATGGTGCTGTTGAGGTAGATCGGCGCCGTGTCCCGGCCGGGCATGATCCCGAGCAGCGGGAACAGGACCAGGGGCATCAGGGCCGTCGCGAAGAGCGGGATCGCCTCGCTCATCCACCAGATCGCCATCAGGGCGGCCACGGCGGCCAGTCGGCTGGCGGGAGGGTTGTCCGGAGCGGCGGGGTAGATCAGGAGGAGGGCGAAGGCGGCGAGACCCAGCCAGAGCCCGACCGAGCGCCCATGGAACCACTGCCGACGGTCGCTACGCTCCCCTGGCGTCTGTTCCATCGGAGGGATGCTATGCGGGCGGGCGTCGCCGGATCAACCGGCGGCCACGCGTGGGTGGCGGCACAGGAGCGCATCCCGCTCTTCCGGCCGATGGGGCGCGGCGTGTGCGCGGGCGAGGTCGCGCAGGGCCTCGTCGCGCGCCCCCGGTTCGCGGTCGCCGAGTTCGCGCGCCGCCCGGTAGAAGGCTCCCCAGTTCCCGCCGGCGCGCGCGAAGAGCGCCGCGAAGGACGGCGTGCGGTCCTCGTAGGTACTCGTCGCGGCGAGGCGGGCGTTGTTGAAGGATGCCGGCAGGGCGCCTCCGAACCCGGGCCCGAGCCTACGACGGCGCTCTGCGTAACACGAGCGCATGGCGTCGAACAGGGCTCCCTTCAGAAGCCGGCGCTGATCGTCTGGCAGGTCCTCCGCGTACAGCGCGCGCAGCCGCCCGCGCCACGCCCGGAAGAAGTCGACCCGCCGGAGGGCCGCGTGCTTCGCGGCGAGGAACCGTTCCGGATCGCGTCGCGTGGCGAGCAGCCACGCCGCGGCGCCTTCCCGGCCGACGAACGTGGCGAAGGCCTCGTTGAACGCGGAGTCGCCGGGCACGAACAGCCTGCCGTGCGCGAGTTCGTGGAAGAGCAGTTCCGCCAGGCGTTCGTCCGGGTAGCCGATGAAGGTCGACAGCAGCGGATCGTCGAACCAGCCCAGGGTGGAGTACGCGGCCACGCGGCCGACGTGGACGTCGAAGCCGCGAGCCGCGAGGGCCGCGGCCTCCTGCCGTGCGCGGTCCCGGTTGAAATAGCCCCGGTAGACGGCGCACCCCACGACCGGGTAACACCACCGGTGCGGCGTCAGGGAGAACTCGGGCGCGGCGAAGACGTTCCAGACCACGGCGTCCCGGTCCAGGTGCACGTAGGTCCGGTAGCGGCCGCCCACGTCCAGGCCGAGGTCCCGGGCGGCGAACTCGAGGATCGCGTCGACCCGCGCCAGGTTGGCGGCGGTCGCCGCCGACGTCGCCGGGTCCGCGAGCACCTCGGCGACCGGCCGGCGCGCGGCGAGGATGCGCATCTGGCCGATGGCTGCCTCGCCGTACCAGGACAGCGTGGCGCACCCGGTGACCGGGACGCACGCCAGGAATGCCGCCAGGACCGGCAGCGCGCCGCGGGGGACGCTCACCGGGACGTCCCGAACGGGTTGCGCGCGTCCCGGCCCTGCCGTTGGCGGCGCGGGCATGCCTGTGTTAAAGACTCCGGCATGGATACGCTGCGCGGAATCGTCTCCATCGCGTTCATCTCGGTGCACACGGTGCTCTGGTGCATTCCGCTGTACGTGATGGGACTGGTGCGGATCGCCGTGCCGGTGGGCGCGGTGCGCCGCGGGATCGGCGGCGCCATGGATCGGATCATCGACGGCTGGGTCGCGAGCAACCGGGGACTCCTGTGGTCGCTCCGGCTGACGAACCTGGATGTCCGGTTCCAGGGCGATGCCGGCTTCCGGCGGGACGGATGGTATCTCATCGTCAGCAACCATCAGTCGTGGGCGGACATCCTCGTCCTGCAGGACATCTTCCTGGGCCGCGTACCGCCGCTGAAGTTCTTCACCAAGCGCGAACTCATCTGGGCGCCCATGGTGGGGGTGGCCATGTGGCTGTTGGGCTTCCCCTACGTCCGCCGCTACGGCCGCGAGGTCCTCGAGGCGCACCCGGAGCTGCGCGAGCACGACCGCAACGCGACGCTGCGGGCGTGCGAACGGTTTCTGGAGCGGCCCACGTCCGTGCTGAGCTTCCTCGAGGGGACGCGCTTCACGGCGGCCAAGCACGCGGCGCAGCAGTCGCCGCACGCCTGGTTGCTGAAGCCCAAGAGATCGGGATTCGCGTACGTCGCGGAGGCGCTCGACGCCCGGCTCCGCGGCATGGTGGACGTGACGATCGACTACCCGGACGGAGCGCCGTCCTTCTGGGACTTCCTCTGCGGCCGGTGCCGGCGGGTGGACGTGACCGTGACGGGTCTCGGCGTGCCCGAGGCCGTCGCCGGCGTGGCGGAGCCGGAGGGGCGTGAAACGCTGCGCGCCTGGATCGACGACCTGTGGGGCGCCAAGGACCGGAGGCTCGAGGGCCTGCGCGCGGGACGGGACGGGACAGGCTGAGCGTTTCGGGTCTTCTCGAGGCCCTACTGGACGGCCAGACCCACGCGCTGCTCGATGGCGGCGAGCCGGTCGCCGAGCCGGGTGATGCTGGCGTTGAGCTGGCGCCGGTGGGCGTCGTTGGCGGCGATCGCCTCCTCGTGTTCGCGCACCTGCGGTTCGAGGGTCGCCTTCAGGCTCGCCGTCACCTGGCGCGAGGTATTGACCCGGTCCACCAGGTCGCGCTGCTGATTCACCATCTGGCGGACCTGCGTCTCGATGGTCGCCAGCTTGTCCATCATCTCCCGCTGCTGGTCGAAGGCGGTCTCGACGCGGCCGACCTGGCTCTTCAGTTCGGCGAGGGTGGACTGCACGCCGGCGATGCTCGAGGTCTGCCGCTTTAGCGTCGCCTGGTTGTCCTGGATCCACTTCCGGTTGCGCTTGTTCGCGACGTCCCAGAGCTTGCGGACCTCGGACTCCCAGAAAGACAGCTGCTCGGTGGTGTCCTCGCCCGCCTTCGACATGACCTCGTCGGTCATCTGCAGCCGTTCTTCGAGGAGCCTGAGTCGCTCGCCGGCGGTCGCGAGCGCGCGGTCGTTGTCCCGGAGCTGGCCCTGCTGGTGCAGGATGAACCAGCCCGCCGCGGCGAACCCCGCGATGGCGAACGCGAGGACGCCGCTGACCGCGACCCCGGAGCCGCCGCCGCGACCCCCGCCGCCGTCGCGCCCGCGGCGGCGCTGGGACCGCCGCGGGGCGTCGTCGGGTTGGACGGCGATCGGGGACTCGCTCACGGTTCCCTCGGGCGAAGAGCGCGCCGTACGGGACGTGCCCCTGGTGACGCTGGCGCGAACTCTGCGCGGGCGACGACGAGCGTCGCTACAGCCATGCGACGACCGCCCAGAAGACCGCGGTCAGCGCGAAGCTGCTGACGATGACGCCGCGCACGGTCGTGATGGGCCCCTGCTTGCCGAAGATCGCGTTCAGTTCGATGGCGGCGATGATGATCAGGCCGACGATCAGCGCGTTCGTATTGTCGCCGAAACCTCCGTGGCCGAAGTGGTTGCTCGCGCCCATCAGGAATAGCATCGGCAGCGAGAACAGCGTGTTCGTGCGGGAGGCCAGAGCGGCCTTCGGCGCCGCCGCCGCGGCTTCCGGAGTGGCCTCGCCGCCGGCCTGGACCTGCTCGTTCGACGCGATGACGATCTTCTGGTTGGGCCAGATGATCAGCCAGACGTTCAGGAACATCAGCGTCGCCATGGTGGCCGACAGGACGATGTCTATCGACAGGCTCATGTGCAGGACATAGAGGAGATAGAGCCCGGTGAGGAACGTCATGGCGGCGCCCCAGCGGAACCACCAGAGGGCGCGGGGGGCGAGCTTCACGAACGCGTCCACGCGGGCGCCGGTCTCGGCTTCCTTGAAGTACTCCGTCTGGACGAAGTTGAAGTAGTAGAGCATCCCGATCCAGGTGATCCCCACGAAGTAGTGAGCCCAACGGATCAGATAGTTGATGGCTTCTTCCATTGTCTGGCGCCCCTCTTTCCCTTGGCCCGCTCGATCATACTGCCCGGAACAGGCAGAAAAAACCCCGCGCGGGGCGGGGTTCTTTCGTGCTTGCGCGGCTGCTACATCATGCCGCCCATGTCGGGCATGCCGCCGCCGCCCGGAGGCGCGGGCGGGTTGTCGTCCGGCGCCTCCGCGACCATGGCCTCGGTGGTGATCATGAGACCCGCCACGGACGCCGCCGCCTGCAGGGCGGTGCGGGCGACCTTCGCCGGGTCGGGAATCCCCATCTCGATCATGTCGCCGTACTCGTCGGTCGCCCCGTTGTACCCGTGGTTCTCGGGGAGGCCGCGGACCTTGTCGAGGACCACCGCGCCCTCGGCGCCCGCGTTCTGCGCGATCTGGCGCAGCGGGGAGGCCATGGCGCGCTTGGCGATGGCGATGCCGACGTTCTGGTCTTCGTTGTCGCCGCCGAGGTCGTCGAGCTTCTCGAGCGCGCGCACCAGGGCGACTCCGCCACCGGGCACGATGCCTTCCTCGACCGCGGCGCGGGTGGAGTGCAGGGCGTCTTCGACGCGCGCCTTCTTCTCCTTCATCTCGACTTCCGTCGGGGCGCCCACCTTGATCACGGCCACGCCGCCGGCGAGCTTGGCGAGCCGCTCCTGCAGCTTCTCGCGGTCGTAGTCGGAGGTCGTGTCCTCGATCTCCTGCCGGATCTGCTTGATGCGGCCCTCGATGTCGCCCTTGGCGCCGGCGCCGTCGACGATCGTCGTGTTCTCCTTCGTGCAGGAGATGCGCTTGGCGTTGCCGAGGTCCTCCAGGGAAGCCCCTTCGAGGGTCAGCCCGACCTCCTCGGAGATCACCGTGGCGCCGGTGAGGATCGCGATGTCCTGGAGCATCGCCTTGCGCCGGTCGCCGAAGCCCGGGGCCTTGGCGGCCGCGATCTTCACGATGCCGCGCATGTTGTTGACCACCAGGGTCGCGAGGGCTTCGCCCTCGATGTCCTCGGCGATCACCATGAGCGGCTTGCCCGCCTTGGCGACGTTCTCGAGCACCGGCAGCATGTCGCGGATGTTCGAGATCTTCTTGTCGCACAGGAGGACGAACGGATCCTCGAGCTCGGCGGACATGGAGTCCTGGTTGTTGATGAAGTAGGGAGACAGGTAGCCGCGGTCGAACTGCATGCCCTCGACCACTTCGAGTTCGTTCTCGAGGCCGCTGCCTTCCTCGACGGTGATGACGCCTTCCTTGCCGACCTTCTCCATCGCCTCGGCGATGATCTGGCCGACCGCGGTGTCGTTGTTGGCGGAGACGGTGCCGACCTGGGCGATGGACGTGGAGTCCTCGCACGGCGTGGCCATCTGCTCGATGTGGCCGACCGCGGATGCCACGGCCTTGTCGATGCCGCGCTTCAGGTCCATGGGGTTCATGCCCGCGGCGACGGACTTCAGGCCTTCCGTCAGGATGGACTGCGCCAGCACCGTGGCCGTCGTCGTGCCGTCACCGGCCTCGTCGGAGGTCTGGCTCGCGACCTCCTTGACCATCTGCGCGCCCATGTTCTCGAACTTGTCCTTGAGTTCGACTTCCTTGGCCACGGACACGCCGTCCTTCGTGACCGTCGGCGCGCCGAACGACTTGTCGAGCACGACGTTGCGGCCCTTCGGCCCCAGCGTCACCTTCACCGCGTTCGAGAGGATGTTCACCCCTTCGAGCATGCGGGCCCGAGCATCGTCTGAAAAATGTACTTCCTTCGCGCTCATTCTGTTGTTCCTCTTTGCGTTTGCCGGCGGCCTTCGGAGGGCGCCGGCGCTAACGGGTCGTCAAAACTCCGGTGCGGGCGCGTCTCGCGTCAGCCCTCGAGTACGCCGAAGATCTCGCTCTCGGAGAGGATGAGAAGCTCTTCCCCGTCGATCTTCACCGTGCTGCCGCCGTACTGGCCGAAGATGACCTTGTCGCCGACCTGGACGCCGGGTGCGTGCAGGTTGCCGTTGTCTAGGAGCTTGCCCGGTCCCACGGCGAGGACCTCGCCCTGCGACGGTTTCTCGGACGCGGTGTCCGGCAGCACGATCCCGCCGGCGGACATCGTCTCCTCGTCCAGCCGCCGCACGACGACGCGGTCGTGTAGAGGTCGAATGTTCATGTCCCAAATGTCTCCCAAGATTGGACGTATTCGCGTGCCGTAGCCATCGTATTCCTTGGCCCGACACCTTCTCGATGCGAACCTCCGAGAATTGGCACTCTCGCCGTGAGAGTGCTAACCCGGAGGAGTGCATATCATAGGGGCGCGCTCCCGTTATTCAAGCCCCAATTTGGGGCCCCAATTCGGGCCCGAATCGGGGCGCTCGGTCGGGAGGCCCCTGGTCCCTTGGAAACCGCTTCGCAGGGCGGCGAATCGAACGTTCCCGGAGGGCCTCGCGAGCGCATCTGGGCGGTCGTCGCGGCGATTCCCGCCGGCCGCGTGGCCACCTACGGACAGGTGGCGGAACTCGCGGGACTGCCGCGCGCCGCGCGGCTGGTCGGGCAGACGATGTCGCGGCTGCCGCCAGACACCCGGCTCCCCTGGTACCGGGTCGTCAATGCGCGCGGCGCCGTCTCGATTCGGGGCGCGGGAGGAGCCCGTCAGCGGGCGCTCCTCGAGGCCGAAGGGGTGACGTTCGTGGGCGGACGGGTGGACCTGGCGCGGGTCCGTTGGCGGCCATGACGCATCGGTGGCGAAGGCGCGCGTGCGGCGGTTGCGCTGGCCTACGCAACCGGTAGGATGATTCGCACACGCGGCGGAGTGGACCCGCGATAACCTCCCCGGCCAATCGACCGGTGGATGGGACACGAGATGAGCCAGGGAGACGCCGCGAGCTACGCGGAACCGGCAGGGAGCGCGAACGCGGGGCGGGCTCGCCAGCGCCTGACGAGCGAGACGCTGTCCATCCTGGGCGTGGGCATCGCCCTCGCGACGCTGATGCTGACCGGGTACGCGGGACTTCGGGCGGATTTGCGCGATTTGCGTGGCGAGTTGATCGACTATCGGGCCGAGACGCACGCCCAGTTCGAGGCTTTGCGTGGCGAGATGGATGGCTTGGCCGAAACCTTGCGTGGCGAGATGGATGGCCTGGCCGAAACCTTGCGTGGCGAGATGAACGCGCTCGCGAGTGAACTACGTGGCGAGATGCATGCTCTGGCGACGGAGCTGCGTGGCGAGATGCGCGCCCTGGCCCGGGAACTGCGTGCGGAACTCGGTGCGATTCGCGAAGACGTCGCCGGGTTGCGGGAGGAAGTCGGAGACCTCCGTCGCGACGTGGCTACGCTGCGCGAGGAAGTCGAGACGATCAAGGCGGACACCGTCATCCGGACCCAAGCGTCTCCGGCGCTCTCCGTGGGCCGCGCGGGTGGCGCCCGAGTCGGACCCCAGCCGGCCGTGACGACACCGGCGGCGCCCCGCTCCTGGACATGACGCCCTGGAAGTCCGTCGACCCCTGACGATGCGCGCCACGGACGGCGGCCTGCACCGAGCGAGCGCTGCTTGACCGGCCGGCGTCTCCCGGCCGACGGTGGCGACAGCGGGTCCGGCGCCTCGCTCGATCTGCGCGCCTTCCTGCAGCCCCGCGTCGCGGCGCTCCTGTTCCTCGGTTTCTCCTCCGGGCTGCCGCTCCTGCTCATCTTCGCGACGCTGTCGCTGTGGTTGCGGGAGGCGGGAGTCGAGCGGGCTGCGGTCACGTACTTCAGTTGGGCGGCGCTCGGCTATTCGTTCAAGTTCGTCTGGGCGCCGCTGATCGACAAGCTGCCGCTGCCGGTGCTGGGCCCTCGCCTCGGCCAGCGCCGCAGCTGGCTGCTCACCGCGCAGGTCGCCGTCATGGCGTCGATCGCCGCCCTGGCGATGAGCGACCCGGGCACGCCGGCGGGGCTTACCGCGATGGCCTTCGCGGCGGTGGCGCTCGGCTTCTCGGCGGCGACCCAGGACATCGTGATCGACGCGTACCGCATCGAGGTGGCGGACGAGAAGATGCAGGCGCTCCTCGCATCGGCCTACGTGGCGGGATATCGGGGCGGCATGCTCGTGGCGGGCGCCGGTGCGCTGTACCTCGCCGCCGGCTTCGGCACCGAGGCGGACCACTACGTCTACGACGCCTGGAAGTGGACCTACCTGTGCATGGCCGGCGCGATGCTGGTGGGCGTGGTCACGACGTTCCTCGTGGGCGAGCCCGTGCGCAGGGACCTTGCGAGCGACTTCCACGGCGCCGGGGACTACGCGCGTTTCTTTGGCGTGTTCGCGATCATGGCGGCGTCGTTCGTGGCCCTCTTCCTGGGGTTGTCCGACGCGGCCGACGCGGTGCATGCCTGGGCCGTCGAGGGCCTCGGGATGCACGGCGCGCTCGCGGGCTTCCTGGCGGAAGCGGGGCGCCTGACCCTCGCACTCGGCGTGGCCCTCGCCGTGGCGCGCGCGTGCGTGGGCGCCGGGATCGCGCGCGCCGAGATGGTGCGGGAAACCTACGTCGCGCCGGTGCTCGACTTCCTGCGCCGGTACGGGCGGGCGGCGGTGCCCATCCTGCTGCTGGTCGGCTTCTACCGCGTCTCCGACATCGTGCTCGGCGCGATCGCCAACGTCTTCTACTTCGACATGGGCTACAGCAAGGAGGAGATCGCCACCGTCACGAAGGTCTTCGGGCTCTGGATGACCATACTCGGGGGCTTCCTCGGCGCGGCCCTGGCGCTGAAGTACGGGGTCGTCCGGGTACTCATGCTGGGGGCCGTCCTCACCGTCGCGACCAACCTGCTCTTCATCGCGCTCGCGGCGGCGCCCGGGGACCTGTTGCTGCTCTACGCCGTGATCGGGGCGGACAACCTGACGGCGGGTCTCGCGAGCGCGGCCTTCGTCGCCTACCTCTCGAGCCTGACGAGCCTGTCGTTCACGGCGATGCAGTACGCGGTCCTGAGCTCGCTCATGACGCTGTTTCCGAAGCTGCTCGGCGGCTACTCCGGCCAGATGGTCGACACGTTCGGGTATCCGATGTTCTTCCTGGGCGCGGCGGCCATCGGCGTTCCGGTATTCTTGCTGATCGTCTGGGCCGCCCGACTGCAGGGCCGGCGGGAAGGGGAGACGACGGCTGCCCGGGCAACGGGCTGAGCCACCGGGGAGACGGGGAGAAAGGGAGAAGGGATGGCGGACCGCATCAGCCGGGTCGTGACGCGCACCGGCGACGGCGGGGAGACCTCGCTGGCCGACGGCAAGCGCTACCCCAAGCACCATCCCCGCCTCGCCCTGATCGGCACGCTCGACGAGGCCAACAGCTTCCTCGGGCTGCTCGCCGCGAAGGCGGGGGCCCGGCACCGGGACACCCTGGCCAACGTCCAGTCGCGACTCTTCGACGTCGGCGGGGCGGTCGCGACGGGAGGCACGTCGGCGCCCTGGACGGACCTCGCCGGGACCGTGGCCGAGGAGACGGAGCGCCTGAACGCCGAGTTGCCGCCGCTGCGGGAGTTCGTGCTGCCCGGCGGTGACGAGACCGTGGCCCTCGCGCATGTCGCGCGCAGCCTGGCGCGCCGGGCGGAGCGCGCGTTCTGGGAAGAAGCGCCCTCGCTCCCGCTGCTGGCGGAGGCTGGGGTAGGCGCCTACCTGAACCGGCTGTCGGACTACCTCTTCGTGCTCGCGCGCACGATCGCGCGGGAGCACGGCGTCGCGGAAGTGCTCTGGGAGCCGCTGTAGCCGCCGGCCCGCGCAAGGAGCGTGCCGACATGCTGAACGACCCCTTGCTGACGCCGTTCAGGCTGAAGCACCTGACTTTGCGCAACCGGATCATGATCACCGCGCATGAACCCGCCTATCCCGAGGACGGCATGCCCAGGGATCGATACCGGGCCTACACCGTCGAGCGGGCGAAGGCCGGCGTCGCGCTGACGATGACCGCCGGGTCGGCGTCCGTCGCGCGCGACAGCCCGCCCGTGTTCAACAACGTGCTCGCCTGGAAGGACGAGGTCGTCGGCTGGATGAAGAGGATCGCCGACGAGTGCCACGACCACGGCGCGGCGGTCATGATCCAGCTCACGCATCTCGGGCGCCGCACCCGCTGGGATGCGGGGGACTGGCTGCCGGTGGTTTCCGCGGGGCATGAGCGCGAAGCCGCGCACCGGGCTTTCCCGAAGCGGGCCGAGGACTGGGACATCGCGCGTATCGTGGGCGACTACGCCGATGCGGCCGAGAGAATGCAGGCGGCCGGGCTCGACGGCATCGAGCTGCAGGCGTACGGCCACCTGATGGACCAGTTCTGGTCGCCCCTGACGAACTCCCTCGAAGGGCCGTACGGCGGCGACCTGCGGAACCGGGTGCGCCTGACGATGGATGTCCTGACCGAGATACGCAAGCGCGTCGGCCCCGACTTCATCGTCGGCGTGCGCTACACGGCGGACGAACGTTTGCCGGGGGGTCTCACGGAAGAGGAGGGGCTCGAGATCTCGCTGCTGCTCAGGGACAGCGGGATGGTGGACTTCCTGAACGTCGTCCGCGGGCACATCGACACCGATGCCGGCCTGACGGACGTCATTCCCGTCCAGGGCATGCGCGGCGCTCCCCATCTCGACTTTGCGGGCAGGGTCCGGGCGGCAACCGACTTTCCCGTGTTTCACGCCGCGAGGATTCCGGACGTGGCGACCGCCCGTCACGCGATCGCCAGCGGCAAGCTGGACATGGTCGGGATGACGCGCGCGCACCTGGCGGACCCGCACCTGGTCCGCAAGATCGTCGAGGGACGCGAAGACCGCATTCGCCCCTGCGTGGGGGCGAACTACTGCCTCGACCGCATCTACCAGGGCGGCGAGGCCTACTGCATTCACAACCCGGCGACCGGCAGGGAGTTGACGATTCCGCACGAGGTTCCCGCGGCGGCCGTGAAGCGGCGCTTCGTTATCGTCGGCGCCGGCCCGGCGGGCCTCGAGGCCGCGCGCGTGGCCGCCGAGCGCGGGCATGACGTGACCGTGCACGAGGCCGCCGATGCGGCAGGCGGACAGGTGCGCCTCACGGCGCGGTCCGAACGGCGGCGGGAGATGATGTCGATCGTCGACTGGCGGTACGAAGAGTGCGTACGGATGGGTGTCGCCTTTCGTTTCAACGGCTTCGCGGATGCGGACGGCGTCCTTGCGGAGAGCCCGGACGTCGTGATCGTCGCTACCGGGGGCCTTCCGCATACGGAGGTCCTCGAAGACGGGAACGACCTGGTGGTATCGGCATGGGACCTCCTGTCCGGGGATGTCCAGCCGGGCTCCAATGTCCTTGTCTACGATGACGCGGGGGATCACACCGGGCTGCAGGCCGCCGAGGTCGCCGCCGGCACGGGGGCGAAGGTTGAACTCATGACGCCTGACCGGACCCTCTCGCCCGAGGTCATGGCGATGAATCTCGTGCCCTACATGCGTAGCCTCCAGGAACTCGATGTGACGTTCACGGTCACCTGGCGCCTCCTGGGCGCGTACCGGGCCGGGAACGAGTTGCGCGCCGTCGTGGGCAGCGACTATGGCGGCGCCAACCGCGAACGCCTGGTCGACCAGATCGTCGTGAACCACGGGACCCGTCCGCTGGACGACCTGTACGCGGAGCTCAAGCCGCTTTCGAGGAACCTGGGCGAGATCGATCACGAAGCGCTCGTGGGAGGGCGTCCCCAAGAGGTCCGCGCGAACCCGGGAGGCAGGTTCCAGTTGTTTCGCATCGGCGACGCGGTGGCCTCCCGCAACACGCACGCGGCGATCCTCGACGCCTTGAGGCTGGTGAAGGACCTGTAGGCTGGATGCCCGAAAGGTTCGACCTCGCGGCTGTCGTCTTCGCGCTGTCTCTGGTCGCCACGTTCACGTTCGCCTGGATCGGGCGGCGGGTGTCCGCGCGGGATACGGGCGAATCGCGACCTGGCGGGACGCGGGCTGAACAGGTGGCTGGTCGGTCTCAGCGCGGCGGCCACGGGCAACAGCGGCTACATCGTCACAGGCGCCGTGGGACTCGGCTACGTGGGAGGCCTGCAGTGGAGCCTGATCCCGCTTGGCTGGCTGCTCGGGGACCTGCTGTTCTGGTTCCTGTTTCCGGAGCGACTCAACCGGCAGGCGCGCAAGGCCGGGGCCACGACGCTGTCGGAGTTCCTCGGCGATGGCCTCTCCGGTCGGTCGGCGCAACTCCTGCGACTCCTGGTGGCCGTCGTCCTGGCGGTGTTCCTGGCCACCTACACCTCCGCCCAGTGGCTGGCGGGCCAGAAGTTCCTGGCGTCCGCCTTCGGGTTCGGCGGGTACGGCGCCTTCCTGCTGTTTTCCGTGACGATCGTGGCGTACTCGACGCTGGGCGGGTTTCGTGGATCCGTCTACGTCGACACCATGCAGGCCGTCCTCAGCCTGTGCAGCACCGTGCTGGCGCTCGTCTTCATCACCTCCGTGGCGCTTGCCGACGGGGCGGCGTTCGCCGCCAACGTCCGGGACGCGCCGGCGGACTTTTTCTCGCTGGCGCCCCATGGGCAGTACGGGGCAAGCCTCGGCGTGCTGTTCGGCTTCGCCGCGGCGGGCTTCGGCTTCAGCCTGAGCCAGCCGCAGGTGATCACGAGGTACTTTGCCGGGAGCAGTCCGGAAGAGACCCGGGCGGCGCGCTGGATCTACATCGGCTTCATCCAGGTCACCTGGCTGTCCATGACGGTGTTCGGGGCCGTTCTGCGCGGCGTCATGCCCGGCCTCGAGGACCCGGAATCCGGCCTCGTCGTGTTCTTCGACATGGTCGCGCACCCGATCGTCGCCGGGCTCGTCTTCGCCTACATCTACGCGATCATCGGATCGACCGCGAACAGCATCATCGTGGCGGTTTCGCAGTCGGTCAGCAGGGACATCCTGCCCGGTAGGACCGGGGGCCTGAAAGAGCGCTCCACGCCTCTCTGGATCATCGGCGCGGTGGGGATCGTCACGATCCTCCTGTCGTTCGTGCTGGCGGGCAACGTCTTCAGCATCGCAACCGGGGCGTTCTCCAAGATGGCAGCCGCGATCGCGGCGCCGGTGGCGATCAAGGTCTTTGGCTGGAGGCATGACGCGACCTCCCTGACGCTGGCCGTACTCTTCGGCCTGGCTGCGGCGTACGTCTGGGAGGCGTTGGGTTTCGCGACGGTGTTGAACGAAGCGGGCGTCGGGATGGTGGTCGGCATCCTCGCCAACCGGATGTACTGCAGCCTCCGGCAGTAGCGCGGCTGACGCCCCGGCAGGCCGCGGAAGGCCGCGGGGGCCCGGCGTTACAGCACCAGCCTCCGGATGTCGCCGAGCAGGCGCGTCAGCTCGACGACGAAGTTCCCGCCCTCGACACCGTTTAGGGCGCGGTGGTCGTACGAAAGGGAGAGCGGCAGCATGGCGCGCGGCTCGAACGCGGCGCCGTTCCACCGGGGCTTCGTCTCGAGCCGTCCGACGCCGAGTATCGCGACTTCCGGGGCGTTCACGATGGGGGTGAATCCCGTGCCCCCCAGCCGTCCCAGGCTCGAGACGGTGAAGCAGCCGCCGCTCAACCGGTCGGGCGTCAGGCGCCCGTTCCGCGCGAGTGCGGACAGTTCGGCGATCTCGGCGGCGAGCGCCCAGACGCCCTTCCTGTCCACGTCGCGCAACACCGGGACGATCAGCCCGTCGTCAGTGTCCACGGCGAAGCCGATGTGGCGGTAGTGCTTGAGGATGAGACCGTCCACGGCCGGATTGAGCGAGGCGCAGAACCGGGGGAAGGCGCCGAGGTTCTCCGCGCACGCTTTCACGATGAAGGGCAGCAGCGTGAGCTTGACGCCCCGGGCTTCGGCCTGATCGGCCAGCGAGCGGCGGAATCCGTCGAGGTCGGTGATGTCCGCCTCGTCGTGCTGGGTCACGTGGACGACGTTCAGCCAGCTCCGGTGCAGGTTGCCGGCGCCCCGCTTGCGGATGCGCGTGAGGGGGACCTCTTCCACGGGTCCGAACTTCGAAAAGTCGATGGCGGGCATCGCGGGAAGCGCCGTGGCGGCGTTGGCGGGTCCGCGCGCCATGGCCGTCTTCACGAAGCCCTTGACGTCGTCCTTCACGATCCGCCTGCGGGGTCCGGAACCGCGGACGTCGCCGAGGTTGACCCCGAGTTCGCGCGCGAGGCGGCGGACCGCGGGGCCGGCGTAGACGCCCGCGCCATCGGCGGCCCCGTCGAGTTCGGCCGCTGCGGGTGGTGGAGGCTCAGGTCGGGCCGGCGGCGGCGCCTTCGGTGCGGCAGGCGCCACCATGGGCGGCGGTTCCACGGCCTTCGGCTCTTCGTTGCTTCCGCGGGACGCTTCCCGCGTCACCTCGAGCACGGCGACGACGTGACCGGAGTTGACCACGTCGCCGAGTTCCACCCTGATCTCGGCGACCGTGCCGGCGAACGGCGAGGGGACCTCCATCGACGCCTTGTCGGACTCGATGACGATCAGGGCCCCGTCGATCTCGACGCTGTCGCCGGGACCGACGCAGAGTTCGATGACCTCGACGTCCTCGGCGTCGCCGATGTCCGGAATCACTACCTCTTGCGCGGTCACACGTACCTCGGGTCCGGCTTGTCGGCATCGATGCCGAGGTCGACCATGGCCTTCGCGACCCGGGCCTCGGGAACGACCTGGCGCCGCGCGAGTTGCTCGAGAGCCGCGAGCGTCACGAACTTCTCGTCCACCTCGAAGAAGTGGCGCAGCTTGGCGCGGGTGTCGCTGCGGCCGAAGCCGTCGGTGCCGAGTACGCGGTAAGGCGCGTCGAAGTGCCCCCGGATGGACTCTGCCTGGGTCCGGATGTAGTCGGTGGAAGCCACCACCGGGACGTCCCCGTCGAGGCAGCACGCGACGTGACTGCGGCGGGGTTCCTCGCCCGGATGCAGCAGGTTCCACCGTTCGGCGTCGGCGCCTTCCCGCGCGAGTTCCGTGAAACTCGTGACGCTCCAGACCTCGCTCGCCACGTCGTAGTCCGCGTGCAGGCGTTCCGCCGCCGCGAGCACTTCGCGCAGGATGACCCCGCTGCCGAGCAGGCGCACGCGTCTTGGCCCCTCGTCCTCGAACGCGCCGCAGGTGTGCACGCGGTACATGCCCTTCAGGATGCCCGGCGCCGCGCCGTCGGGGAGGGCGGGCTGCGCGTAGTTCTCGTTCATGAGCGTGATGTAGAAGAAGACGCGCTCGCGCTCCGCGTACATGCGCCGGAGCCCCTCGTGGACGATGACGGCCAGTTCGTACGCGTAGCAGGGATCGTACGCGACGCAGTTGGGAATCGTGGACGCCAGCACGTGGCTGTGGCCGTCCTGGTGCTGCAGGCCTTCGCCGTTCAGGGTGGTCCTCCCCGCGGTCGCCCCGAGCAGGAAACCCCGCGCCTGGGTGTCCCCCGCCGCCCAGGCGAGGTCGCCCACGCGCTGGAAGCCGAACATCGAGTAGAAGATGTAGAAGGGGATGAGCGTGTAGCGGTGCGTGCTGTAGGACGTCGCGGCCGCCAGCCACGCCGAGAAGGCGCCGGCCTCGTTGATGCCTTCCTCCAGGACCTGCCCGTCGAGGGACTCGCGGTAGGAGGCGATCTCGCCGTGGTCCTCCGGCTGGTAGAGCTGTCCCTCCGACGAGTAGATGCCGAGCTGGCGGAACATGCCCTCCATGCCGAACGTGCGCGCCTCGTCCGGCACGATCGGCACGACCCGGTCGCCGATCGTCCCGTCGCGGGCGAGGGTCGAGAGCATGCGCACGAACGACATCGTGGTGGACACGCTGCGCTTGCCGCTGCCCTGCAGGTGCGTCTTGAAGACGTCGATTCCCGGGACCGCGATGTCCGCCGTGTCGACGATCCGGGCCGGCAGCGGTCCCCCGAGCTGCTCGCGCTGCCGGTTCAGGTAGACCGTCTCCGGGGCGTCCTCCGCGGGACGGTAGTACGGCACGCTCGCGAGTTCGTCGTCGGTCAGCGGCACGTCGAAGCGGTCCCGGAAGTGCTTGAGGTCGTCGAGGTCGAGCTTCTTGACCTGGTGCGTCGTGTTCTCCGACTCGCCGGCGTCGCCCATGCCGTAGCCCTTGACGGTCTTGGCCAGGATGACCGTCGGCTCGCCGGTGTGGTGCATCGCCGCGTGGTAGGCGGCGAAGACCTTGAACGGGTCGTGCCCGCCCCGGTTGAGCCGCATGATGTCGTCGTCGGAGAGGTGATGGACGAGTTCGAGCAGCTCCGGGTGCCGGCCGAAGAAGTGGTCGCGCGTGTACCCGCCGCCCTTCGCCTTGTAGTTCTGGTACTCGCCGTCGACGGTCTCGTTCATGCGTTGCAGCAGGAGCCCCGCCGTGTCCTTCGCGAGCAGCGGGTCCCACAGGCGCCCCCAGATCACCTTGATCACGTTCCAGCCGGCGCCCCGGAACTCGCCTTCGAGTTCCTGGATGATCTTGCCGTTGCCGCGGACGGGTCCGTCGAGCCGCTGCAGGTTGCAGTTGACGACGAAGATGAGGTTGTCGAGCCGCTCCCGCCCCGCGAGCGCCAGCGCGCCGAGGGACTCGGGTTCGTCGCATTCGCCGTCGCCGAGGAACGCCCAGACCTTGCGGTCGCCCATCGGGATGAGCCCGCGGCGGTCCAGGTACTTCATGATGTGGGCTTGGTAGATCGCCTGGATGGCCCCGAGCCCCATGGACACGGTGGGGAACTGCCAGTAGTCCGGCATCAGCCAGGGGTGGGGATAGGAGGACAGTCCGCCGCCGTCGACCTCGCGCCGGAACAGGTCGAGCTGTTCCTCCGTCAGCCGGCCCTCGAGGAACGAACGGGCGTAGATGCCGGGGGCGCTGTGTCCCTGGAAGTAGATCAGGTCCCCGGCTGTGTCGTCGGTCGGACCCCGGAAGAAGTAGTTGAACCCCACGTCGTAGAGCGTCGCGGCCGAGGCGAACGTCGAGATATGCCCGCCGAGGTCGCCGTCGCCCCGGTTCGCCCGCACCACCATCGCGAGCGCGTTCCAGCGGATCAGCGAGCGGATGCGGCGCTCCATGAACAGGTCGCCCGGCATGAAGGCTTCCTGGGTGGTCGGGATGGTGTTCCGGTAGGGCGTGGTGATGGTGTAGGGGAGACGCGCGCCGGTCTGCGTCATGCGCGCCGACAGGCGCTCGAGCAGGAAGTTGGCGCGGTCCGTCCCGCCGTGGTCGAGTACGTATTCGAGCGCGTCGAGCCACTCGCGCGTCTCGTCCGGGTCGATGTCCCGCAGACCCCTGGGGTAGTCCATCGTCCTCCGTAGCGGCCGCGGCCGATGGGTCGGGAACCGATTATAAGCCTTCGCTCGCGTCCGGCCCGGGCGCGACCGGCCCTGCCGCGGCACGGATCACGCGGTGCCAGTCGAAGGCGGGGCCGGGATCCGTCTTGCGCCCCGGGGCGATCTCGTTGTGCCCGACGATGGCCGCGGGGTCGAGGCGCGGATAGCGGCGGGCGAGGGCGTCGAGGGCCTGCTCGAGGACGTCGTACTGGATTTCCGCGTAGGCGACATCGTCCGTCCCTTCGAGCTCGATGCCGATGGCGAAGTCGTTGCAGTCCCTGCGGCCGCCCCAGCACGACGCGCCCGCGTGCCAGGCGCGCCGGTCGAAGGGCACGAACTGGGTGGTCGCCCCTTCCCGGTCGATGAAGAGATGGGCGGATACGCGCACGCCGTCGAGGTCCGCGAGCCGGGGATCCGCCGTGCAGTCGAGCCGGTTGCGGAACAGGTCCTCGACGAGGCCGCGACCGAACTCCCCGGGAGGCAGGGAGATGCCGTGGAGGACGACCAGCGAGATATCGCGAGGGTCGGGCCGGGCGTTATCGTTCGGAGACGGGACGCGCCGCGCGGACGTGAGCCAGTGGTCGGGGCTTACAATCACGCGACGATGATAAGCGACGCCCCGCCATGCATGACTGCGTGACGCCGCCGCCGGACGCGGCGGTGCGGCGCCACGTCCGCGCAGCGCTCGCGGAGGATGTGGGCGACGGCGACGTGACCGCCGCGCTGATCCCTGGCGACCGGATCGCGCGGGCAACGGTGATCTCGCGTTCGCCCGGCGTCTTCTGCGGGGCGCCGTGGGTGCGCGAGGCCTGCGCGCAGACGGATGCGGACATCCGCATCGACTGGCGTCTCGCGGACGGGGCGGAGATCGCGGAAGACAGCACGCTCTTCACGCTCGCGGGGCCGGCGAGGAGCCTGCTCACCCTGGAGCGGACGCTGCTCAACTTCGTGCAGCTCCTCTCCGGCACGGCGACAGCCGCCCGCGCGTGCGCCCGGGCGGTGGCGGGCACCGGGACCCGGATCCTCGACACGCGCAAGACCGTCCCCGGCCTGCGCGCGGCGCAGAAGTACGCCGTCGCCGTGGGCGGAGCGGACAACCACCGCATGGGACTCTTCGACGCCTTCCTCGTCAAGGAGAACCACATCCTCGCGGCGGGCGGCATTCGCGCCGCGATTCTCGCGGCCCGCGCCGCCCGCCCGGACCTGCCGCTCGAGGTGGAGGTCGAGGACCTGGCCGGACTGGAGGAGGCGCTCGCGGCGGGCCCGGACATCGTGATGCTGGACAACTTCACCGTGGCGCAGATGGCGGCGGCCGTGCGCGCGAACGACACGGGCACGCGCCTGGAAGCCTCTGGAGGCCTTGGCGTGGACGATCTTGCGGCGGTGGCCCGGACCGGGGTCGACTACATCTCGGTCGGCTGGATCACGAAGCACGTCACGCCGCTCGACCTGTCGATGCGGTTCGAATAGGAACTCTGGAGGGTGCCGGAAAGCAGGCCTCCCTCTGAAACCCCGCCACCACTGGCTTTCAGTCGCCAGACCGACCTCTTATCTGACGTCTCACCCAACGTGCGGTCGGATGGTCGGATGGCCTATGGCTTGACGCGTGAGCTCACCCAGGGCGTTGCATCGCGCGGGAGCGAAACGGACCGGTTGAGTACGGCCCGCTGATTCACCGTGGCTCGGCTTGACGCTTTCGGCTCACCACACGCTGACGCTACGGGTTGCGCGGAAACGCCGAGCAGCTCGGCTTCGGGCGGGACGCCGTTGGCGGGCCGCTCCGTTCGCGTTCCGAATCTCTTGGTACTACCCGCCCGCCGCCGGAGTTGGGATGGCATCCTGCCGTCAGTGACGAGGGACGGTTCCTTGTTCCCCGGACGTCCATCGTCCCCGGCTTGAACGAGCGCCACGTAAGCGGCGAATCTGGGCCTTTCCCTCGAGTTCTGGCGTCCGGGGAGTCGCGCGCCCGGCGTGCATGTGGTTGGGATGGCCGAAACTGATCGTCATAGGCCTTGTGGCGTACCCGACCGACACCGAGGTCGCCGGCCACGCCGCCGAGCAACACAGGGGCGGCAGGACGCTGTGAGGTGGCCCTCGCAACGCTGCGAGGACCGTCCTACTCCACCGGGCGACCACTGAGGGGCGTCAACTCATGCCCGCCCACCGGCGACCGATCATCGCCCAGCTGCTCGCGATCCATGGCGGGATGCCCGAGTGCCCGCCTAGCTGGCTGGCTAGGCTGTTCGCTCCCTGCGCGGGTCGTTGCGCGTCGTGGTGCACAAGGATGCGCGGAAACCGACGCGACGACCCGAAGTGGCAACTCGCCAAACGTCAACGCGTACGCCGCGGCGGAGGTGCATCTTGCTGAGGCAGGCGGTTCGGCGCCGGTCGATCTTGTGGCGGCGTTCGCGGCCGCTGCGGCCGTGTCGGAGGCGGGGGTGCTGGCCGATCAGGCGGCGGCGGCGGCTTGATTGTCCGGTCCGTCACTGTAGATTCCCTGCAACTGACTGTTGGCGATGTCCGTCGCCTTTTCGTTGAGCTTGGCATCATCAACGATGCCGACGTCTCCTGACCGGTACGTTGCCACCGTGAGTTGACGCGAAAGCCGCTCGCGAGCCTCTCGCACCTCCTGTTCTTCCATGGATTCGGTGTCAATCGCCGCGAACAGATTCGACCACACTACGGAAGCGTCTTCGCACTCGCGGGCAATGGTTAGCGCGACCGCCGCCTTTAGTGCGTAATTGCCGACGATGACCGTCACGCTGACCCCCGCAAGCGAGAGGCCCAGGACACCCTGCACCACTGCCCAAACTCCAAACTCTTGCGCGCCGATAATCGCGCTGGTGGCTGTGACCACGGACCCTGATCCTAAGGCGATCAGAAGCCAGGTCGTAGTTTGGTGCCGTTGCGTGAAGCGCCGGTGCAATGCCTGGTAATAGGCCGCCCCGCGCATGGACTCGCGATACTCATGCCAAATCTCGGCCCGAGTACGGTCCGTAACCCTGTACGTCATGCTCGAAGACTCCGGCGCATTGTCAACGCTGAAAGTGCCACTTAAGGACCGCAATTAGACCCCGACCCACGGTTTGTCAAGGGGTGGCCGATGGTAACGGCGGGCGTTTGGACGAGGAAACCCTGCTGCCACCCCCTAGGAATGTTCGGGCAAGGGCACTTGGTGCCGGAACGGAGACTCGAACTCCGGACAACCGCATTACGAATGCGGTGCTCTGCCAACTGAGCTATTCCGGCGCGGCCGCGCGTTTGCGGGCGGTGGCGAAGCATAGCGCGTCGGTGCGGAGGGGGGAACGGCCCCGCGATCGCGGTCAGAGGTGCGCCGCCGTCAGCATGGCCGCCCCGCGGGCATGATCCGGCACACCGCGCGGCCTTCCGGGTCGGTCGCGGTGACGCGGTAGCCGGCCGCGTCGGCCAGGACGACGTAGCTCGCGCCGTCGGGGTTCCGGGGCGCCCACCCGGTGGCGTCGGTGAGCGATGTGTCGCCGGTGCGCGCGTTCCATGTGCCGGTCCCGTAGGACCCGGTGCGCAGCCGGGTGTCCTGCTGGAAGGGCTCCAGCGTGGCGATCTGCGAAGCCAGGACGCCGACCGCGGCGGTCTCGACGTAGTCGCGGTAGGCGGGCAGCGCGATCGCGGCGACCGTCGCGAGGATCGCGATCGCGATCATCAGTTCGACGAGCGTGACGCCCGCGCCGGCGCGCACGGTGCTCAGAGGTCCGCCCATCGGATCACGCGCTGCACGCCGGCTGGGAAGTCGCCGTAGGCGGGGCGTGTCAACGTGATGGCGTAGTCGCCGTCGCCCGCGATGGTCCCGGCTTCCGAAACGCCGACCTGGCCCTGGCCGGCGTCTCCGGTCAGCCCTTCGATGTACGGCGGGCCGCCGCCCGGCGCCGTGCCGCCGCTGCCGGCCAGGCGCTCGATCCAGAAGGCGACCGACAGGAGTTCGTCCTGTGCTTCGGGCGTGCGCACGTTCATGGCCAGCTCCGCCTGGATCTTGCGGAACTCGGCTTCCACGAAAGTCCCCGCGGCCTCGTAATGCGTGTTCACCTTCGCCATGTTGGCGTTCTGCACGTAGTCCCGGTAGAGGGGCAGCGCGATCGCCGCGAGGATGCCGGCGATGGCGACGACGATCATCAGTTCGATCAGCGTGAATCCGGACGGGCGTGGCATGGGACGGGCTCCTGGAGGTGCTGCGGTGTCGGCGATCCTGGTTGACCATGGTAATCGGCGTTCGGCGGGAAGGCGTGCGTAATCGATCCCGATCGGCGTGCGTCGGGTCTGCGAAGGATGTAGGCGAATTGCCGCGCTGCCGGCGCTTTGCCGGCGATGTCGCACGCGGTTTGCGGACGGTGGCCATCCACCGCGCCGCCGCGTCTCCCTAGAATCCTCGGGGAACTGCTGGCGCGGACACCAATCCGGATGAGCGTTCGGAACGCGACCGCGAGCGAGACGCTCGCCAAGGCCCGGGATTTCGGTGTCCCGGTGCTCGACCTGGGCGCGTTCGACCTGGCGGCGAGCGCGTCGGCGGCCGTCGACCAGGCCCTCGCCGGCAAGCATGGGGTGCTGCCCCTGGTACGCCGCGGACGTCGGCTGCACGTCGCCATGGCCGACCCGGGCGACGTGCGGGCGCTCGACGAGATCAAGTTCCAGACCGGCCTCGACGTCGAGCCGGTGCTGGTGGAGGCGGAGGCGCTGGCCGCGGCCATCGACCGGTTGCGCGACCGCGGGCCCCCGGACCTGCTCGAGGATCTCGAAGGCCTCGATCCCGACGTCCCGGTGCTCGAGCTTGAGTCCGTGGAGGCGGAGCGGGAGGCCCACGAGCCGTCGGTCGCGGGCGCGGACATGGACGAAGCACCGGTCGTCCGCTTCGTCCACGGGCTCCTGCTGGAGGCGGTCCGGACGGGGGCGTCCGATGTCCACCTCGAGCCCTACGAGCGTAGCTGCCGGGTGCGGTTTCGGACGGACGGCATCCTGCGCGAGGTGCGCCGGCCGCCGCGGAACCTCGCGGCAAGGCTGGCGGCGCGCCTCAAGGTGATGGCCGGGCTGGACATCGCGGAGCGCCGGGTGCCCCAGGACGGGCGCATCCGGCTGCGCCTCGGGGAATCGCGCGCCGCGGACTTCCGGGTCAACACGTTGCCGACGCTCTTCGGCGAGAAAGTCGTCCTCCGGATTCTCGACGCCTCGAGCGCACGGATCGGCATCGACGAACTCGGGTTCGAGCCGGAACAGGAAGCGCGCTACCGCGCGGCGTTGCGCCGGCCGCAGGGCATGGTCCTCGTGACGGGCCCAACGGGCAGCGGCAAGACCGTCACGCTGTACGCGGGACTCCAGCTCCTGAACGAACCCGGGCGCAACATCGCCACGGTGGAGGATCCCGTGGAGATGCACCTCGAGGGGATCAACCAGGTACACGTCAACCATCGCGTCGGCCTCGACTTCGCCGTCGCCATGCGGGCGTTCCTCCGCCAGGATCCGGACGTGCTGATGGTCGGCGAGGTGCGGGACCTCGAGACCGCGGAGGTCGCCGTCAAGGCGGCGCAGACGGGTCACCTGGTGCTCTCGACGCTGCACACCAACTCGGCGGCGGAGACCCTCACGCGGCTGCGGAACATGGGTGTCGCGGCGTTCAACGTGGCGACGTCCGTCAGCCTCGTCATCGCCCAGCGCCTGGCGCGGAGGCTGTGTGCCCGGTGTCGCCGTCCGACCGAGGTTCCGGAAGAGACACTGGTCCGGATGGGGTTCCCGCGTTCGGATGTCAGTGGCGGGTTGCGGCTGTTCGAGGCCGACGCGGCGGGATGCGGGGAGTGCCGCGGAGGGTACCGCGGACGCGTGGGCATCTACGAAGTGATGGAACTCACCGCGGAACTCGCGCGCGTGGTCATGGACGAGGGCGACAGCCTGCGCCTCGCCGCGGAGGCGCGGCGCCAGGGCTTCGAGGACCTGCGGCGGTCGGGACTCAGGAAGGTCGTGACGGGAGTCACGTCGTTGGCCGAGATCGACCGGATCACCGGCTAGCGGCAAGCGGGGGAGGGAAGGGAAGGGAGGGGAGGAGAGGGGTCGTGGCAGCGCGTTCGGAGCTCTTCGCCTGGCGGGGCCGGGACCGCTACGGTCATGCTGTCGCGGGCGAGATGACGGCGGCGTCCGCCGCGCGGGTGCGCCGAGCGTTGGCCGGACGGGGCATCCGGGCGACCAGCGTGCGGCGGCAGGGCGGGGGGATACGGCGCGGCCGTGTGCGCACGGAAGACGTGGCCGTTTTCTCGCGGCAACTGGCTGCGTTGACCCGCGCCGGCGTGCCGGTGCTCCAGGCGCTCGGGATCGTCGCCGACGGCACGGACAGGCCGGCCCTGGCCCGCCTCGTACGCGCGTTGCGCACGGACGTGTCGGCGGGCGACTCGATCGCCACGGCGCTCGGACGCCACCCGGAGCATTTCGACGACCTGTTCCGGAACCTGGTCGAGGCGGGGGAGCGGTCGGGCACGCTGCCGGCCATGCTGGACCGGATCGCCACCTACCAGGAGAAGGCGGAGACCCTCAGGAGGAAGGTGCGCAAGGCGCTGATCTACCCGGCGGCGGTGCTGTGCGTGGCCGGCGCCGTATCCGGTATCCTGCTCGTCAAGGTGGTCCCGCAGTTCGAGCAGATCTTTGCCGGGTTCGGCGCCGAACTGCCCGCGTCCACGCAGGGGGTGATCGCGTTGTCCGAGTTCGTGCGCGACCGGTGGGTGGCGATGGTCGGTGGGGGGCTGGCCGCCGTCCTGGGGGTGCGCGCGGTGCGTCGCCGCTCGCGGGCGTTGCGTGCGCTCCTCGACCGCGCGTCGCTGCGGCTGCCGGTGTTCGGTCGGCTGATCGGGCGGTCCTCGGTGGCACGCTGTACGCGGACGCTGTCGACGACGTTCGGCGCCGGCGTACCCCTGGTCGACGCGCTCGAGTCCGTGGCGCGCGCCGCCGGCAACGGGGTGTTCGAGGCGGCCGTCGAGCGCGTTCGGGAGGAAGTGGCCACCGGACGGCAGCTCCACGCGGCGATGCGCGACACGGGCGTGTTTCCGGACGACGTGGTCGGGATGGTCGCGGTCGGCGAAGAGTCGGGAACGCTGGACGACATGCTGGCGCGCTCGGCGGCGTGGTACGAGGAACAGGTCGACGACGCGGTCGACACGATCGCGTCCATGGTCGAACCGATGATCATGGCGGTGCTCGGCGTCCTGGTGGGCGGGCTCATCGTTGCCATGTACCTGCCGATCTTCCAGCTCGGCGCGGTCATCGGCGGGCCCTGAGCCTGGGGATCGGGATGCCGGACGGTTGGAGCCTCGGGATTCCGGCGACGGTCCTGTTCCTCGTCGCCGGGAGCTTTCTCAACGTGGTCATCTTCCGGCTCCCCAGGATGCTCGAGCGGCAGTGGGGCGACGAGGCGCGGGAACTGCTGCACATCGCCGTGCCGGCGCGACCGCGGTTCGATCTCGTGCGCCCCGGTTCGCGGTGCCCGCTGTGCGAACACCCGATCGCCCCGTGGCTGAACGTGCCGCTGGCAAGCTGGATCGCCCTGCGCGGACGCTGCCGCTACTGCGGAGGACGGATCTCCGTCAGGTACCCGATCGTCGAGGCGTTGGCCGCGGTCCTGGGCCTGGTCGTGCTTCAGGCCTGGGGGCTGCAATGGATCACCGTTGGCTGGCTGCTGTTCACCTGGAGCCTGCTCGCCCTGGCGTTCATCGACCTGGACACGCACCTGCTGCCCGACCAGATCACCCTGCCGCTGCTGTGGGGCGGACTGGTCGCGGGCGTCCTGTCCGATCACGTGACCCCGGTCGACGCCATTGCCGGCGCGGCGCTGGGGTATGGGGTCCTCTGGACGCTCTATTGGGCGTTCAGGTGGGTGACGGGTCGGGAAGGCATGGGGCACGGAGACTTCAAGCTGCTCGCCGCGATCGGGGCATGGCTCGGCTGGCAGGCGCTGCCGGCGGTGGTTCTCATCGCGTCGACCCTGGGACTCGCCTGGGCGGTGGTCGCGATCCTGTTGCGGACCATGCGGCGCCAGGATCCCATGCCGTTCGGCCCGTTCCTGGCGGCCGGGGGCTGGCTTGGCCTGGTGTTCCGGGAAGAACTCACGCTGTTCGCGTTCGCCCATGTCTGAGCCCGTCCGCGTGTTGCCCTGCCCCATGTGCCGCAAGCCGGTCAGGTGGTCGGCGGGCAACCCGCATCGGCCGTTCTGTTCGAAACGCTGCCGGCTGATCGACCTCGGCGCCTGGGCGGACGAGACCCACCGGATTCCGGGTGACCCCGTTTTCGACGACCCGCTGCCTGACGACCTGGACGAGGAGTGAACGCCGGGCCGCTGCGCGTCAGGTGCGGTACTCGGCGTTGATGCGGACGTAGTCGTAGGACAGGTCCGATGTCCAGACCGTCTCGCGGCAGTGGCCGCGGCCGAGGCCGATCCGTACCGTGAACTCGTCGCGCCGCATGACGGCCGCGCCGGCCTCCTCGGTGTACGTGGAAGCCACGAGGCCGTCCTCGGCGACACGAACGTCGTCGAGGTCCAGGGAAACGCGATCGGGCTCCAGGCCCTCGATGCCGGCCTTGCCGATGGCCATGCAGAACCGGCCCCAGTTGGGGTCTCCGGCGAACAGTGCGGTCTTGACCAGCGGAGAGTGCGCCACCGCGTATGCCACCTGCAGACACTCTTCGCTCGACGCGCCGCCCTCGACGACGACCGTCACGAACCTGGTTGCGCCCTCGCCGTCGCGCACGGTGCGCTCGGCGAGTTCGACGGCCAGGGGCGTGAGCGCCTCGAGCAGGGCGTCGTAGTGGTCGTCCCCGGCGGCCGCGCGGCCGGTCGCGGCGATGACGAAGGCGTCGTTGGTGGACGTGTCGCCGTCGATCGTGAGCCGGTTGAAACTGCGTGCGCCGAGGTCCCGGGCCAAGGACTGGACGGCATCCGCGGAGAGCGCGGCATCCGTGCCGAGGAAGGCCAGCATCGTCGCCATGTCGGGCCGGATCATCCCGGAGCCCTTGACGATGGCGGTCGCGGTGACCCGATGACCGCCGACGTCGAACGTCCCGGAGACGCCTTTCGGGGCCGTGTCCGTCGTCATGATGGCGCGCGCCGCCCGCTCCCAGCCCTGCGGGGCCAGGGCGGAAGCGGCGGTAGCGACGCCGGCGGCCACCCGCTCCATGGGCAGGAACTCGCCGATGACGCCCGTGGAGAAGGGGAGCACTTCCTCCGCGCGGCAGCCGAGGGCGGCGGCGGCCACCGCACAGCTCTCCCGGGCGTCCCGGAGACCCACCTCGCCGGTCGCGGCGTTGGCGTTGCCGCTGTTGACGACGAGTCCCCGCGCGGGACCGAGGCGGGAGGCGGCGACGGAGACCGGCGGCGCGCGGAAGGCGCTCCGGGTGAAGATCCCCCCGACCGTCGTGCCCGGCGCGAGTTCGAACAGGGCCAGGTCGTCACGACCGGCGTGCCGGATGCCGGCGGCGGCACTGCCGACGCGGATGCCGGGCACGGGGGCGAGTGCGCCCATCTCGGGCAGGTTGACGGCCATCGGCACTCTCTCTCGCGGACCTACGGGGCCTACGCGGCCTTGCCGCAACAGTGCTTGTACTTCTTGCCCGAGCCGCAGGGGCACCTTTCATTGCGGCCGATCTTGCGCTCGCCGCGCACGAACGTCGCGGTGGGTTGCTCGGCCTGGGACGGGGCGTCCGCGCCCGAGGTGGCGGCCGCCGGGTGCTGGTAGCGCATGCGCCGCTCCCGTTCCTCGCGGCGGCGCCGCTCCACCTCGTCGATCTGTCCTTCACGTTCGACCTGGACCCGGCAGAGTAGACGGACCACGTCGCGCTTGATCTGCTGGAGGAGTTCCTGGAAGAGCACGAATGCCTCGCGCTTGTACTCCTGCTTCGGCTGCTTCTGGGCGTAGGCGCGCAGGTGGATGCCCTGGCGCAGGTGGTCCATCGTCGCCAGGTGCTCCTTCCACTTCTGGTCGAGGATGGTGAGCATGATCTGCTTTTCGACCACGCGCATGTCGATGCCCTGCGTGGTCCACGCCACCTCCTTGCGTGCGTACTCCTCGTTGATCTGCCCGAGGATCCGCTCCCGCAGCGGGTCCTCGCTCAAGGAGTCGTCCTCGTCGAGCCAGCGAGAGACGGGCTGCCGGGAGTCGAACTCGGTGGCCAGGGCCTGTTCCAGTCCCTGGACGTCCCACTGGTCCTCGATGCTCTGCGGCGGGACGTAGTCGTGGAACAGGTCGGCAACCACCTCTTCGCGGATGGTCTCGATGGTGTCGGACAGGTCCGCCGACCCCATGAGGTCGTTGCGCTGCTGGTAGATCACCTGGCGCTGGTCGTTCGCGACGTCGTCGTATTCGAGGAGGTTCTTGCGGATGTCGAAATTGTGTCCCTCGACCTTGCGCTGGGCCTTCTCGATCGAGTTGTTGACCATGCGGTGCTCGATGGCCTCGCCTTCCTCGAGACCGAGGGACTGCATGAAGCCGCGCATGCGCTCGGACATGAACACGCGCATCAGGTTGTCTTCCATCGACAGGTAGAAGCGCGAGGAGCCCGGGTCCCCCTGGCGGCCGGAGCGGCCGCGGAGCTGGTTGTCGATGCGGCGCGATTCGTGTCGCTCGGTGCCGATGATGTGGAGCCCGCCGGCCGCGACGACGGCGTCGTGGCGCTCCTGCCAGGCGGCCATGACCGCGTCGCGGCTCGCGTCCCCGTTGGCGAGTTCCGCTTCCGGATTGCCGCCGAGGACGATGTCCGTGCCGCGGCCGGCCATGTTCGTGGCGATGGTCACGACGCCGGGAGCCCCCGCCTGGGCGACGATGTCGGCTTCCCGTTCGTGCTGCTTGGCGTTGAGGACGCTGTGTGCGATCCGCCGGCGGTCGAGTTCCTTCGACAGCCGTTCGGACGATTCGATGGACGTCGTGCCGACCAGCACAGGACGCGCGGCGTCGACGCACTCGTTGATGTCGGCGACGATGGCGTCGTACTTCTCGTCCGTCGTCAGGTAGACGAGGTCGTTGCGGTCCTCGCGGATCATCGGCAGGTGGGTGGGAATAACGACGACGTCGAGGCCGTAGATCTGGCGGAACTCGAAGGCCTCGGTGTCCGCGGTGCCGGTCATGCCCGCGAGCTTTCCGTAGAGGCGGAAGTAGTTCTGGAAGGTGGTGGAGGCGAGGGTCTGGGTCTCGTTCTGGATGGACACGCCTTCCTTGGCCTCGACGGCCTGGTGGAGACCCTCGGACCAGCGCCGCCCGGGCATCGCGCGGCCGGTGTGCTCGTCCACGATGACGATCTCGCCGTTGGTGACCATGTAGTCGACATCGCGACGGAACAGCGCGTGCGCCTTCAGGGCCGCCTGTACGTGGTGCAGGAGCGCCAGGTTGGTGGGCGCGTACAGGCTGTCCCCCTCCTCGAGGAGACCGAGCCGCACCAGTTCCTCCTCGACGAAGGCGTGCCCCCGCTCGGTGAGTTCGACCTGGCGGTTCTTTTCGTCGACGAAGAAATCGCCCGTGTCCTCCACCTCCTCGCCGCCGAACCGGGCCGGCAGCGTCGCCTCGACCATCTCCTGCTGCTTGAGCTTCGGGGCGAGCCGGTCGATCTTGCGGTAGAGGTCCGTGCTCTCCTGCGCCGGGCCGGAGATGATCAGCGGCGTTCGCGCCTCGTCGATGAGGATGGAGTCGACCTCGTCGACGATCGCGTAGTGGAGGGGGCGCTGGAACCGGTCTTCGAGCCGGAACGCCATGTTGTCCCGCAGGTAGTCGAAGCCGAACTCGTTGTTGGTGCCGTAGATGACGTCGGCCTGGTACGCCTGCCGTTTGACTTCGGCGTCCTGCCCCGACTGGATCACGCCGACCGTCATGCCGAGGGCCTCGTAGATCGGGCCCATCCAGCCCGCGTCCCGGCGGGCAAGGTAATCGTTGACGGTGACGATGTGGACGCCTTCCCCGCCGAGCGCGTTCAGGTAGGCGGCGAGGACGGCGACCACGGTCTTGCCCTCGCCGGTGCGCATCTCCGCGATGCGCCCGGCGTGCATCACGATGCCGCCGACGAGCTGCACGTCGAAGTGCCGCATGTCACGGGTGCGTCGCGAGGCCTCCCGCACGGCCGCGAAGGCCTCGGGAAGCAGCTCCTCGAGCGTTGCGCCGCCGGCAAGGCGCGCGCGGAGCGCGTCGGTGCGGGCCTTCAGTTCCTCGTCGGAGAGCGCCGCGGTCGACTCCTCGAGGGCGTTGATCTGGGTGACCACGCGCCCCATCCGCTTGATTTCGCGGCTGTTCTTTGTTCCAACGACCTTGCGGAAGAGTCCGCTCACCATGCCGTCCACCGGGGAGCCAAGCTGGGGGGCGGATTCTAGCAGGCTGTCGGGCATGGACTTGCGAAGCGGGTGCAGGCCCGACAGAGCGATAGGACGGCTTTGGTGTCGCTAGCAGCGGAACGGCGGCGACGTTCCGCGACGCGGGCGAAAAGGAGGCTTGCGCTACTGGCGGCGCGCCATGTAGCCCGACGGGTTGACGAGGCGACCGTCCTTCAGGACCTCGAAGTGGACGTGATGGCCGGTGGAGCGGCCCGTATTGCCCATCTTGGCGATGACCTGCCCCTTCTTGACGACGTCCCCGGCCCGCACCAGGACCTCCTCGTGATGGGCGTACCGGGTGGCCAGACCGTCGCCGTGCCGGATCTCGACGAGGCTGCCGTAACCGCCCCGTTCCCCGGTGAAGGCGACCACGCCGCCGGCGACCGCGATGACGTCGCTGCCGGGCTTGCCGGCGAAGTCCACGCCCGTGTGCCACGCGGGCCTGCCGTTGAACGGATCGATGCGCCTGCCGTAGGGCGAGGAGATCCAGCCCCGCTTCACCGGTCTGCCGGACGGCGCGACCTCGTCCCGGAAGCGTCGGCTGGCGAGAAGGCTTTCGAGGACGCCCATCTCCTGTTCCCGGGTCCGCAGTTCGCGGGAAAGCCGTTCGATTCTGGCCAGGTAGTCCGCGGAGATGAGGCTGTCGACCCCGGTCGGGGACGCCGGACCGCCGATGGCCGCCGGGGCGTCGAAGCGGAACTCCCCGTCCGTCAGCGTGGCCATCTCGGAGACGCGTTGGCCGAGGGCCTCCATGCGCAGCAGGCGCGCCTCCATGCCCGCGAGCTTCTGACCGACGGTCAGCACGTCCGCCTGGGCGCGGCCCGACAGGGACTCGAGTTCTTCACGCTGACTCGCCAGGCGGGCGTTCCAGCCGCCGATCGTCTCCTCGTCGAGCAACCGGCCGTCGAAGTGGCGCCACGAGAGGAGCGCGCTGGCGAGCAGGCAGGCCGTTACGGTGCAGAGCACGGCTACCACCACGCCGCGCGGCAGCCGCACGGTGCGGGTTCGACCCCGACCGCGGTCGAGGATTAAGATGTCCGACCTTTGCTCCACGGCATGCGAACGCCAATGCGTGCGGCTTCCCCCAAGTGTCCATGCGTACCATAGAGCAAATCCTGCGGGATCGCCAACGCCGCCACCGGGGGGTAGGTCGGCTCGTTGCCGAACTCGATGCCCGGCAGTCGCTGACCGACCAGCTGCGGGCCGTGCTGGGGGAGGAAGACGCCGGGCGTTATGCCGTTGCCCGGCTCGACGGCGCGCTGCTCGTAGTGCAGGCGCGAAGCGCTTCCTGGGCGACCCGGCTCCGCTTCCGGGCCCCGGAACTCCTCCCGCGGCTTCGCCGGCTCAAGGACTTCGCCGCGGTCGAGGAGATCCGGGTCCGGACCGCCGCTACAGCGCCTGGCGACGGATGAACGCCGGGATGTCGAGGTACTCGACGTTCGGTTCCCTGGCGGGCGTGGCCGTTTCCGGCCGGCGCTGCGTCGCGGACGGTACGCGGATGGCCGGCGGAAGGTCGAAGTCGTCGTAGTTGAGGCCCTGCAGCTCCCGCCCCCCCCGGGACGCCTTCGGAGCCTTGTAGCCGGCAACGTCCCCGAGACCCGTCGCCACCACGGTGACCTTCAGCTCGTCGTCGGCGTCGGGGTCGATCACCGTGCCGATGACCACCCGACTGCGATCGGATGCGAACGTCCGGATCGCGTCTCCGACTTCGGCGAACTCGCCGAGCCCGACGTTCGCGCCGGCGGTGACGTTGACCAGCACCCCACGCGCCCCGTCGAGATGGATGTCCTCCAGCAGGGGACTGTGAATCGCCGCCTCCGCGGCGTCTCGGGCCCGGGTCGGGCCGCTGGCCCTGCCCGTCCCCATCATCGCCATGCCCATCTCCGACATGACGGTGCGCACGTCGGCGAAGTCGACGTTGATCAGGCCGGGTTTCACGATCAGGTCGGAAATGCCCTGTACGGCGCCGAGCAGCACGTCGTTCGCGGCGCTGAAGGCTTCCAGCATCGTGGTCTCGGCCCCGAGGACGGACAGCAGCTTCTCGTTCGGGACCACGATCAGCGAGTCGACGAACTCGGCGAGCTGGTCGATGCCTTCGTTCGCGACCTCCAGGCGGTTCTCGAAGAGGAACGGCCGGGTAACCACGGCCACCGTCAGGACGGCGAGTTCCCGCGCGACCTCGGCGATGACCGGGGTCGCTCCGGTGCCGGTGCCGCCGCCCATGCCCGCCGTCACGAACAGCATGTCCGTGCCGCGGAGGATGTCGGCGATCCGGTCGCGGTCCTCCAGGGCCGCCTGACGGCCCATCTCGGGGTCCGCGCCGGCCCCGAGACCCTTGGTCACGGACGCGCCGAGCTGGAGCGTGGTCCTGGCGTCGAGGCTCCGAAGGGCCTGCGCGTCGGTGTTGGCGGCGATGAAGTCGACGCCGTCGATGTGCCGGCTCAGCATGTGCTGGACGGCGTTGCCGCCGCCGCCACCGACGCCGATCACCTTGATGACGGCGTTTTGCGAGGGGCTGTCTACGAGTTCAAACATGGTGCGTTCCTCCGTTTGGCTGTCGCACAAGTCACACGTTCTCCCGGAACCATTGGCCGATGCGGGCGAGCAGGCCCCCCGGCTTCGATTCTTTGCGGTCCCGGCTCCCTTCCTCCCTGCCGTACACGAGCAGTCCCACGCCAGTGGCGTAGATGGGATTGCTCACGATGTCCCCGAGCCCCCCGACATTCCTTGGCGTGCCGATGTTCACCGGCATTTCGAACACCCGCTCGGCCAGTTCCACCACGCCCTCGAGCTGGGAGGAGCCGCCGGTCAGCACGATGCCCGAGGCGATGACGTCCTCGTATCCGCCCCGCTGCAGCTCCCCCTTGATCAGCGTGAACAGCTCCTCGTAGCGGGCCTCCACGACCTCCGCCACGACCTGGCGGGGCAGCGTGCGCGGCGGCCGGTCTCCGATGCCCTGCACGTTGATCGTCTCGTCCGGCTGCACGAGCCTGTTCAGCGCGCACGCGTACTTGATCTTGATCTCCTCGGCGTGCCGGGTGGGCGTGGGGAGCGTCATGGCGATGTCGCTGGTCGCCTGGTCGCCGGCGATGGGGATCGCGGCGGTGTGGCGAATGCCGCCGCCGGTGAAGACGGCGATGTCGGTGGTGCCTCCCCCGATGTCCACCAGGCACACGCCGAGGTCGCGTTCGTCGTCGGTGAGCACGGCGTAGCTCGAAGCGAGTTGCTCGAGGATGAGGTCGTTGACCGTGAACCCGCACCGTTGTATGCACTTGATGACGTTCTCGGCGGCGTTGACGGCGCAGGTCACCAGGTGGACCTGCGCCTCGAGGCGCACGCCGGACATGCCGAGGGGCTCCTTGACGCCTTCCTGGTGATCGATGAGGTACTCCTGCGGCAGGACGTGCAGGATCCGCTGGTCGGCCGGTATGGCCACGGCGCGGGCGGCATCGATGACCCGGTCGACGTCCTGTGCGTGCACTTCGTCGTCGCGGATCGCCACGATGCCGTGCGAGTTGATGCCCCGGATGTGGCTGCCGGCGATTCCCGCGTAGACGGAGTCGATGTGCACGCCGCTTATCAGCTCCGCTTCCTCGGTGGCGCGCTGGATGGCCTGTACCGTGGACTCGATGTTGACCACCACCCCCTTGCGCAGGCCATGGGAGCGATGCGAGCCGATGCCGACGACCTCGATTTCGCCGTTGCGGTCGACTTCGCCGACGATGGCGGCCACCTTGCTGGTGCCGATGTCGAGGCCCACGACGCGTCTTGGTGTCCCTTCCATCGGCGTCACTTCCCCGCCACCCTGGCCAAGGCCTCGCCGCCCATGGGACGTTCTCCGTCCGCGCGCCAGCGCACCGCGACGCCACTTCCGTAGCGGGCATCGAGCCGCGCGACATCGTGCGCGCGGTCGCGCAGGGCGTCCTCGTAGACGACCAGGACGCGGTCGATCCGGCCCGCCAGGTCGTCGGCCCCGAGCAGGACGGTCGCGCCCGTGTCAAGCGTCAGCCGCCAGCCGCCGAGGGCGGTCTCCTCGAGGCTCGTCAACCCGATCCCGTGGGCGGCGAGCCGGTCGCTCAGCATCTCGTACACGCGCATCGTCTCCGCGCCGGAGGACAGCGTGCCCGACAGGTTCGGCAACGTCCCGAGCGGTGGCCCGGGCGCCGCGACGACCTCGCCGCCGGTGGTGAGGTAACGATCCTCGCCCCACCGCGCCGTGATGGCGGCGCGTTCCACCCAGACCTGCAACGTCTGCGGCCACACGCGCCGAACGCTGGCGTCCCGGGCCCAGTCGAGGTCCCTGATGGCCTCGGCAATGTCCGAGACGCCGGTCACCGCGGACTGCAGCGCCGCGACGACCGCCGCGCGTACTTCCTCGTGCTCGACCCGGGTGAGGTCGCCGGCGATGCGCACCGCCTCGACGGGGGCGTGCAGCACCCGCCAGGTCAGGCCCGCGAGGAAGAACGCCGCCACGACCAGCAGCGTGACCGCGAGCACGGGTCGGCGCGGCGCCGCTCGAGACGGTCGCCGGCGCCGGTTGACGGACCGCCGGTTGACGGCGCGCCGGCGGGTCGTGCCGGGACGTCGCCGCGTGGCGGTGGTCTTTCTACCCATCGGCGTCGCCTCGCACCCGCGCGGACACCTGGTTCACGCTGCCCGCGCCCTGCACGATGAGGACGTCGGCGTCGCGGAGCACGGACGGCAACAGCTCGCATGCGGCGTTCGGGGACTCGGCGAAGATGGGATTCAGCACGCCGAGCTGGCGGATGCCTTGGCATAGCGCGCGTCCGTCCGCGCCCGGCAGGGGCTCTTCGCCGGCGGCGTACACGTCGACGACGACGAGCAGGTCCACTGCGGGGAGCACGGCGACGAAGTCGTCGTACAGGTCGCGCGTACGCGAGTAGCGATGTGGCTGGTAGACCATCACGAGGCGCCGCTCGGGCCAGACGCGGCGTGCCGTCTCGATCACCGCCCGGACCTCGGTCGGGTGGTGGCCGTAGTCGTCCACCAGGGTCACGGCGGTGTCTTCGACCGAGCACTCGGTGACCTGGAAGCGCCGGTCGACCCCGGAGAAGCGGCCGAGCGCGCCGACGATGTGCTCGTCGGCCACGCCGTCGTCCGTGGCGACGGCGATCGCCGCCAGGGCGTTGCGGACGTTGTGCATGCCCGGCAGGGGAAGGCGCACCGCCAGGTCGGCATGTCCGGGCCGGACGGCGGTGAACGACCAGCACGGACCGCTCGGGTCCACGTCGACCGCGCGGAAGTCCGCGTTCGGATGGAGCCCGTAGGTGAGCACGGGCCGCGCGAGGTCGCCGGCGCTTGCCTCGACGTGCGGATCGTCCAGGCAGAGCACGGCCACCCCGTAGAAGGGCAGACGGTGCACGAAGTCCACGAACGCGGCCTTCAGGCGTTCGAAGTCGTGCCCGTAGGTCGCCATGTGGTCGCGGTCGATGTTGGTGACCACCGCGACCATGGGCTGGAGATAAAGGAACGAAGCGTCGCTTTCGTCCGCTTCCGCAACGATGTAGCGGCCGGCGCCGAGGGCGGCGCCGCGCCCTTCGCTCGAGAGCAGCCCGCCTATGACGAACGTGGGATCCCTGCCGGCCGCCTGCAGGATGGCGGTGATCAGGCTCGTGGTCGTCGTCTTTCCGTGCGTCCCGGCGACCGCGATGCCGTGCCGATGGCGCATCAGTTCGCCGAGCATCTCGGCGCGCGGTACGACGGGTACCCGGTGCGCGTGCGCCAGGCGGACCTCCGGGTTCTCCGGGCGAATGGCGCTCGACGTCACGACCACGTCCGCCGCCGCGGCCCGTCCGCCGCCGTGTCCGAGGTCCACGGGTACGCCGAGCTCGGAGAGGCGCCGCGTGGCCGGCGAGCGGGCCATGTCGGACCCGCTGACGGCGTAGCCGAGGTTGACCAGCACCTCGGCGATGCCGCACATGCCCGCGCCGCCGATGCCGACGAAGTGCACGGCGTTCACGCGGCGCATGCCCGGCAGTCCGTCCCGGACCGGCGTGGCGGGACGCTCCATGGCGGTCATCGCCGCGCCTCGAAACGCGCGCGCACGGCGAGCGCGATCAGGGCGGAGAAGACGATCAGGCTGTTGCCGCCGTAGCTGATCAACGGCAGGGTCAGCCCCTTGGTGGGCAGGGCGCCGGTGTTGACCCCGACGTTGATCGTGACCTGGATGGCGAAGAGGAGCGCGGCCCCGTAGGCCAGGTAGGCGGCGAACGGGCGGTTCTCCCGGGCCGCCCGGGCGGCGATGGAGAGCAGCCGCAGCACGAGGAACACGAACGCCGCGACGAGGCCGGCCGCCCCGACGATGCCGAGTTCCTCCGCGACCACCGCGAAGATGAAGTCGTTGTGGGCGTCCGGCAGATAGAAGAGTTTCTGTATCCCGTCGCCGAGGCCCAGTCCGAACCATTCCGCGCGGCCGAAGGCGATCTCGGCCTGGGTCAACTGGTAGCCGCTGCCGAACGCCTCGGCCCAGGGGTCGAGGAAGGACGCGAGCCGCGCCATCCGATAGGGTTCGATGACCGCGAGCGCGGCGAAGCCGACGGCGGCGGCTCCCGCGAGGACCGCGAAGTGCCGCAGCCGCGCCCCGGCCAGAAAGAGCAGCCCCCCGGCAAGCAGGGCGAGCACGACCGCCGTCCCGAAGTCCGGTTCGATCAGGACGAGCACGACCACGGCGCCGACCCAGAGCAGGGGCCGCAGAAGGGGGCCGGCGTCGCGTATCGACGGGCCCACGCGTGCGAGGTAACCCGCCAGGTACACCGTCACCAGGAACTTCGCGACCTCGGAGGGCTGCATCGCGAAGACCCCGATGTCGATCCAGCGTTGCGCCCCCTTCACCTGGTGCCCGACGCCCGGGACGAGCACCAGGGCGCAGAGCGCGAGCGCCGCGAAGATGCACCAGCGGTGCGACGCCTCCCAGAAACGCAGCGGGACGGACAGGACGGCGGCGAACGCCGCCACGGCGGCGAGCACGTGCGCGCCGTGCTTGAGCAGGTGCTGGAAGGAGCTGGCGGACAGGGCGCTCGACGCCGACGCCACCATGACGACCCCGGTCGCGAGCAGGCAGAACCACGTCAGGAGCAGGGTCATGTCGTGCCGGTCCGTCACGCCGTGGCTCCGCATCTGGCGACGGCCGCGGCGAACGCGGCGCCGCGGGCCTCGTAGTTCGCGAACATGTCGAGGCTCGCGCACGCCGGGGAAAGCAGCACGACGTCTCCGTCGCGGGCCCGCCGATGCGCCCGGACGACCGCCTCGTCCATGTCGCCTGCGCGGCTCGTGGGCACGACCGCCGACAGCGTCCGCTCCAGGCGTTCGGCGTCCTTCCCGAGTAGCACGGCGTGGCGGACGTATGCGGCGGCGGGACCCTTGAGGGGCTCGAACGAGGCGCCCTTGCCGTCTCCGCCGGCAATCAGCACGACGTGCGGACCGGCGCGGGCCGCCGTCGCGCCGAAGCCCGCCAGGGCGGCGGCGCAGGCGCTGACGTTGGTGGCCTTGGAGTCGTCGATGAAGCGCACTGCGCCGATGCGGCCGACCGGGGCGCAGCGGTGCGGCAGGCCGCGGAAGCCGCGGAGTACTTCGCCCGAGCGCTCGAGGTCCGCGCCGGCCAGGTGCGCGATCGCGGCGCCGGCCAGGAGGTTGCGCGCGTTGTGTCGCCCGGCCAGTTGGAAGGCCGTCATCGGGTGGGGAGTGCCGTCCAGAACGATGTCGTCGCGCGTGAGCCGCCACCGCGGATCGGCGTTGAGGGCGATGCCCGGAAGCTCCTGGCCGGGGCGGGTGTCCGGATCGTCCGCGTCGTGGACGGCGGCGCCGCAGTCCCGGTAGATGCGTCGTTTCGCGCGCACGTAGGCGTCGTAGGACGCATGGCGGTCGAGGTGGTCGTTGCTGACGTTCAGGACCGAGGCGACCGCGAAGCCGCCCCGGTGGAGTCGCTCGAGCTGGAAGCTCGACAGCTCCAGGACATAGTGTTCCGCGCCGTCGTCGAGCAGGTCGAGGGCCGGCACGCCGAGGTTGCCCCCGGTACGCGTGGCGCCGCGCCCGGCATCGAGCAGCAGGCCCACCAGCGAGGTGACCGTGCTCTTGCCGTTCGTGCCCGTGATGGCCGTGACGGGGGCGCGCGCCTCCGCGAGGAACAGGTCGATGTCGCCCAGGATGTCGAGCCCGGCGCCACGGGCCCGGAGCAGGAACGGATGCGTCAGGGCGATGCCGGGGCTCGCCACGATGCGGTCGTAGTCGCGGTAGTCGACCCCGTCCGGGCGGACGAGCGGGACCTCGCCGCTGGTGACCGGACCGATGTCGGCGAACGGCGGATCGGACCGCGTGTCGCAGGCCGTCACGGGGCACCGGCCGTGCAGGAACTCGACGCAGGAGCGGCCCGTGATGCCGAGGCCGAGGACGAGAGTGCGTGGTGCGTTCATCGGAGCTTGAGCGTCGACAGGCCGACGATGACGAGGATGAGCGTGATGATCCAGAAGCGCACGATCACGCGCGGTTCCGGCCACCCCTTGAGTTCGAAGTGGTGGTGGATGGGCGCCATGCGGAACATGCGTCGCCCGGTCGCCTTGAAGCTCGCGACCTGCAGGACCACCGATCCGATCTCCAGGACGAACAGGCCGCCCATGATGAGCAGGACGACCTCGTGGCGGACGATCGAGGCGACCAGGCCGAGCGCCGCGCCGAGGGCGAGCGCGCCGACGTCGCCCATGATCACCTGTGCCGGGTACGCGTTGAACCACAGGAAGCCGAGACCCGCGCCGATCATGGCCCCGCAGAAGATCGCGAGCTCCCCCGATCCCGCCACGTACGGGATCTGCAGGTAGTTGGCGAACTCGACGTGACCGACCAGGTAGGCGATGAAGCCGAGGGCGGCGCTCACCATGACGGTCGGGAGGATGGCGAGCCCGTCGAGTCCGTCCGTCAGGTTCACGGCGTTGCTCATGCCGACGATCATGAGCCAGGTGAGCACCACCGATCCGATGCCCAGCGGGACCGCGACGTCCTTGAAGAAGGGGACGAAGAGGCTGGTCTCCGCCGAGGTGGTGGCGCCCTGGTACAGCACGACCGCGGCGGCGAGTCCGGCCAGCGACTGCCACAGGAACTTCCAGCGCGCGGGGAGGCCCCGGGAGTCCCGCGCGGAGACCTTGAGGTAGTCGTCGTACCAGCCGATCACGCCGAACGCCAACGTCACGGCGAGCGCCATCCAGACGTACCGGTTCCCGAGTTCGCCCCAGAGCAGCGTGGTGACCGCGATCGTGACCAGGATCATGGCGCCCCCCATGGTGGGAGTGCCGGACTTGGCGAGATGGGTCTCCGGGCCGTCGGCCCGCACCGGCTGGCCGATCTGGTGGTGGGACAGCTTGCGGATCATGATCGGGCCGATGACGAGGGACATCGCGAGCGCCGTCAGGGCGCTCACCATGGTCCGAAAGGTCAGGTATCCGAACACGCCGAAGCCGCTGACGTGCCGGGAGAGGTACTCGGTCAGCCAGAGCAGCATCAGGCCGTCTCCCCGGGGACGCCGGAACGGTCCGCCAGGGCCTCCCGTGCCGCCTCGACGTCGCTGTACGGGACGCGGCGGCCCGCGACCTCCTGGTAGTCCTCGTGGCCCTTGCCGGCGATCAGCACCACGTCTCCCGCGCCGCCGCCCTCGATCGCGAGCCGCACGGCCCGCGTGCGGTCGACCTCGACGGTCACGTCCCCCGGCCGGGCGAAGCCGGCAAGCGTGTCCTCGACGATGGCGCCCGGGGTTTCGTCGCGAGGGTTGTCGGACGTCAGCACGACCGCATCCGCCCCCGCCTCCGCCGCGGCCGCCATCAGCGGGCGCTTGCCGCGGTCGCGGTCTCCTCCGCACCCGAAGACGCAGGTGAGCGTGCCGGGCAGGTGGCGCCGCGCGGCGGCCAGCGCCGCGCCGAGCGCATCCGGCGTGTGCGCGTAATCCACGATGACGGTGGGGCCGCCGGGCTCCGGCGCGGCGACCGGCTGCATGCGTCCCGGCACGGGTGGCATCGAGGCCATGCGGGCGACGATGTCGTCGATCCTCGCCCCGAGCACGCAGGCCGCGGAGAGCGCGGCGGCGGCGTTGTGCACCGAGAAGTCCCCGAACAGCGGGAGGCGGAACCGGCAACTGCCCCAGGGCGAACGCCACCGGCCTTCGATCCCGTCGGGACGCCATGCGAGGTCGGACCAGGACACGGCCGCGTCGGCGGCCGTGCCGTAGGTGACGGTCTCGACGGCGGGCTGCTCGGCGAGGTCCCGTCCGAGCGCGTCGTCCACGTTGACGACCGCCGCGCTCAGCGAGGCGGTCTCGAACAGTTTCCGCTTCGCGTTGGCATAGCGCTCCATCGTGCCGTGGTAGTCGAGGTGGTCGCGGGTCAGGTTGGAGAGCACGGCGATGTCGAACCGCACGTCCGCCACGCGTCCCTGGTCGAGCGCGTGGGAACTCGCCTCCATCGCGACGCGCCTCACTCCGCGGTCCAACAGGCGCCGCAGACGCCGCTGCAGGACCACGGGATCCTCCGTGGTGAGCGCGGTGGGGCAGAGGTGCGGCGGCGGCCCCCAGCCCAGGGTCCCCACGAAGGCCGCCTCGTCCAGGGTCGCCGCGCACAGCCACGCGATCGAGGTCTTGCCGTTCGTGCCGGTCACGCCGATGCACTCGAGCCGGGCGCTCGGGTCGTCATGGAAGCGGGCGGCGATGGCCCCGAGCCGCGTCCGCAGTTCGGGCAACACCACGTTGGGCACGCCGGCCCCGACCGGCCTCTCGGAGCAGACGGCCACCGCGCCGCGGGCCACGGCTTCCGGGACGTGGTCGTGTGCGTCGTGCAGCGAGCCCGCGCGCGCCAGGAACAGGTCGCCCGGCGTCACGCGCCGGGAGTCGACGGCGAGGCCGGTCACGACGGTGTCGCCGCCGGCGCCGCACAGTTGCTGGAGGGACTTGCCCCGGTTCACGCGAGCGTCCGCGGGACGGCGACGGGGTTCGGTTGCGGTCGCGCCTTTTCTTGTGGAGAGTCTTGTGGAGAGTCTTGTGGCGAGTCGTGTGGGGCGTCGCGTCGCGGCGCCGCTCCCGCGATGGCGCGTGACCCCTCGGGGGCCACGCCGAGGATGCGCAGTGCGCGCGTCACGACCCGGGAAAAGACCGGGGCCGCCACGCTCCCGCCCGCGACCGCGCCGGCCGCCGGTTCGTCGATGACGACGACCAAGACGATCCTGGGCCGGTGCGCGGGGGCATAGCCCGCGAACAGCGCGACGTGCCGCGACTCGTCGTAGCCGATCGGCGACACCTTGCGCGTGGTGCCGGTCTTGCCGACGACCCGGTAGCCGGCGACGCGTGCGAGGGGAGCGGTGCCCTGGGTGGTGGCGACCCGCTCCATCATGCGCGACAGGTCGCGTACGTCACGCGCGTCGAAGACGCGCTCGCTGGCCGGTGCCGGCGCGTCGCGGATGACGCTGACCGGCCGGCGCACGCCCCCGGTGGCGAGGGTCAGGTAGGTGCGCGCGAGTTGCAGGGGCGTGACCGTCAGGCCGTAGCCGAACGCCAGGGTGGCGCGTCCGATGTCCTTGTCGAGGTCGCGGGACGTGAAGACGCCCACCGTCTCCCCGGGCAGGTGCGTGCCGGGGACCTCGCCGAGTCCGGCACGCGCGGCGACGTCGAAGATCGCGTGCTCGGGGAGATCCAGCGCGACCTTGGTCATCCCGACCTGGCTCGACTTCGCCAGCACCTCGGCGAGGGTCAGGAGCCCGCGGTTGCTCGGGTCCTCGATGAGCTTGCTCCCGATGCGGACGTAGCCGGGCGCGGTGTCCACCGGCGTGTCCGGGAAGTAGCGGCCGCTCTCGAGGGCGGCCAGCACGGACAGGGGCTTGATCGTCGAGCCGGGCTCGTAGGTGTCCGTGACGGCGCGGTTGCGCATGCCCGGTGAGCCGCGGTCGACGGGGTTGTTGGGGTTGTACGACGGCTGGTTGGCCATCGCCAGCACCTCGCCGGTGGCGACGTCCAGCATCACCAGGGCGCCGGACTTCGCCCGGTTGTGCTCGACGGCCGACTTCAGCTCCTTGTAGGCGAAGAACTGCAGCCTGAGATCGAGGCTCAGCATCACGTCCTTGCCGAACTCCGGAGCGCGCAGATAGGCCAGGTCCTTCACCGCGCGTCCGTTGCGGTCGCGCAGCACGCGTTTCTCGCCGGGCGCGCCCCGCAGGAAGGCGTCGAGCACCAGCTCGACCCCTTCCTGACCGGCGTCGTCGATGTTGGTCATGCCGACCACGTGGGCGGTCGTTTCCGCGGCGGGATAGAACCTCCGGTATTCCCGCCGGAACCGGACGCCGGCGATGTCGAGCGCGCGGACGCGCTCCGCGGTGGCCGGGTCGACGTGCCGCTTCAGGTAGGCGAAGCGGCTGCCGGCGTTGCGTTCGAGCAGGCGCGACACGCGGCCGGCGGGAAGTTCCAGCGCCGCGGCGAGCTCCGCGTAGCGCGCGGCGGGAATCGGCGTCCACCCCGGGTCCGTCCAGACCGAGTAGACGGGTGTGCTGACGGCGAGCGGCTCGCCGTGGCGGTCGTAGATGATGCCCCGATGCACCGGGATGGGCACCACCCGCACCGCGCGGGCCTCGCCCTGCTTCTTCAGGAAGTCGCGCTCGGCTACGGCCAGGTGCCCGACCCGCGCGATCAGGGCCACGGCCCCCGCCACGAACAGTCCGGCAAACAGCTTGTGGCGCCAGCTCATCGCCGCACCACCGTGGTCACGTCCTCGGGGAAGCGCATCGACAGGCGTGCGCGGGCCGTCTCGCCGACGTGCCGATAGCTCGACAGGGTGGCCCGCTCGAGAAGCAGGCGGCTGTACTCCGCGAGCAGGGCGTCGCGCTGCTGCTGCACTTTGGTCAACCGGACGAAGGAGCCGCGCGTTTCCTGGGCATGCGAGGCCACCTGGATGCCGGACGCGGCGGCGCCGGCGCAGATGGCGAAGACCAAGGCCCACCGGCGCAGGACGTTCGCGAACTCGACCGTCATGATCCCGTGGCCCCGGTCTTCTCGACGACCTGCAGCATGGCGCTGCGCGCGCGGGGGTTGGCGGCGACCTCGGCGGCGGAGGGGCGCGCGCGGCGGACGATCATGCGGGCGCTGCCGCGCGCGGGGTCGCGGGTGGGCAGGCGGCGGGGCAGGGGCTCGCCCTGGCTCCAGCCACGGAAACGTCGGCGCACCATGCGGTGCTCGAGACTGTGGAACGTGATGACGGCGAGACGACCGCCCGTAGCCAACGCGGCGAAGGCGGCGTCCAGGCCGGTGTCGAGTTCGTCGAGTTCGTCGTTGACGTGGATGCGGACCGCCTGGAAGACGCGGGTCGCGGAATGGGAGCCGTCGCGCGGGCCGGGTCGCACGGTCTCGATCGCGGCGACCAGGTCCCCGGTCCGCTCGAGCGGCCGCCGCGCGACCACCGCGCGGGCGATGCGCCTGGCCTCCGGTTCCTCGCCGTAGCGGCGGAAGACTTCGGCCAGCTCGGGCACGTCGGCCGAGTTCAGCCACTGCGCCGCCGTGACCCCCTGCCCGCGGTCCATGCGCATGTCGAGGGGCCCGTCGCGGAGGAAGCTGAAGCCGCGCTCGGCCGTGTCGATCTGGCGGGAGGAGACGCCGATGTCCATGACGACGCCGTTCAGGGACGGCAGCCGCTCGTCCCGCGCCACGTCGCCGATGCGGGAGAACGGGGCCTGGCGGACCCGAACCCTGGGGTCGCGGGCGGCCAGCTCCCGGCCGTCCGCGACGGCGTCTTCGTCGCGGTCCAGGACGAGCAGACGCGCCGCCGGCCCGAGGTGCTCGAGCAGCCGGCGGCTATGACCCCCGTCGCCGTAGGTCGCATCAACGAACGTCCCGTCGCGGGCGACGGCCACGGCCGCCACCGTCTCCTCGAGCAACACCGGGACGTGACGCATGCAGGCTCGATCCTCCGCGCGGTGCGTTCGGTCGGCTCACGGTCTAGATCGAAAGGCCCTCGATGTCGCCGACCTGTTCGAGAGCGCTCTCGAGGTCCTCGCCGAGCCAGTTCTCCATCCGCTCCTGCCAATTGCCCTCGCTCCAGATTTCGATCTTGTTGCCCTGGCCGACGACGACCAGCTTCCGTTCGAGCCGTGCGTGTTCCCGCAGCATCTGCGGCAACAGGACGCGCCCGTTGGCGTCGAGCTCCATGTCGGTCGCGTGGCCGATCAGCAGCCGTTGCAGAATGCGCACCGGCGCGTGCATGTTCGCCATCTTCTGCAGCCTGGCCTGGAGCGCCTCCCAGTCGGGCAGGGGGTAGATCAGCAGGCTCGGGTCGAAGCGGTCGATCGTGGTGACCAGCCGGCCCGCCGAGCGGGCGCGGATCGCCTCGCGATGGCGTGCGGGCAGGGCCATCCGGCCCTTCGCGTCGAGCGTCACGCTGTTGATGCCGCGGAACATGGCCTGATCGGGTGGGATTGCCACGATCTGACAATTTCACCCACATTCACCCACTATTTCCCACTTGGGGCTACTATAAAAGGGCCGTGGAGGGTGTCAACCGGTATTTCGGCGCGCTCTCAGCGCGCTCACGCCGGGGAAGACCGCCGGACGAGGGGCGGTGTCGGGGCGAGCCGGCCGATAAGCCGGGTTCTGTCGACGCCGGCCGCCGAGGCGGTGGCGCGGGCAGCCATTCATCTGCGGGACGGCCGTCGCCGGCCGCCTCTTGCGGCCTACCCGAATCCGGCGCGGAACACGCCCTGCGGATTCCTATTTGGCCTTGCTCCGGGCGGGGTTTGCCTAGCCGCCGACGTTACCGTCGTGCGCGGTGCGCTCTTACCGCACCCTTTCACCCTTGCCGCGGCAACGTCTCGCCCGTGGGCGATGCGCCGCGGCGGTCTGCTCTCTGTTGCACTTTCCGTGGGCTCGCGCCCCCCAGGGATTACCTGGCGCCCTGTTCCGTGGAGCCCGGACTTTCCTCCTGCCCCGGGGACGTGTCCCCGGAGACGGCGGCTGCCTGGCCGGCTCGCGTTGCCACCATACCACGGCGACCCGTCGCCAGGCGGTAGAGCGCCGTGCGGGACTCGCCGGTCGCGCGCGCCGCAAGCCTGGCCGCGCGTCCTGGCGGCAGTTCCTCGAGGAGGAGTTCGAGCAGGGTCTCCGCGTCGGAAGGCGGCGGCTCCCGCGACCCTTCGAGGACACACACGAACTCGCCCCGCAAGGGGCCGACGTGCGTCAGCGCCGCCGCGACCGGCCCATGGACGATCGTCTCGAAGGCCTTGGTCATCTCCCGGCAGACGGTGATCCGGCGCTCCCCGGCGCCAAGATCCTCGAGGTCGGCGAGCGTCCCGGCGAGGCGGTGCGGGGCCTCGAAGAACACGGTCGTCTCCGGTCGCTGCAGGAGCCTCGTCAGCGCCTGTCGGCGCGGCCCCTTCCTGGCCGGCAGGAAGCCCTCGAACGTGCACGGCGCCGCCGGCAGGGGTGACGCCGACAGCGCGGCGGTGAGCGCGCTGGGCCCGGGGACGGGGCTGACCGTGATCCGCGCGTCGTGCGCGGCCCGGACGAGTTCGAAGCCAGGATCGGATAGCCGGGGCGTACCGGCGTCGGAGACGAGCGCCACGTCCGTTCCTTCGGACAGCCGCCGCATGACCCGCCTCGCCGCGGGCGCCTCGTTCTGGTCGTGCAGGCTCAGGAGTTCGGCGGGGGAGGCGTCGATGTGCCGCAACAGGATGCGGCACCGTCTGGTATCTTCGCAGGCCACTGTCTCAACCGCTTTGAGGACGTTTGCCGCTCGCGCGGTGAGGTCCTCCAGGTTTCCAATGGGCGTGGCCACCACGTACAGGGTTCCGGTGCTCCTCGAGGTTGTCATGACACGGCCCATCTGGAACGGCAGACGGGCGCAAGCCTACGCGAAGCCGCGCTTGTGCTTCACGCGGGCCATGCTCGCGGTGCTGACCCTCGCCGTCGCGGCCGGCTGTCAGTCCGGCACCGACGTGGGTCGCGACCCGACGCGCGCCGCGCCGGTCGCGGTCGAACCTCCCGTCCAGGACCCGGCGGCCCTGGCGGAGGAGCGGGCGCTTCGCATCCGGCACGCCTGGGCGCTTCTTGAAGCGGGCGACGTCACGGCCGCCGAGGGCGTCCGGGACGGACTCGCCGCGCTTGGCCTGGGGGTGCCGTCCGGCGGCGAGGAGCGCCTCGAGCTCACGCTTCTCGACGCGGGGCTCGCGTTCGGGCGCGGAGACGTCGACGCGGTCGCCGAGACGCTGCGTGGCCTCGGGGCTTCCGGGGCCGGGCACCTGCGTTTCGCCGTGCTCCGTGCCGACATGGCGGCGGCCCGGGGCGACCACGCGGGCGCGGCGGCGACCCTCGTCGCCTTCGAAGCCCGCGCCGGGGCCGATGTCCCGGCGCTCGGCCGCGCGCTCTGGCGCCACGGCACGCGGGTGGAGGGTTACCGGCTGGCGGACCTGGGGAGTCGGGCGGTCACCGTGGCGGAGCGAGCCTGGTGGCGGTTCCTGCAGACCTACAACCAGGCCCTGACGCCGGCCCGGCAGCGCACCCTCTGGGCCGGGTGGCGGCAGGGACACCCGGACCATCCGGCGGCGCTGGTCCGGCCGCCCGGCCTGGACGAGCCGGGTCCCGGGCGCATCGCCCTGCTCCTGCCGCTGTCGGGGCGCTTCGCCAATGCCGGGGAGTCGGTGCGCGACGGGTTCCTGGCCGGTTACTTTCACGGCAACTCCGGCCGGGACCAGGACGGTGGGGCAGGGGCGGCGCCATCGGTCCTGCTTTACGACACCGGTTCCGCACCCCTCGATGCGCTCTACGAAGAGGCGCTGGCCAGCGGCGCCGAGGCGATCGTCGGACCGTTGTCCAAGGAGAACGTGGCGCGGATGTGGGACCTCGATCCGATCCTGCCGACCGTGACGCTGAACACGATCGCGCCGCGGGCGTCCGGTGCGGCGGCTCCCCGGCTCGTCCAGTTCGCCCTGGCCGTCGAGGACGAGGGCCGCGCGCTGGCGCGCCGCATGGGCGTGGACGGCCGGCGGCGGGTCGTCGTGTTCCGGACGCGGGCCGACTGGTCCGAACGGGCCGCGGTCGCGCTCCGGACGAACTTGCCGGACGACGTGGAACTCGTGGACGTGGGCGTGTTCCCGGACGTCAGGGAAGTCACGAACGTCGTGGGCGAAGCGCTCGCCATCGAGGAAAGCCAGGCCAGGCAGACGGCGCTCGCGAGGCTCTTCCCCGGCGTGAAGCTTGCGTTCACGGCGCGCCGTCGGGCGGACGTGGGCGCCGTGGTGGCCCTGCTCGACGGTGACCACGCGAACTCCCTGGCGGCGGCGCTGCGCTTCCACTACGCGGCGGACCTGCCGGTATACGGTTCGTCGCAGGTGCTGCGTGACGGCGCTCGCGCCCTGGAGGGCATGCGCGTCTGCGACCTGCCCTGGCGCCTCTATCCCTCCTCGCTCAAGGCGGCGTTGCAGGACCCGTTCCCGGGGGTGACCGGGACCGCGGAATCCCTGTTCGCCTTCGGTGTCGACGCCTTTCGGATCGTGAACCGGCTGCGCTGGCTGGCGGCTTCCCCGGAGCATCGGATCATGGGAGCGTCGGGTGTGCTCGGGCTCGGCCCGGATGGGTCCGTCCATCGCGAACCGGCGTGGGCCATGGTGCGGGGCGGCGACTTCCAGCCCCTGCCGCCGGCGGGGCCGCGCCGCTGAGACGCGAC